>CAZJCV010000014.1:0-47975 GCA_964544535.1 uncultured Lachnospiraceae bacterium | reverse complement strand
TCAATCCAACCATCTTCAGGTGTAATCTTGTACGAGCTTGTATGAACAAATTTTGAGTTTTGCTCATCAGAATTTCCTATAGTCTTTGACTCCTTATTTTTATTTTCATTATCCATAAATTAACTCCTTTCTTTTATCAGGTTCTATCATTATAATATTTCATGGCACTTGCTCTTGCTCAAACTATTCCCACTCAATCGTTCCAGTTGGCTTCGGTGTCAAGTCATAAAGTACACGATTTATACCTGGCACTTCATGAGTTATTCTTTCAGTTATTATATCAAGTACATCATATGGCACTCTCTCAATTTCTGCTGTCATTGCATCAACCGTATTAACTGCACGAAGAATTACCGGCCATTCAAAACTTCTTTTATGATCCTTAACTCCCACAGATTTAAAGTCGGGCACAACAGTAAAGTACTGCCACACCTTGCCTTCTAGCCCTGCTTTTTTAAATTCTTCACGTAAAATAGCATCAGATTCACGAATAGCCTCTAATCTATCTTCTGTTATAGCACCAAGACAGCGAACTCCAAGCCCTGGCCCTGGAAATGGTTGACGAAAGACCATTGACTCTGGTAAGCCTAGAGCTAGCCCACATTCCCTAACCTCGTCCTTAAAAAGCATATCTAGTGGCTCTATTAATTCGAATTGCATATCTTCTGGAAGTCCACCAACATTATGATGGCTTTTTACAGCCTTAACTGTCTTTGTTCCAGATTCAATAATATCTGGATATATGGTTCCTTGAGCTAAAAAATCAATTCCATCTAACTTCCGAGCCTCTTCTTCAAATATATAAATAAACTCATTGCCGATAATTTTTCTCTTTTCCTCAGGATCTTCAACTCCAGCAAGTTTATCTAAAAATCTGTCCTTTGCCTCTATATAGATAAGATTGTCTCCCATCCTCTTTCCAAACACTTCTATAACTTCTTCTGATTCACCTTTTCGCATAAGCCCATTATTAACATGAACACATACAAGATTCTTTCCTATTGCCTTAAGAAGAAGCGCTGCAACAACAGAGGAATCAACGCCTCCCGAGAGAGCAAGTAGTATCTTTTTGTCCCCTACCTGTTCCTTTATTAAATTAACCTGTTCCCTAATAAAATTCTCAATATTCCAGTTTGCCTTAGCCTTACATTCATCAAAGACAAAAGCCTCTAATACTTTTTTTCTTTCATCTTCAGTATCTGACCAAGCTTTAGTTCCTTTATGATCAACTGATAAAAAGGGTACTTCCATGTTATATAAGGCCTTGGATGCATCTATTTCTGTTCCATCTACTATACGGTTCTCTCCACCATTTAGTATTATTCCTTTTACATTTTCAAGTTTATCTAATTCTTCCTGGCTCAAATCATGAGGGTATATCTCAGTATATACACCTAGTGAACGTATTTCTCTAGCTATGTCTGTATTACTAGTACTTCCTAAATCTATAATTAAAATCCTATCTTGTTTCATCCTTACCTCCTAAAGTATATAGCTTCTATGTGCTTTCTATTTTAGCACAATTTAAGTAATTATTTAATACTTTATCAAGATTACTTTAGCCAAGCTCATCTAAAGTTTTACTATATGATGGAATAAATTCTTCCATAAAAATATTTACTTCCTCTATATTAAGTTCCTTTATTAATTCTAGGGTACTATTCTTGGCAGATATAAACTCTGTATTTCCCGCATTCTCTTCTTGAATACATTTTATTAAGGCTGATAACTTATCTGCTCCCTTTACTAATTTCCATAAATATTCATCTTCCTTTCGGGGAACAAACAAGTCTGTATATTCATCCCTTAAATCTTCTGCAAGCATATTGAGTAATCGCTGTGCTGCTTGTCTTTCGATTTCCTTGTAAGAACCTTGTATTGATTTATTAAAATACTTGATAGGGGTAGGCATATCTCCAGTAATTATTTCCGTGGAGTCATGATAAAGGGCAATTAAAGCTACCTTTTCAACATTTAAATTGTTGCCTAATCTCTTGTTACTAATAACAGCCAAACAATGAGCTAACATACTAACCTCTAATGAATGTTCGCTAAGATTCTCTGGCGAAGAATTCTTCATAAGAGACCAACGTTTAATGTACTTCATTCTTGAAATCATTGCAAAAAAATCACTTTCCATAATCTCCACCTCTTTTATCTTATACTATTTTAGTTTGCTTACTATTGAAATCCCCAAGTATTCCTTTTAAATATTGACCTGTGTAAGATTCCTCTACTTGGGCTAATTCTTCTGGTGTTCCTTTTGCTATTACTGTACCACCGCGGTCTCCACCTTCTGGACCCATATCTATTATATAATCAGCGACTTTAATAACGTCTAGATTATGCTCAATAACTAAGACTGTATTGCCACCTTCTGTAAGCCTTTGAAGAATATCAACAAGCTTATGAACATCTGCAAAATGTAATCCTGTAGTTGGTTCATCTAAGATATATACAGTTTTTCCAGTACTACTTTTGCTTAATTCTGTAGCTAACTTAATCCTCTGTGCCTCTCCTCCTGATAAGGTAGTTGATGGTTGTCCAAGTTTTATATAGGTTAATCCTACATTAGCAAGGGTTTCTAACTTCCTGTGAATTTTAGGTATAGGTTTGAAAAATTCTAAAGCTTCTTCAATAGTCATATCCAATATATCAAATATTGTTTTGTCCTTGTATTTTATTTGTAAGGTATCTCTGTTGTACCTTTTTCCATCACACACTTCACAAGGAACATAGACGTCTGGCAAGAAATTCATCTCTATTTTTAAAATTCCATCACCTCTACAAGCTTCACAGCGCCCACCTTTTACATTGAAACTAAAACGACCCTTTTTATATCCTTTCATTCTAGCATCAGGGGTCATGGCAAATAAGTCTCTTATATAATCAAATACACCTGTGTAAGTAGCTGGATTCGATCTAGGTGTTCTTCCAATAGGTGACTGGTCAATATTAATTACCTTGTCTAGTTGTTCTATTCCTTTGATATCTTTATGTTTGCCGGGAGGATTTGTTCTTGCTCTGTTTAAATCTTGGGCTAACCTTTTATATATAATTTCATTAACAAGCGAACTTTTACCTGAACCTGATACTCCCGTTACACATGTTATTACCCCTAAAGGTAATTTAACATCAATATTTTTCAAGTTATTCTCTGCAGCACCTTTTATACTTAGGAAACCACTTGGCTTTCGCCTACTATTTGGAACAGGTATAATCTTTCTACCACTCAAATAATCACCAGTAATCGATCTTGGCTCATTAATTATATCTTCTATAGTTCCAACGGCAACTATCTCTCCACCTTTTTTGCCTGCAGCAGGTCCTATATCCACAATAACTTCTGCAACTTGCATTGTTTCCTCATCATGTTCTACAACAATTAATGTATTACCTAAATCTTTTAAATTGTTTAATGCCCTTAAAAGTTTATGGTTATCTCTTTGATGAAGTCCTATACTAGGTTCATCTAAAATATAAGCAACACCTACAAGTCCAGAACCAATTTGCGTAGCCAGACGAATCCTTTGTGCTTCACCACCAGAAAGTGTGGATGTTTCTCTGGCCAGAGTGAGATATTCTAATCCAACATCAAGAAGAAACATAACTCTTGCCTTTATTTCCTTTAAGACTAGTCTACCAATCTGTTGCTGACTTTCACTTAATTTTAAATTCTCAAGATATCTTTGTAGATCCTTAATAGAAAGATTGGTTACTTCAGCAATATTCTTATCCCCTACCTTAACAGCAAGAGATTCTTTCTTTAAACGTCTTCCTCCGCATTCTTTACAAGGAGTAATCTTCATAAAACTTTCGTACTCTTGCTTTGAAGTCTCAGCACTTGTTTCCCTATAACGTTTTTCAACATTTCTAATTAGTCCTTCAAAGGCCACATCATATACGCCTTTACCTCGTTGACCTTGATAGTGCACAGTTACCTTTTTCCCTTTGGTTCCATATAATATGATATCTTGTATCTTCTTAGGATACTTCTTAAAAGGAGTATTTAAGTCAAACTTATATTCTTTTGCTAATGCATCTAAAACAGCCCTTGTATAGCTTGTCTTCTTACTGACCGATTGCCAACCTAGAACTACTATAGCGCCTTCTGCAATGCTCATATTCATATCTGGCATCATAAGATTAACATCAAATTCCATCTTATGACCAAGTCCATGACATTTTTCACAAGCTCCAAAAGGACTGTTAAACGAAAAACTACGTGGCTCTAATTCACCAATACTAATATTACAATCTGTACAAGCAAAATTCTCACTATATACAATCCTTTCTCCTTCTACGTCTACAACAAGTAAGCCATCTGAAAGCTTTAATACTATTTCGATAGAATCAGACAAGCGCCTTTGCATACCATCCTTTATTATTAGACGGTCTACTACTATATCAATATTATGTTTTTTATTTTTATCTAGTTGAATATCTTCACTAAGTTCATATAATTGACCATCAATAATAGCTCGGACATAACCATTCTTTCTAGCTTGCTCTAATACCTTTTCATGTCTTCCCTTACGCCCACTTACTACTGGAGCAAGTAACTGAATCCGACTTCTTTCTTCTAGTTTCATAATAGAATCTACCATTTGGTCAACTGTTTGTTTATTGATTTCCTTAGCACAATTAGGACAGTGGGGTACACCTATTCTTGCATAAAGCAAACGAAAATAATCATAAATCTCTGTAACTGTTCCTACAGTAGAACGGGGATTACGATTCGTAGACTTTTGATCAATTGATATAGCTGGAGGCAGACCCTCTATACTTTCTACATCAGGTTTGTCAACCTGACCTAAAAATTGTCTTGCGTAAGAAGATAGTGATTCCATATATCTTCTTTGTCCTTCTGCGTATATTGTTTCAAATGCCAAAGATGACTTACCTGAACCACTAAGTCCTGTCATTACAATAAATGAGTCCCTTGGTATGTTCAAATCAATGCTTTTTAAGTTGTTCTCTTTTGCACCTTTTATTCTAATGTACTTCTTATTGTCTTTCATTATATATTCTCAATATCCTCTCACTAATAAAGTGTTTGTTAATCTATTTAAAATTTCTACTAGTCAATATTATTTAAATACTTCTTTAATTCAATCATGTGATCACGTAATTTTGCTGCTCTTTCAAAGTTAAGTTCTGTTGCAGCAGAATTCATATCTTTTTGAACCTTCTTTATTACTTCTTTTAGTTCTTTCTTATTCATAGATTCAAAATCTTTTTCTAACTCATAATTATCTTCTTTTACTTTCTTAGAAATACTAATAACATCATGTACCCTCTTCTTAATGGTAGTTGGTGTAATGCCATGTTCTTCATTATATCTAGCCTGAATAGCCCTTCTTCTGTTAGTTTCATCTATAGCCATACCCATAGAGTCTGTAATTCTATCAGCATACATAATCACTCGACCGTCCTCGTTACGGGCAGCTCGGCCTATAGTCTGTATTAATGCAGTCTCTGAACGAAGAAAGCCTTCCTTATCAGCATCTAATATGGCAACTAAAGATATCTCCGGAATATCTAAACCTTCCCTTAATAAGTTTATCCCTACTAATACATCAAATACATCTAATCTCATATCTCTAATTATCTCAGAACGTTCTAAGGTGTCTATATCGGAATGCAAGTATTCCACCCTAATTCCTACTTCCTTCATATAGTCAGTCAAGTCTTCTGCCATACGCTTTGTTAGTGTTGTAACCATAACCTTACGTTTTTTCTTAGTTTCTTTTCTTATTTCACTAATTAAATCGTCTATCTGCCCTTTTACAGGACGCACATCAACTCTTGGATCTAAAAGACCTGTCGGCCTTATTACTTGTTCTACCCTCATTAGTTCATGTGAAGTCTCATACTTTGATGGTGTTGCCGATACAAAGAGCATTTGATTAATCTTTGATTCAAATTCATCAAAATTCAATGGTCTATTATCAAGGGCTGACGGTAATCTAAATCCATAGTCAACCAAGTTTGTCTTTCTTGCTTTATCCCCTGCATACATACCTCTAATCTGTGGTATAGTCATATGAGACTCATCAACTATAATTAAATAGTCGTCTGGGAAATAGTCAATTAACGTATGAGGTGTGCTACCTGGTTCTAAGCCAGACATATGTCTAGAATAGTTCTCTATTCCTGAACAAACACCAGTTTCTCTTAACATCTCTATATCAAAATTCGTTCTTTCACTAATTCTTTGAGCTTCTAAAAGCTTGTCCTCACTTTTAAAATAACGAATTCTTTCTTCTAATTCTTTTTTTATAGTTCCAATTGCCCTCTCTAAATTCTCCTTTGAAACAACATAATGAGAAGCAGGAAATATTGCCACATGTTCTAAGGTGGATAAAATTTCTCCTGTTAAAGTATCTATCTCAGTAATTCTTTCTACCTCATCACCAAAAAACTCTATTCGTACAGCTTGGTCATCTGATGAAACTGGAAAAACTTCTACTACATCTCCATTAACCCGGAAAGTACCTCGTCCAAAATCCATTTGATTTCTAGTGTACTGCAAGTCAACTAACTTATGCAATACTTCATCTCTATCCCTTATCATCCCTGGCCTAAGAGAAAGAACCATATCTAGATAATCAATAGGGTCACCAATTCCATATATACAGGAGACACTAGCAACTATAATTACATCTCTTCTTTCTGAAAGTGCCGCTGTAGCTGAATGTCTTAACTTATCTATCTCATCATTAATTGCTGAATCCTTCTCAATATAAGTGTCACTTGAAGCCACATAGGCTTCTGGCTGATAGTAATCATAATAACTAACAAAATATTCAACTGCATTATCTGGAAAGTACTCTTTAAACTCTCCGTAAAGTTGAGCTGCAAGAGTCTTATTATGGGCAATTACAATAGTTGGTCTGTTAAGTGCTTCTATAATATTAGCCATCGTAAATGTCTTACCTGAACCCGTAACACCTAGTAAGGTCTGAAATTGATTACCTTCTTGGAAGCCTTTAATAAGTTGTTCTATAGCCTCAGGTTGGTCACCCATAGGCTTATATTCTGAAACGAGATTAAAGTTACCCATACTCGCCATCCTTTCTTAAAACAAAAATAAATATCATATATTCTTCATTCACTGGCACAATAAAATATAACATAAAGCTAGCACAATTTCAATATAAATCGAATATTTGTTCTGTTTCCTTTAGTAGGATATAGATAGCAGGCTCCATCAGCTAATGGCGCCTGCTATCTCTATTTATTCATTACAGTTTCTTATTGTTCATTTATTATATCTTCTAGGACTTCAATTCCTTTTTGTAGTTGATTATCTTCGTCTTTTTCTATTACTACTTTACGTCTTAATTCTTCATTTAATTCTACTTCTACATCAGGATTAATTCCAATATCATGAATATCTCTTCCTTTAGGGGTAAAATACTTGGATACTGTTACTTTTATAGCTGATTTATCAGAAAAAGGGAATATTGATTGAACAATACCTTTCCCAAATGTTGTTGTACCTACTATGGTTCCAATTTCATAATCTTGAATAGCTCCAGCAAATATTTCAGATGCACTCGCACTGTTGCCATTTGTTAGAACAACTAGTGGTTTGTCAAAGGATTCCTTCCCATCTGATCTTATTTCTTCACGTTTGCCATATTTGTCTTCTGTATATACTATTAAACCTTCTGGTAATATGCGGTTTAGCATCTCTGAAACAGCATCTAATAATCCACCCGGATTATCCCTGACATCAATTATTAAACCTCTTTGCCCTTGACTGTCTAATTCTTCAATTGCATCTTTAAATTGTTGCACGGTTACCTGATCAAATTCTAAGATACTTATATATCCTATTTGATTATCAAGCAAGACGTGCTCAATTGTAGGTATTTCTATTTTTCTTCTAGGAACGACAAACTCTAGTTCATCGTTTTCTCCTTCACGAATTATAGTTAAGTCTGTTGTGGTTCCTTCTGGGCCTTTTATCTTACTTACTACTTCTGTTAAATCCTTACCAGTAACCTCTTCACCATCTACCTTATAGAGAATATCTTCAGGAAGCAAACCCTCTTCATAGGCTGGACTAGATACAAATGGTTTTACGATTTTAATAATACCAGTTGTTATATCCTGACTAACACTGGCACCAATTCCAAAGTAAACACCACTTGAGGATTCCATTAAGTCTTTGTATTCTTGACGCGTGAAATAATTTGAATAAGGATCCCCAAGTCCAGCAACATAGCCTTTATAAATGCCCTCGACTAAAGCTTCCTCATCCACTTCCTCCATATAATTCTTGTCAATTACTTTATCTAATTTTTCTAGTTTCTTTACTATATCATCTACTTTGTCAGAGTCTGCCTTGTCTGATGTAGATAATTCTTTACCTTTGCCAAAGTTATCATTGCTAATAGGTAGTATGCTAATTACAGCAAAACCAATAGTAATTAGTAAAATCGCTCCTGCTAAACCAGATAAAAAGCCTGCCCAAAATTTATTCTTCATTTAATAATCATCCTTTTTTAGTTTACATAACCAAGTGGATTAGTGTGACCACCATTAACTCTTACTTCAAAGTGTAAATGTGGACCCGTGGAATTTCCAGTTGAGCCAACATAAGCAATTATTTGTCCCCTATTAACAGTGTCACCCACATTAACTACTAGTTGAGAGCAATGGGCATATAAAGTTTCAATGCCATTTCCATGGTCAATTTTAACACAGTTTCCATAACCACCATTATATCCTGCTTCCACTACTCTTCCAGAGTCAGCAGCAACAATATTAGTTCCATAAGGTGCTCCAACATCTATTCCGGTATGAAGTCTATTGTTGCCAAAAATAGGGTGTATACGCCATCCATAATACGAAGTAATTCGACGACTTGACGGTGTAGGCCAAGTAAAAACTCCAGTGCCAGTATGACTTCCACTATTTGCATTACTGCTTTCAGAAGAATTGTTGTTTCCTGCTTCTGCTTCTGCTGCTCTCCTCGCCTCTTCTAATCTCTTACGTTCTGCTGCCTCTTTACGCTTTCTTTCCTCTTCTTGCTTGCGTCTTAGTTCTTCTTCTTGTCTTCTTCTCTCTTCTTCCTCTAGATGCTGTATTTCAGCAAGCTTTGCTTCTAGTTCAGCTTCATATTCCCTAGCCACATTTTCACTTGCTATTAATTGTTCTTCATGTCTAGCAAGTTCCTCACCTTTAGCTTGAACTAAAGTCTCTACAGCCTCTTGCTCATACTCTAACTCTTCTTGCATAAGCTTTAGGCTTGCAAGTTTTTCTTCTAACTCTTCTTCCTTTTCGATAACTTTTTGAGTAATCTTGTTATATTCATCTAGAAGGTTGTTATCATATTCAGTAATTTTTGAACGTATCTCAACCTGATTTAAAAACTCTGAAATATCCTTTGATTCAATTAGTATTTCAAGATATGACGGTTCACCGTTTTCATATATGTATTGAATCCTTTTTTTCATACTTTCGTACTGCTTTTCTTCATGTGCTTTTGCTTTTTCTAATTCTTCTTGTGTTACTTTTAAATCCACCTCGGCTTCTTCTATCTCAACAATAAGTGTATTAATCTGCTTTGTTAATTCATTTAACTGAAGATCTAATTTTTCAATATAATTAACTATATCAGTTTTTTCACTTTCCAAGGATGCAATCTTATTATCTATATCCTTTTTCTTTTGTTCTAAAGCTTCCTTTTCTTTTTTGGCATCACTTAATTCATTAGCAGCAATTGAAGAAGGAAAAACTCCTACTATCATTATAAACACTAAAATAATAAGTATTCCTCTTTTATTATGTTTTCTCATATTAAGAAACCTCCACCTTCTTAATCTGACGTCTAACTGTATTGACACTACCCAAAAATCCGATTCCAATCCCTATTATTAATATTAAAGGGGTTAGAACTGAAAATACATCAGATATATCTGCAAATTGAATTGTTTTAAAAACATTCATAAACTTCTCTGAAATAAAAATTAGTATTCGATTATATATAAAATATAATATAAATAAAGGAATAAGTGAGCCGATTATACCAATTATAATACCTTCTGTTACAAATGGTGCAGAAATAAAGCTATTAGTAGCACCTAGCAACTTCATAATTGATATTTCTTCTTTTCTAGCTGTTACTCCCATTGTTACTGAAGAATTGATAAGGAAAACAGAAACTGAAATTAATATAATTATAACTGATACAGAAACCGTGGCAATGATTGAATTTATTTTAGAAAATGAATCTACAATATCAGCGGAATAATTAACCTTTCTAATTCCATCTATTTCTTCGAGAAATTCAACTATTAACCCTTGATCCTGGGTATCATATAAGTATATTGTATATGAATCAGAATCTTCTAATGGATTATCATCTCCAAAACTTTCAACTAATTCCTCACTTAAGTATTCTTCCTTGTATTGTTCCCAACTAGCTTCTGCAGATAAAAAATCAACCTGCTTAACTTCTTTTCTTTCTCTAATTTCACTACCTATTTCAACAATTCTTGTTTGACTAATCCCTTTATCAAAAAAAACAGTTATACCTACTGATGTCTCTGCTGTTTTTAATGCACTTTGAAAATTAGCCATAACAAAAAAGAGAATTCCAAATAGAAATAAACTAGCAGTTATCGTACCAATGGATGCTAAGGAGTACATTCGATTTCTAGCAATATTCTTAACCCCTTGCTTTATACTGTATATAAATGTTCTAAGACTCATTGGAATATCCACCTTTTGGTTCATCACTAATTAACTTACCATTATGTAAGGTAATTACTCGCTTTTGCATTATATCTACTATTTCTCTGTTGTGAGTTACTACTATAACCGTGGTTCCTCTTTTATTGATATCATCTAAAAGTTCCATAATTTCAATGGATTGCTTAGGGTCAATATTACCCGTTGGTTCATCTGCAAGGAGAATTAATGGGTTGTTTACTAGAGCCCTTGCTAAGGCCACTCTTTGCTGTTCTCCACCTGATATCTCTGTAGGATAAGAGTCAAACTTTTCAGCAAGACCCATAGATGCTAATACTGTTGGTACTCTTCTCCTAATTACTGATATAGGTGTATCAATTACTCTTTGAGCAAAAGCTACATTCTCATAAACATTTCTATCAGGTAATAAGCGAAAGTTTTGAAACACAACTCCTAAGCTTCTACGATACTTGGCTACTTGGCTATGACGTAACCTACGCAAATCTTTATTATTCACATAGACCTTTCCTTTGGTAGGCTCTATTTCTTTTAATAAAAGCTTAATAAGTGTTGACTTCCCAGATCCACTTGCTCCAACAATAAAAACGAACTCACCTTTATTAATCTTTATTGAAATATCTCTTAATGCCGGAATGTCTTTCTGATAGTTCTTATATACATTATCTAGACATATAATAGGCGTTTGAGATTGTTCTTTTAAAATCTTATCTAATTTTTTGGTTTTTGGCATCTTAATACTCCTGAGACTCCATGTACTTCATATATTGTACAACCATTAGGGCAATTTTAAATGTAATTGCGTCATCAAATACTCGTAAATCAAGCCCAGTACTCTTTTGCAATTTATCAAGACGATACACTAGGGTGTTTCTATGTATATATAATTGTCTTGATGTTTCAGAAACATTTAAATTATTTTCAAAGAATTTGTTAATTGTAGATAATGTTTCATCATCAAATTCATCTGGGGATCTTCCTTCAAAAATTTCACGAATAAACATCTTACAAAGTGGAATAGGTAATTGATATATTAAACGACCAATTCCCAAGCTATTATAACCAATAACATTATTATCACTATAGAATATCTTACCTACATCTAATGCCATCTTTGCTTCTTTATAAGTTCTTGAAACATCCTTAATTTCATTCACTATGGTACCAAAAGCAACCCTAACTTGAGCCATTACTTCTGTATTAAGCATGTCCAATATAATTCTTGCAGTTTTCTTTACTTCTTCATAGGTATCATTTTCTTTTAGTTCTTTTACGAGAATAATATTGCTCTCGTCAACTGCAGTGATAAAATCTCTTGACTTAGAATTAGAAGAGAATAAACTTCTTAATGTTTCAAGTGCGCCAGTATCTTTCTCATTCCTAGTTTCTATAATATACACAACTCTTCTTGCATCTATTTCTACATGAAGTTTTTTTGCTCTGTTATATATGTCTACTAATAACAAATTATCCAATAATAGATTCTTGATGAAATTATCCTTGTCATATCTTTCTTTATATGCGACTAATAGAGTTTGAATATTAAATGCTGCTATTTGTCCAACCATATACACATCTTCACTATCACCCTTTGCTAATATTACAAACTCTAACTGACTTTCTTCAAAAACTTTAAAAAATTGAACCCCTTGTAAAACTTGACTGTCCGCTGGAGACTTAACAAAAGCTAAAACTGCATTCTCATAGTTTTCACTGTTATCAAAAGTCGTAGCAAGCGTCTTTCCTTCTGTATCCATTACGCATAACTCTACTCGTGCAATCCCATTTAAACCGTCGATTGTATTTTGCAAAATTTGATTTGAAATCATTACTTCACTCCTTTATTTGTTATAATAGTATCATTGCCTGAAAAAAAAGTAAACTCATTTGAGCTAAGTTTAATATTTATATATTACTTGCAATAAATGTCTCTAATAATACTCTTTATTATTATAACACTCTTTAAGCAAAACCTTAAGCATTTAGAGGAATAAACTTTAGAATATAATCAAAAAGAGATTAGAAGTATGTTTTATAAACTCCTTATCTCTTTTTAATAAAACTTATATATTTAACACAAGACATATAACCATATGGTAAATCTAAATCTTAAATTTACTTATAATATTATGAAGTTCTTGAGATAAAGCCGATAAATCACTACTTGATTTTGCGATTTCATCAATGGAAGCACTTTGTTCTTGCATAGACGCTGAAGTTTCTTCTGTTGATGCTGAATTTTCTTCTGCTATTGTAGCAAGACTCTCTAACACCTCCATTATGGAAACTTTCATTTGTTCCATCTTATTACCAGTTTCATATAAGTTATTTACCAAAGTAGATGTCTCTTGCATAGATAATTCAATTTCTAAGTATTGTTCTTTGTTGTTCTCAACACTTTCGTTCTGACGTTTTTCAACTTCTGATAACCTTTCAATTGTTACAACTGCATCATCTGAATTGGATTGTAGTTCTTTTACAATGTCTGCTATTTCATTAACAGTTTCTGAAGATTGCTGTGCTAACTTTTTAATTTCTCTAGCAACAACTGCAAACCCTTTTCCTGCCTCTCCAGCCCTTGCCGCTTCAATAGTTGCATTAAGAGAAAGTAAATTTGTTTGGTCTGCAATATTTTCTATCATTTCACTTGCTTCTGAAATTTTTTGTGCGCTTTCATTAGTTTTTAAAATAACTTCTTTTATTTCTTTATGAGACATATTACTAACCTGATTGGCCTCATAAAGTATATTTATATCATTCAAGCCATATTCAACTACATTATTAACCTTTTTGGTCGAAACCATAAGTTCATTTAAAGCAATTGTATTTTCTTGAAATACTCGACCTAATTGATAAGCTTTTTTCGTCCCCTCTTCTGTATTCCTTGCCTGATTAGATGCGCCTAATGCAACTTCATTAATTGACTTTGTAACTTCCTCTATAGATGCAGATACTTCTTCTGAAACTGCAGTAAGTTCTTCTGAAGAAGATGAGACTTGTTCAGATGAGAAGTTAATCTCAGCAATAACTTCTCTAAGGTTTCTTGTCATTATGTTTAATGATTCAGCCAAGTCCTTAATTTCATCTTTACGTTCTAATAACTTCCCACGAAGTTCTTCTCTTAAGTCTAAAGTTGATATTTTTTTTGCATAATTAATTGCACGTAAAATTGGTTTGGTAAAACCACTTCCAATTGCAAATGCAAAAAGAATGCCAAATATATAGATAAATACAGTAGCTACTATTAATTGTTTTTTTAGCTCTGATACAGATTGTAACATTTCATCTTCAACAATCGTTTCAACAAAAATCCAGTCTGTCCCCAAAACAAGATTATAGCCTGCGTAAATATTGTCTTCGCCAAGTTTATATTGTCCTATTCCGTTTTTTTCTGATACGAATGTTTCAATTGCCTTTGAAAAATCTTCAAGTTCTTCATCTTTCTTTGCCTCTTCAAATATATTATATCCCCCATAAACCCTGCCAACCTCATTGTGAGCAAGGGTATCACCTGTTCCATCAACAATATATCCATTTTGAGCTCCAGATTCTTTGGCCAAATTAGTCAAACTTATTATATCAACATAACCTAGTAATGAACCAACAATTTCTTCTGATTCATCTTTTATAGGATATGCATATATTAAAGCTCTTTGATTGTTTGTAGGATTTATTCCTACAGTTACAATACCCAGATTTCCTATAAGAGACCTTCTCAAAACATCTGTTTCTGTAAGTGTAAAACTTTCACCGCTACTAATACAAACAACATTGCCATCCTCAGTTAAAATTCCAAGTTCTAAAAAAATAGAATTTCCTATTTGAGTTTCTAATATTTCCTTTTGCTTTTCAAAATTCATACTTTTAACACTATCACTAGTAGTTAATAAAGCCAGGGAATCTCTTTGTCTTTCCATTGCATTTTCAATATACTTTGCTGAAACATTTGCAGAATTCTCAAGGGATTGCTCTGCTTCCTTTGTTAATGAATCTGAAGAAGTCTTAATCGCCACTATACTTACAGTAAATATAGCAACAAAGATTAATACTATAATGTAAATAATCAACTTCATTCTTATCCCTGTAAAATTGATGTCTTTAAGTCTGGATTCCTTATCTTTGGCTGATCCTTCCTTTAGCATGTTCATCCTTTCTCCTTTGTTAATATTGACTTAAGTTATTTTATTTACAAATTATTATGAATAAAACATAAATCTTTAAAAGCTTTATGCATTTGTAAAGTCAACAAACTTTCATATTAAATATACTATTTTTTACCTGTCTTGTCAATTCGTTTGCCAATATTACTGTCTCTTATTGGAAAGTTTTTTAATGTACTACTTTTTATTAAATAAAAGAGTGATTATCTGTTCTGACTTAGTCAAAAAGATAATCACTCTTATAATAAATATTCTTAAATAGTACTAATAATTCTTAATTCGTGATAACTTGTTCTGTTTCTTTATCAAATACATGAATCTTGCTTGTATCAAAAGCTACTTGAATTACATCGTCACGTTTTGCAGTTGTACGAGGATTAACTCTTGCAATCATATCTAAGCCTTCATCTACCTGCAGATATAAGTTGACTTCTGAACCTAGTAATTCATACACATTAACAGTTGCCTCTACTATACTCTCTGGTGAATTCGACATAAACATTTCTTCATCATGTATATCTTCTGGACGAATACCAAATACTACTTCTTTATCAGCGTATGAAAGAACCTTTTGAGCTTTAGCATCCGGAAGTTGAATTTTGTTGTCTCCAAATACTAAATAAGCATCGGAACCTTCAACTTTTATTGTAGCATCCATTAAGTTCATCTGAGGTGATCCAATAAATCCTGCAACAAATAGGTTGTCTGGTCTATTGTAAAGATTTTTTGGAGTATCAACTTGCATAATAAGTCCATCTTTTAATACAACAATTCTTGTACCAAGTGTCATAGCCTCAACTTGGTCATGAGTTACATAAATTATAGTTGCATTAAGTCTTTGATGTAATCTAGAAATCTCAATACGCATTTGTACTCTTAGCTTCGCATCTAAGTTAGAAAGAGGCTCATCCATTAAGAATACTTTAGGATTACGAACAATTGCACGTCCCATAGCAACACGTTGTCTTTGACCACCTGATAAAGCCTTAGGCTTACGATCTAACAGATGTTCAATATCAAGAATCTTAGCTGCTTCTTGTACTAATTTTTCAATTTCGTCTTTAGGAACCTTTCTAAGCTTAAGACCAAATGCCATATTATCATATACTGACATATGTGGATAAAGAGCATAGTTTTGGAAAACCATTGCGATATCTCTGTCCTTAGGTTCTACATCATTAACTAATCTGTCATCGATGTAAACTTCTCCTTCAGTTATTTCTTCTAATCCTGCAATCATACGTAATGTTGTTGATTTACCACAGCCTGAAGGACCAACAAATATTACAAATTCTTCATCCGCAACTTCTAAGTTGAAATCCTTTACAGCTACAAATCCATTAGGATAAATTTTTTTAACGTTTCTTAATGATACACTTGCCATTATAATTCCTCCCTGTTATTAACAGTTTAATTATTTTCACATCTATCTAAAAATAATATACACTATTTAATATTTTAGTTCCATGTCTCATTTACACAAATTGCAAAATTCGATTTTGTGTACTTTGTATAGTAATTTTTTTTATAAGTGTTTTTTCATATTATTTTTAGGGTTTAAGGGCTTTTCACTGTATATTTTCAATAAAACCCTCTCCCATAACTTCCCTAGCATCACTCACTATTACAAAGGCCTTTTGGTCTATTTGCGAAACAATATTAATTAACTGAGTTATTTCTTTTTTTGATACTACACAAAACAACATGTTTTTTTCTTTATTAGTATACATTCCTTTTGCATTTATACCAGTTATTCCTCTGTCCATTTCTACAATAATCTTTTGAGCTATTTCTTCATATGAGTCTGACACTATATAGGCAATCTTTGCAAATTTAAGACCCTCTAAAATATTGTCGGAAAATTTGGCCGTTATATATAAAGCCACAATTGCATATAAGGTGATTTCTACACCAAAAACAATAGCCCCTGCTAATACTATTACTCCATCAATAACGTTAATAATAAATGATATGTTTAAATGAGGGAAAAAACGATGTATAATCAAACCTAATAAATCAGTCCCACCTGTTGAACCAGGTGATGCAATTACCATTCCTAAACCTATACCAGTAAAAACTCCACCAAAAACAGCAGCTAAAAAGATTTCCTCTCCAACAACACTTGTGATTGGAATAAAATACAAGGCTATCGTTAGGCTTATTAAACCAACTAAGGTTTTCTTTAAAAACTTGCCACCTTTGATTAAAAAAGCCGCTATAAATAAAGGGATATTCAGTACAATATTAGTTAACCATACTGGTATTCCTCCATCTATAAATGATTCTGTAAAATGCTTAATTACGATACCAATACCTGTAACTCCACCAGTAATCATACCTAAAGGTTCATATACTAAATTAACTGCCATAGCTATAAATATAGTTCCTATTATCAATATAATGTAACTTAAAATTTTTGATTTCTGTAAGTATACGTTCACATTAAGTCTCCTAGCCTTTCTGAATAATATATTATTTCAAGTACTATAATATAATGTTATTATATTATTCTTCCCTTTTTACTTAAGCAATTATACCATAATAAGTTTGTACTGTGTCTTGTGAAGTTACTTATTTAAAGATTACCATACCCTTCTTAATGTTATAGCCTTTACCATCTTTTATTCTTAGAGCCACATTGCAGTTAGATGCTTCTTTAGCAGGCTCCTGACAAGCCACTTCAATACTTACAATTTTAGTTTTAATGTAGTTTTCTTCCTGTACGTTTTCGCTTGCAATATTAATCGCATCACCAGCAACCATTGTACCTTCTAAGTAGCCCACAACCACAATGTCAGTACTTCTACCTAAATCAAATGTATCTTCAATTACTAAAGAATTAGAAGACTGTATTTCAGGTGGGTTTTCACTACTTTTTGTAGCATATTCATTTGTTTCTTCATCAATGTAATTTCTAATTGCTTCAAAGTTATACTTTTCGGCTAATTCTGGATACCCTCTTTTAAGACAACTAAAAAACTGCAGAGGCACTTTAGCCATAGCCAAATAATAAGTTAACACTAATATAAATAGAAGAATTAGTAAAGGCAAAATAATTGAAAATCCAAAAAGAGAAATGTTTAAATCACCATCTTGTATTTTTTTTACAACCCACATAATTCCAAGCAATAGAAAAGAGCTAATGCATATAACAGATGCTAATTTCATCCCTTTCTTCTTTTCATTATATCTCCTTGCAATTGATATAAATAAACTCTTTACTGATTCTTCTGGTAGTTCTCTCTTTTTCAACTTTTTCTTATACTCTCTTGATAAACTTTCATAATATATACTTGCCATAAAGTCCCTCCCCTGATACCTTTTGTTTGTATTTTTCTTTCTAATTATATTCTTTGTTAATCAAGGTGTCAAGCGTAGACATATCTGCCAACTGTTGCTGCGTCATACTAAGACTCTTCCGCTTTTTGTTTTATAATAACTTGCTTGACAAAAAAAATGACCGCTAAAGAGAGTTTTTAATGCGAATTCAACTAACAGCTGAAACAGTTCCACCAGGCTATCAATTGCCATTACAGACAAAATTAAAAAGATGTTCTTTGAATAGATAACTCTATTCAAAAAACATCCCTAGTTTTAAAATCCAGCAAAAGACCATTCATTATACTTACAAGGGTCCCAAATATTATCTTTTTGAGAACTGTGGAGCACGACGTGCTTTCTTTAAGCCGTACTTCTTTCTCTCTTTCATCCTTGGATCTCTTGTTAGTAAACCAGCCTTTTTAAGTACAGGACGATATTCTTCACTATCAACCTCAAGTAACGCTCTTGCTATACCGTGTCTTATTGCACCTGCTTGACCTGTAAATCCTCCACCATGTACATTAACAAGTACATCATACTTGTCAGTTGTTTCAGTTATTACTAATGGTTGACGAACAATTGTCTTTAAAGTTTCTAAAACTAAATATTCATCTATATCTCTTTTATTTATTGTAATTTTACCAGTACCAGGTACTAGATAAACTCTAGCTATACTACTTTTTCTTCTTCCAGTTCCATAATATTTCATTTTAGCCAATGTTATTTCCTCCTTTCAACTTCTCTTATTAATAAGTAATCTTAAGATCTTCAGGGTTTTGCGCTTCATGTTTGTGATCTGGACCAGCATATACAAACAGTTTCTTCAACATTTTTCTACCTAAAGGCCCTTTTGGAAGCATTCCCTTTACTGCAAGAGTAATAACATCTGTAGGTTTCTTTTCTAGCTTTTCTTTTAATGTTGTTTCTTTTAGTCCACCGATGTATTGTGAATGATTATAATATACTTTTTGTTCTAATTTATTACCTGTAACTTTGATTTTGTCAGCATTAGTAATAATAACAAAATCACCCGTATCCACATGTGGTGTATAAATTGGTTTATGCTTACCTCTTAATATCTTAGCTATTTCAGATGAAAGACGTCCTAGTGTATGTCCCGTTGCATCAACAACATACCATTTTCTATCCAATTTATCAGGATTAGCCATATAGCTTTTCATTGGTTTTCCTCCTTAGAATTATAAGAATAGTATAGTTTTAACTATATTCTTATAATGGTTATTTCCTATTATTAATTTCTCATTGTTAAATTTTTAAGTTATTTATGTCAAAATACTTCTCCGGGGCATGGCGAAGCACTTTCACGTCATACTGATAAATTATATAATAATTAATTCACTCTGTCAATATAATTGTCAATTTTCTTTGAATTGACTACTTTGCCTTCTTATTAGATGCTAGCTCTTCTTCAAGATACTTAGTATCTGTAAGAATTAAACCATGGGCGGGGGCATTAGGTCCTGCAAACCTTCTGTCTTTCTTATCAAGAATCTCTTTTACATGTTCAGGTGGATAAACTCCCCTAGCCACATATATTAAAGTTCCAACGATACATCTAACCATATTGTAAAGAAAGCCATTGCCTTTAACAGTAATGGTTATTAAATCATTGTTTTTTTCTATATCTATGCTGTAGATGGTTCGAACAGTGCTTTGTGTTTTAGTTTTTTTTAGGCAAAAACTTTTAAAGTCATGAGTCCCTACAAGGTACTTAGCTCCTTTTTTCATCTCATCTATGTTTAACTTATGATGAACAAAATAATAATATAGTCTTCTTGTTGGAAGAGGATACTTATTATTAAAAATTTGATATTCATAAGTTTTTATGCTTTTACAATCCCTTGGATGAAAATAAGGGGAAACTTCCTTCGATTCCTGAATAACAATGTCTCTTGGTAATCTTCGATTAAGAGCACGGGATATCCTGCTTGCAGGAATTGTAGTTTCAGTATCAAAAACCGCTACATTACATAAGGCATGAACTCCCGAATCCGTCCTGCTAGCTCCAATTATTTCAATTTTCTCTCCAAGTATTTTAGATAATTTATTATTAAGTATACCCTCTATGGTAATTGCGTTGGGTTGCTTTTGCCATCCCTTATAATTTGTACCATCATATGCAATCTTTAAATAAATTCTTTTCATCTATTCACCACTTTGTAACTTTATTAGAGTATTATTCTTATTGCTATTGTCACAGCAATATAGATTATTAAAACAGTATATATTATTATATCTCTCCTTGCATATTTGAGTGGTTTCATTTTAGTTCTTCCCTTGCCACCACGATAACATCTTGCTTCCATTGCCATTGCAAGGTCATTAGCTCTCCTAAAGGCTGAAACAAATAAGGGAACTAAGATTGGTATTAAACTCTTTGATCTTTGAATTATATTACCAGATTCAAAGTCAGCGCCCCTTGCCATTTGTGCTTTCATTATCTTGTCTGTTTCTTCAACCAAAATAGGTATAAATCTAAGCGCTATGGACATCATCATAGCAATTTCATGTACTGGAATCTTTATTTTGCTTAAAGGCCAAAGAAGGCTTTCTAATCCATCTGTTAGATGGTTGGGTGTTGTTGTATATGTCATAATCGAAGAACCCAATATTAAGAATATCAATCTAAATCCCATTTTTGAAGCTATAACTATTCCTTCTTTTGTAATTGTAAATATCCAAAACTTAAATACAGGAGTTCCACTTGTTAAAAACAAATTAAATCCTACAGTAAATATTAGTAAAAACAAAATCGGTCTTAGTCCCTTTAATATATACTTAAGGGGAACCTTTGATGAAATTATTATGCTAGCTAAAAATATTGAAACCAGTATATATCCAAGGTAATTATTAACAATAAATAATGATATAATATATAGTAATGTTCCAACTAATTTAACCCTAGGGTCTAATCTGTGAAGTATTGAATCCACCGGATAATATTGTCCTATTGTTATATCTCTAAACATCAGTTGTTCCCAACTTTCTTTCTCTTATAATTGCAAGTATTTCTTCCTTTGCTTCACTAACTGTTGTACTTGAAACACCAACTTGCAATCCCCTGTTTTTTAATTCATTCATAATATATATCACAGATGGTGCAGCAAGTCCTATCTTTTCTAACTCCTTATAATGAGCAAAAACATTTTTAGGAGTATCATTGTAAACTACACTACCCTTACTCATAACTATAATACGGTTTGCGTATTTTGCAACATCCTCCATACTATGGGAAACCAATATAATTGTAATATTATTTTCTTTATGAAGTCCTGCAATCTCCTCTAATATTTCATCTCGACCCTTTGGATCAAGTCCTGCTGTTGGCTCATCTAAAATTAAAACATCTGGCTCCATTGCTAGTACTCCTGCAATTGCAACCCTTCTCTTTTGACCTCCGGATATCTCAAATGGTGATGCTTCATATAGTTCTTCTCCTATACCTACCATTTTAAGTGCCCTTTTTGTGCGTTTATCAACATCTTCCTTAGATAATTTTTGATTACTTGGACCAAAAGCCACATCCTCAAAAATAGTTGTTCCAAATAGTTGATGTTCAGGATATTGAAATACTAGTCCAACTTTAGTTCTAAGTTCTTTTAAACTATAGTTTTCACTATATATATTTTCTCCGTTATAATAAATTGCACCACTGCTAGCTTTTACTAATCCGTTTAGGTGCTGGACTAATGTGGATTTACCTGAGCCAGTATGGCCTATTAAACCTATAAATTCACCATCATTAATCTCGAGGTTAATATCTGTCAGTGCCGCTGTTTCAAAGGCACTTTCTGGGCTATAAACATAACTAAGATTTTCTACTTTTATTGCCATCGGCCTTATCCCTTCATGTTATTACAAATTATATCTGCAAACTCTTCTATAGTTAGTACTCCATCAGGCATGTCAATGCCTTCTTTTTTAAGTTCATAAGCTAACTGGGTAACTTGTGGAACATCTAATCGATATCTTTTTAATTCATCTACTCTAGAAAATATCTCTTTTGGACCACCTTGCATTACTATTTTCCCTTGATCCATAACAATTATTTTGTCAGCATCAACAACTTCATTCATATAATGAGTAATTAAAATAACCGTAACATTTTCTTTTTTATTCAGCTCATGAGCTGTTTGCAAAACTTCTTTTCTTCCTGTAGGATCAAGCATAGCTGTTGGCTCATCTAAAATAATGCATTCAGGTTGCATTGCCATAATGCCTGCAATGGCAACACGTTGCTTTTGTCCACCTGATAACTTGTTGGGTGAGTTGTTTCTAAAGTCTAACATATTTACAGCTTTTAAACTCTTTTCTACGCGTTCCCATATTTTTTCAGTAGGAACACCTATGTTTTCCGGACCAAAACCTACATCTTCTTCTACCACTGTTCCTATAATTTGATTATCTGGATTTTGAAAAACCATACCTGCTGATTGTCTTATATCCCACAAGTTCTCATCATCTTGGGTATCCATTCCTTTTATTAAAACAGTACCTTTCGTAGGCAATAAAATTGCGTTTAACTGCTTTGCAAGGGTTGATTTACCTGAGCCATTGTGCCCTAATATAGCCACAAAGTCACCCTTTTTTACTTCTATGTTCAAGTCATCTAGGGCTCTATTAACTGATACTACTTCTTCGTTTTCATCTCTTGAAATATAATCAAATATTAAGTTTTCTGTTTTAATGATTTTCATAATGAATGTCCCTCTTTTTTATTAAGGAAAAGGAGTAGTTTCAGTTTGTGCGAAACTACTCCTTGATATTATACTAATTCAATTAAAACTTCCATTGCTGCGTCGCCTTTTCGTGGCCCAATTTTAATTATTCTAGTATAACCACCTTGACGATTTGCATACTTCGGTGCAATTTCTTCAAATAACTTATCAGCAACATCAACTTTTTTTGTGTGTTTCTTTCTTCCTGCATTTTCCTCAGGAACTTCTGTTACATGATATAGATATTTAAGCATTTGTCTTCTTGCATGAAGACGAGATGGATTATCCTTTTTTATTGTCTTTTCAACTTCATCGTAAACAGTTTCATTCTTACCGTCTACTTCTTTTTTAATATTTTTACCATCTTTATCTTTACGAGGCACTTTAGCCGTTACAGTAATTTCTTCAAAATTATCCTTTTCTTTAACAGCCAATGCTATCATCTTCTCTGCTATCTTACGAACCTCTTTGGCTTTTTGCTCTGTTGTTGTAAGCTTACCATTATATAATAAAGCAGTTACTTGGTTTCTAAGTAATGCTTTTCTTTGGCTAGAGGTTCTGCCAAGCTTTCTATGCTTTGCCATTACTATTCCTCCTTTAACTTATTAAGTTAATCATCATTCTCTTTTAATGATAAGCCTAGTTCATCTAACTTAGCGTTAACTTCTTCTAAAGATTTCTTGCCTAAGTTTCGAACTTTCATCATATCTTCAGCAGTTTTATTTGTTAATTCTTCTACTGTATTAATGTTGGCTCTCTTTAAACAATTATAAGAACGAACAGATAACTCTAATTCGTCAATGCTCATTTCTAGTACTTTTTCTTTTTCTTTTTCATCATCTTCTTTTTCAACCATGACTTCAGCAGTTTTTGCACTTTCTGATAAATCAATGAATGAACTTAGATGTTCACTTAATACCTTGGCTGCTAAACTTAGCGCCTCATCAGGTTCTAAGGTTCCGTTGGTAAACACGTCTAATATGAGTTTGTCATAGTCAGTAATTTGTCCAACCCTGGTGTTTTCTATGTTTAAGTTAACACGTTCAACGGGAGTGTAAATTGAATCAATTGGAATAGTACCAATTGGTGCATCTTTATCCTTATTTTTATCTGAACCAACATAACCTCTGCCTTGTGTAATAACAATTTCCATGTAAAGTTTACTGTCATGTCCACCATCTAAGGTTGCAATTACTAAATCAGGATTTAGTATTTCTATATCAGGATCAGCCTGTATATCTCCTGCTGTTATTACCTGTTCACCTTCTGCTTCTATATAGGCAGTTTTTGGTTCGTCTGTATCGCTTGTGTTTATTATTGCTAAGCTTTTTAAGTTCAGGATTATTTCAGATATATCTTCCTTTACTCCAGGAAGAGTACTAAACTCATGAACTACTCCATCTACTTTAACTTGACTTACAGCAGAGCCAGGTAAGGATGAGAGCATAATTCTTCTTAAAGAATTGCCCAAAGTTGTACCGTATCCTCTTTCCAAAGGTTCCACAACAAAACGTCCAAATCTTTTATCTTCAGATATTTCTGCTATTTCAATTCTTGGTTTTTCAAAATCAAACACAATAGGACCCTCCTTATGGGTTATTATGATACGATCAGTAACTAAATTACTTGGAATATAACTCTACTATTAACATTTCATCAACTGGAACGTCAATATCTTCTCTTGAAGGTATTTCTTTTACTACACCTTTAAGATTTTCGTGATCAACTTCTAGCCATTCAGGTACAGCTCTTCCTTCTGTTACTTCAAGTATATCTTTATACCTTTGTGCACTTCTATACTTTTCTCTTATTTCTATTACATCGCCTTCTTTTACTGAATATGAAGGAATATTAACTGTCTTTCCGTTAACAGATATATGTTTATGGTCAACAATTTGTCTTGCTTCTTTTCTAGTTCTACCAAAGCCCAAACGGAAAACTATATTATCTAATCTAAGTTCTAGAGAAATAATTAAGTTCTCACCTGTTGTACCATGTCTTAACTTTGAAGCCTTATCAAAATAATTTCTAAATGGTTTTTCTAACACACCATAAATAAATTTTGCTTTTTGCTTTTCTCTTAGTTGTAATCCATACTCACTAAGCTTTCCTCTGCTTCTTTGTGGATTTCTATTTGATTTCTTGTCAATGCCTAGATACTGTGGTTCAATACCAAGTGATCTACATTTCTTCAAGACAGGACCCATGTCTCTTGCCATCTTATACTACCTCCTATTAGACTCTTCTACGTTTTGGTGGTCTACATCCATTATGTGGAACAGGAGTAACGTCTTTTATACTTGTTACTTCAATACCGTTAGCTTGTAAAGCACGAATTGCGGCCTCTCTACCTGAACCAGGGCCTTTTACCATAACGTCTACTGATGTTAAACCATGTATTGTTGCAGCTTTTGCTGCTGTTTCCGCTGCCATTTGTGCTGCATAAGGAGTGGATTTTCTTGATCCTCTAAAGCCTAGTCCACCGGCACTTGCCCATGAAATAGCGTTCCCTTGTGCATCAGTTAAAGTGACAATTGTATTGTTAAAAGACGATTGAATATGTGCCTGTCCATGACCGACACTCTTTTTTACACGTCTTTTTGTCGTTTTTTTGACTGTTTTTTTAGCCATTAATCAAACCTCCTACTTGGATTTTATTACTTCTTCTTATTAGCCACTGTACGTCTGCGGCCTTTTCTTGTTCTTGCATTAGTCTTGGTCTTTTGACCACGTGCTGGGAGACCTCTTCTATGACGTATTCCTCTGTAACAACCTATTTCCTGAAGTCTCTTTATATTAAGTGCTGTTTCTCTACGTAAATCACCTTCAACATCATAAGTCTCAATTACATCACGAATTCTAATTTGTTCTTCGTCTGTTAAATCTCTTACATGTGTATCTGGATTGACATTTGCTTTAGCAAGGATTTCTTTAGATCTTGACCTTCCTATTCCATATATATAAGTAAGTCCAATTTCAATACGTTTATCTCTTGGTAAGTCTATACCACTAATACGAGCCATGTGCGCGTTACACCTCCATTTTTCTTAGTTAAATAAGTGTTCTGTTTTGTTTTTGTTATTTGCAAGTATGCTTAGTCAAACTTAACTTTTAGTCATACTTGACTTTTCGTTCAATAATTCAATAATAGATAGAGTGAATTTTATAATTGAATTATTGTTCAGCCGCTTTAAATTGTGACAAGCAATATATATGTTTATTTGCTTGTTGTTATCATGATATTGTCATGATTATACAAGGCAATTATATAAATATTCTTAAAATTGCCCACAATATCACAAATGCATTAATCAGTGCAAATTGTAACCCAGAAAGCAAGTGCTCTTATATATTAAAACAATGGGACAATTCCCTTGTTAGTTAGCCTTGTCTTTGTTTGTGTTTAGGGTTTTCACAAATAACCATAACCCTACCCTTTCTCCTAATTACTTTGCACTTTTCACAGATTGGTTTAACTGATGATCTTACTTTCACTATCATTCTCTCCTTTCCAAAAAAGTCCATCCTGTATTATACCACCATCATATACATAAATCAAGCAATTATTTAAATAAATTTTATGATGATATTATTTGTCGCGCCATACGATTCTTCCTTTTGTTAAATCATATGGTGATAATTCCAGAGTAACCTTGTCTCCAGGAACAATCTTGATATAATTCATGCGTAATTTACCACTTATGTGTGCTAATACAGTGTGTCCATTTTCTAGCTCAACATTAAACATAGCATTAGGTAGTTTTTCTAGAACAGTACCTTCAATTTCAATAATATCAGACTTTGACATTAAATCACCTCCATTACTATTTCCCTTTTATTTGTTAAAGTTTATATGTTCTTTAATTTATATTAAAAATACTATCGAATTATAAAATTCTATAAGGAGAGAATCTCCGCTTCTCCTTCTGTTATAAGTATTGTATTTTCATAGTGTGCGGATAAAGAACCATCACTTGTTACAACTGTCCAATTATCATCTTCCCAATCCACATCAAAACGGCCCACATTAACCATTGGTTCAATTGCTAATGTCATGCCTTTGACTAATCTTATGCCCCTATTGATTTGCTTGAAGTTAGGGATTTGGGGCTCCTCATGCATGTTTCTTCCAATACCATGACCAACCAAATCTCTGACTACTGAGAAACCATGAGATTCTACATGTTTTTGTATGCTTGCACCTATCTCATGTAAATGATTCCCAACCCTTGCAAGTTTAATACCTTCGAAAAAACTTTGCTCGGTTACTTCAATTAACTTTTCTGCTTCTTCACTAACCTTGCCTACAGACCAAGTTCTTGCGGCATCCGAATGATAATCCTTATAAATAACTCCAGCATCAATACTTACTATATCGCCTTCCATAATAACTTTCTTTTTACTTGGAATACCATGTACTACTTCATCATTTACAGAAACACAAACAGATGCTGGGAATCCTTGATAATCAAGAAATGAAGGGATACAATTATAGCTTCTTATTAATTCATCTGCTAGTAAATTAATATCATAAGTTGTTATGCCTGCTTTAATAATCTCTTTTAATTGTAAATGTACCTCTGAAAGTATTTTACCAGCCTCACGCATAAGACTGATTTCTCTTTCTGATTTGATATTAACAGCCACTATTTAACGCCTCTTTCGATATAATCCATGATTTCTTTGTGAATATCTTCTATTGGTCTCGAACCATCAACACTAACTAAGTTACCTTTGCCATTATAATAGTCTATTAACGGCTGAGTCTGCTCATGATATATAACTAAACGATTACGCACAGTTTCTGGGGCATCATCGTCTCTTAAAACTATATTTGAACCACATATATCGCAAATCCCTTCTTTTTTTGGTGGAATATGCTCTATATGATATGTAGCTCCACATTTAAGACAAGCTCTTCGACCGGACATTCTCCTAATAATGTTTTTGTCTTCTACTTCAATATTTATAACTAAATCAAGTTTTTCACCAAATGATTCAAGACTTCTATCTAAATCTTTCGCTTGTGGGATTGTTCTTGGAAAACCATCAAATATATATCCATTTTTACAATCATCTTCAGCTATTCTATCAATAACTAAGTCTCCAACTAGTTCATCAGGAACTAGTAATCCCTTATCTATATATTTCTTTGCTTCTTTTCCGAGATCTGTGTTTTTATTTATGTTTGCCCTGAAAATATCTCCAGTTGAAATATGTGGTAAATCATATTTCTCCTTTAGCATTTTGGCTTGAGTGCCTTTACCCGCACCCGGTCCACCTAATAATACTAATCTCATATTAATAACCATGCCTTTCTTAATAAACTTGCTAATTTATGTCTTAATATAAGCTTTAAATGGCGGGGCAAAGACCCCGCCTCTATATATCTATGTGTATTAATTATATTAATCACTTAGGAACCCTTTGTAATGGCGTACTAGCATTTGAGATTCTATTTGTTTCATAGTCTCTAAAACTACTCCAACTACGATAATTAATGAAGTCCCTCCAAATGATACCTGCGCACCAAAAGTTCCCGAAAAAACTATAGGCACTGTAGCTATAAAAATAAGACCAATAGCACCAATAAATATAATTTTGTTAAGTACACTTGATAAATACTCTGCGGTAGGTTTTCCTGGTCTAATACCTGGTATAAATCCACCTTGCTTTTTCATATTATTTGCTATCTCTAGCGGATTAGAAGTAATTGATGTATAAAAATATGAAAAAAACAAAATAAATACAATATATACAACTAAACCAATTGAATATTTGAATTCATTCCATCCATTAATATTTAACCAATTATTTTGGTTTAATAAAAAGAGTATCTTTTGACCTAACGTACCACTACGACTAGGTTCTTGTCCAAAAAACGATGCAATGACTATAGGAAATTGCATAATAGAACTTGCAAATATTACCGGAATTACACCTGCAGTATTCACCTTAAATGGAATGTGAGATGATTGACCTCCAACCATTTTTCTTCCTTGAACCTTTTTTGTGTATTGTACTGGAACTTTTCTTTGTCCTTCTTGTAATAGTACAATAAATATTGTCATGCCAATAATAACTGCAGCAATAATTATCACTGCTATTATGGCATTTAATATACTAGATGCACCTGCAACAAATTGATTATTTAATCTTCTAAAGTCGTTTGGCATTCCTGATACAATATTAATTAATAGTATAATTGAAATACCATTTCCTACACCCCTGTCTGTGATTCGTTCTCCTAACCACATTAAGAAGGCTGTACCTGCTGTAAATGCTGCAGTAATAACTATTGTTATTTCGACTTTTGATCCTGCTTCTAAAATCCCTGAGCTTCCAAAGCTTATCGAAAGAGCGATGGATTCAATGACTGCTAATCCTACAGTTAAATATCTACTGTATTTTTCAATTTTCTTACGCCCATCCTCGCCTTCTTTTTGCATTTCTTCTAACTTAGGAATAGCGATTGTAAGTAATTGCATAATAATAGAGGATGTAATATAAGGACCAATACCTAGAGCAAATATAGACATCTGGCTAAATGAACCACCTGTTAAGGTGTCCAAAAAGCCAAAGGATGTTTGCATACCAAGCCATTGTTCAAAATATTCTCTATTGATCCCAGGTACTGGGAGTTGTGATCCAAGCCTTACAATTATCAATGCTATAAAAGTAAAGAATAATTTTTTCCTAATATCTTTTATCTTAAAAGCATTACGGACTGTTTTGAACATATTCTAAACCACCTCAGCGTTTCCACCAAGAGCTTGAATTTTTTCTTTTGCACTTTTGCTATATGCATTTACTTTCACATCAAGCTTCTTAGTAAGTTCTCCATTTCCAAGAACTTTAACCCCATCTCTCGGATTGTTGATAATACCTTTTTCTTTTAGTGAGTTTATAGTAACTACGCTATCATTTTCAAATTTATTCAAGTCATCTACATTGATGGTTACAATGTCTTTTGAATTTCTATTTGTAAACCCTCTTTTAGGTATTCTTACAAATAAAGGAGTTTGACCACCTTCAAACCCAACTCTTGGACGACCTGAACGAGCTCTTTGCCCTTTATGTCCTTTTCCTGCAGTTTTTCCTTTTCCAGAGCCATGGCCACGACCTTTTCTTAACCTGCTTTGTTTAGAACCTTTTGCTGGTTTTAATCCTGATAAATTCAAGGTTAACACCTCCTTATTTTAAATTATATCTCTTCCACTTTTACCAAATGATTTATATGAGCAATAGCTCCTCTTGTTGCATCGTTATTAGGAAATTCCTTTGCTTGGTTTATCTTACGAAGTCCTAATGCATCTACGATTTTTTTATGCTTAGCATTTGCCCCAATTGTAGATTTAACTAAAGTTACTTTTAATTTATCTGACATTACTTGGTTCCTCCTAACTAGAAAGCTCATCAACTGAAATACCGCGAAGTTTAGCCACTTCTTCAGGAGTTCTAATTTGTTTTAATCCTTCAAGAGTTGCTAGCACAACGTTTTGCTTGTTATTAGAGCCTAGGGACTTAGCACGAATATTCTTATATCCTGCAATCTCTAAAACATTACGAGCTGGTCCTCCTGCTATAACTCCAGTACCATCAGGGGAACGTTTTAATAATACCTTTGCTCCACAATATTGGCCTATTACATCATGATGAACACTACTATTATCATCAAGTGCTAGTGTAATTAAGTTTTTCTCAGCATCTTCTTTTCCTTTTCTTATAGCTTCTGGAATCTCAGATGCTTTACCTAGTCCTGCACCTACACGACCTTTTCTATCTCCAACTACTACTAATGCTGTAAATTTGAAATTACGCCCGCCTTTAACAACTTTAGTAACACGTTTAATCGATACTACTTTATCCTCAAATTCTGATTGTTTAGAATTTGACCTATTCATTCTTTGTTTCATGCATCTTCCTCCTTACTAGAATTCTAGACCAGCTTCTCTTGCTGCATCTGCTAATGCTTTAACTTTTCCTGCATATATAAAGCCACCTCTATCAAAGACAACAGTTGTGATTCCCTTTTCTAATGCTTTCTTGGCTATTACAGTCCCAAGGTAAGCCGCTGCATCCACGCTATTTGTCTTTTCTAGTTCAGCCTGAACATCTTTTTGTGTTGTTGATGCCGATACTAGTGTGTTACTAGCTACATCATCAATAATTTGTGCATATATATGCTTATTACTTCTAAACACAGCTAAACGTGGTCTTTCAGGAGTACCTGTGAAACGTTTACGTAATTTTCTATGTTTATTTTTTCTAACATCACTTTTAGATTTTTTATTAACCATTACCTTTCACACCTCCTATTATGCCTTACCAGCTTTACCAGCTTTACGCTTAATAATTTCACCAGCATATTTAATACCTTTGCCTTTGTAAGGTTCAGGTCTTCTATAATCTCTAATTACAGCTGCATGTTGACCAACTTTTTCTTTATCTAGACCTCTTACTGTAATTTTGTTTTGTCCTTCTACCTCAGTCTCAATTCCTTCTGGATCAACCAAAACTATTGGATGAGAATATCCTAAGGTTAACGTTAATTCTTTTCCAGACTTTGCAGCTCTATAACCAACACCACTTATTTCAAGAACCTTTTCATAGCCTTCTGTTACTCCTTGAATCATATTAGCAACTAATGTTCTTGTAAGACCATGTAAAGATTTATTTCTCTTGTTGTCATTAGGTCTTTCCACTACTACAGTACCATCTTCTAGTTTTATACTTAGCTGTGGAGCCAAGTCTCTTTCTAGAGTACCTTTTGGACCTTTTACAGTCACCTTATTATTTTCTGCTATATCTACAGTTACTCCTGCAGGTACAGCGATAGGCATTCTACCAATTCGTGACATGCCCGCACCTCCTATTTTTAGTTGTAGAGTAAAGCTTTAGCTTACCATATAAAAGCTAACACTTCTCCTCCTACATTTTGTTTTTTAGCCTCTTTGTTCGACATTACACCTTTATTTGTTGAAATAACAGCTACACCAAGGCCACCTAAAACTTCTGGAAGTTCTTCTACTGATGCGTACACACGTAGTCCTGGTTTTGAAATTCTTTTTAGTCCTGTAATTATCTTTTCGTTTTTATCCCTACCGTATTTTAAAATAATGTGTATTGTTTTAAAACCATCTATATCTTTAATAATGTATTTTTTAATATAACCTTCTTTAAAAAGAATATCTGCAATTGCTATTTTCATTTTAGAAGCAGGTATATCTACAGTATCATGTTTTGCAGAATTAGCATTACGAATTCTTGTAATCATATCTGCAATAGGATCGCTTATTGTCATATCATTTGCCTCCTTCCCATTCTTTACCAGCTAGCTTTTTTAACACCTGGTATTTGGCCTTTATATGCTAATTCACGGAAGCATATTCTACACACTCCGTATTTTCTTAGATAACCATGTGGACGCCCACATATTCTACAACGATTATATTCTCTTGATGAGAATTTTGCTTTACGTTGTTGTTTTACTTTTAAAGACTTCTTTGCCATGGATTTTCCTCCTAACTATTTACGAAATGGCATTCCGAATAATGTTAATAATTCACGTGCTTCTTCATCTGTATTTGCAGTTGTTACGAAAATAATATCCATGCCTCTTACTTTATCCACTTCATCATATTTAATTTCCGGGAAAATTATTTGTTCTTTGATTCCAAAGGCATAATTTCCTCTACCATCAAATGAATCTGGATTAACACCTCTAAAGTCTCTAACACGAGGTAATGATAAGTTTATTAAACGATCTGCAAAATCGTACATTCTATTAGCACGTAGCGTAACTTTACATCCAATTGGCATTCCTTCTCTTAGTTTGAAGTTTGCCACTGACTTCTTTGCCTTTGTAATTACTGCTTTTTGCCCAGAGATTATTTCAAGGTCTTTTACAGCAGAGTCTAGCGCTTTTGTATTTTCTTTTGCCTCACCAACACCCATGTTGATAACTATTTTATTTAATTTAGGTACTTCCAGTTCATTTGTATATCCAAACTTCTTCATCATTGCTGGAACTACTTGTTCTTCATATAATTGTTTTAGTCTGTTCATACATTAGACCTCCTTCCTCAGAAATTAGTCAATAACGTCACCGGTTGATTTTGCATAACGTACCTTTTTAGGTCCATTTTTTCCATCAATAAACTTAAATCCAATTCTTGTTTCCTGCCCTTTGTGTAAGTACATTACATTAGAGCTATCTATAGGAGCTTCATTATTTATGATACCTCCATTTGGATTAGATTGACTAGGTTTTGCATGTTTTGAAACCATGTTAGCATTTTCAACGATTACTTTACCGCTACTCACTTCTAATACTTTACCTTCTTTACCTTTATCTTTACCAGCGATAATCTTTACTGTATCGCCTTTTTTTATTTTTGCAGTTGCCATCAAGACACCTCCCTATAATACTTCTGGTGCGAGAGAAACAATCTTCATATAGTTTTTCTCTCTTAATTCTCTTGCTACCGGCCCAAATATACGAGTACCCATTGGGTTTTTGTCTTCTTTTATAATAACCGCAGCATTTTCATCAAATTTAATGTATGAACCGTCATTACGACGAGCTCCCTTTTTGCTACGTACAATTACAGCTCTTAAAACGTCGCCTTTTTTAACAACTCCGCCAGGTGTTGCATCTTTAACAGTAGCAACTATTACGTCACCTATATTGGCATATCGTCTTCCGGAACCACCTAATACACGAATGCAAAGCAGTTCTTTAGCACCAGTGTTATCAGCGACCTTAAGTCTTGATTCTTGTTGTATCATGACTGTGCTCCTTTCAGCTTTATATTATTTAGCTTTTTCGATGATTTTAACAAGTCTCCATCTTTTATCTTTTGATAATGGTCTTGTTTCCATAATCCTTACTCTATCACCAATATTGCATTCATTGTTTTCATCATGAACTTTTAACTTCGAAGTTCTTTTTATGATCTTTTTATATAAAGGATGTCTTATGTTATCTTGTAATTCAACAACTATTGTTTTATCCATTTTGTCACTTACGACCTTGCCAGTACGTGCTTTTCTTAATTTCCTTTCCACAAACAATACTCCTTTCTTTAATATATATAAGTCGAAAGATTAGTTAGATGTACTTGCTCCCATTGATATAAATGTGTTGATTCTAGCAATGTTTTTTCTAACCTCTTTAATTCTACTAGTATTATCTAATTGGTTTGTCGCGTTTTGAAACCTTAAATTAAAAAGTTCCTTTTTAGCAGCTACTAATTCTTCGTTTAATTCTTCTACTGATTTGTTCTTTAAACTTTCTACGAATTTACTTTTTTTCACTGCCCGCACCTCCTTCTAATTCTGCACGGGATACAATCTTGCATTTTACCGGCAATTTATGGCTAGCAAGACGTAAAGCCTCTTTTGCTGTTTCTTCAGGAATTCCTGCAATTTCAAACATCACACGTCCTGGTTTAACAACAGCAACCCAAAACTCTAATGCACCTTTTCCTGAACCCATACGAGTTTCAGCTGGTTTAGCTGTAACTGGTTTATCAGGAAATATTTTAATCCAAACTTGACCACCACGTTTTGTATAACGAGTCATAGCAACACGTGCTGCCTCTATTTGGTTTGATTTAATCCAAGCTGGTTCTAAAGCCACAAGTCCATATTCACCATAACTAATCGTGTTTCCTCTTGTTGCTTTTCCTGACATGGATCCACGAAACTGTTTACGGTACTTAACTCTCTTTGGCATTAACATTATCTATCTCTCCCTTCCTGTTGTTTGTCCCTTAGTAGGAAGTACTTCTCCATGGTAAATCCAAACTTTTACACCCATTTTACCATAAGTAGTATTTGCTTCAGCAAATCCGTAATCTATGTTTGCACGTAATGTCTGTAAAGGAATTGAACCTTCACTATAATGCTCGGTACGAGCCATTTCTGCACCACCTACACGACCTGATACAGAAGTTTTTATTCCTTTTGCACCTGCACGTAGTGTTCTTTGCATTGAAGATTTCATTGCTCTTCTATATGATATACGGTTTTCAAGTTGACTAGCAATATTTTCTGCTACTAATTGAGCATCAGTATCTGGTTTTTTTATTTCTTTTACATCAACCATCAACTTTTTATCTGTAAATTTAGTTAATTCTTTTTTAAGATTTTCAATTTCTGTTCCACCTTTACCAATAACCATGCCTGGCTTAGATGTCCAAATAACAACCTTCAATCTTTCGGAAGCTCTTTCAATTTCTATCTTTGAAATGCTTGCTTTGTATAATTTTTCTTTAACAAAAGTTCTAATTTCATGGTCTTCAATTAAATAGTCTGCAAAATCTGCTTCTGCATACCATCTTGAGTCCCAATCATTAATAACTCCGACTCTTAATCCTTTTGGATTAACTTTTTGTCCCATATTGTCTCTCTCGCCTCCTATCTTTCATTAAGCACAATTGTTATGTGACTCATTCTCTTTAGAATTCTATAAGCTCTTCCTTGTGCTCTTGGCCTGATTCGTTTCATTGTGGGTGCTTGATTTGCAAAGCACTCTTCTATATATAAATTATCTGCATTCATACCATTGTTGTTTTCTGCATTAGCTATTGCTGAGTTTAACAGCTTTAATATTACTGAAGATGCATATCTTGGATTATATGTCAAAATCCCTATTGCTGTCTCAACGTCTTTACCACGAATTGCATCTAAGACAAACCCTGCTTTACGAGAAGACATTCTTGCATATGAAAGGGTTGCAGATGGTCTTGTATCTCTATTAACTTCGTTTCTTTCCCTCTTTATCTGGCTTCTATGTCCTTTTGCCATGGATGAAACCTCCTTTCAAAACGTCTTAATTAAAATGTTGTTTTTTGATCCGTACGATCTGCTTTTCTATGTCCCCTAAAAGTTCTTGTCATAACAAACTCACCTAGTTTATGACCAACCATGTCTTCTGTTATATAAACAGGTACATGTCTTTTTCCATCATGAACTGCGATTGTGTGACCAACCATTTTAGGGAAAATAGTGGAACGACGTGACCAAGTCTTAACAACTGTCTTATCACCAGATTTGTTCAATACATCTATCTTATTAAGTAATGATTCGTCTGCAAATGGTCCTTTTTTTAATGAACGAGCCATCTATTTTACCTCCTTAATTACTTCTTACCTTTTCTATTTCTAACAATATACTTGCTAGATGGTTTCTTTTTCCTTCTTGTTTTATATCCTAATGTAGGTTTGCCCCAAGGTGTAACTGGACTTGGCATACCAATTCCTGTTTTACCTTCACCACCACCATGTGGGTGATCATTAGGATTCATAACAGAACCACGAACTGTAGGTCTGAATCCCATGTGACGTTTACGTCCAGCCTTACCAACTGTAATTAATTCATGCTCTGGGTTTCCTACTTGGCCTATCGTAGCACGACAATCAATTGGAAGTAGTCTCATTTCTCCAGATGGCATTCTTAGTGTTGCATACTTGCCTTCCTTAGCCATTAATCTGGCTGAGTTGCCTGCAGAACGAGCTATTTGTCCACCTTTACCAGGATGCATCTCAACATTATGAACTTGAGTACCATTCGGAATATTTCTAAGTGGCAAACAATTACCTATTGTAATTTCTGCATTTTCTCCGCTTTCAACTTTATCTCCTACTTTAATACGATTAGGAGCAAGGATATATGCTTTTACTCCATCAGCATAAGCGATCAATGCAATGTTAGCTGATCTATTAGGATCGTATTCAATCGCCTTTACTATTGCTGGAATTCCATCTTTCCTTCTTTTAAAATCTATTATTCTATATCTTTTCTTAGCGCCACCACCGCGGTGCCTAACAGTTATCTTACCTTGATTATTACGTCCAGCTTTTCTCTTTTTAGGAGCTAGTAGTGATTTTTCAGGAGATGTTTTTGTTATCTCTGAGAAATCTGAGCCGGTCATAGTTCTTCGGGCAGGGGTATATGGTTTGTAATGTTTAATTCCCATTGTTTTGCACTCCTTTCGTTGCTTTTTTGCAACTTTTATTAGTCTTATAAACTACCGAAAATTTCTATATCTTCACTATCTTCTGTAAGTTGTACAATTGCTTTTTTCTTTTTTGCAGTTTTTCCTTCAGTATTACCACGTCTACGATTTTTCCCTGGTAGGTTCATAGTGTTTACTTTTTTAACTTTAGCTCCTTCAAAAAGTTTTTCAACTGCATCTCTAATTTGATTCTTCGTTGCGTCAGGATGAACTAAAAAGACATATTTCTTATAGGCCATCTCATTCATACTACTTTCAGTAACAACTGGTGCCAGTATAACATCATAATATTTTAAATCTGCCATTATGCGTACACCTCCTCGATTTTTTCCACTGCATCCTTTGTCAATACCAATGTATCATACTTTAAAATATCATACACATTAATTGAATTGGATTGTACAGTTCTAACGGAAGGAATATTCCTTGCAGAAAGATACACATTGTCGTTCTTTTCTCCAAGCACAATTAGAGCTTTGTTTGCTTTTAAATTATTTAAAACATTTAGCATGCTTTTAGTCTTGATTTCATCAAAGTTTAATTCGTCTAGTACAATTAGTTTATTGTTTTCAACCTTTGATGATAATGCAGATTTTAGAGCTACTTGTTTTTCTTTCTTATTTAATTTAAATGAATAATCTCTTGGCTTTGGAGCAAATACAACACCGCCACCCTTCCATTGAGGTGAGCGAATGGAACCTTGTCTTGCATTACCTGTTCCTTTTTGTCTCCATGGTTTTCTTCCACCACCACGAACTTCTGAACGTGTTTTTGTGCTTTGTGTTCCTTGACGCTTGTTAGCAAGTTGCTGTACAACTGCCATGTGAACTAAATGTTCATTTATTTTTACACCGAAGATAGAGTCGTTTAATTCTATTTGTCCAACTTCTTTACCTTCCATATTATAAACTGATACATTTGCCATCTGTACGTTCTCCTCCTTTCCTAAGCTTCTAGTTAGCTTTCACTGTCTCTTTTAAAGTAACCAAAGCTTTTTTAGGTCCTGGTACAGATCCCTTAACTAGGATTAAATTATTTTCAACATCAACTTTTACTATTTCAAGATTTTGAATGGTTACTTTTTGATTTCCCATTTGTCCTGGCATCTTCTTACCTTTAGCAACTTCACCAGGTGTTGCAGAGGCTCCACTAGATCCATGGTGTCTATGGTGTTTCGAACCATGTGTTTCGGGTCCTCTTCCAAAACCATGTCTCTTTATAACGCCCTGAAAACCTTTTCCTTTTGAAGTTGCAGTAACATCTACCTTGTCACCTTCTTCAAAAATATCTACCTTGATTTCTTGTCCAAGTTCATATTCATCTGAATTTTCAAATCTAAACTCTCTAATAAAACGCTTATTATCTGAACTTGCTTTTGCAAAATGCCCTTTTCTAGGCTTGTTAACTAATACTTCTCTGATCTCGTCAAAACCAACTTGTACTGAATTGTAACCATCATTCTCTTGTGTCTTTACTTGAGTTACTATACAAGGTCCAGCTTTTAATACTGTTACTGGAGTTAGGGTTCCGTCATCACTAAAAACTTGTGTCATTCCTACTTTTCTAGCTAATATAGCTTTCTTCATTATTCCTTTGCACCTCCTGTTTAATCTACAGCGGATTACATCTTTACGATGCAATCATCCTAGATGGTCTATCTAGTGCAGGTCTTTTGACCCTTTCCTATATATAAACCCTAAGGATAATTCCTACTTAAATTAAATATCTTTTACTTTGTTTTCATTTTAATATCAATGTAAACGCCTGCTGACATTTCTAATCTAGATAATGCATCAACAGTTTTTTGTGTTGGCGTTATGATATCAATTAATCTCTTATGTGTTCTTCTTTCAAACTGTTCTCTTGCATCTTTATACTTATGAACAGCCCTAAGTATTGTAACCTTTTCTGTTTTTGTTGGTAGTGGTACTGGCCCACTCACATTTGATCCTGTTTTCTTTACAGTCTCAATAATTTTAGCAGCAGATTGGTCAATTAACTTGTGATCATACGCCTTTAATGTAATTCTCATTATTTGTTGACTTGCCATAAAAAAGTCGCCTCCTTTTCGCACTATAGAATCAGTACGACAAGCGGTGACTGTACACTCAACCGTGTGTGTCATAATTGTTTTTAAAAAATAAGCTTGTTACTTATCTTTTCTTATAAACCACACATTACGTTTGTAAGCAATACTAAATTATGCCTTGTACAGTGACTTGTCGTCAGTTTTTTGAACTTGACATTCGCTCCACGGAAAACCTACCATCTACTAAAAAGTATAAGTAGCAACCTCACGCTTCAGCGCTATCATGTCACAGCATTTTTAAGTATACTACAATGTTTACTAATTTGCAACACTTTTTTTGTAATTTTTTATTTTATTTTTATTGCCACTTTCCTTTTACTGTCATATGAGTTTCTTCCTTATATATAACTATAATGTTTCCTTATATTTCTCTATCTTATTACTTTGTTTTACTTGACTTATTACATATTTTTGAATAAAATAAACATATATATTCTTTTGGAACATTTTGTAACACTATAATATAATAATAAAAAGGGAGAACAAACACATGGGAATTTTAGTTAGATTTAAAGAAATTATGTCTAGTAACATTAATGCTATGTTAGATAAGGCGGAGGATCCAGGGAAGATGATCGATCAAACCCTTCGTAATCTTAACTCAGATCTTGGAAAGGTAAAGTCTGAAACTGCAACTGTTATGGCAGAAGAAAAACGCGCAAAAAGAGCAGTTGATGAATGTAAAAAAGAAGTTGATAAGATGCAATCATATGCTGTCAAGGCTTTAGAATCAAATAATGAAGCTGATGCAAGAAAGTTTCTCGAAGAAAAAAAATCATTATCTCAGAAGCTATCAACATTAGAACAAAGTCACCAAATCGCACTTAATAACGCAGAGAAGATGCGCGAGATGCATGATAAGTTAGTAATAGATATTTCCGAGCTACAATCTCGCAAGGATGTTATTAAAGGAAAGCTTAGCGTTGCTAAAGCACAGGAGAAGATGAATAAGATGGTTAGTTCTTCTGTTACTGATGCCAATTCATCTATGGCAAGCTTCGAAAGATATGAAGACATGGCTAATGCCGCTCTAGATAAAGCCAATGCTATGGCAGATTTAAATCAATCTGGTGAAGATAATGCGATGGATGATTTAATGAGCAAGTATGATTCTGATTCATCATCTGTGGATGTAGATAATGAGTTAGAGGCTTTAAAAGCTAGTCTAAATAAAGAATAAGTTTTTTAAAAACAGGCTGTTACATTAGTTTTCTTTTTCTACATTACATATAAAACTACTTGTAACAGCTTTTTGAGGTGAAAAAGATGGTTGTACAATATAAATGTTCTAATTGTGGTGCAGATATGGCTTTTGACACAGAATCAGGTATGCTTCATTGCGACAGCTGTGGTAATAACGAAGAGATTAATTCATCTTCCCACACTGATGATGACCCATCATATGATTCTGATAATGAATACGATGATAATTTTGAATTTGGGAGTACTGAGGTAAACGATGAAGAAGCTAATGAATATCAATGTAATAATTGCGGGGCTATCTTACTAACTGATAAGGACACAACTGCTACTACTTGCACATTTTGTAATGCTCCTATGATTTTAAGTGATCGTCTGTCCGGAAAATCAGCTCCCGTAAAAGTTATTCCTTTTTCTATTGATAAAAATAAGGCTATAGATGCTTTTAAAACCTGGTGTCGAGGCGGACTTCTTACTCCAAAAGGCTTTATGACTGCTGATAGAATTAAAAATATGACAGGGCTTTATGTCCCCTTTTGGTTATACGATTTGCACAGTATAGGCGAGGCGACAGCACTTTGTACACGTGTCCGCAAGTACACACGTGGAGATTACATATATACAGAAACTAAATATTACAATATTTATCGAAAAGTTAGTTTGAATTATTCAAAAATTCCAGCTGATGCTTCAGCTAAACTAGATGATACTTTAATGGATAAATTAGAGCCTTTTGACTATGCCGACTTAAAAGATTTTAACATGCCTTATTTGGCAGGATATTTAGCAGAGACCTATAATTATGATTCAAAAGAATTGTTCCCACGAATTAAACAAAGAGTTGATAAATATGTTGATCAGTACATAAGCTCAACCATAGTTGGGTATAGCACAACATCATATACCAATAAAGACATTAATATTCGGAATAAGAAGTCTGATTATGTTTTATTTCCAATATGGATGGTCGTTTATAACTACAAAGATAAGGATTATATCTTTGCTATGAATGGTCAAACCGGAAAAGTTGTTGGCAAACCTCCACTAAGTATAGGCAAAATCCTTACTTGGTTTTCTGGAATTAGCGTTGGAATGTTTTTAATTCTAACTCTTATTTCCTTTATTACAGGAGGTGCATTATGGTAGGTAAAAAATTTGGTCTTACTTTTTTAATTACACTTTTCTTTTGTCTACTCGTAATTAGCCCTAAGACATCAATAACTTCTTACGCCGCATCTTCAGAACAAAAGTTGTTTGATGATGCCAATTTGTTTGATGATAAGGAAAGAGAAAAGTTAGAAAGCACCATTGAAGAAAATGAAGAAAAAGGGGAAGTAGATATTGTCATTATTACTACGTATGACATTGAAGATAAAACAAATAAAGAGTTTTTAGAAGACTTCTATGATAATCACCGTTTTGGCTATAATAAGGAGTCTGGCGATACTACTTTAATGCTTATTAACATGGATCCAGGCAATAGGAGTGTGGAAATTCAAGGTTATGGAAAAGCTCAATTCTTTCTTCACGATGACCGAATTGAACATATCTTAGATGACATTGTTCCACTCCTAAGTGAGCGTAAGTTTTTTGAGGCTTCAGAGCTTTTTTCCAAACAAGTTTCCTACTATATGAATGAAGAAAAAGGCGTAAACACCAAGCTATACGAAAAAGCTAAAAGCGATTCCAGTATAGATACCGTCTATTATGGAGTAAAGGTTCAAGATGGCCCCAGTAATTATTATGGGGAAAATAACACACTTAAAAATATTCTTGTTAGAGTAGCCATTTCTATGGGCGTAGGTATAATAGTTGTAGTAATCATGGCTTTTAACTCTAGTGGCAAAGTCACTACTAGTGATAGAACATACTTGGATAGTAGCACTTCTAGAGTTATCGCTCATCATGACACATACATTAGAACCAGTACCACTAAAGTCAGAAAACCTACCAGTTCTTCTAGTGGAGGTGGTCGTAGTAGTGGCGGCGGTGGTCGTAGCAGTGGTGGAAGATCACACAGTGGTGGTGGAAGAAGCTTTTAATTAGCAACATAAATTATATTAATGAAAGGAAAATAAAATATGGGATTTTTTAAAAGACAGTTGAAAAATGTTATCGAATGGGATGAATTTAGAGAAGATATGATTTTTTATAAATGGCATAACGATGAAATCAAGAGAGATAGTAAACTTATTATAAGACCTGGGCAAGATGCAATATTTATGTATAATGGTAAAATTGAAGGAATCTTTGAGGATGAAGGCACTTATGAAGTATCTTCTGAGATTGTTCCTTTCTTATCAACCTTAAAAGGATTCAAGTTTGGTTTTGATAGTGGCATTAGAGCCGAAGTATTATTTGTTAACACAAAAGAATTTACAATAAAATGGGGTACTAAGAATCCTATTAACATACCTACACAAGCCCTGCCTGGAGGTATGCCAATTCGTGCTAATGGTACACTAAATTTCAAGGTTAAAGATTATGTTAAACTTATTGATAATGTTGCTGGTGTTAAGGATAGCTATTTAGTTAACGACGTAAGTATTCGTCTAACTTCAGTTCTTGACCAATTACTTATGAAATGGATCGTAAAAGAAGGAAAAGACATGTTCCACCTTCAAGCTAATTCTTTCGAAATTGGAAAGGGAATAAAAGATGACCTTGACATGCAGTTATTTGATATTGGTATGACAGTTACTGGCTTTAACATTGTTAGCTTTAACTATCCAAAAGAAATTCAAGATATGATCACTAAGAACGCTTCTTTTAATATGGTTGGTGATGTAAGTAAATATCAACAAGTTTCTATGACTGATGGTATTGCTTCTGGTAAGATAAAAGGTGGAGGTGTAGCCTCTGATATGACCGGAATGATGATGGGTATGAATGTTGCTAAAGAAATGATGGATACCATGAAAGACTCTAATAATTCATCAACAAACACACCCAACCAATCTGCTTCAGGATCTATACCTAACTTCTGCCCTAACTGTGGAGAAAAAACCGGAGGAGCAAATTTTTGCTCAAACTGCGGACATAAACTAGCATAATATTTTAGATGACAATATATAAAAAAACCCCTTTCTAAGTCTGACTAATTTTACTTAGAGAGGGGTTTTGTGTTTACTCATTTTTATTAGTATTTTACTCTTCAATTTCAAAAACTGGATCACTCATTAGACTCTGTATTTTCTTATCTGCATCTTCCTTATTAGCTCCTTTTACACCAAAATAAATCTTGATTTTTGGTTCTGTTCCGGATGGTCTCACTGCACACCATGCATCATCCTCTAATTCAAAGTATAGAACATCTGACTTTGGCAAAAAAGAAGGCTTGACTTCATTTGTCTCTAAGTTGCTGATTGTTTCTTGCAAATAATCCCTAACCTTAATTACTTTAAATTCCCCAATTTGACTAGGAACATCCTCACGATAGCTCTTCATTATTTCCTTCATTTTTTCCATTCCTGATATCCCTTTGAAGGTAGCAGAGAAAACATCTTCGTGAAAATACCCATACTTTCTACGTATATTATCAATCTGTTCATTAAGTGTAAATCCTTGATCTTTATAGTATGCTGCTGCTTCACATAAAACCATTACTGCAGATACAGCATCTTTATCTCTAGCATAAGTTCCTATTAGAAAGCCATAACTCTCTTCAAAACCAAATAAATATTCATGAGAGCCACTTGCTCTAAATTCCTTGATTTTTTCTCCAATATATTTAAAGCCAGTTAAAACTTCAAATAGTTCAGCCTTATATTCTTCAGCCATTTTATCTACCATATTAGATGAAACGACAGTCTTAACTATTGCTCCATTAGTTGGAAGTGTTCCTTTTGCCTTTCTTTGAGATAATATATATTCAAGCATTATCTCTCCTATCATATTACCTGAAAATAATTTGTACTCTCCTTTTGTATTCTTAACTTGAATACCTATACGATCAGCATCTGGATCAGTAGCAAGAATTATATCAGCATCTACTTTCTTGGCCAACTTTAAGGCCAATTCATAAACTTCTGGGTCTTCTGGATTTGGATAGGATACAGTTGGAAAATTATAGTCTGGTTCTTCTTGTTCTTTCACAATATATACATTTTCAAAACCTAACTCTTTTAATATACGAGGAACAAGGGTAATACCCGAGCCATGTATAGGAGTATAAACTATTTTTAACTTTTTACCAATATTAGATAAAGGATTAAGAATATATTTTTTAATTTCTGTAATGTATTTATCATCAATCTCTTTTCCAATAACGTGGTTTAATTCCTGTTTTTTTGCTAAAGCTAAATCCATTGTTTTAACAGTTGAATAATCAGAAACTGCATTAACTTCTGCAATTATCTCTTCATCCTTAGGCGCAGTAATTTGAGCTCCATCCTCCCAATAAACCTTATATCCATTGTATTCAGGCGGATTATGACTTGCGGTAATAACAACTCCCGCAATACAAGATAATTGCCTAACAGCAAAAGATAATTCAGGCACAGGTCTTAGAGCTTCAAACATGTACGTTTTAATTCCATTAGCATTAAAGCATAGGGCAGCCTCATTTGCAAGTTCTGGTGACAGTCTTCTTGAGTCGTAAGCTATAGCTACTCCTCTTTCTTGTCCTCCTTGCTTATTAATATAGTTCGCAATGCCTTGGGTTGCTTTTCTTACCGTATATATATTTATACGATTGGATCCTGCTCCTAATATTCCTCTTAACCCTGCAGTACCAAATTCAAGATCCTTATAAAATCGATCCTTAACTTCTTCATCATTACCTTTTAAATCAATTAATTCTTGACGAGTTGCCTCATCAAAGTATTCATTTTCAATCCATTGATTATATTTTTCCAAATAATTCATGTTATGTCCCCTCTCAATTATTAGCTTATTCAATAAACTCATAACACATTATATCCTAAATAGAAAAAAATGAAAGTATTATTTACATTTTTTTCACCTTACATTTATTAAACAAATTATTATTTTGTAACAGAAGCCAATATATTGAATATTATAATATATCATATGTAGAAAGAAGGTCCTAAAAACTATGGCCATTAAAATTTTCATAGATCAAGGACACAATCCAAGTGGTGTTAATGCCGGAGCTGAAGCTTTTGGGCTCAGAGAACAAGATATCAATTATAATGTTGGTATTTATTTGAGAGACTTCTTAAATGCAGATTCAAGGTTTGAGGCACGAACAGCAAGAAATACACCTGACGAAAGCTTAGGATTCGATAATACTTCAAGCCTAGTTGCAAGAGTTGAAATGGCCAATTCATGGCCTGCTGACTACTTTATTAGTATTCACGCTAATGCAAATGTCAATCCTGCAATCAATGGTACTGAAGGCTATATTTTTCAATTCAATACGCAAGCTCATTGGCTTGCTCAGAATATTGTTCAAGCAATAGTTGATTATGTAGGAACTAATTATAATGGCATTCGGACAGCTAATTTTTACGTCTTAAGAAATACTAGCATGCCATCAGTATTAGTTGAGTTGGCCTATTTAACTAACTGGGCAAACAATCAGTTATTGTTAAATAACCAATACGATTTTGCTTGGGCTATTTATCAAGGAATACTTCGATACTTTGGTTTCTAGGCTTTATAAATGCCCTCTTGTAGATATCTTTATAGGCCATATTTCACAAACTTTATCATTAGAAAATCCTCTTTTATTATATTATAATGTATGTTATAATGTCGTAAGTAGATTTTGAACCTGTAAAATCTCGCATTAAATACGGGGGAACAATATGAGTAAAACAAGAGAACAATACGATAAAAAATTAAACGAATTATTAGATTATGCAAGAAAAAACAAAAACATTGTTGAGCTAGATGTGGTTAATGAATTTTTTAAAGATTTTGATTTAGATGTTAATCATATAGATAATATATATGATTACTTGGAAAAAAGTGATGTCTTACTTATTGATAATGATGACGATGAAGATGAATCAGAAGAAAAAGATGACACTAAGTCAATTAAACTTGACAATACTTCCGTGACCGAATCTATGACTGACGATCCCGTTAAGTTATATCTAAAAGAAATAGGTAAATATCCTCTTCTTACTATGGAAGAAGAGGTTTCTTTAGCGAAGAAAATTGAATCTGGGGATGTAATGGCTATGCAACATTTAGCAGAATCCAACCTTAGACTTGTAGTTAGTATAGCCAAAAAGTACATAGGTAGAGGCATGTCCTTTTTAGATTTAATTCAAGAAGGGAACCTTGGGTTGATGAAAGCCGTTGAGAAGTTTGATTATAAAAAAGGATATAAGTTTAGTACTTATGCTACTTGGTGGATTCGTCAAGCTATTACAAGGTCAATATCTGACCAATCAAGAACAATAAGAATCCCTGTACATATGTCAGAAGTTATTAACAAAACTTATCGTGTATCAAGAAATCTACTTCAAGAACTTGGAAGAGAACCTAAGGAAGAAGAAATTGCTGAAGCAATGAATCTCACCGTAGAAAAGGTTAGAGATGTACTTAAGATATCATCTGATCCAATTTCCCTTGACACTCCTATTGGAGAAGAAGAGGACAGTCATCTAGGTGACTTTATAAAGGATGATTCCATTATGGGACCTGAGGATGCTGCATCCTATTTGGCACTTCAGGAACAAATTTCAAAATTGCTCGACACCTTAACACCTCGAGAGAAAAGAGTTTTAATCCTACGCTTTGGCTTAGAAGATGGTAGAACCCGTACTCTTGAGGAGGTTGGAAAAGAATTCGATGTAACAAGAGAACGAATCAGACAAATAGAAGCAAAAGCTCTTAGAAAGTTAAGACATCCAAGTCGGGCACGATTGTTAAAGGGATACGAAGTACTATAAATAAGTATAAGGCCCTGTACTATACTAAAAACATTTTTGTTTTAAGTATAGTACAGGGCCTTAATTTATTTCCTGAAGATATTCCTCTTTAAACACCATTAAATTGTCACTTCTTGAAGCTTCTTACATAAAATATAAGTATATAATTCTTAAGGAGTTCAAATAAAATGGATAATAGACAACAAATGTATAGCCGCTACAACAACCGTTGTAGGCAGCCTAATCGTTGTTCTAATGCCCCCTATTCTTCACGAGTAGATAGGAAGTGTGGCTACCGCGAAGATGATAACATTAATAAATGTGTAAATAAATTACCTTTAGCTATGGCTTATGTCCCAATGCAAAGATGGGAAAATGTGTGCGATGCAACATCTGGCCTTGCTAATGGAACTATTTTTAAAGATTTGATAATGCCATATTGCCCTGTTTTACAAAGGAGGAGTAATAGATAATGAAACAAAGAAACAAGGAACAATTATTCCAAATAATAACAGAGTCAAGTTTTGCTCTTGATGAGGCAATTCAGTTTTTAGACACTCACCCAGATAATATGGAGGCTTTAGATTATTACCATCATTATCAAGATATTTATAAACAAGCACTAAAAGAATATCAAGAATGCTATGGACCTATTAACCAAAAAGATGTGACTCAAGATAATTATTGGACTTGGGTGCAAACACCATGGCCATGGGAAGGAGAGTGTTAGTATGTGGGAATATCAAAAAAAATTACAACATCCAGTTAATATAAAGTGTCCAGATGCAAATGCTGCTAAGATTATAATTACGCAGGTTGGAGGGCCCGATGGAGAGTTGGCCGCTTCTATGCGCTATATATCACAAAGATATT
>CAZJCV010000013.1:0-49079 GCA_964544535.1 uncultured Lachnospiraceae bacterium | reverse complement strand
GGTGTGGCTCAGCTTGGCTAGAGCGCTTGATTTGGGATCAAGAGGTCGCAGGTTCAAATCCTGTCACCCCGACTTTACAAAGAATTTATATTTTAATTAATTCTAGTAAAATTTAAGTAAATATAATAAATCTTTTATGCGGGTGTAGTTCAATGGTAGAACACTAGCCTTCCAAGCTAGATACGTGGGTTCGATCCCCATCACCCGCTTGTAACATGTGTAATCACATGGCATTTGTGCCAGTAGCTCAGTTGGATAGAGCAACGGCCTTCTAAGCCGTGCGTCGGGGGTTCGAATCCCTTCTGGCACGTTTATTTTAAAAGATGAATTTAGTTTTGAAATATAAAAACGTGGTGGGTATAGCGCAGTTGGTTAGCGCGCCAGATTGTGGCTCTGGAGGCCGAGGGTTCGAATCCCTCTATCCACCCTTATAATTAAATAATGGGCTATCGCCAAGCGGTAAGGCACAGGACTTTGACTCCTGCATTCGATGGTTCGAATCCATCTAGCCCAGTTTTAATAATACCTATTTGTTATAGGTTATATGAGATGGGACATTAGCTCAGTCGGTAGAGCACTTGACTTTTAATCAAGCCGCCCCGGGTTCGAGTCCCGGATGTCTCATTATTCAATTTCAATTGAATATATTTAAATTGCGGATGTGGCGGAACTGGCAGACGCGCTAGACTTAGGATCTAGTGGGCAACCATGGGGGTTCGAGTCCCTTCATCCGCATTAGAGAAAAGCATTGATTTTACTACAAGGTCAGTGCTTTTTTTAAATTTTAAAATGCGGTTTAGACATATAGTTATAAAATTGTAAGAAAAATATAAAATAAGATATGGACAATTCGACATAAAACGCATTATAATGAATAGTATATATATAAAAATAAAAGGGGAGGAAAGTTACATGGATTTAATTTTTAAAATAGTACCGATTTTAGTAGTTGCATTAGTAGTAATGTTTATCCTAATAATAGGATATGTAAAGGCGCCACCAGATCAGGCCTTTATTATTTCCGGACTTAAGAAAGAAGGAAAGATTTTAGTTGGTAGAGCAGGCGTAAGAATACCATTTTTAGAGAGGCTAGACAAATTGTATCTAGGGCAAATGACTGTAGATATTAAAACAGAATTAAGCGTGCCGACCAATGACTTCATTAACGTAAATGTAGATGCTGTTGCGAAGGTTAGAATACATACTACAGAGGAAGGAATTAAACTTGCGGCTAAAAACTTTTTGAACAAGTCATCAGCGGACATCACCTTAGACTTACAAGATTCACTTCAAGGTAATATGAGAGAGATTATTGGTACATTATCATTAAAAGAGATTAATACAGATAGGGATTCATTCTCAGACCAAGTAATGTTAAAAGCATCCAAAGACATGGAGAAGCTTGGTATTGAAATATTATCCTGTAATATTCAAAATGTTACCGATGAAAATGGATTAATTAAAGACCTTGGTGCTGATAACACTTCTCTAATTAAGAGAAATGCAGCAATTGCAAAAGCTCAAGCAGATAGGGACGTTGCAATAGCACAAGCACAAGCAGATAAAGAAGCTAATGATGCAAGAATCGTTTCTGAAACTGAAATTGAGCAGAGAAATAATGAACTAGAAATTAGAAAAGCAGAATTAAAAATTATAGCAGATGCTAAAAAGGCAGAAGCGGATGCAGTTTACGCTGTAAAGGAACAAGAGCAAAGAAAGAATATTGAGACAGCCAAAGTTAATGCAGATATTGCAAGTGCTGAACGTAGTGCTGTACTGAAGAAGCAAGAAGTTGAAGTTATGAAACAGAAACTTGATGCAGAAATCCGAGCTCAAGCAGATGCTGAGCGCTATAAACAAGAACAAGTGGCTCAAGCAGAATTGTTTACTAGACAAAAGGATGCAGAAGCAGAAAGGTTTTCCAAAGAACAATCAGCCGAAGGTATAAGAGCACTTGGTCTGGCAGAGGCTGATGCAATTAAAGCTAAAGCATTAGCAGAGGCTAATGGTATTGATAAGAAAGCAGAAGCCATGTTGAAATATGGAGAAGCTGCTGTTATTGAAATTATAATGCAAGCAATGCCTGAAATAGCTAAGAATGTAGCAGAACCATTATCTAAGGTAGATAAGATTACTATGTACGGTGAAGGTAATAATGCTAAGTTAATTCAAGACATTGTAAATGGAACAAGTCAGGTAACAGAAGGTGTTTCTTCTAGTTTAGGGATAGATCTTAAGGCCTTAATATCAGGCTTCCTTGGTGGGAAGGTATCTCAAACAGGAGAAAATAAGCAAGATGACATAATAAAATCAGAAGACAATATAGAAGAATAATAAAGTAACATAATTAAAGACTCCGAAAACGTGTATTTGAATTAACGTTTTCGGAGTTTTTTACGTGTTAATAAAGTTGTAAGAAATGTTTAAGGAAAAATTATAAGTTTCTAGAAGGTGTATGTGATAAAATAAACACGTTGTATTGCTGCTAATATAAATTATAAAAAGTAAGGAAGTGTGATAATATGCAAAAGGTATTAGAAGTAAAAAATCTAAGAAAGAAATTAGGCAAAAGGGAAATAATTAAAGACATTTCTTTCTACATAGAAGAAGGAGTTATTTTTGGATTTCTTGGACCTAATGGTTCAGGGAAGACAACTACCATACGTATGCTAGTAGATTTAATTTCTATGGATTCAGGTAGCATAAGCATAATGGGCAAAGATATAACTAAAGAAAGAGAACTGGCGCTTTCTCATGTAGGTGCAGTTGTTGAAAATCCAGAACTCTATAAGTATCTTACTGGATATGAAAATTTAAGGCAGATAGCAAGAATTAGAGGAATAACAGAGGAAAGAATTGATGAAGTAGTAAAACTAGTTGGACTAGAAAAAAGAATAAAAGATAAAATGAAAAAATACTCTTTAGGCATGAAACAAAGGTTAGGACTTGCGGCAGCTCTTCTTTCTAAACCTAATTTACTTATACTTGATGAACCTACTAATGGATTAGATCCAAATGGTATTAAAGAGTTTAGGACTATTTTGCAGACTTTAGCTAGAGAAAAGAATATGTCTGTTTTTGTATCATCTCATATTTTAGGTGAAGTACAGCATTTGTGTGATGTTGTAGCCTTTATTGAAGACGGGCAAATTACTGCAGTTGAAACTATGGACAATCTTCAGAATTCCCACACCTATTTATTAGAAACTAATAAAAATGAAGTAACACTTAAGGCTTTGCAAGAAATAGATTTAATTGTTGTAAAAGATGAAACTGAAAAAGGATATATTATAGAATTAGAAGAGGCGAATTTTGGTAAAGTATTAAAAGAACTTATTTCAAGAGATATTGAAGTCAAGGCATTTGATAAACACGTTAAGGGCCTTGAAGAAAGATATCTAGAAGTAATCAAAGGGGGAATTCACTAATGTTTATAGGATTAATTAAAAATGAATTTATTAAGTTGTTTTCAAAAGCAAAAACTTATATAATAATTGCTTTATTTATTTTGTTATGTCTTTTTGTATTGTTTATAAGTCATAGCAATGAAAAGATATACAGCGAAGAATTTATGATAGAAACAGTTGAGATGCAGCTTAAATGGGAAAAGGAAAATATAGAGAATATAGAAAATGATGAGCGTTTGACTGAAGAAGAAAAAGAGCAAAGCATAAGATATTCTAAGGAATATCTAGAAGAACTTGAAAATGAGTTAATAGCTTTGAAAAGCCAAGCATCAGTAGAAGAACATGACTGGAGACAAGACTATAAAGATCAAATAGCATCATTAAAAGAGGAACTAGCAAGTTTTCCAGCAAAAAAAGATGCTACAAAAGATGAAGCGGATATGATTGTAAGAATAGAACAAGGGATAGAAGAGTGGGAACTAAAATTAGCTACCGAGACTTCTCCAAAAGATGAGTATGAGAATTCAGCTATAAATTATTTATACTTAACTATTGCAATTGTATCAGGAGGTTTTTTGGCCTTTGGACTTATATTATTTAATGGGGATAGCGTATCAAATGAATATAATCCTGGGACTTTTAAGTTCTTGTTGATTCAACCAGTCACAAGAGCAAAGGTTTTATTAAGCAAATATCTTGTGATGGCATCAGCTTCTATAGTACTTATACTTGGAGTACAAGCTATATTTTTTGTAATTATAGGTTTGGTAAAGGGATTTGGCAATTTTGAACGCCCAGTGTTAGTTGGATTAGAATATGAAAAGATTGTTTCCCATGGACAATTGATAATGCAAGAAGTTGAGGGATCTGGTTATTTTGTTCCACTTTGGAGTTATATTTTCAGAGTTTTATTTTTGCAAATACTCTTTATTATTACTTTAAGTGCTTTTGCTTTTATGATATCTGCAATAGCTAAGTCAAGCATGATATCTAACACGATAGCTATATGCACCTTGCTAGGAACGTCTATAGCTTATGGAATATCCACAACATATAAATCGTTTTCGCATTTTATATTTTTGCATTTTGCTAATGTGGATCAAATAGTTACAGGTGACATAGTTGGAAGTACAGGATCTACTTATTTCACTTATCCTATGGTGGTGATAGTTTCTATTGTTTCGACTATAGTCTTTATAGCTATATCATTAGGTGTATTTAAGAAAAGAGATTTATTAATATAAAAAAGATTTTATTTTGCTTTATTAAGATTCTTTATACATAATATAATATTCTCTTCCATATAACAAAAAGGAAAGAACTAAAAAACTAGCACAAATTATCAGGAGTGTATAAACAATATTTTTGTTGTAATCATAAAGCTTAGGAAAAAGAATTAATATAGACATAGTAAGATAAAAAACCGTAGTGGAGACTTTGCCAAACCATTTAGCACCATCCAACTTCTTTCCTTTTTTGAAAAAAACAAATCCTGTAATGGCCATAGTTATCTCTTTAATTAAAAAAATTATAACTAATACATAAACGTAATTAGTTTTTACTAGCAAGACAAACAATAAGGCAAACTGCATTAACTTGTCAACAACTGGATCTAAGAGTTTGCCGAATTCTGTAACCATATCAAACTTTCTAGCAATAAAACCATCTAAGAAATCGGTTAAGCTTGCTACTAAGACAACAAAGGTAGCTATAAAATATTCAGGTTGTGTTTTGGCTCTGATGTAGAGAATTACGAAAACAGGTATCAACAATAATCTTATATAACATAAGATGTTAGGGATAGATAGCAATTCGGATTTTGTAATCTTGAACTCTTCCTTAAAGGTATTTTGATTTTCTTTTTGTTCCATAATTCTACACTCCAATCTGTGGTTTTATAAGCTCCATACAATTATAGCAGAACTTTTTTAAAATTAACAGAAAATAATTAGTTAGGTCGCATTTCTTGATTTATCGGTTTCTATATATTATATTAAATTTAAGAATATATAATATAAAAATGAAAAACTAATTTTAAAAGGAGGGCTAATATGTCAAAGGTTTATATTTTTTTAGCAGAAGGCTTTGAAGAGGTTGAAGCTTTAACTGTTGTTGACTTGTTGAGAAGAGCAGAAATTGATATAACTATGGTGTCAATTATGGATACAAAAAGAGTTGCTGGTGCTCACGGGATAACTATAGAAGCGGACGAATTATATGATGATGTGAATTTTAGTCAGGCTAAAATGTTAGTGCTTCCAGGAGGTATGCCTGGAACAAAGTACCTAGGAGAACATGAAGGATTAGTTACTATGCTTAAGTCTTTTAATGATAAAAACAAATTAATTGCAGCAATTTGTGCTGCACCAAGTGTACTAGGGGTAAATGGAATACTAAAGGGAAAGAAAGCTACTTCGTATCCTGGCTTTGAAGATAAACTTGTTGATGCAGTTGTGTCAACTGACTCAGTTGTAAATGATCAGAATATTATAACAAGCAGGGGACTAGGGACGGCAATTCCCTTTGCCTTAAAAATAATTGAAAGATTAAAAGGTAAAGATACTTCAAAATCAATATCAGAATCAATAATATATACTTCTTGACAAGGGTAAATTGATGATTCAAAAGTGTTTGTCTATTATACCTTGATCTTTTTGTAAAGAAAGCAGATGGAGATTAAGTTAGGAACAACCATAAAGGCGTTTATAAGATCTGTTAATTCCCATACGAAACTAAGTGGAAGAATTCCACCAATATAGACCATTACTATATAGCAAAGGCGGTAAGTACTTATTCCTTCTTTTCCGAATAAGTACTCTACGGCCTTTTCTCCAAAATAGGACCATCCTACTAAGGTTGCAAGGGCAAATAGGATAATTGATATTCCTAAGAGTCCTTCACCTATATAAGGTATTTGATTGAAAGCAGCAGTAGTATATTCCCCTATGGAATATTGATTAATAGAAGCTGGGCGTTTAAGGATATTGCTTACAATAACTAAACCTGTTATTGCGCACATTACAACAGTGTCCCAAAAAGTTGCGCTCATAGATACTAAGGCTTGATTATGAGGGTTATCAGCCTTTGCACTAGCAGCGGCAATACCAGCAGTACCTAAGCCTGCTTCGTTCGTAAATAATCCTCTAGCAATTCCGTATCTTGTTGCAGATAAAAGTGTGCTAGCAGCAAAGCCTCCAGCAGCAGCCCTAGGAGAAAAAGCTGAAGACAGTATTAATTTAAAGGCAGGCATTATATATTGATAATTTAAAAGCAAAAGAAGTGAGCATGCAAGCATGTAAAAAACACCCATAAAGGGAACTAATTTAGTGCATAAACTACTAATAGACTTAATTCCTCCAATAATTGCAAAACCAGTAATTAAGGAAATAAAAATTCCTACAAGGTAAGGAGAGAGATTCCAAAGACTAGAAGTGGTTTCCGTAATAGCATTAGCTTGAGTTGAACATCCCACACCATAAGCAGCTAGTAAAGTAAAGAAACAATAGAATTTTGCTAGGGCTTTAGAGTTTAAACCTCTCTCGAGGATATGCATGGGGCCACCAGAAAAACTTCCATCCTTATTTTTGACACGGTATAAAACAGAAAGATAAGATTCGGAATATGTAGTAGCCATTCCTATAAACCCAGTTATCCAGCACCAAAAAACAGCACCTGGACCACCAAGTGAAACGGCAGTAGAAACACCGACAATATTACCAGTTCCAAGTGTAGCGGCTAAAGTTGTGGTAAGGGAACCAAAACTACTAGTTTCACCTTCGTTTGATTTACTAGGCTTTATAGACAAGCAAATACCTTTAAATATTTTTTTTTGAATAAACCTTAATCGGAAAGTAAAGAATAAATGTGTGCCCATAACTAAAGAGGATAAGGGAATTCCCCAGATTATATTATTTAGTTTACTTATTAAATTAAAAATATTATTCAATTATTTTGCTCCTCTTTTTACCTGCTATATGTTTGTATAATATATGTAAAAGAGAAGGTGAATTATACATAGTAACGTTTTAAAAGAAAAGTGAAGTGCCACAACTTACCATCATAAATAAGAGACTATCGGATAATAATAATAGCAAGATAAATGATTAAGATTCATTAAAGTAATATATCAGTCAGAAATTAATTTGACGACAATCATTTATCTAACAAATAGACTTTGCGATTTTTAATTGACAAAGTGTAACTGCTTATATTTATTTATGGAGGTGAAATAATAATGGCAAGTAACTATAATACAGGACGAAACAGAGTTGAAGTACCTCAAGCAAAAGAAGCTCTTAACAGGTTTAAATATGAAGTAGCTTCAGAAATCGGTGTACCATTAAAACAAGGATATAATGGTGATCTAACTAGTGCCCAGAATGGTTCAGTTGGTGGAGAAATGGTTAAACGTATGATTAGGAGACAAGAAGAAGCTATGGCAGGTTCTCAAAATCAGCAAAGCTAATCAAGATAAAAACATCGATAAAATCTATAAATTAACTAAGTAATTAAAAAAGGAATCCCGGGTTGAATTTACAAGCTGGGATTCCTTTTTCTTTTGCGTTGCGTATTATTTTTACTTATGATAAAATGTTTATTGACTTTAAATAAAAAAATGGAAATGATTCAAGGGATTATATAAAAGATAAATGAATAAAAGGAGATTAAACATGGGGAAATATTTTGGAACAGATGGTTTTAGAGGAGAAGCTAATGAAGTCCTTACAGTAGAACACGCATATAAAGTGGGGCGCTACTTAGGACATTATTATGGTAAAGATGGCAAGGCTAAGGTTGTGATTGGGAAAGACACTAGAAGATCAAGCTATATGTTTGAATATGCCTTAGTTGCAGGTTTAACTGCAAGTGGAGCTGATGTTTATTTACTTCATGTTACAACCACACCAAGTGTTTCTTATGTAGTAAAAAGTGAAGGCTTTAATTGTGGAATTATGATATCAGCAAGTCACAATCCATATTATGATAATGGTTTAAAGATCTTAAATCAAAAGGGTTACAAATTAGAAGCAGAAGTAGAAGATTTGATTGAAGCTTATATTGATAGAGAAGAAGATAATTTGCCATTGGCTAAAAGAGAAAACATAGGGAAAACAACAGACTATGCCATTGGAAGGAATCGTTATATAGGATACTTAATATCATTAGCTACTCGTTCATATAAAGATATTAAGGTTGGACTAGACTGTGCAAATGGAGCAGCATTTTCTATAGCAAAGGGTGTATTTGATGCTTTAGGAGCACAAACATATGTAATTAATGATGAGCCTAATGGTTTGAATATTAATAAAAATTCAGGCTCCACCTATATAGAAGTATTGCGCAAGCATGTGTTAGATAACAAACTAGATATTGGCTTTGCATATGATGGTGACGCAGATAGATGTTTGGCAGTGGATGAAAAAGGTAATATTATTGATGGAGATTTAATTTTATATATTTGTGGTTTATATATGAAAGAACGTGGAGAGCTAAATAATGACACAATAGTAACAACAGTTATGTCAAATATAGGACTATACAAAGCTTTAGATGAACATGGCATAAAATACGAACAAACAGCTGTAGGGGATAAATATGTTTATGAAAATATGATGCAAAATGGACATTCTATAGGAGGAGAGCAATCAGGACATATAATCTTTAGTAAGCATTCTATTACTGGAGATGGTATCCTTACTTCACTTAAACTAATGGAAGTAATGTTAGAAAAGAAGATGCCTCTTTCTGACTTAATAAAAGATATTGTCATATATCCTCAAGTACTCAAAAATGTTAGAGTTGATGACAAGACTATTGTTAAAGAAGATAAAAAGGTTCAAGATGCAGTGCAACAAGTTGCAAAAAAATTAGGCGATGAAGGAAGAATCTTAGTTAGAGAAAGCGGTACGGAACCTGTTATCCGAATTATGGTAGAAGCCAAAAGTGACGAACTGTGTAATGAATATGTAAGTGAAGTGTATGAAGTAATTAAGCAACAAGGATATATCGTTAGCGAATGATAATTAGACTATATTTCAATATGGTATTTACAGAATTACTATGTTATAATATACTAATGTGTAAACATAAATAAAACTGTATAATGCGTATTTCTGATAAGTTTCTTTTTAAATTATAAGATTCTCTTATAATAAGCAGGGGATACGTTCATATATTTTAAGGAGGATTTTACAAATGAGTTTAAAAGTAGATATATTAGAGGGTAGTATGGCTAAGCTTACTATAGAAGCTTCCCCTGAAAAATTAGAAGAAGAATTAGAAAAAGCATACCAAAAAAACAAACATAGTATTTCGTTACAAGGTTTTAGAAAAGGGAAAGTACCTCGTGCACTTATTGAAAAGATGTACGGTCCAGATATCTTCTATGAAGAAGCAGCAAATGCAATTATTCCATCAGCATATGAAGAAGCAATGAAAGAAAGTGAATTAGACATTGTTTCTATGCCAGAAATAGATGTTGTACAAATAGAAAAAGGTAAGCCTTTTATATTTACTGCAGAAGTAGCTGTAAAACCAGAAGTTACTTTAGGTGATTATAAAGGATTAGAAGTGGAAACAACTAAAATTTCTGTTTCAGAAGAAGAAGTAAAAGCAGAACTAGATAAAGTTGTAGAGCAAAACGCTAGAATGATTAATATTGATGATAGACCAGTAAAAGATGGCGATATCACCTCTATTGATTTTGATGGTTATGTAGATGGGGAACAATTCGAAGGTGGAAAAGCAGAGAATCATTCTTTAACAATTGGAAGCAAGAGTTTTATTGATGGTTTTGAAGAACAACTTATTGGCAAGAATATTGGTGAAGAAGTTGAAGTTAATGTAACATTTCCAGAACAATATCAAGCAGAAGAACTTCAAGGTAAAGAAGCTTTATTTAAAGTAAAAATCAACGAAATAAAAGAGAAAGAATTACCAGAGCTTGATGATGAATTAGCTAAAGATGTTTCGGAATTTGACACTTTAGAAGAATATAAAGAAGATGTTAAAAAAGGCTTGTTAGAGGAAAAGGAAAAGAACGCTAAAAGAATTAAAGAAGATAAACTTGTAGATTTAGTAATTGAGAATGCAAAAATCGACATTCCAGAAGCGATGATTAAAACTCAGGCAAGACAGATTCTAGATGAATTTGGGCAAAGAATGCAACATCAAGGAATTACAATTGAACAGTATTATCAGTTTACTGGCACTAATGAAGCACAATTACTTGAACAAATGAATCCACAAGCTATTAAGCGAATTCAAACCAGACTCGTTTTGGAGGAAATTGTTAAGGTGGAAGATATTAAGGTATCAGAAGAAGAATTTGCTGCAGAATTAGAAAAATTAGCAGAAACTTATCAAATAGAGTTAGAGAAAATAAATGAAATGATTGGCGAAAATGAAAAAGAACAAATGAGATTAGATATAAGTGTTCAAAAAGCTATAGATTTAGTTGTCAGTGCTTCAGTAGAAGTTGAAGTTGTAGAAGAAGTAGAAACTGTAGAGGAAGCAGAAACTGTAGAGGAAGTTGAGCTTACAGAAGAACAGGAAACTAAGGAAGAAGATAAATAAATTTATTGAAAATATTTAAAATAGGAGGAAATTAATATGAGTTTAGTACCTTATGTCGTTGAGCAAACAAGTAGAGGAGAAAGATCCTACGATATATATTCAAGATTATTAAAGGATAGAATTATATTTTTAAATGAAGAAGTTAATGATGTATCTGCAAGTATTGTTATTGCACAATTGTTGTTTCTAGAATCAGAAGATCCTAACAAGGATATTCATTTATATATTAATAGTCCAGGTGGTTCTGTATCTGCTGGATTTGCTATTTATGATACTATGAAATACATTAAATGTGACATATCTACAATTTGTATAGGTATGGCAGCAAGTATGGGAGCTTTCTTGTTAGCAGGCGGAACAAAGGGTAAGAGATTTGCATTACCAAATTCGCAAATTATGATCCATCAACCATCTGGTGGTGCAAGAGGCCAAGCAAGTGATATCAGTATTGTTGCAGAAAACATTATAAAGATTAAGAAAAAACTTAATGAAATTTTATCTGAAAACACTGGACAGTCCATAGAAGTTATTGAGAGAGACACAGATAGGGATACTTATATGTCTTCAGAAGAGGCTAAAGAATATGGACTTATTGATAAGGTAATTACTAATAGGGTAGATTAATTATGCGCACAATATTTAGGAAAGGGGCGATATAGATTGGCAAACAGGATTGATGATGCAAAGACACTAAGATGTTCTTTTTGTAACAAGAATCAAGAGCAGGTTCGAAAGTTAATTGCTGGACCAGATAATGTGTTTATTTGTGAAGAATGTATTGAAATTTGTTCGGAAATTATTGAAGAAGAGTTTGACGATTTAGTAGACACTGATATCAATTTATTAAAGCCCATCGAGATTAATAACATTTTAGATCAATATGTTATTGGACAAGAAGAAGCTAAGAAGGTACTCTCTGTTGCGGTATACAATCACTATAAGCGAGTAATAGCTAACAAGGATTTGGATGTAGAGCTTCAAAAAAGTAATATTTTAATGCTTGGACCAACAGGTTCTGGAAAAACATACTTAGCTCAGACTTTAGCAAAGATATTAAATGTTCCATTTGCAATAGCTGATGCTACAGCACTGACAGAAGCAGGTTATGTAGGTGAAGATGTTGAGAATATTTTATTAAAGTTAATACAAGCAGCAGATTATAATGTAGATCGTGCTGAGTATGGAATTATCTATATAGATGAGATTGATAAGATAACTAGAAAGTCAGAAAACGCATCAATAACAAGAGATGTGTCTGGCGAAGGGGTTCAACAAGCCTTACTTAAAATTTTAGAAGGAACAACTGCATCTGTACCACCTCAAGGTGGACGTAAGCATCCTCACCAAGAATTTATACAGATTGATACAACTAATATATTATTCATCACAGGTGGAGCATTTGACGGATTAGATAAGGTCATAGAATCAAGAATAGGCGAAAAGTCTATAGGTTTTAATGCTACAATTTCTGATAGTCAACAACGTAATGTTGGTGATCTATTTAGAAAAGCTAGACCTGAAGATTTTGTTAAGTTTGGTTTAATACCTGAGTTTATAGGACGTGTACCTATAACAGTAGCTTTGGATATTTTAGATGAAGAAGCCCTTTACAAGATTTTATTAAAACCAAGAAATGCACTAATAAAGCAGTACAAGAAGTTGTTTGAATTAGATAGTATTGAACTAGACTTTGAAGATGATGCAATTAAAAGTATTGCTAAACTAGCCATGGAAAGAAAAACTGGGGCTAGAGGTTTGCGTTCTATAATGGAGTCAGTTATGATGGATTCTATGTATAAAGCACCATCTGATTCTAAGATTTCAAGAGTGATTATAACAAAAAAAGCGGTAGACGGAATAGAAGAACCAATTATTGAAAGAAACAATGAAAATGTTCCTAAAAAACCAATTGTAAAAAAAAGAACCAAGACAAATAGTGGTGAAATTGCTTAAATAATAAGATTTAGACTGTCTCAAGTGTTATTATGTAAAATAAGGCTTCAAACTAATGAGGCTAATAGTGCATACTAAGATTTTGGGGCAGTTTTTTTAGGAGGAAACATGATAAAAGAGACAAAAATATTACCAATGCTTACCTTGCAGGGAATTGTTATGTTCCCAGGTACATTAATTCATTTTGATGTCAATGACGAAAAGTCTAAGAAAGCAATCAAGGCTGCAATGAATAAGGAGCAATTAGTGTTTTTATCATTATTAAGACAGTCAAACAAAGATGGATCTGATGAAGGTGACAATAAGATTGGTGTTATCTCAAAAATAAAGCATTATATTAAACTTCCCAATGATACCTTGCGTGTTCTTGTTGAAGGAATAAGTAGAGCAGAGCTTCTTAGTACCAACGAAGTAGATGGTGCAACTGGCAAAGAAGGAGCAGAAGGTTATGATTACGGGAAAGTTGTTTATATAGAAGATAAAGGTGAGAAACTACTCTCATTTTATGAAAAGGAAGCATTATTAAGGGCATTAAAAGAGAATTTTATTAGCTATGCTAAAGAAATTGGAACTTTAGGTAAAGAGACTATAAGGCAAATATCAGAAATAGATAGCCTAAACGAAATTGTTGATGAGATTAGCATTAATATAAATTTAGCTCTTGAACAAAAACGTGATATACTAGTTACCCTTGATATAATAGAACGTTACGAAAAACTTTCAAAATATATTCTAGAAGAAAGAAATATAATAAAAATTAAAAAAGATTTACAAATAAAAATTAATGAAAAAGTAGAGAAGAATCAAAAGGAATATATACTAAAAGAACAACTGGAATTAATCAGGGAAGAACTTGGTGATAGTGGAAGCGATCATATAGAAGAATATATTAAGAAAACAGATAGTTTAATTGTATCGGAAGAAGTAAAAGATAAAATTAAAACTATAATTAATAGATTAAAGAGTTTTAATAACAATTCAACGGAAGCGGCTGTTGAAAGAAAATATATAGAGCTCTTATTGGAATTGCCATGGGATAAGCTTAGTCCAGAAAGTGAAGATTTAGAATTTGCACAAAATGTACTCGAGGAAGATCATTATGGACTAAAAGATGTAAAGGAGAGAATAATTGAATTCCTTTCGGTTAGAATTTTAACAAAAGGTGGGGATACACCAATTATATGCTTAGTAGGACCACCAGGTACAGGTAAGACTTCTATAGCAAAGTCCATAGCCAGGGCGCTAAATAAAGAGTATGTTAAAATTAGTCTTGGAGGAGTTCGTGATGAGGCAGAAATTAGAGGTCATAGAAGAACTTATGTGGCGGCTTTACCAGGGGTAATTGTACAAGGGATTAAGAATGCAGGAGTTAAAAATCCTCTTTTTCTACTTGATGAAATAGATAAGGTTGGTAGTGACTCTAGAGGCGATGTTTCTTCAGCCCTATTAGAAGTTTTAGATAGTGAACAAAATAATAAATTTGTTGATCACTATGTCGAAATGCCTGTGGATTTATCAGAAGTATTATTTATATGTACAGCTAATTCTATTAGAAATATTCAAAAGCCTTTATTAGACAGATTAGAAGTGATAGAAGTTCCAAGTTACACAGAAAATGAAAAACTTCATATAGGTAAAGATTTTTTATACAAAAAACAGCTACAAAATAATGGTATCAAAAAGTCACAATTAACAATTTCTGACGCAGCAATTGTTAAAATGATTAGTGGATATACTAAGGAGGCTGGAGTTCGTCAGTTAGAAAGAAAGTTTGGTAAACTGTGTAGAAAAGCTGCAAAGGCAATAGTTGTAGATGGCAAAGACAAGGTTAGAATAAACATTAACAATCTTTCGGAATATTTAGGCAAAGAAAGATTCACATATCAGCAAGCCAACAAAAAAGACCAAATTGGAATAGTTAGAGGCCTTGCATGGACAAATATGGGCGGAGATACTTTAGAAATAGAGGTAAATATAGTACCAGGCAAAGGCAAATTTAAGGTAACTGGCCAAATTGGTAATGTAATGAAGGAATCAGCTCAAGCAGGAATCAGCTATGTTCGATCTGTTAGCAAGAAATATAATGTAGATTCGACATACTTTGATGAACATGATATTCACATACATATTCCACAAGGGGCAGTTCCAAAAGATGGGCCATCTGCTGGCGTAAGTATGACAACTGCAGTGCTTTCAGCTGTTATAGGAAGAAAAGTAAAAGCTAATCTTGCCATGACGGGAGAAGTTACAATAAGAGGAAGAGTATTAAAGGTTGGTGGATTAAAAGAAAAGCTACTTGCAGCGAAGACGGCCAAAATAAGTACGGTACTTGTACCTAAAGAGAATGAAAGAGATATAGAAGAGATTGATACAGAGATAAAAGATGGTATTAATATTAGATATATTAAACATATGGACGAAGTTATAAACTATTCCATAATAATGAAGGAATAGTTGTTTGGAGAGGATTATATGCATATAAAAAGTGTTGATTTAGAAACGGTTTGTGGAATTACAAGTGTTTTACCTAAAAATGATAAAATAGAATTTGCATTTGCGGGCAAGTCAAATGTTGGTAAATCCTCCTTGATAAATGTGCTTATGAATAGAAAATCATATGCAAGGACATCATCGGCGCCAGGAAAGACCCAGACAATAAATTTTTATAATATTAATGATGAATTGTATTTTGTTGACCTACCAGGTTATGGATATGCCAAAATTTCTGAAAAAACAAAGGCTAATTGGGGTAAAATGATTGAAAATTATCTTCATAAATCAGAAATGCTAGGATTAGTATTTTTATTAATAGATATTCGCCATGATCCATCTAATAATGATAAATTAATGTATGATTGGATAATTCATAATGGATTTCATCCAATCATAATTGCAACAAAGTCAGACAAAATAAAGAGAAGTCAATTAAATAAGCATGTTAAAGCAATAAGAGATAAACTTGCTATGAGCAAAGAAGAAATAATAATTCCTTTTTCCTCAAAGACAAAGAATGGAAGAGAAGAGATTTGGAAAATTATTAATGGAACTATAAAATAGATTAGGAAAGGACTATTGTATGGAATCAGATGCTATTACATTATATAAGTTAATTATTTTATTCTTACTAGACAAAGTTGATTTTCCTCTAACGAATGCTCAAATTGCAAACATCATTTTAAGCCTAAATTATACAAATTACTTTAATGTTCAGTACTCAGTATCTGACTTACTAGAAACGGAATTTATATCTAGTGATAAAATTGGTAATAAGACTTATTATAAAATCACGACTACAGGCAGTGAGACTTTATCGTTTTTTTATAACAAGATAAGCCCAGATATTCAAGAGGAACTTACAGAATATTTGAAAGAAAACCAATTTACTTTAAGGGATGAGGTGTCCACTTTATCTGAATATTTCGAAACAAAAGATAAGAATTATATTGTTAGGTTGAGAGTAATAGAACAAGGTGAAGCGATAATAGATTTAAATATATCTGTTCCATCTAAGGAAGACGCAGAAAACATATGCAATAACTGGCGAGAAAAAAGTCAACAAGTATATGCATATATTCTGACAAACCTATTATAGCCACAGCTAAGTTACAAAAAAAGATATAATCCCCTTTTTTTTATTTGAGATTAGTGTATAATAGTATTATTAGAGGAAAACTCTATCATTATTAAGGGTTAAATTTATACTAGTATTGTTACATAGTTAAATAATTCAAGTCTTAATCGTTCCCTTCCCTAATATGAGATGTTCATTTAATTCACAATACTTCATTTATTATTATCCCAATAATTATTCCGAATAGATTTATCATTTAACTTGTTGCAAAGGAGCAAATATTTATGGAAGAAAATTATAGTGCCTTAACGTTAAAAGAACTTAAGCAAATTGCGAAACAAAAAGGAGTCAAAAACATTTCCAGTTATAGAAAAAATGAATTAATAAAGGTTCTCAATGAAGAAAGTGAAGAGAATAAGCCAAAAGAGTCAAAAGACCAAGAAAGAAACTCCAATCATTCGGACTTGGACCGATTAGACAGTGGAGAGGTAAAAGAAGGAATACTTGAGGTAATGCCAGATGGATTTGGTTTTATAAGATGTGATAATTATCTTCCAGGGGATAATGATGTTTATGTTTCGCCAGCCCAAATAAGAAGATTCAAATTGAAAACTGGTGACATTGTTATGGGTAATACGAGAGTTAAGAATGTAAATGAGAAGTTTAGTGCACTCTTATATATAAAAAGTATTAATGGAGGACGCCCATCTAAAACCCTAAAAAGGGATAGATTTGAGGATTTAACACCTATTTTCCCAAATGAAAGGATTTTCTTAGAAACTAAGGGTTCGGGCCTTGCTATGAGAATGGTGGATTTTATTTCTCCTATAGGTAAGGGCCAAAGAGGAATGATTGTTTCCCAACCTAAGGCGGGGAAAACAACTTTGATCAAACAAATTGCAAAGACAATTACAAAGAACAATCCAGAAATGCATGTTATTATCCTATTAATAGATGAGCGCCCAGAAGAGGTTACAGATATAAAAGAATCTATAGAGGGTGATAAGGTAGAGGTAATATATTCTACTTTTGATGAAGAGCCTGAAAATCATAAAAGAGTTTCAGAAATGGTGTTAGAGAGAGCAAAAAGACTGGTAGAACATAAGAAAGATGTCATTGTTTTATTAGATAGCATTACAAGACTGGCTAGGGCCTATAATTTAACGATTCAACCAAGTGGAAGAACTTTATCAGGAGGACTGGATCCGGCGGCCTTATATATGCCAAAACGTTTCTTTGGTGCGGCTCGTAATATGCGAGAAGGTGGAAGCTTGACAATACTGGCCACAGCACTAGTAGACACTGGAAGTAGAATGGATGATGTGGTTTTTGAGGAATTCAAAGGAACCGGTAATATGGAACTTGTATTAGACAGGTCACTATCAGAACGACGTATATTCCCTGCTATTGATTTGATTAAGTCTGGAACAAGAAGGGAAGATTTACTCTTAACACAAGAGGAAACAGAAGCGAATTTCCTAATAAGAAAAGCATTTCATGGAGCTAGGGCAGATGATAAAGTAGAGAAGATAATTGAACTATTCTTACATACAAAAACAAACAAAGAATTAGTTGAAATAATTAAAAAGACTAAATTATAATTGATGAAAAAGATATTTGTAAATTCAGGAATTTACCTTGCAATCATTAATATCCTATGATATAATTAAAAAGCTGTTTATATGTATACAATAGTTAGATTTTAAAGAGGTGAGAGCATGAAATCAGGAATTCATCCAGAATATCATAAAGCAAAAGTAGTGTGTAACTGCGGTAACGAATTTGAAACTGGCTCAACCAATGAATCCATTCGTGTTGAAGTATGTTCGAAATGTCATCCTTTTTACACGGGACAACAAAAGACCGCTGCAGCACGTGGAGCAATTGAGAAGTTTAATCGTAGATATGGTATTACTGAAGACAATTAGAATAGCTGAAGTATTTTATATTTAAATAGGTTGAGGTTATATAATCTCAACCTCTTTTTGAATATTTAAATTGCTTTAAGGAAGGTGTGTATTAATTATGAAACCATCTGGAATCGGTGGACAAGCTGTAATAGAAGGCGTTATGATGAGAAACAAAGATGAATATGCCATAGCAGTTAGGAAACCAGATAATACAATAATAGTAGAAAAAGAAAAAGCTGTTAGTAAAGTAGAAAAATATAAACTTTTTAAATTACCCATATTAAGAGGTGTTATAAACTTTATAGAATCACTTGTAATGGGAATGAAGGTACTAACCTTCTCTGCAAGCTTCTATGAGGAGGAAGAAGAGTTAGAGCCATCAAAAATTGAGAAATCATTTGCTAAGATTTTCAAGGATAAGGCTGAAGCAGTTGCTATGGGGATAACGGTATTTATTTCTATTGTAATGGCTATTGCTATTTTCATATTACTACCTTATTTTATTGCAGAATTAATAAGCAGTAATATTGAATCTTCAGTAGTCTTAACACTTGTAGAAGGTGGAATTCGAATTAGTATATTCATTTTGTATATTTTTCTTATTTCAAAAATGGAAGATATAAAGAGATTATTTATGTACCATGGAGCAGAACATAAGGTTATTAATTGTATAGAAAATGGACATGAACTAACAGTTGAAAATGTTAGGTGGCAGTCAAGAGAGCACAGACGTTGTGGAACAAGCTTTACATTTCTTGTTATGTTTGTAAGTATTATTTTCTTTATGTTTATTCGTGTAGATACTGTTTGGCTAAGAATTTTAACTCGTTTGCTATTGGTTCCAGTAATTGCTGGTGTTTCATATGAATTTATCAAGTGGGCTGGAAGAAGTGAATCTCTATTAGTAAGGATTCTTAGCAAACCAGGTATGCTCTTACAAAGGTTTACAACAGGAGAGCCAGATGATGAAATGATAGAAGTTGCCATAGAATCAGTGAATGCAGTATTTGATTGGAAGACTTTTCTTGAAGAGGCACAAGAGGAGCAAAAAGACCCTGCTATCGAATTTGTTGATAACCTAGAAGAACTATCTAATACTCAAAACGCAGTAAATACATATGATGAGCCAAGCAATACAGATGCTTCAGGTGCAGAAAAGATAACTGATATATTTGATGAAGACGACAAGATTTTACAAGCTGTAGAGTTGATTTTGAAAGAAAAGTAAGTATGAAAAGTTTTAAATATGCCTTAGAAGAAGGCACTAAATATCTAATAAAACATAATATTGATAATGCGAAAGTAGATGCATGGCATCTATTTTCGCATCTTATAAATATAAATAGAGCAGAGTATTTCTTGCATTCGGACAAAGAAATTAGTAACTTACAGTACAATCAATATATGGAATTAATAAAAAAAAGAGCCGACAATTTGCCCCTCCAATATATTATTGGCTATCAAGACTTTATGGGATTAAAGATTAAGGTCAATAAAGATGTTTTAATTCCAAGATTAGATACAGAGGTATTAGTTGAAGAAATATTAAAAGTTAGTAAAGATAAAGACGTTTTAGATTTATGTACAGGTTCGGGATGTATTATAATTAGTCTTATGAAGTATGGTAGCATTAACAGTGGTCTAGGAACAGATATATCCAAGAATGCACTAGCAATAGCAAGGGAGAATGCCACTATTAATGAAGTGAATGTCAGTTTTGTTGAAAGTGATTTGTTTAGCAATATAGAAGATAAGTTTGATATTATAGTTTCCAACCCGCCATATATACCTAAGGATGATATAAGTGGACTTAGTAAGGAAGTAAGAGTTTATGAACCTCATCTGGCATTAGATGGTAGGGAAGATGGGCTGTATTATTACAGACAGATTATTAAGGAACTTAAAGAATATTTAAGGCCTAAAGGCTATGTTTTTTTTGAAATAGGTTATAACCAAGCTGAAGCTATAACAGAGATGTTAGAGGCAGAAGGTATGGAAGAAATAGAAGTACTAAAGGATTTAGCAGGATTTGATCGTATAATTAAGGGAAGATTTTAATATGGCAGGTTATTAATAAAGTTTTAAAGGAGGTAAATATGTTTGAAAAATTAGAGAGTCTATCCATGAGATATAGTGAAATTGTTCAAGAGATAAGTAGTCCTGATGTTGTAAACGATCAGGCTAGGTTTCGTTCTCTTATGAAAGAACAAAATGAACTTGGAGAGATTGTTAGTAAATATGATGAATATAAAGAAATTAACAAAAGCTTACAAGAAAGTTTAGAAATCATAGATGAAACAGATGATGAAGAATTTCGTGAATTAGCAAAAGAGGAATTAAGTGAATTAAAAGATAAACTACCTGAAGTTGAAGATGAACTAAGGATTCTTTTAATACCAAAAGACCCTAATGATGCAAAGAATGTTATTATAGAAATTCGTAGTGGTGCAGGCGGTGATGAGGCGGCTTTATTTGCAGCAGAATTATATAGAATGTATACAAGGTACGCAGAAAGACAAAACTGGAAGATTGATATGATGTCACTTACAGAGAATGGTATTGGTGGATTTAAGGAAGTTGTATTCATGGTTCTTGGAAAGGGTGTATATTCCAGGATGAAGTATGAAAGTGGAGTTCATAGGGTGCAACGTGTTCCAGTAACCGAATCAGGTGGACGTATCCATACATCTACAGCAACTGTGGCTATTATGCCAGAAGCCGAAGAGGTAGATGTAGAATTAGATATGAATGACTGTAGAATTGATGTGTTTCGTTCATCAGGTAATGGTGGTCAGAGTGTTAATACAACAGACTCTGCTGTTCGTATTACCCATATACCAACTGGGATTGTTATATCTTGTCAAGATGAAAAGTCTCAATTAAAGAACAAAGATAAGGCTATAAAGGTACTTCGAAGTAAGCTATATGACTTAGAGATGGAAAAGGCACATAGTCAAGAAGCAAATGCTCGTAAAAGTCAGATTGGAACAGGAGACCGTTCAGAAAAGATTAGAACATATAATTATCCGCAAGGTCGCGTTACGGATCATAGAATCAAGCTTACCCTTCATAGACTTGAGGATACATTAGATGGTGATTTAGATGAGATTGTTGATAGTCTAGCAACAGCAGATCAAGCAGCCAAATTAAGCAAGGTTGAGGAATAATCATATAAGCTATTTGTAAAGAGGTGAGTTCTTTGATAAGTAGTATGCAAAACCAACAAATTAAAAACATAAAGTTATTACAAAAGAAATCAAAGGCCCGCACAGAACAAAATGCTTTTATTATTGAAGGCATAAAGATGTTTGAAGAATCAAAAGCAGAGGGAAGTTTAGTAAAGTCATATTTTTCAAAAAGTTTTTATGAGAATAAAATTAAAGAAAAATCTGATTTTTTTCAGGATATAAACTATGAAGTTATAGAAGATGACACTTTTAAAAAATTATCTGACACATCTACCCCTCAAGGTGTATTAGCGCTTGTGGAAAAGCCAAGATATGATATAACTGATATGATAGAAGCTGCTAACAGCACCCTACTATTGCTAGAGAACATACAAGACCCAGGGAATTTAGGAACTATGGTTAGGACGGCTGAGGCAGCAGGATTTACAGGTCTTATACTAAGTCATGACTGCGTGGATATGTTTAATCCTAAGGTGGTTCGTTCTACAATGGGTGGAATTTTTAGAATGCCATTTGTTTATGTAGAGGATTTTAAAAAAGCCATATATGAAATAAAAAGAAAGAACGTTACTATATATGCAAGTTATTTACAAGCCAAAAACTACTATGATGAGACTAGTTATTCAAGAAGGTGTGCCATCTTAATAGGAAATGAAAGTACGGGTCTTAGAAGTGATACTACTAAGCTTGCAGATAACTTAGTTAAAATTCCTATGCAAGGGAAGGTAGAATCTCTTAATGCAGGAGTAGCGGCCTCAATTATGATGTATGAAGTTTTTCGAGGTCGAAGAAATAACTAAAAAGTTATTTGTTTGATTAGGTAATAATATTCTGTTTTGTACAGATTATTATTGCCTAAATATTTTTTAAGATAAAATTAAGTTTTAAAACATTGATATTAATAATATATTGAACTATTATATACTACAGGTAAAACAAGTTATAAATATTTTAAAATTATTTAAAGAGTGGTGTGAATATGAAAAAATTAAAAAATTTAATAAAAAACAAAAAATTATACTTAATCCTAGTGGTTTGCTTATTTACTTTAAAGATATTGACATATTATACTTTGATAGATGCCGACATATCAGGAATATTTAACTTGTTAATTAGCTATGTTTTATTTGTTTCTATTTTCTTTAGGCTTGCTCTTAGCAAGTTGAAGCATAGTAATGCTATATTTTTAATAATATATACTGGGTTTAGCATTTTAATGTTTGCCGATTCGATGTATTATAATTACTATCATCAAACTGTATCAATAAAACAGTTATGGCAACTTAAGAATGTATCATCAGTACCAGAGAGTGTTGTAGCAACCTTGATTCCAGCAAGTATATTTTTATTAATTGATATTCCTTTTGTATATGTGTTATTTAAAAGAATTAAAAATAAGAGTTACAAAATAGTATATGGTTTTTTTAGTAAGCATCATGATAACATGAAGTTTTTTACTCGCGTAGCAGCTCTGCTACTTCTCCTTGTAGTAATTAATCCTTTAGCTAGCAATATGTTTTTAAGAATAAACAGTATGGAGTTTTTCTCTAATCACTTTAATGATGTTTATGTTGCATTAACTGAAAACATTATATCAGAAAAGATTTCGGCTGAAGAGATTTTAGAAGTTGTAGAAGATATTCAGGAAGATGAAGTTAGTAATCCTAAATATCATGGAATTGCTGAAGGGAAGAATTTAATTCTTGTCCAAGTTGAATCCTTACAAAACTTTGTTCTTTTTAATGAATATTTAGGAGAAGAAGTTACACCAAACCTTAACAAACTTATAAATAATAATAGTTTATATTTCGACAAATATTATTCTACTATTGGAAAAGGCAATACGGTAGATGCAGAGTTTACAACATTTAATAGTTTGTATCCGGATATTGAGCGTGAAGCTTATACTTTGTATGAAGATAATACATTTTATGGCTTGCCATGGTTACTAAGAGATGAGGGCTATAAAACAGCAGCTTTCCATGGATATAAGGGAGAATTTTGGAATAGAGAAAATGCATATCCAGGGCAGGGAATAGAAGAGTTTTATAGTATAGAAGATTTGGATCAAAGCGACATCATTGGTATGGGAGTATCAGACATCTCTCTTTTTAATCAGTCTGTAGAAATAATGAAAGAGTATGAAGAGCCATTCTTTGGATTTATTATAACTCTTACAAATCATCATCCATATCTATTGCCAGAAGAACTAACCACTATTGATTTATTAGAGGAGCATGAAGAAACTAAGTTTGGTAATTATTTGCAAACTGTAAGATACACGGATTATGCAATAGGAGAGTTTATTGAAGAGCTAAAGGAAACAGGATTATATGAAGATTCAATTATAGTCTTTTATGGTGATCATCATGGACTTAATTATAAAATGGATAATAATGATGTAATTGTATCAGAGTATTTAGGAAAACCATATGATTATGATGAAATGTTTAATATACCATTAATAATTCATATTCCTGGCAGTGGAGTTACTGAAACTATATCAACTACTGGTGGATGTATTGACTTTTTGCCTACAATAGCTAATATTATGAATTTACAAATACCACATCCTTACATACTAGGGCAAGACTTAGTTAACGGGACAGATGGATTTGTGGCTTTTACCTCATATCTTTTAGAAGGTTCTTTTGTTTATAATGATGTTATTTTAGAAATTTCGAGAGATGGTGTTTTAGAAGATAGCCGTGCTTGGAATACAAATACTTATGAAAGTATAAGTCCAGAATTATTAGAAGAATATTATAATAGAGCGATAACATTAAAACAAACATCCAAAGAAATTTTGGAACAGGACTTAATTACCAGGTAGTAGCATCATTGATGTAAGGAGGCGAGCATATGGATTCAGATAGGATTATTTTATGTGGTAGTAATGGATATGAAAAAAGTTATTATTTTAATGAAGAATTTGCGGCATTACCTGAGTTAGTAGGACAGGAACTAAAAGTAATGTGTGTGTTGTTTACAGAAGAGATAGGTGGAGTTCTAACTATGGAATATGATAATAGTGGTAATCTCTTATTTCAAGTATCAGCCAAAGAAAATGATGCAGCATATGATGAAATTGGAAGCGCCTTAAAGATTAAAGAAATCCGCAGAGAAAAGAAGGAACTATTAGAAGCATTGGAAACATTTTATAAGGTTTTCTATTTAGGATAAAAACATAGATATTAACTGCAAAGTCAACTAAAATGTTTGAGAAAGGATTACTATGTTATGTTACTTGGAATAGATATTGGAAACACCCATATAACACTTGGTTTGTTTGATAAAGAAAAGTTAATATATGATTTTAGACTTACTACAAAGATTACGAGAACTTCTGATGAGTATGGTATCATACTAGAAGATTTGTTAAGGAGTAGAAATGTAAGTAAAGAAGACTTAGATGATGTTGTTGTATCCACGGTAGTACCAGGTATTATGCGTTCATTTAATAATAGCATTTCCAAATATCTTAATAAAAAGCCTTTTGAAATAGGGATTGATAAGGAAACTGGAATCAAAGTTGTAACTCCAAATCCTGAACAAATCGGTGCAGATAGGATAGTAGATGCAGCGGCGGCATTTGAAATTTATGGTGGTCCTTTAATTGTAATAGACTATGGTACCGCAACGACTTATGATTTGATATCTGAAGACGGAGCTTTTTTGGCAGGAATAACTAGTCCGGGACTTCGTATATGTGCTGATGCTCTTTGGAAGCAAACTGCAAAACTCCCTGAGATAGAAATTAAAAAACCAGACTCCATTCTTGCGAAGGAAACAGTTTCTAGTATGCAAGCAGGACTTGTATACGGATATATTGGACAAACTGAATATATAGTTAAAAAAATGATTGAAGAATCAGGTATTGAAGGAATTAAGGTTATATCAACAGGTGGATTTGGAAGAATGATGGCCAAAGAAACCAAGATAATTGATATAAATAATCCTAACTTATCTTTAGAAGGACTAAGAATTATTTATAATAAAAACATAGAAAGTTCAGACAAGATATGATTTACTAAAAAGATAATATTATAAAGAAGACAGTGGTAAGAATATGATTAATGACTTAGTAATTGGTAATGTTAATATAAAAGGAAATTTAATATTAGGACCTATGGCAGGCGTGACAGACCTGCCATTTCGTCTCTTGTGCAAAGAACAAGGTGTTGATTTGTTATATACAGAAATGATTAGTGGAAAAGGCTTGTTATATAAGAATAAAAAAACTGAAAGCCTTCTTACCATTGAAAAAGAGGAAAAACCTATAGCGATTCAACTATTTGGTTCTGATCCATATGTTTTAAGTGAAGCAGCAAAAGCAATTGAGGATAGAGATTTTGATATTTTGGATATTAATATGGGTTGCCCAGTACCTAAGGTGGTAAACAATGGTGAAGGGTCTGCCCTAATGGCAGATCCTAAAGTTATTGGAAAAATAGTTTCAAAGGTTTCAAAGGCAATAAAAAAACCAGTAACAATAAAAATTAGAAAAGGATTTGAGGAAGACAATATTAATGCAGTGGAGATTGCAAAGATAGCAGAAGCAAATGGTGCGGCTGCAATTGCCGTACATGGTAGGACAAGGCAGCAATATTATAGTGGAAAAGCTGATTGGGACATTATTAAGAATGTTAAAGAAGCCGTGTCAATACCTGTTATTGGAAATGGTGATGTCTTTAGTATTGAGGATGCCATAAATATTGTCAAGCAAACAGGGTGTGATGGAATAATGATTGCAAGAGGTGCAAAAGGTAACCCGTGGATATTTTCTCAAATCAAGGAATATTTTATTACAGGACAAAAACCACAAAAACCATCTATTGAAGAAGTAATCAAAATGATTTTAAAGCATGCAAGTTTATCCTTGGAATATAAGGATGAATATACAGCAATGAGCCAGATGCGTAAACATATAGGCTGGTATACAAGCGGATACCATGAGTCATCCAAACTAAGAAGTAAGTCAAATTATATAGAGACCTATAAAGATTTGGAAATATTATTAAATAATTATTTAAAAATAGTGAAAAATAATAGTTGATTTTTATTAAAAAAAAGTGTATGATTACAGATAGCAAATGAATGTGTGCGACAGGCGAACAAAAGTACACGAGGAACGCACACGACTCGGTGCAGAGCAAACTAAAAAATAAAGTGAATTTTAATAGAAAGGATAAGTAGAATGAGTAAATTAAGAGTAGGAATTTTAGGTGGAACAGGCATGGTAGGTCAGCGTTTTATTACATTGTTGGACAATCATCCATGGTTTGAAGTTACAACAATAGCTGCAAGCCCAAGAAGTGAAGGGCTAAAATATGAAGATGCAGTAGCGGGCAGATGGAAGATGGACGAGGATATACCAGAAGCCATAAGAGATATAAAAGTAATGAATGTTAATAATATAGAAGAAGTTAGTAGCCAAGTTGATTTTGTCTTTAGTGCTGTGGATATGTCAAAGGATGAAATTAAAGCAATTGAGGAGGCTTATGCAAAAACAGAAGTTCCAGTAGTGTCTAATAATAGTGCCCATAGATGGACAGAAGATGTTCCTATGGTTATACCTGAACTAAATTCAGAGCATTTTGACGTTATTGAAGCGCAAAAGAAAAGATTGGGTACTAAAAAAGGTTTTATAGCAGTTAAGCCAAATTGTTCAATACAGAGTTACACCCCTGCCCTATATGCTTTAAAAGAGTTTGGAATAAAAGAAGTAGTAGCAACTACATATCAAGCAATATCTGGAGCAGGAAAGAAATTTGAAGACTGGCCAGAAATGATTGATAACATAATCCCATACATTGGTGGAGAAGAAGAAAAGAGTGAAAAAGAGCCATTAAAAATATTTGGAAAAATAAAAGATGGAAAGATAGAAAATGCAAAAAGGCCACTTATCACTTCACAGTGCATTCGTGTTCCTGTTGAAGATGGTCATACAGCAGCATTATTTGTGAGCTTTGAGAATAAACCATCTAAGGAAGAGATTTTAAAGGCTTGGGCAGAATTTGAAGGGCTGCCTCAGCAACTAGACTTACCAAGTGCTCCAAAGCCATTTATTAAGTATTTTGAGGAAGAAAATCGCCCACAGGCTAGACTTGATAGAGATTATGAAAAGGGTATGGGAGTAACATTAGGTAGACTTCGTGAAGATAGTTTATTTGATTATAAGTTTGTGGGGCTTTCACACAATACTGTAAGAGGTGCTGCAGGAGGAGCGATTTTGAATGCAGAACTACTAAAAGCTCAGGGATATATAGAAGCAAAGTAATATATATATAAGTAACGGTCCAAGACGACCTAAAGGCGCATTTCACATGTTAAGTGGAAGGCGCCTTTTGCTGGTCTTGGATCGTCTCCATTATATCATTCTTCAAATAAGTAACGAATAAAGGAAATGCTATTATTTTTATGCGGAGAATTGGATACTATGCCCAGAATACGCTTTTCGCCATCTGGGAAATCAGTATTTTCATAGTAGCTAAGATTATCAAGTATAATTCCGTAAGGTTTAGTTTTGTTAGAATCTAACTCGTCATCAGAATTAACTTCAACTTTTCCAAAATAGAGTTGTTCTGAAAGAGCAACAAAAATATCATTTGGCAATTCTTCTTCTAAGTTTATAAAAAAATCACTTTTTGTATATTGAGAAAACACACCTTCTGGTGCAATGACTATATCGATTTCCTTAGCAGCAATAAAAGTAGTAAGTTTTATTTGATTTATTGCTGTGTCGTTAGTTTCTATGCCTTCTTCATTATTTTGTATATAGAAAGTATTATCAATAATAACTTTTTCCATATCGTCTATATCTAGAAGAGCACTAATTTCTTCTTCTAAACTAGTTGCAAAATCATCATCTATAGAATTATTAATAGCAACTACATATAAAATTGGCTGTACCTTAGGTTTTAGTATGCTATATAATGCAAGAAATACACCTACAATGATTAATAAGGTTAAGACTGTTTTTCCTGCATAGTAGGTCATTAAATATGAAAACTTTTCTTTAAGATTCATTTCACTAAGCTTTGCTTTTTCGGATTTCAATTCACGTTTTTGATATATCGTAGCATTGTCATCTAGTCTTTTTCTTTTCTTATCTAAATTATTCATGTAACACCTCATAAGTTAATAATTACTTTATAAAAAGCTAAATACATATTAATTTTGGCCATTTAATGAAAGTCTATCATACTATGTGCTTAAATAAAAGAAACTCTTTATAAAAAAAGAATTAAATTTTAATTTTATAAATGCTCATTCTTATTTTCACAAAGCTTTATAAGAGCTTTTTTAAAGTTTCTATCCAGACTTTTTGTCCGTTTCTTTATACGAGAATTACGTTTACCGGACTTTCTTTGTTGTTTTCCAATATGTCTTTCAAATAGAAGTCTATCAATGTTGTCATGGGTATAGTACATCCCATTAAAGCTAATCACGTAAGCATCTTTTGCCAAAGCAAGTGATGCAACTCCGTAATCCCCTGTGACAACTATATCTCCTTTTTTGGTATTATTAATAATGGCAATATCTGCAGCGTCTTGTCCTTGTCCTACTTGAATGATTTTGCTATAATCAGATTTCAATATATGACTTGTATCAATAAACATTGTTACTTCAATATTGAAATCCTTTGCAACGTTCTCTATAATACTTTTAACAGGGCAGGCATCTGCATCTACTAATATTTTCATTAGTATCCTCCTTGTATAACAATGAATTATTCTTATATTAACACGTAAGATAAAATAAATAAATAGAACGAATTTTTATAAGACCAATTAGAGCTGTAAGATGAAAAGAAAGGATAAGATATGACGAAACTATTGGTTAAATTATTTGTAAAAGATTATGAAAATATTGAAAAAAAAGAAGTAAGAACTAGTTATGGATTACTTACAAGTCTTGTTGGGATTGTATTCAACCTTATTCTATTTATAGTTAAAATAGTTATTGGAATTATTATAAAAAGTATATCTGTTATAGGTGATGCTTTTAATAATTTATCTGATGCAGCATCTTCAATAATCGGCTTCATTGGAGTAAAGATTGCTGGCCGGCCAGCAGATAAAGAGCACCCGTTTGGTCATGGTAGGGCTGAATATATTGCCTCGCTTATAGTAGCTTTTCTAATAATTCAAGTGGGTTTTACTGTAACAAAGAACTCAATAAGCAAAATATTTAATCCAGAAGTTGTACTATTTAACTGGACCACGATTATAATTCTGTCTATTTCTGTGTTTATAAAGTTATGGTTGGCTTATTTCAACTCTAAATTAGGCAAACGTATAGGTTCTAGCGTAATGAAGGCTACAGCAACAGATTCATTTGCTGATGTTATAGTTACCTTAGCAACAATTTTTTCTATTATAATAGAGAGGGCGTCAGGCTACTCAGTCGATAGTTGGATCGGTATATTTGTTGGTGTGTTCGTTACGATTTCCGGATTTGGCGTGGCTAAGGAAACCTTAATGCCGCTTATGGGAGAAGCAGTGAACAAGGATGTGTACAAGAAAATAACTGAAAAGATAGAAAGCTATGAGGGAATTATCGGTAGTCATGATCTTATAGTTCATAATTATGGACCCAATAATATTATGGCAACTATACATGTAGAAATTCCTAATGACGCTGATTTAGAAAAGGCCCATGAAATAATTGATTTAATTGAAAAGGATGTACTTGAAGAGTTAAATATATTGCTAGTGATTCACATGGACCCCGTTGAAGTAAATGATATTGAAATTATAAAGAAGAGAGATATGATTACTAATATTGTGACTAATTTAGAAGCCAAGGCATCCATACATGACTTTCGTGTAGTGAGTGGAGAGAAAAAAACAAACCTTATATTTGATTTGCTACTTCCAAATTCATATGAGGTAAAGGATCAGCAAGAATTATTACGTAAACTTATTCAAGAAACTAGAAAAATTGATTATAGATATGATTGTATAGTAACTATAGAAAGCAGTTTTATATCTGATAGTTAAATCCTTTACTTAAGCGAGAAATTTTGACACTGTTCTTGATGCATGGATGAACTCTCCAGGCCACCGTGCAAATATACTTGGTTCAAGCTTTAATAAAATTAGAGTAGGCGTATACGAGCAAAATGGACTTACCTACTGGACGCAGCTATTTACTAACTAATTAAAATAAAAGATACAAAGATGAAGCAGGTGACGGTTCCTTCTATATTATAAAAGGAACCGTCACTTTGTGTCATTTAGAGGCTTTTAAGATCTTCTGGCCCCTCTAGGATGGTTCGGCCTACATAGAGTTTGTTGTTTTGGTCAACAAGTGTAGACCATTTAATTAAAGAAATCTGGCCCTGACATATTTCTATACCTGTAATGCATCTAGGGTGTATGCAACAACCATCATTAAAATATAAGGATTCCCCTTTAGCTGGAAAAACTGGTTTGTGGGTATGGCCAGCGACCATCATAATATCATTGTTTTCTACCCATTTTATAAGGTTTAGTTCCACTTTGCTTCGCTTTGAAAAATTATTAGCAGCACTAGTTGGATTTTTAAAACCAATCAATTCTAAGGGTCTCCATAGGTATCTTACTAAGAATCTTGATAAGCGCCAAAACATATCATTAAATAAATCGGCCTGATGGCCATGAGTTAAAAAAATTTCTTGATTATTATATTTATTAAATAAGATTAATCCTTCGTAAAATTTAATGGAATTAAAAAGAGTGATATCATTTTTTTTACAAGGATTATTTTTACTAGTACAAACCCTTTTAATATATGACTTATTTCGCTTCACTATATCATGATTTCCATATAACATATACAGTCGGTGACTTTTATGAAATTGTGATAATAACCAAAATACATTGTTGTGAATCTCTATAATTAAATCATAGGATCTGTTTTCCCATAATTCATCTCCATCACCTAATTCGATGTAGGTATAACCCTTTCTATAATAATGTGATAAGGCTGCAAAATATATATTTTGATTATGGGCGAAATTATCGCCCCAGTTTCCAACTCCCCTGTGACAATCGCTCATTATAACAATTTTAGAAGAATAATCAATAGGAATATATGTTGCAGAATTATAAACCTGATTTAAACGTTTTAATGCTAAACCCGACATGTTTACTAACACTAATTTAAGTACTTCTTAATTGTGTTAAAGACAGAATAAAGTTGTCTTGGTTTGCCAATTTCTAAGGCATTCTTGTAATAATCAGGTTTTGTAGTTTTCAAGTAATATAATTTGTCGATTATATTTGAAAAAGCGCTTGTGGAACTATTGAACAATTCGACATTTCTTCTATTATTGTCTTGCATAAGATCATTTAACAGCTTTGTTCTAGTAAAAGGCTGTTTGGTATATGGGGTATCATAGATTATATAAACGGTATTATTTCTTATAGAAAAGTCACTATTAGTATATCCTGCATCTAGCAATCCAGCGACAAATGCCATCAACATATTTTTACTAGGGAAATATAATTCAATATGCATTTTAAGCTCATGAGGATGGGAAAATTCACCTAGTAAAAATCCAGTAAGCCACCAATGCCTACCTCTTTGTTTGATTAAGCTTTTATTATTTTTATAAAGGGTAAAGGACATATCCATATATTCTGATTCGTCTACCACCTCATAAAATCTTCCGTTAAAGAATCCAGGTATAATAAGCCCATCATCATCGGTGTTATAAACACCAATTTCACCACCAGTAGTAATTCCATATTGGCCTTTCCAAAACTCAATTAGCCAGTGTTTGCCGTTGTAATCAAAGTATATTGGTTCGCTATCAAAAATCAAACTTAAAGCTGGGCCAGCTTCATCATATAAGCTACAATATCCTAAATCCTTTTGCCAAGGATCCATAATTGAATAAAAAAAATCATCCTTATCATCATATGCAAATCCAAAGCTCTTAAGTTCATCATTTATCAGAATTAGTGCTTCTTTAAAAGTGGTCTTATCATCAGTTTTTATTTTTATATTAAAATTTTTGGCTTTTATAATTCTATTTATCAGCAAGGTAATTAGAACAAGTAATATTACTGCAATTAAAATCAAAACGCCCAGAACTAAATCTGGATTTATTAGTAAATCAGTCAAAAAGCGACTGGATGTTAAATTCATATAACATATTAAAAAAAAATTAAAATAAATCATTTTTTAAAATATCACTCCCATTTTATTTATTACTATATAATATACTGAGAATGATAAAGTTGTTACATAAAAAACACGAGAGTATGGTCATCAACCATCTCTCGTGTTTTTAAGAATTCTGTATTATAAAGTAGGGTTATCCTTACTACCTTTATCTATTTGATTTAATATAACTACGACCAAGGCTATAATAATCATTACTATAAACAAGCCTAACATTCCAACTCCCATTATTTCAAGTGAGTTATAGAGGTCTTTAGTATTAAAGTTAAACAACTTAAACATATAAGTCTCCTTTCGATCCTATAGCATTCCACTTACTATTCTTATTACAACTCCACCTGCAACGGCTGAAGCAATTTGTCCAGAAACATTAGCACCAGTAGCATGCATTAAAATATGGTTAGTAGGGTCTTCTTTTATGGCCATCTTCTGAACAACTCTAGCAGACATTGGGAAGGCAGAAATACCTGCAGCACCAACCATAGGATTGATTTTTTCTTTGCGGAACAGGTTGATAACCTTAGCAAATAAGACTCCACCAATTGTATCAAAAACAAAAGCAAATAGACCTAGCCCCATAATAATTATTGTTTCAAGCACAACAAAGTTCTCTGCTTGCATACTAAAGGAAATTGTTATTCCTAGTAATAGGGTAATTGAATTGGCAAAAGAATTTTGTGCTGTTTCAGAAAGGCTATTAAGTATTCCGCATTCTCGCACTAAGTTACCAAACATTAAAAAGCCAACTAGAGAAACAGACATTGGAGCTATAAAGCCAGCAACAAAAGTAACAGCTACTGGGAAAATGAGTCTTGTTCGTTTTGATATACTCTTAGGGTTATAAGCCATTCTTATTTTTCTTTCTTTTTTAGTTGTAACTAACTTTATGGCAACTGGTTGGATAATTGGAACTAGAGCCATATATGAGTAGGCAGCCACCGTGATTTGAGCAAAATACTGTGAGCCTAGTATTTGTGAAACTAAGATAGAAGTAGGACCATCAGCTGCACCGATTATACCTATAGAAGATGCGTCTACAAGATTAAATCCTAGAAGTGTTGCAAATACAATGGTAATAAATATACCAAACTGTGCTGCAGCACCAAATAAAAACATAATAGGATTAGCAAGTAAAGGTCCAAAATCAATCATTGCACCAATACCTATAAATAGTAATATAGGTAGCGCCTCTGATGCATTAATACCTATATCATAAAGCCATTCAATGATACCATTAGTTTCTCCTATTCCTGACATAATTTGATTGAGAACACCGCTGCTTGGTAGATTAACTAATATGGCACCTAAGCCCATGGGTAGTAGTAGTGATGGTTCCATGTCTTTTTTTACAGCCAAATAAATGAGTAACACTCCTACTACATACATAACAAGCTGTTGCCAAGTCACTGAGGTAATACCTTCGATTAAAAAGTCCATTCTTAGAACTCCTTCCGATTTTAATTATATGTGATTATTTATTACTTCATAAAATTACATGAAATCAGATTATCACAAAGAAAAGGCCATGTCAATTAGCTTGTTATTTTGGCATAAAGCCTTCAAATATAAAAATATCAAAAAAACCACGTGATTTTTCTAATTCGCTGTTTGATTCTATAGTCCATGCAATTAGAGGTGTTTTATAAAGACCGCGGCAAAGGCTTAAACTAAGGAGTTTGGGTGTTTTGTGATTAAAAGAAATAAAGTCGGGCTTTGCTATAAAATTAAATAATAAATTCTGTAATAAGAAATTCCAAACAACAGATTTACCATTATTTTCTTTTAGGAAAGCACTAGACAATTGCCCCCTTATTATATTAGGATGGTGCCTTTTATACCAAAGTAAGGCTAAAGGATTAAAAGACTGTATATAATATAGTCCCTTGTAATTGTTTAACAGTTTTTGTGCATGAAAACATAGTGACATATCTGTTCTTTTTATTTTCAGCTCAATAATAAGAGGAACTTTACCGTTAACTAATTCTAGTACTTCCTCAAGAGTAGGGATGTGCTCATTTGTGTTGGCCAAAGTATAATTATTTAAATCTTTTAAAGTCAGTCTCTCAACTTTCAAGTCTGCTCCACACATTCTAAGCAAGGAGTTGTCATGAAAGACTACGGGAATATTATCTTTCGTTAAGTGAACATCTAATTCTATTCCATACTTTTCTTCTATAGCTAAAGAAAAAGCAAGAAGAGAGTTTTCAGGCACATCTATATTATTATGAAGACCTCGGTGAGCAAAGTACTTGCAAGTCCAATGATCTAAATCTTTTTTATTAAAAACTTTAGGCATAATTGCTAAGATATAAATAAGTATTATAATTAAAATGGCTAAGAGAAAGCAAATCAAGACAATATCCTCCTTAGATAAAGAAACTTGTTTGTTTTTCAACACTGGTTTAGGCTGTCAAATCCATTTTAAATTATACCATATGTTTAAATTCTAGACAATTCGACCTTGTTATGCTTTTATAAAAGTTAGAAAAAAGATTTTATGAAGATATAAGTCGAATGCTTAGAAATAGGCAAAAGTATTGTCGAGCGAAAGTTCTTCCCATTATTTTACCATTATGTTATAATCAGAAAACACAAGATGTTGGAAATAAAGAGATGCAGACACAACATATATATGGAAGTTTAAAAAACGAAAGGGAAAATAAGATGCACAAATTACAAGTGGCAATGAACAATGAATTAGTTATTGCAGAGACATACCGATTAATAATTGAAGTTATGGTTCAAGGAGGAATTTCTTTATCATCTCCTCGAATGATAAAACTAAAGAAAAAGTTTGAAGAACATATATTCTCATCAATGGAGTTAAAACAATATTTACTGGATAACCCATGTAATAAGAGGAAGAATAATAGTTATATCAAGTCAGTTTAGCAGGGGTATAAGGACAGGTTCATTGTCCTATTATGTGGTAATAATACGGCAATGAACCAATATTAAAGATTGACAAAAAACGAGAAATATGATAATATTACACGAAATGAGGGAGTAATGTGCGTGGTAGAACACCACGTGGTAAGTCAACAGCACGGGCATTGGCCTGGCTTATCTTAAAGTATGAGACTCATGTATGGTATTAGCCATGCGTGGGTTTTTTGTTTTTATTATCTTTTTAGTAGCTAGTATACTTATGCTAGAAAAATCGATTATTAGGAGGATTTGATGAGAGAATATTTGCAAGTTATTAATGATGTGTTTAAAGGCTTAAAAACAGGAGAAGAAGGACTAACAAGTGCAGATGCCAGAGAGAGATTAGAGAAGAATGGTAAGAACAAATTAAATGAAGCAAAAAGTGTTTCTTTATTAATGCGTTTTCTTAATCAACTTAAAGATCCTATGGTTCTAGTCCTTATCGTAGCAGCAATTATTTCTGCTATAACTGCGATATATGCAAAGGAATCGTTTGCAGATGTAATTATTATTTTAGCAGTTGTTGTTATTAACTCAGTACTTGGAGTATATCAAGAAAGCAAAGCTGAGAAGGCTATAGAGGCCTTACGAGGTATGACAGCAGCTAAATCTAAAGTGATTCGAGATGGAAAACAAATAGAAGTTAAAAGTGAAGATTTAGTTGTAGGTGATATAATTGTTTTAGAGGCAGGAGATTCGATACCTGCAGATGGAAGAATAATAAGTAGTGCTAGTATGAAGGTGGAAGAATCTCCACTGACAGGTGAAAGTGTTCCAGTGGATAAGACCAGCGAAGTATTAGAAACTGGAGAGGCTAATGACATTTCACTTGGTGACCGAAAGAACATGGTCTATATGGCTACTACTTTAGTGTATGGTCATGGAACTGCTGTAGTTACAGCAACAGGAATGGATACAGAGATGGGCAAAATAGCAGATGCTATTAGCCAAGCAAAAGAACAAGAAACACCACTTCAATTGAAGCTAAATCAGTTAAGTAAAGTATTAAGTTGGGCAGTATTGGGTATTTGTGTGTTTATTTTTTTGTTAGATGTTATAAGATTATATCCTAATATAACTGGAGAAAACATTTTAGGCACATTTATGCTTGCAGTTTCATTAGCTGTAGCAGCTATTCCGGAAGGTCTTGCCGCTGTAGTAACTATTGTTTTATCAATAGGTGTTACAAAGATGTCTAAGAGAAATGCTGTTGTGAGGAAGTTAACTGCTGTTGAGACCTTGGGTTGTACAAGTGTTATTTGTTCAGACAAAACAGGTACTTTAACTCAAAACAAAATGACTGTAGTTGATTATTTTGGTCATGATGAGAACTTGCTTGCTAGTGTAATGGCCTTATGTAATGATGCTCATATAAATGATAATAATGAGGCAGAAGGTGAACCTACTGAAGCTGCCTTGGTAAATTATGCTTACAAGTTAGGTTTAATAAAAGGCGATCTGGAAGAGAAAAGCCCACGAGTTGGAGAAGCTCCATTTGATTCTGATCGTAAACTTATGAGCACAATTCACAAAATTGATGGAAAAACCTATGAACAATATACAAAAGGTGCTCCAGATGTGGTACTTGGACTTTGTAGTAGTTATTGGGATGGTAATACTAAGCAGGTTTTAACAGATAAAAAACGACAGGAAATACTTGCTGCCAATAAAAACTTAGCTAGTCAAGCTCTTCGTGTGCTTTCAGCAGCTATAAGAAATTGGGATGAGATACCAAAAGACCAAAGCCCTGAAAACCTGGAACAAGATCTATGCTTTGTTGGACTTACAGGTATGATTGATCCAGTTCGTCCTGAAGTAAAACCAGCAATTGATGAATGTAAACAAGCAGGTATTCGGACAATTATGATAACAGGTGATCATAAAGATACAGCAGTTGCTATAGCAAAACAATTAGGTATTATAGAAGATGAATCTGAGGCTATAACTGGTCAAGAGTTAAATAAAATTAATGATGAGGAATTAGAAAAAGAAATAGAAAAGTATTCAGTTTATGCTCGTGTACAACCAGAACACAAGGTACGTATTGTAACAGCCTGGCAGAAGAGAAACAAAGTAGTTGCAATGACAGGTGACGGTGTAAATGATGCCCCATCAATTAAAACAGCTAATATAGGTATAGGAATGGGTATCACAGGTACTGATGTAACAAAGAATGTAGCTGATATGGTACTAGCAGATGATAACTTTGCGACCATCGTTAATGCAGTAGAAGAAGGACGCCGTATATACGATAATATAAGAAAAACAATTCAATTTTTACTGGCATCTAACTTATCGGAGGTATTATCAATACTTACGGCTACTTTATTAGGATTTACGATTTTAAAGCCAACACATTTATTGTGGGTTAATTTAATTACTGACTCAATTCCAGCTATTGCACTTGGTATGGAAGAGGGTGAAGGTGATGCGATGAATCAGCCTCCTAGACAAGTAAAAGAAGGCGTATTTGCTAGAGGACTAGGGATTGATGTGATATGGCAAGGAGCTATGGTTACCGTATTAACTGTTGCTGCATATTTTATTGGACATTACATGGAATCTGGAGTTTGGGAAATTGCTCAAAGTGAGGACGGAATTACAATGGCCTTTATTACATTATCAATGGCAGAAATGTTCCACTCATTAAACATGAGAAGCAGAAGAGAATCTATATTTAAATTAAAGAACCACAATAAGTTTTTATATTTAGCTGTTTTTGCATCTTTTATATTAACTTTAACGGTTGTATATGTTCCATTTTTAGCAAACGCATTCCAATTCGAATCAATTTCACTTGCTGAATACTTAGTAGCGATGGGACTAGGAGTCATTGTCATTCCAATAGTTGAAACTGTTAAGTTCTTTCAAAGAAGAAGGTAATATTCGTAAAGTTTTTGGACACCATTTTCCAAATAGTAGTAATGACCCAGGTATGGAATTAGCAGTGAAATTATAAGAACTGTTAGAATAAATATAGGAATACTTGGCCATGCTAGGCAGCCAAAGACCATTAGAACTGTAAGTATAGCAAAGAGTACAGTTACAATTAAATGAATTAATCTTTCATGCTGATAAAAGCCGATTTGACTTAATAAATTGGCTTTTATTCTGTTTTTTTGTTCAGTTGTCATATCCGAAAAGTCAAGAGTTTCTAAGTATGCTATATAATCATATAGTTTTTTCTTCAAGAAATCCCTCCAAATTCATATTTAACTGGGCTACAAGGATTCGAACCTTGAAATACTGGAGTCAGAGTCCAGTGCCTTACCGTTTGGCGATAGCCCAATAACTAAGATGTACCTATTTTTTGAGAAAAACTGCTATACAAGATGTATGTATAGCAGTTTTACATACTTAATTATTTAAATTATTACTTATTCTTCTTCAGCCAATTTTGCTAAAGCTTCGTATTTATCTTTAGCAAATTCTTCAGCTTTATCAAATAAGCCTTTTGCTCTTTCTGGATTACTACGAGAAAGTCTCTTATAACGGTTCTCACTCATTATAAAGTCTTGGTAACCCTTAGTAGGCTCTTTAGAATCTAATTGGAAAGGATTCTTGCCTTCTTGTGCTAAACGAGGATCGAAGCGGAATAAGTGCCAGTAACCAGATTCAACAGCACTCTTCTCTTGAGATTGAGCATTGCTCAAACCACCAGCAATTCCATGATTAATACATGGAGCATAAGCAATTACAATTGATGGACCTGGATAATTTTCAGCTTCAATTAATGCTTTTATAGCTTGGTTATAGTTAGCACCTTGAGAAATCTGTGCTACGTAAACATAGCCGTAAGTCATAGCAATTGCTGCCAAGTCTTTCTTCTTGGTTTCTTTACCAGCAGCTGCAAATTGTGCAATCGCACCTGTTGGAGTAGCCTTTGAAGATTGTCCTCCAGTATTGGAGTAAACTTCTGTATCAAACACAAGTATGTTGATATCTTCACCACTTGCGATAACATGGTCTAGTCCACCAAATCCGATGTCATAAGCCCAACCGTCACCACCAAAGATCCATTGTGACTTCTTAGCTAAGAACTTTTTATTTTCTAAAATATTTTTCTTGTGTTTGTTATCACAGTCAGCATCGCAAGCTTCAATAGCTGCAATTAGCTCTTTAGTTGCTGGAGCATTTAAAGTACTTGAATCTTTTGTTTCTAAGAAATTAGTACAAGCTGCCTTAATTTCATCGCTTGCAACCATACCTTGAAGAGCTTCTACGTCTTTAATTAGACGTCCTCTTAAAGCTTTTTGTGCAAGAGCCATACCATATCCAAACTCTGCATTATCTTCAAATAATGAGTTATGCCAAGCTGGACCACGTCCGTCTTTATCTACTGTGTATGGAGTTGATGGCGCTGATGCTCCCCAAATAGAAGAACATCCAGTAGCATTAGCAATATACATTCTATCTCCAAATAACTGAGTAGTAAGCTTAGCATAAGGTGTTTCACCACAACCTGCACAAGCACCTGAGAACTCAAGTAAAGGTTTCTTAAATTGACTTCCCTTAACAGTTGTTTCTTTAAATTTATTTGTAACAGCCTCATCGACTTCAAAACTTACACCATAATCAAATAGTTTTTGAGCTTCTAGTTGAGACTCTTGAGTTTGCATAACTAGGGCTTTTTGACCCTTCTTACCTGGACATACATTAACACAAGATGCACAGCCTTGACAATCAGCTGGAGATACTGAAATTGCAAACTCGTATTCTTTTAGCCCGTTCATAGTAATGGTAGTAGTTCCTTCTGGAGCATTTGATTTTTGATCTGCATTCATAGCAATTGGGCGAATTGATGCATGAGGGCAAACATAAGCACAGAAGTTACATTGTATACAGTTTTCTGCTTGCCAGCTTGGAACTTCAACTGCAACACCGCGTTTTTCATATGCTGATGAGCCAGCTGGAGTAGTTCCATCAACGTAATCAACAAATGCGGAAACTGGTAAATCATAACCTTGTTGAGCGTTAACTGGATTAGCTATATTATTTACATAATCAACTACATCTTTTCTACCAACAGAAGTAGTAGCGGATAGGTCTAAGTCTTCTGCATTAGCCCATTCTGCAGGAACCTTAACTTCTACAGCTCCTGATATACCAAGATCAATAGCATCATGGTTCATCTTAACTATAGTTTCACCTTTACTACCATATGAAGCTGTAGCAGCATCTTTCATATACTTAACAGCATCATCTACAGGGATGATATCTGCTAACTTAAAGAATGCAGCTTGTAATACTGTATTGATACGAGTACCAAGACCAATTTCTCTACCAATCTTGAAACCATCTATAACATAAAGCTTAATGTTGTTTTCTGCCATATAACGTTTAACTTGACCGGGAAAATGTTTTTCAATATCATCCATGTCCCAATTACAGTTTAGAAGGAAAGTTCCACCCTCTTTTAGTTCTTGAACCATGTTATATTTATCCATGTAAGCAGGATTGTGGCATGCAACAAAGTCTGCTTGCTTGATTAGATATGTTGACTTGATTGGATCTTTTCCAAAACGCAAGTGAGATACTGTAATACCACCAGATTTCTTTGAATCATAATCAAAGTATGCTTGAGCATACATATCAGTGTGATCACCAATAATTTTGATAGAATTCTTATTCGCACCAACAGTACCATCAGAACCTAATCCCCAGAACTTACAGCTAATTGTTCCTTTTGGAGTGGTTATAGGATTCTCTGTAACTTCAAGTGAAAGATTAGTTACATCGTCAACGATACCGATAGTAAATCTTGGTTTTTCTGTGTTATTATAAACAGCAATTATTTGACCTGGAGTTGTATCTTTAGAAGCTAAACCGTAACGACCTGTAAATACAGGAAGGTTTTCGAACTTAGTTCCCTTTAATGAAGCTACAACATCAAGATATAAAGGTTCACCAACTGAACCTGGCTCTTTTGTTCTATCTAATACAGTAATCTTTTTAACTGAATCAGGTATTGCATTAACAAAATGCTCAGTGCTAAATGGTCTATAAAGTCTAACTTTTACTAAACCATACTTTCCGCCATTAGCATTCAAATAATCAATAGTTTCTTCTATGGTATCGTTAACAGAGCCCATTGCAATAATAATATGCTCAGCATCTTCGGCACCATAGTAGTTAAATAATTTATAATCAGTTCCAATTTTTTCATTAACTTGATTCATGTAATCTTCTACAATAGCTGGAACAGCATCATAATATGGATTACTTGCTTCTCTTGCTTGGAAGAAAATATCTGGGTTTTGAGCTGAACCTCGAGTTACAGGGTGCTCAGGGTTAAGAGCTTGCTTGCGGTATGCTTTTAATGCATCCATATCAAGCATATCTTTTAAATCTTCATATTCCCAAGTTTCAATTTTTTGAAGTTCGTGAGAAGTTCTAAATCCATCAAAGAAATGTAAAAATGGAACACGTCCTTTAATTGCTGCTAAGTGTGCAACTGCACCTAAATCCATAACTTCTTGTGGATTAGTAGCTGCAAGTAGTGCATAGCCAGTTTGACGACATGCATATATATCTGAGTGATCTCCAAAAATAGAAAGCGCGTGACTTGCAAGAGCACGTGCAGAAACATGAATTACAGATGGTAATAATTCGCCTGCCATCTTGTACATATTAGGAATCATAAGTAGTAAACCTTGAGAAGCTGTATATGTAGTAGTAAGTGCACCAGCGGCTAAAGAACCGTGTACTGCACCAGCTGCACCAGCTTCTGATTGCATCTCAGATACCTGTACTTCATCACCAAATATGTTCTCTCTTCCGACAGCGGACCAAGCATCTACATATTCAGCCATATCTGAAGATGGTGTGATTGGATAGATGGCTGCAACTTCAGTAAAAGCATAAGAGACATGAGCTGCGGCGGTATTTCCATCCATAGTTTTCATTTTTCGTGCCATGATAAAATTTCCTCCTTTATAAAATAATTAAGGGTTGATGGCATAAGTATGCCATCAAGGGCAACAAAGAAATGTCCCGTGCCCTTAATTACATATGAAATAAAATTTGTTGTATTATTTTAAATATCTACTATATAAGATTATCATTATTATGCAGAACTGTAAAGAGCATTTTCGTGTATATTTTGAAAAAATTCTGCATATCCTGTCTAAAGTTGAAAAATTAATCGAAATATCATATGATGTTATTTCAGTAAAATCTTGACAAGAAATTTCTGATAGTCTATAATACTTTGAATATATCTATGAATTTAATGCATAAAATAGATGCAATAATATAAAATGAGGAAGGGTGTTTATATATGATGACTAACAAAAAACATATAATCACTTATGAAGGATTAAGGGATTTAGAAGAGGAACTGCAAGATTTAAAGGTTAATAAAAGAAGAGAAGTTGCTCAGAAGATCAAAGAGGCAAGGGAACAAGGGGATTTGTCGGAGAATGCAGAATATGATGCTGCTAAAGATGAGCAAAGAGATGTAGAAGCAAGAATCAGTCAAATAGAATTGACTCTTAAGAATGCTGAAGTAGTTGTTGAAGATGATGTAGACGTTGACGCAGTTAGTATAGGCTGTAAGGTGAGAATACTAGACGTAGAATTTGACGAAGAAATGGAATACAAAATAGTTGGTTCAACAGAAGCAAACAGCTTAAAAGGAAGAATTTCTAATGAATCCCCAGTAGGAAGTGCCTTACTTGGTTCAAAAGTTGGAGACGTTGTACAGGTTGATACTCATGCTGGTCTTATACAGTATAAGGTTCTAGAAATTAAAAAAGCAAGTTAACATGAGTAAGAACATAAAACAATAATATTAATTTAGAGATGATATAATAAGGAAGGAAGGGTTTTGTGACTGAAGAAAATGATATCAATGAACTGATACAAGTAAAAATGGATAAACTAGAGGAATTAAAAGCAAGTGGAAAGGATCCATTTCAAATTATGAAATATGATCCTAGCCATCATTCTTCAGATCTTTTGGATAATTATGATGAGCTAGAAGGTAAAGAAGTTAACCTTGCAGGAAGAATCATGACAAAAAGGCTTATGGGAAAGGCTTCTTTTTGTAATATTCAAGATTTAAAGGGTAATATACAATCTTATGTCAGAAAAGATGCAATAGGAGAAGAAGCCTATGCAGAATTTAAGAAATACGACATAGGTGATATTATTGGTATAAGAGGAACTGTCTTCAAGACAAGAACAGAAGAGATATCAATTAAAGCAGAAGAAGTTACTCTGTTATCTAAATCCTTGCAAGTATTACCTGAAAAGTTTCATGGGCTAAAAGATACTGACATTAGGTATCGTCAAAGATATGTTGACCTAATTATGAATCCAGATGTTAAAGAAACTTTTATAAAAAGGTCACAGATACTTAGAGAAATTCGTAATTATCTAGATTCTCTAGGATTTATGGAAGTAGAGACTCCAGTACTTGTAGAGAATGCAGGTGGAGCAGCAGCTAAGCCATTCCTTACTCATCATAATGCCCTACATCAAGACTTAAAGTTAAGAATATCTCTTGAGCTATATTTAAAGAGACTAATAGTAGGTGGATTAGAGAAAGTTTATGAGATAGGAAGAGTGTTTAGAAATGAAGGTCTATCTACTCGACATAATCCAGAGTTTACACTATTAGAACTATATCAAGCATATACAGACTATAATGGTATGATGGACTTGGTAGAAAACTTAATTAGAACAGTTGCTAATAAAGTTCTTGCTACTGAAGTAATTACTTATGACGGCATAGAGATTGACTTATCAAAGCCATTTAAAAGAATTTCAATGGTAGATGCTGTTAAAGAATACTCTGGTGTGGAATTCACAGATGAAATGACTGATGATGAAGCAAAGGCTATAGCAGATGAACATCATATAGAATATGAAAAGATACACAGAAAAGGTGATATTCTAAATTTATTCTTCGATGAGTATGTAGAAGAAAAATTAGAACAACCAACATTTGTAACAGACTATCCTATTGAGATATCGCCACTTGCCAGTAAGAAACCATCAAATCCTAATTATACTGAAAGATTTGAGTTGTTTATTACAAAACGTGAAATGGCAAATGCATTTTCAGAATTAAATGATCCAATAGATCAAAGAGAAAGATTTAAGCATCAAGAAGAACTTATAGCAGCAGGTGATGAAGAAGCTAATGCTACAGATGATGACTTCCTAAATGCTTTGGACTATGGAATGCCTCCTACTGGAGGAATTGGAATAGGTATAGATAGACTTGTAATGTTGTTGACAGGCGCAGCTTCTATAAGAGATGTGCTGTTGTTCCCGACGATGAAGAGTCTGGAGAAGTAAAGTCAGATCAAATTAAACTATATTTGGCCGCAGTATTGCCTGCATGGTGATGTTGCGGCCATAAATCATCTCTTTTTAACTAAGCTGAATCAGAAGGATAGACAAAACTACTGAGGCATAAGGATAAATTTAGAGGAAATGAAAATAAAAAACTGCCGAGTGTTCTATTTTTGGTTGGGCCAGTTCCTGTTGTAATAACAAACGAAGTTAAAGCTCAATTAGAGCTATAAGCGGAAATTGAAGGTGAAATCGGTTCGTCATTAAGTATAAATGTGACTAATACAACATAGCTTAGATATTCTAGTGGACAAAGCGAGCTTTCTCTCGAAATCACAGATTTATAGAACAACTATTTCTACCATAATTCAGGTATAGTATATTTGACTGTATTACTTATTGGAACATACTGTCCTGATACCCATGCATATAAATAAATTTCATATTCACCTGGATCAGCTGAATAGTAGGTATAACTATATTCATTTTCAGCATTTCGTGATAAAACTTGCTGGCCATTATAAATCACTTTCCAACCAAGATTTTGATACCCTGTAACTTCGGGTCTAGTAACGGTATAGTTTTCGTCAATAGTTATTTCAACAGGATTTTCAATTTCAATCTCACTTATTGCTTTTTCATTAGATGTTAAAAAGTTAAATTCTTCTCCATTTACTATTACATCTGCGGTACAATCAAGTAAATTACTAGTAGAATGTCCAAGCATTGAACCAGCTGAACTTCCGTTAACTATTCCTTGAACATAGCAGTTCTCGTATGAACCAGAAATTGCTTGGCCTGTCATTACAGCAACCCTATTACCACCATTTATTTTCGCATCTACTATATTTAAATTGACTACTCTCGAAAATGTTTCCCATCCAATAAATCCAATATTTTGTCCATCGGAGTTGATTTCTAAATTGCTAATTGTATGATTGTTACCATTGATAGCCCCTTTAAAAGGATGTTTATCAGTCCAGCCCATGGGCGCCCATTCATAGCCTGAAAGATCAATATCGGCTGTTAGTTCCATTCCAAACATGGCATCTTCCTCTGAGGAATATGTGTTTATAATATAGCAAAAACTCGCAAGTTCGGAAGGATTACTAACAGAAAAGTAGCCTTGCATAAGTGAATCTCTTATGTAATCTGGGTCAGCAAGAAGAGGTATATCACCACAGTGGCTATTTTGTATCCAGTTATCACTATCTGGATATAATTGACGTAATTCTTCTGTGGCTTCTAAAATTTCATTTATTTTTAGAATTCTCTCTTCTTCTTGACACTCTTCTTCTCGACGCTCTTCTTCTTGTAAAAAATCTTCTCTGTTGTATACCGGCCTATTTACTTGATATCCAGATACAAATAGTGTGGCAAAACAAAAAAGGATAAATAAAAATTTATTCATAATATCATATACTCCTTCCGACCTTTAAATTAAAATAATTAATACTCATTTAAGGAAATTCCGTTAGAACCGAGAGGAATTTCATGATCAAGTCCAACAAATTTACCATTCTTTTGCCACAAAGCTTTTTTAACAAAGGCATACTTTTCTTCATCCCAAGTAGTGAAATCATCAAGCACTAAGCCACCAGTATCACCAGAGTTGGCATTAAAGCACCAGAAGGTATGGTGAAGTTTGTTTTTTATAATAAAATCACGAAGATAGGTCATCCATTTTAGATTAGGAGAGGACATAAAGCCACCCCATTCACCAATAAGGATAGGTGCAATATTATCGTCGTGTATATACATCCAATTATCTCTCCAAGCATCCTTATAGAGGCTGTCCATGGTAAAGTTTTTATTAAACCAAGGCTGAGCGTAAACAGCAGGGCCATAGTCATGAGGAGAGTAGACTAATTTGTTTTGATATTTTCCTAAGTCAACAGGGAAGTCCTTGACACCTCGGAGGTTTCCGCCCCACCAAGTATTATGGTAATCAGCCTCATTCATTGAGGAATAATTTTTATTATTCTTGATGTTTTTAGGATAAATTTGAATGCCCTCTACTAAAACTAGAGCGTTAGGATTCTTTGAAAGTACTGCCAGGGCAGCTTTTTCTGCAACATGTTTCCAGTTGTTTGAGTCTTTAGAATCATTCCATATAGCCCTAGTACTTTCTCCTGCAGCTCCATGAGGCTCGTTTTTTAAATCATATGCTATTATGGTGTCATCATTTTTGTAACGATTTGCCATCCATGAAAGAGAGTCAAGATAATCTGCTTCAGAAATTTTGTTAGTATACCAAAGTGGAGCCATATGACCAGATGGATCTGTTTCAGCACTATGAATATCTATCATAATCTTAATTCCATTTGCGCGGCATTGGTCTACGACATAATCAAAAATCTCCAAGCTATTTTTATCATTCAAATAAGAATTCACATGTTCATTATAGTTTGCCTTCGGGTACTCCCCTTTTTTCCATTGTAAAATAAGTTCTGAAGAAAAAGGAATTCGAATTATGTTGAAGCCACGGTCTGCTATTTGACTTAAGGAAGTATTCAGGTCACATGTCCATAAGCCATCAAAGGTATTTGTTCCTGTGTTGTAGCCAAACCAGTTAAGGCCTGTTAACCATACTTCTTTTCCGTTCTTATCAAGAATCTTATTACCATCTGTATATAGCCAGTCATCATTTGTTGAACCTTTAGAAGCTTTACTTAATGTTGCAGAATTATCTGAACTTTTAGTTGCTCCAGTTTCTTTTGGGTCATTTTCTTCATTAACATCAGAAGGGAGGGTTTCTCCCTGGACAATAAGTGTTGCCTTTGCAGAATCAAGTTCTCCTGCATTTATTATAATCATTCCAAAGTTAACAGAGGAATTGGCAGGAATCGATTTGTTGTGGTCTACCCCAGTGATAGATAGAAGTCCATTATCTAATTCAAAATTCATATTCCAACTGTCACTAATTTTGGCAGAACTATCTAGAGGTACAGTTGCCTCCCAATTATCTATTACACTATTGCTATTGTTTGAGACTATACCATCTACTTGTACATATGTATTTCCTTCACTTTCCCAGCTGTTTACCTCTTTTAGGCTAACGTTAGCATCAATGCTTACTGTATTTGTAGATTCGGTCTCATTAGTGTCGGACTCATCCTCAGTATTATCATTACTAGGTAAGTTCTCATCTTCTGTGTTAGGATTTTCTGTTTCATCAACATCTTCCTCAGTAGTGCTAGACTCAGAATCGTTAGGATCAGAAGAAGCCCCTCTTTTGTGAAAGAATATAATCGAAGCAATGATAAGCGCAATTGCCACTGCAATTGATATGCCTATTATTATTTTTGTACGTTTTTGCATAATAACCCCCTAATTTATGAAATTGGTAATTTCTAATAATACATATAGAATATCATAAATATTGGAAGTAGTAAATGCGAAGGATGCTCTCTTTTACTACATCAAGAATTAGAACTAAAAACAAATCGATATAGAAAGAACTTCAATAATGTTGAAAAGAATTATATATTTAAAATATTACATTATAAAAGGTTGAAAGTGGTATTAAATTGCGTTATGCTAAAAAGCAAGTATTTGCAAAATGTAGTAATAATATGGAATTAAGGATGTGAGGTGAATGAATGTAAATGATTTCGGAATATAGGATTTGTAAGGCATGTAAAGCAAAAGTGTAAGGAAAAGTTTTGGATAAAAACCATTCTATTTGTAACGTATGTGGTCAATATATGAGATATCATGCGAGAAAGCGAATAATGTCACTCGCAGACGAAGGGTCGTATAAAGAGTGGAAGAACAAGGAACATATTTCTAATCCCCTTAATGATATGACATACAAAGAAGCATTAGAAAAAACCAAAACCAAGCATAATCTTAATGATGCAATTGTGTGTGGAGAAATAAGAATGAGTGGTGAGAAGGTTCCTATTGGAGTAATGTAAACTAGATTCTTTTTATCAACTAATCACATAGAAGAAGAAATGCAATATACAGCTGATGTGTTAAAGCAAATTGTTTTAGAATAGTCATAATATAAGGAGAAAGACAGTATGAAAAGTAGTTTGATTGTATATGAATCAAGTCACCATGA
>CAZJCV010000012.1:25073-50709 GCA_964544535.1 uncultured Lachnospiraceae bacterium | reverse complement strand
ACAGTTCTGTGGAACCAGCACGTAAGAGTTATGCAGGTACTATGTTTTTATATAAAAACAATTTAACTCCATCTGCCAGTTTCCCAGTAATTGGGGCACCAGGCACTATGGATATCGAAGGACGTATAATCACTTTGGAATTTGAAAGTTTTTACTTGACACAAGTATACACACCAAATGCAGGAGAGGGTTTGAAGCGTTTGGAAGAACGTCAAGTTTGGGATATAAAATATGCCAAGTATCTGAAAAGTTTAGACAAGAAAAAAACAGTTATAGCAACAGGAGATTTTAATGTTGCTCATAAAGAAATAGACTTAGCACATCCTAACAATAATCGTAATTCACCTGGATTTACCGATGAAGAACGCCAAGGTTTTACAAATCTTTTGCAAAAGGGGTTTACAGATACTTTTCGTTATATTCATGGAGATGTAACAGATGTCTATACTTGGTGGGCTCAGCGAGCAAAAACAAGTAAAATAAACAATTCTGGCTGGAGAATAGATTACTGGCTAGTTAGTGATCGTCTTGCAGATAAAGTACTTAAGTCGGAAATGATTGATTCTGGGCCAAGACAAGACCATACACCAATTTTACTTGAGATTAAGGACTTAAAATAATATTTGTTAGCAAAAAATCCAGATTTGTTTAGTGATTATGAGCCTTTGAAATAAAAATATGCTGTTTAAGGGGACTATGGTTGATGTTAGAATATTTAGCTGAGTTTAATAATTATTTACATGGAAATAACATTATTGCTATTGCTTTTAAAATTGTACTGGCCATGATAGTAGGTGGAGTTCTTGGGTTAGAAAGAGAATTCAAAAACAGACCTGCTGGATTAAGGACCTTTATGTTAGTGTGTATTGGATCAACATTAGTAATGTTAACCAATCAATATGTTTGCGAAACTTATAGCCATCTTAATATAGATCCAACTAGAATGGGGGCTCAAGTTATTAGTGGTATAGGTTTCTTGGGTGTAGGTACTATTATAGTTACAAGGCATAATCATGTTAAAGGTCTAACAACTGCAGCTGGTTTATGGGCATCAGCATGTATAGGCTTAGCTATTGGTATCGGGTTTTATCCTGGAGCAATTATAGCTTGTATAGGTGTCTTATTAACAATGCGGGGAATGAACAAAATCGATACTAAAATCTGGAACAAAAGAAAGTATATTGAAGTATATGTGGAATTTGAAAGCATTACAAATATACCATCTTTTGTGCTATTTCTAAAAGAAAACAATTTTGAGGTTGATGATTTGTTAATTGACAAAAAACAAATATCAAAAGGTGAAAACATTGCCATGATTGTCACCTTAAAGTCACAGGTTAATATGAATTACCCATCTATAATACAACTTTTAAGCCAGAGTGAAGGTGTACAATATGTAGAAGGGGTATAAAAAATCGAGTTGTTTGTGCAAGGTATTAATCAATTCTAGTTGCACGTAAATTCAATGAACGATACTCAAGAGGTGTTAGTCCTGTGTGTTTTTTGAAAACTTCGTTAAAGTAACTCTGGCTTGAAAAAGCCAATGTAGCGGAAATCTGTGCTAAAGAATGTTCAGAATAAATAAGCATATTTTGGGCAGTTTCTATTTTACAGGTCTGAATATACTGGCTGATAGAAACGCCTGTTTCTTTTTTAAATAAGCGTGACAGATAAGACGAACTTACACCTGTGATTTCTGCCAAATGCTTAACTGTAATACGGGTATGTAGGTGGTCATAGATATAGTCAATACACTTTGCAATATGAATAGAGGAAACCTTCTTCTTTCGTAATTTTTTCATATGCTTGGCATAATCTACACACATAATGGCATGAAGGACAGAAATATCTTCTACAGTTTTATATTTATCAACCTTTAAAATATAAAAATCACTGAGACCATAGGCCTGAGGCAAATCCATTCCTCCCTCAATGCAATAACGAGCAACTATAGCAGTTGTTATAGTAAAGTGGTATTTCATATTTTGCAATGGATCTTCAGAAAGTATTCCCATACCTTCCTTTGTGTGTAGGGGCTCCTTACAAAGTTCACGGGTCTTTTCTACATCGCCTAATTTTATAACAGAATAAAATTCTAGTTCAGGATTATATGGTGCTCTTAAGACCTCATTTTCCCTACGTGTATATTCTTTATAAAAAATTTCTCTTTTTAAACTCATCTAAATACCTCCAAGAACTAAATATAGATAAAATTCTATCTAAAGCTAGCTTTATTATATCATAAATACATAAAAAAGGTTATTAAAACGATATAAATATGATTTCTCTTTGTATATTATAAAATTATAACTAATTAAATATAAGTATATTTGAAAGGGGTTTAGAATAATGAAAAAGAAATGGATCTTAAGTCTTGTTACAATATGTCTTATTCTTATAATGACTGCATGTAGAAATAATGATCAGGAATTAGAAACCGAAAGCACAGAAGAAAGCAAAGAAGTGGCTGTCACTGATGAGTCTGTTGAGGAAATAGAAGAGGCGGAAGTTGAAACGCCTGAGCTTGAAGGTTACAATCTTATATGGAGTGATGAATTCAACTCAACTGAGCTTGATATGGACTTGTGGAACATGGAACCTCGTGAGCCAGGATGGACAAATGAGGAATTGCAAGAATACACCACATCTACAGACAATATATATATAGAAGATGGAAAGCTTGTTTTAAAAGCTATCAAAACTACTGATGAAAACGGAAATGATTATTATACTTCTGGTAAAGTAACTGGACAAAATAAACAAGATTTTATGTATGGAAAAGTTGTTGTTTCTGCAAAAGTACCTGAGGGTCAAGGTTTATGGCCTGCCATATGGATGATGCCTACTGATGAGAGTTATTATGGTCAGTGGCCTAAATGTGGTGAAATTGACATAATGGAAGTTTTAGGACATCAAACTCATATTGCTTACGGTACTATTCACTACGGGGAGCCACATTCCGAACAACAAAGCATATATACTTTAGAAACTGGCTCCTTTTCAGAGGAATTTCACGAATTCAGTGTAGAATGGGAACCAGGCGAAATGCGTTTTTATATTGATGGTAATCACTATCACACAGTAAATGACTGGTTCACAGCTGTAAATGGTGAAGATGAAAAACCATATCCAGCACCCTTTGATCAGACATTCTTTGTTCAATTAAATCTAGCAGTTGGTGGAACTTGGCCAGGTAACCCAGATGAGACAACAGATTTTGAAAATGCAGAGTTTTTAATTGATTATGTAAGAATCTATCAAAAACCTTCTTACGACACAAATGTAGAAAAACCTGTTATTGAGTTTCGTGAATTAACGGAAGATGGAAACTTAATTTATAACGGAGACTTTAGTGAGATTGAGCCATTAGATGATGAGGAAAATTGGTTTTTCCTGTTATTTTCTGATGGGGAAGGTGAAGCAACAATAGAAGATGGTGAGATGATTATCACAACCGAGCAAATGGGCACGGAGGATTATTCTGTACAGCTTGTGCAGCCAGACTTACCAATGATAAAAGGTACAAATTATAGGTTGACCTTTGATGCACGTGCTGCTGAAGAAAGGGATATGATTGTTTGTGTTTCAGCACCTACAGCCGGTTGGATTCGCTATTTTGAAGATACAGTGCTGACATTAAATGAAGATTGGCAGACATATACTTATGACTTTGAAATGACGGAAAGAGATGATAACAACGGTCGTTTAGAATTTAACATGGGAGCTAAAGATTCAACAGCAGAGATAAGAATTAAAAATGTTCGAATTGAAATTTTAGAATAGGATAAACTGACCATATTAGGAGGACAACTATGAAACTAAACAGAGGTATTAATTTAGGAGGATTCTTATCACAGTGTAATTATGAGAAAGAACACTATCAAACTTTTATAACCCAAAAAGACATTCAACAAATTGCTGATTGGGGTTTTGACCATGTGCGTTTACCTATTGACTGCGAGGTGCTTGAACATGAAGACGGTAGCGACAACGAAGAGGATATCGTTCATGTGACGGATATTGTTATTTTTTGTAAGGATGCAGGGCTTAATATCATACTTGATTTACACAAAGCATATGGTTATGACTTTAACGATGCTGGTGATACAGCAGCTAACAATCTTTTTACTAATAAAGAATTACAGGATAGGTTTGTAAATCTCTGGTCCAAGATGGCCAAGCGTTACAGCAACTATAAACATGTAGCTTTTGAACTTTTAAATGAAGTTGTGGAAAAAGAAAATGCTTTGGCTTGGAATAAATTAATAGCTAGAACAGTAGATACAATACGAAATATTACACAAGATACCCTTATTATCTATGGAGGAATTCAGTGGAATAGTGTAAAAACTCTGAAACTTTTAGACCTTCCAAAACATGACAATATTCTGTTTACATTCCATTTCTATGAGCCTTTAATCTTTACACATCAAAAGGCATATTGGGTAAAGGGGATGGATCCTGAAAAAGACATCTTTTATCCTGAGAGTATGGACTACTATAATGAAAAATCTAAAGTCTTAGGCTTCCAGGGTGAGGTAGTAACAAAAGCAGAATCTAAGATTATGGGCACAAGCTTTATCACAGAGATGGTAAAAGAGGCAATTGATGCTGCAGAAAAAGCAGGAGTTGGACTTTACTGTGGAGAGTTTGGCGTTATAGATAGGGCACCAATTGAAGATACTTTCCGATGGTTTCAAGATGTAAATGAGGTGTTTACAGCAAACAATATTGGGTTTTCTGTCTGGTCTTATAAAAAAATGGACTTTGGATTTATTGACAAACACTACGATGAAATTCGTGAGCGGTTATTATCAATCTGGATGGAATAGGAAAATATTTTTACAAAAAGAGACTCTAAATAGAGTCTCTTTTTTATTCAATATAAGCTAATCTATGTATCGAAGGTATGCATTTGTGTTTTCCTTTTAATTTATTCCAAAGAAAATATTGACAATTACTTAGTTATTAATGTATAGATAGAAAGAGGTGGTGAAATACCTATGTTATTGCGACTAAATCTAGTTACAAGCATTTGATAAATCAAGTACTAAAGCAGAGTAAAGGATGAAAATAAAAATATAGAAGACTTTGAGCGAACTCTACAAGAAATAAAACTACTTAATGAGAATAATTACATGGGAGATGGGATAGAATACTTAAAGCCTGCTGGAATTTCAGAAAATCAGCTTATATATTTTGGTCCTGATAAGCTAGAGTATGAAGAAACATATGATGGTTATGTAGAAGGTTACTTTTTCAAAGCATTAAAAGATGCAAAGGATTTACGCCTAACGTAAGTAATTATTTCAGGCGGTGATTACCATATTTTTGGTATGGGTGTAGGTGATAATCTTGAAAAATCAATAGCAATATGGGGATTTCAAAAAGATCTTGTTGTAATTGTACTAGTGATAAGTGATAATTCAAAAATCACTATACTAACCTGCAGGTTTTTTTATTATTAATCTCCTTGACAAATAATTATACTAATATTATAATGTCAGTAATGATAACAGTAATTATTATCGTTATCACAATAATTAATTATAAATTAGGAGGTAATGATTATGTCATTAATAGGAACAGAAGTTAAGCCTTTTAAGGCTAATGCATATCAAAATGGAGAATTTATAGAGGTTACAAATGAGGATTTAAAAGGAAAATGGAATGTTGTTGCATTTTATCCAGCAGATTTTACTTTTGTATGTCCTACTGAGCTAGAGGACCTTCAGAACAATTATGAAACTCTTAAGAGCTTGGGAGTAGAAGTGTATTCAGTTTCTACAGATACACATTTTACTCATAAGGCATGGCATGATAGCTCAGAAACTATTGGAAAGATTACTTACCCTATGATTGGTGACCCTTCACATGTCATAAGCCGTAATTTTGAAGTATTAGTAGAAGAAACTGGTCAAGCAGACCGTGGTACTTTTATTATAGATCCTGATGGAGTAATCCAATCTGTAGAAATAAACGCTGGTAATATTGGAAGAGATGCTGATATTGTTGTTAGTAAAATTAAAGCAGCGCAATATGTTAGAGAAAATCCAAATGAAGTATGTCCTGCAAAATGGAAAGAAGGCGAAGAAACACTTAAGCCAGGCTTAGATCTTGTGGGTAAAATTTAAGGAGAGATAGGTCATGTTACTAGATGCAGAGATAAGAAGTCAATTAAATGAATATTTTAAACTCTTGGAAGGAGATGTGCTGATAAAAGTCAGCACAGACTCTGACAAGGTTTCCAAGGATATAATGGCTCTTGTAGAGGAATTAGCTACGATGTCAGAAAAGATAAAGGTAGAAGAGGCCAAGCTACCTCGAACTCCTAGCTTTAGTATAAATCGTTTAGATAAAGATATGGGAGTTACATTTGCAGGACTTCCCTTAGGGCATGAATTTACTTCACTAGTATTGGCTCTCTTACAAGTAAGTGGAAGACCTCCAAAGATAGAGGACAGAATTGCTAAACAAATTTCAGAAATTCAAGGTGAACTTAACTTCGAAACCTATATAAGTTTAAGTTGCCATAACTGTCCTGAGGTGGTTCAGGCATTAAATATTATGAGCGTAATTAACCCCAATATTAGCCATACCATGATTGACGGCTCTGCTTATAAAGATGAGGTAGAAAGTAAAGATATATTAGCCGTACCTACTATATATTTAAATGGTGAATTCTTTGCTAGTGGTCGTATGTCAGTAGAAGAAATTCTTTCTAAACTTGATGTAACTTCAGACCCGTCTGAGTATGAAGATAGGGAACCTTTCGATGTTCTTGTTATTGGTGGAGGACCAGCAGGAGCAAGCGCTGCCATATATGCAGCTAGAAAGGGAATTCGAACAGGTATTGTGGCAGATAAATTTGGAGGCCAGGTTAATGAAACCCTTAGCATTGAAAATTATATAGGTGTTAAAAACACAGAAGGTCCAAAACTTGCCTCAGATATAGAAGCACATGTTAGAGAGTATGATATTGATATCATCTTGTCTCAAAAAGTCAAGAATATAGAAAAAAAAGATTTAATTTATGTGGCACTTGAAAATGGAGCTATATTAAAGAGTAAAACCATTATAATTTCTTCAGGAGCTCGCTGGCGCAACATTGGAGTTCCTGGTGAAGAACAGTATAAGAATAAAGGTGTTGCTTATTGCCCTCATTGTGACGGTCCATTATTTAAAGGTAAAAAAGTTGCTGTTATAGGTGGTGGAAACTCTGGAATTGAAGCAGCTATTGACTTAGCTGGCGTGGCTGATCACGTTACAGTCTTTGAGTTTTTGCCTGAGTTAAAGGCTGATAATCTTCTTCAAGAAAGATTATATAGTTTACCGAATGTAGATGTTTTAAAAAATGTTAAAACTAAAGAGATTACCGGAGATAAAAGAGTAAATGGTATTAGTTATATTGAAAGAGATAAGGGAACAAAAAAACACTTAGATATAGATGGAGTATTTGTTCAAATAGGATTAATACCAAATACAGAGTGGCTTGAAAACACGGTTGAGCTTAATACTAAGGGCGAGATTATTGTTGACCAACACAGTGCTACTAATATACCAGGCATATTTGCTGCTGGAGATTGTACAGATAGTCCTTATAAACAGATAGTTATATCCATGGGTTCAGGAGCAAATGCAGCACTAAGTGCTTTTGACTATTTAATAAGAAATTAAGCAATTATAGGGGACTTTTTATCTGACACACTATCTTTTTAAAATAGAGTATCAAATGAAAAGTCCCCTAAACACGTTAAGACTTGATTGAAAATCCTGATGTAATTGCTCCAAATACACACACCTCTTTACATTCTCCACACCTGATGCATTCTGCATGATTTGTTTCTGTTAGAGGGTTTATCTGCATAGGACATACTTTTTCGCACTGTTTACAATTAGTACATTTATCCTTAGATACATGGTAGCGATAAACTGAAACTTTATTGAATAAGGCATAAATTGCACCAAGGGGACAAATATATTTGCAAAATGGGCGATAAATCATAATAGACAGCAGGATAGTTATAATTAATATAGCTAGTTTCCATTGGAACAAAAATCCAATCGCACTTTGCAGAGAAGGATTTGTAAAAACCAGAGGTATACCAGCCTCTAATGTACCAGCAGGACAAATCCACTTACAAAACCAAGGCGAGCCTGTTCCAACTGCATCCACAACAAACATGGGCAACAAAATAACAAATATAAGTAAAATAATATATTTCAACCACCTAAGGAGGCGGTCATATTGAAAGGTTTTAATCTTCTTAACAAATGGAATCTTATGTAGCAATTCTTGTATCCAACCAAAGGGACATAAAAAACCACAGACTGCTCGTCCCAATAAGGTCCCAACCAATAGAAAGAAACCTAGTAGATAAAAAGAAATTTTGTACTTAACACTTCCCAATACGGCTTGCAAAGACCCAATTGGACAAGAACCGAGGCTCCCCGGACAAGAATAGCAATTTAGTCCTGGAACACAAATGTTTTTTGTTTTCCCAGTATAAATTTTACCTTGCAAAAAACCAACTATATAGCTGTTTGATAGAAATGTCCAAGCAGCTTGTATGGTATTTCTAAATTTAAACGGCCATTTACCCAATTCCAATACACTCCAGACATATATATATTGCTTTCATTAGCATGGTTTCTACTTCTTGTCTGTAAACGCCAAAAACAAGAGAAAGAATACCGGCTGAAACTAAAAAAAGCTGAATATAGCAAATGTTAATTTTCAAGTTTTTCAAGAGTTTCATCGATTAATTTCCCCCATGATTCAAAGTTATTTGCACCTACTACAGTCTCCACAAGATTTCCTTCTGAATCAAGAAAAAATGTAGTTGGGAAATATTGCATAGAATCAATAAATTCTGTTTGTAGATATTCGTCTGGTAATATGACACGATAATTCACGCCTTTATCCTGCATCAAAGTATTGGCATTATCAATTATAGATTCATCCAAAAGACCAAGTTCTATAATGCCATCATGTAAAACACCTATGACTTCAACTTCTTTATCCTTATACTCCTCACTTATTTTTTGAAGTTCAGGTAGTTCTGCCACACAGGGAGGGCACCATGTTGCCCAAACGTTTAAGACTGTTAATTTATTCTTTGCAAAATCCTCAGATGTTAGTTTAGTATATGTGTCCACAAGTTCACTATTGTTCCCAGTGGAATTGTTATCATTCTCATTTGTACTTTGACAACCTACAAGTATGATTACACTAAAAATCAAAAAAAATAAAACAAATTTTTTCATAGCTAGTCTCCTTATAATTATTAATTTATAGTATATCATTTTCATATAATTCTAGTCAAGAAGTGTGATATAATGTATTTAATTAGATGTTTATAATAAATGTCAAGTAGTTGGAGGAATTTTGTATGTATGATATTGTAATTATAGGAGCTGGTCCAGCAGGATCAAATTTTGCCAGATTAATAAGTGACAAATATAAAGTTTTATTAATTGATAAGCGCGACATGGAGAATGAGAATCCTAAAAATACAAAAAGAAAATGTTGTGGGGGACTGCTTGCTCCCAATGCTCAGAAAATGATTGCAAAACTCGGGCTTTCATTGCCTAAAGACATACTAGTTAATCCACAAATTTTTGCAGTTAGAACAATTGATATAACTAATAATATTGAAAGACTATATCAAAGATTTTATTTGAATTTTGATAGAGATAAATTTGATAAATGGTTTGTTTCACTAGTCTCAGATCAAGTTGATAAAAAGTTTAATACTTTATTTAGAGGCTTTACTAAAATAACTGAGGGTTATGAAGTTAGATATCTTAACAATGGTAGAGAAGAGTCTGTAAAGACTAGGCTTATAATAGGTGCAGATGGTGCTCATTCAATGGTAAGGAATCTTATTAGTAAAGGTGTAAACATATCAAGGGAATATATAGCCATTCAAGAATGGTTTGAATTTAAGGACCCCATGCCTTACTATGGAGCAATTTTTGATGAAGAAATTACAGACTTCTATTCCTGGACTATACCAAAAGATGACTATATAATATTGGGCTCAGCTCTAAGACCAAAAGAAAACACCTTGGAAAAGTTTGAAAAGCTGAAATATAAATTAAAAGATTATGGTTTTAACTTTCAAAACAAAATAACAACAGAAGGTGCCTATATTTACAGACCTATGAAAACATCCAACTTTTATGTGGGAGATGATAACATAGCCTTAATAGGTGAAGCTGCAGGTGCAATTAGCCCAAGTTCTGCACAAGGGATTAGTTATGCACTAAGAACTTCCCTACATTTAGCTCAAAGCCTAGAAGAAGGAACTGAAGGTTTTATAGAAAGATATAAAAAAAATTCAAAAGATATTAAAGGGAGTTTAATGATTAAGAAATTAAAATCTCCAGCCATGTATCAACCATTTATTAGAAAAATAGCTATGAAGTCAGGAATTCAAAGTATTTTATAACTGGGACACAAAATCTTGAATCTTACTCTAAATAGTTGACTTATTTAATTTAATATATACAATTAAGTAACAAGGTTTAATAAATAACTATAAATCATACAAAGGAGTGAAGACAATGAAAGTAAAAAATATTACAGATATAGAAAGGTTTTTTGATGTAATAGATAGCTGTAAAGGAAAAGTTGAATTAGTAACAAGCGAAGGTGATAGGCTTAATTTAAAGTCTAAGTTATCACAATACGTATCCTTAGCCAATGTGTTTTCAGACGGTACAATCGAGGAAATAGAAATTATTATACATGAAAAAGAAGATAGAGAAAAACTTATAAAGTATATGGTTCAAGGATAAATATTCTGTATTATAGGCCCTATGTTAAAGTTTTGGAGTTAGATTTAAGAAAATAATACTCCTAACTAGGCATAGGGCTATTTTGAAAGGTTTGGCGTTTTATAGTAAGAATGCCGGTTCTATTTATAGGACATGGTCAGTAGGACATGGTCAGTGTTAGTTCATAATTTATAATCTTGTATTTATTACACTATACTAACCTTCAGTTTGTGCTTCTACAAGGTTAATACTACAGTACTTTTCACGTAACTTAACCTTTTCTATCTTTCCTGTAGGATTTCTAGGTATTTCTTCAAATACATACTTTCGTGGACGTTTGTATCGTGGTAAGGCTTTACAAAATATATCGATTTCTTCTTCACTTAATGAAAAGCCTGTTTTTAGCTCAATAATTGCTTGAGTAACTTCTCCAAGTCGTTTATCTGGAACACCAATAATAGCAACATCTTTAACTGCTTCATTAGTTCTTATGAAGTTTTCAATTTCTACTGGATATATATTTTCTCCACCACTAATAACAACATCCTTTTTTCGGTCTACAAGATATATAAAATTATCTTTATCCATTTTTGCCATATCACCTGTAAATAACCATCCATCTTTAAGAACCTTGGCAGTAGATTCGGGGTTTTTATAATAGCATTCCATAAGCCCCGGCCCTTTTATGCAAAGTTCACCTACTTCTTCCTGTCCAACTTCTGTTCCTTTATCATCAACAATCTTTGTTTGCCACTTGTAGCCAGGTATTCCGATTGCTCCAACCTTATGTATGTTTTCAATACCTAGGTGAACACATCCAGGTCCTATTGATTCAGACAATCCATAGTTTGTATCATAATCTTGCTTAGGAAAATGCTTTTGCCAACGACGAATCAAGCTTGGAGGAACAGGTTGTGCCCCTATATGCATAAGTCTCCACTGGGAGAGTTCGTAATCATCTAAGTTTATGCGTCCTTCTTCAATGGCATCTAATATATCTTGTGCCCATGGTACAAGAAGCCATACTATAGTGATTTTTTCATCAGATACAGTTTTAATTATCCATTCTGGGGATACACCTCTAAGTAATACTGCCTTGCTTGCAGATAAAAAGCTACCAAACCAATGCATCTTTGCACCAGTATGATATAGTGGTGGAATACAAAGAAAATTATCTTCCCTTGTTTGCTTATGATGATTCATTTCAACTTCAGCTGAAATCATAAGGCTACTATGTTTATGTAAAATTGCCTTTGGAAAACCAGTAGTGCCTGATGAGAAATATATTACAGCATCATCATCATCTGTAAGCTTTATATCAGGTGCTAAAGAAGAATAACATGATGTTAAAGAATAGTAGTTTTCTGCAAATGAGGGGCAATCTTGTCCCAAATAAAGACGAAGTTTAACATTTGGAATACTATCCTTTATAGTGTCAATTCTTTCTGTAAACTCTGGTCCAAAAATCAAAACATCACATTCCGCCAAATCTAGGCAATATTTAATTTCATCTGATGTATAGCGATAATTCATTGGGACAGCAAGGGCACCAGTTTTTAATATACCAAAATATATAGGTAGCCATTCTAGACAATTCATAAGTAAAATACCTACTTTATGTCCTTTTTCCAAACCCCTATCCATTAAGAAATTTGCAAAACGATTTGTCTTGTCATCAAATTCACGCCAAGTCATTTCCCTACGAAACTTCTTTGATGGATCCGTTTCTACAAGATCAAAATCTTTCCAACTTGCTTTAAGATTTTCAATGTCTGGATTAATTTCAACTAAGCAAACTTCATCACCATATAAGTCTGCATTACGAGTAAGTATTTCTGTAATAGGCATTTAAAATGTCCCCCTTGATATTATTGTTGTTATATCTTTTTATTATTTGTGAAAAACAAAAAACCGTCATCTAAATTTTATATTTAGAGGACGGAATAATTCCGTGGTACCACCTCAGTTTACAAACGCCTCACAACGCTTGCCTTAACTGGTGTAAAAACACCTTGCACTATTACGGGTGCACCCGGCAAAGCCTACACAGAAAATCCTTCAGCTAGCAACTCACAAAATGTATTCAAAGCAAATAGTCTATTGCACCTCTCACCAACCGGTAACTCTCTGTAAAGTCTTGTCTTGCTCTTACTTGTTTTTGATCATCGTTATTTGAAAAAGATTATATCACTTTAAACCAATAAAGTCAAACGTTTTTTTCTTACAATTACAAATGTTTTTTATTATAAAAAATATATTTAAATCATATATATAATCTTCTTATTAATTATATGTTTATAATAAAAAAATACAAAAACACCTATATCAGAACACTTGTTCCTTTAGTTTGGATATGTTATAATATCTATATCACTTAATAAAACCAAATTATTATTTTAAATATATACATGAAGGGGGCTTATTCATGAATCAAGAAAATCACGTATATATTGCGATAGATCTCAAATCATTCTATGCCTCTGTGGAATGTGTGGAACGTAAACTAGATCCAATGACTACTAATCTTGTAGTTGCTGACGCAAGTAAAACTGAAAAGACAATCTGTCTTGCAGTGTCTCCATCTTTGAAGTCTTATGGGATTTCAGGACGTGCAAGACTATTTGAAGTTGTTCAAAAAGTAAAAGTAGTAAATGCAAAGAGAGTTATGAAAGCACCTGAGCGTTTATTTAAAGGTTCATCTTATAATAGTATAGAATTAAAAGAATCTCCAGAATTATCAGTGGACTATATTGTAGCACCACCTAGAATGGCTTACTATATTGAATATAGCACTAGAATCTACAATGTTTACTTAAAATACATTGCACCAGAGGATATACATGTTTATTCTATAGATGAGGTATTTATAGATGCTACCAATTATTTGCCTTTATATAAACTTTCTGCACAAGAACTTACTATGAAGATAATTCAAGATGTTCTTAAAACCACAGGAATTACAGCTACTGCAGGAATAGGAACTAACCTTTATCTTGCTAAGATTGCCATGGACATTGTAGCTAAAAACATAGAAGCTGATAAGGATGGGGTTCGAATTGCCCAATTAGACCAAATGTCTTACAGACGAATTCTCTGGACACATCGTCCATTAACGGATTTTTGGCGAGTTGGTAAAGGATATGCAAGAAAACTAGAAAAGCATGGCCTCTATACCATGGGAGATGTCGCAAGATGTTCTATTGGTGAATCCTATGATTATTACAATGAAGATTTACTTTATAAACTATTTGGGGTGAATGCTGAACTATTGATAGATCATGCCTGGGGCTTTGAACCATGCACCATAGCTGATATAAAAGCTTATAAACCAAGTGTAAATAGTCTTGGTTCTGGACAGGTTTTACAAAGTCCATATGATTATAAAAAGACCGGAATAGTTGTACAAGAAATGACTGACCTTCTTGTTCTTGAACTTGTTGATAAAGGACTTGTAACAGATCAAATTGTTCTAACTATTGGTTATGATATATGTAATTTAATTGATCCAGAGATTAAGAAAAAGTATAAGGGACAGATATGTAAGGATGCATATGGACGCCAAATACCAAAACATGCTCATGGAACTATTAATCTTGATAATCTAACATCATCTACAAACCAAATAACAAATGCTGTTATGAAGCTATATAATAGAATTATTGATAAAAACCTATTTGTTAGACGAATAAACCTTACGGCAAATCATGTAGTTTACGAAAGTTCTATCGAAAAAACTGAATCCTTCGAACAACTTAACCTCTTTACTGATTATAAAATAAAAGATAAGGAAAAAGAAAAAGAGAAAGTCGCTTTAGAACTTGAAAAAAAGATGCAGCATGCAGTACTTGACATAAAGAAAAAGTATGGTAAAAATGCTGTTCTAAAGGGCCTTAACTTAAAAGAAGGAGCTACTGCAAGAGAAAGAAATAAACAAATAGGTGGACATAAGGCCTAACATTTGCAAAGTATTTAGGAGAAGTAAAATGAAAGACAATTTTAATGATATTTATCAGTATGATGATATTATCAACTTACCACATCATAAATCCAGCTCACGCCCACCCATGTCTAGAAAAAAACGGGCAGCACAGTTTTCTTCTTTTGCTGCACTCAAAGGTTATGAAGATGCCGTTAATGAAACAGCAAGATTAACAGATAAAAGGATTAATTTAGATAATGATGCAAAGGCTAGATTAGATGAAAAGTTGAAAATAATTCAAGAGAACTTATCCAACAATCCTGAACTTACAATAACTTATTTTAATCCAGACACATGTAAAACTGGTGGAAGTTATCTTACAGTTTGTGGTATAATTAAAAAGATAGATTACTATGAACGAGTAGTTATTATGCAAGATGGAAGAAGGATAGAGATAGATGAGATTTTTAATATAACAGGGGAAGTTCTTAAATCCCTAGATGATTTTATTCTCTAAACTTTTTATCATATATTTTTAAATCAAAATTAAAGGAGTAATATTATGAGTGAAGATTGTAATCAAGGTTGTAGTAGTTGCGCAGAGGAATGTTCAGATAGACAAGAAGAACAAACTGATTTTTCCGAAAAACTACATGAAAAGAGTAATGTAAAAAAAGTTATTGGTGTTGTAAGTGGTAAAGGAGGAGTTGGAAAGTCACTTGTAACCTCCATGCTTGCAGTAACTATGAACAAAAAGGAATATAAATGTGCTATTCTGGACGCAGATATCACTGGTCCATCAATTCCTAAAGCTTTTGGAATTGATGAGAGAGCTAGGGGAAGTGATCTTGGCATTAACCCTTCTATAAGTAAGACTGGAATTGAAATTATGTCCACTAATCTACTTTTAGAAAACAATACAGATCCAGTTATATGGAGAGGTCCAATAATTGCCAATATGGTCAAACAATTCTGGACCGATGTAATCTGGACAGATATAGACTTTATGTTTATAGATATGCCACCAGGTACCGGTGACGTTCCTCTTACAGTATTTCAGTCAATACCTGTTGATGGTATTATAATAGTAACATCACCACAGGAACTTGTATCTATGATAGTATCTAAGGCTGTAAAAATGGCTGAAATGATGAACATTCCTATTATTGGCCTAGTTGAAAATATGTCGTATTTTAGATGTCCTGATAATGGCAAGGACTATAAAATATTTGGTGAGAGCCATATAGAAGAAATTGCTAAGAATCATAATTTGCAAGTTCTAGCAAAGGTACCAATTGATCCAAAGATTTCAGAAGCATGTGATCAAGGTGAAATAGAGCTTTATAAAGAAAATCATTTTGATGCACTTTTAAAAACACTTGAAAAGTTTTAAATTATGTATTTACTATTCTACATTAATGCGTTAAAATGGTGATATGTTTATAATGCAATATATAAGATGAATGGAGGATATAAATATGTCACAAATTAAATTTTTCCAAAGTGAAACTATTCCTTTGGAAATGCATAAGGTAAGAATAGTACAAAAATTAAATTTAATTCCAGTAGAAGATCGCATAAAGGTACTTTCAGAAGCAGGAAACAATACATTTTTATTACATAATAAGGATGTTTTTATGGACATGCTTACTGATAGTGGCGTAAATGCTATGAGCGACCGTCAATTAGCAGCCATGATGGTGGCTGATGATAGTTATGCTGGCTCTGAAACTTACTTTAGACTAGAAGCTAAACTTCAAGAACTTTTTGGAACTGAGTTTTTTTTACCAGCACATCAAGGTCGTGCCTGTGAAAACATAATATCTAAAGCCTTTATTAAAGAAGGTGATGTTATTCCTATGAACTATCATTTTACGACTACTAAGTCCCATATTACTATCAATGGTGGAAGAGTAGAGGAAGTTTTTATAGATGAAGCACTTAAGGTAACTAGTAACCATCCTTTTAAAGGTAATATGGATATTGATAAACTAATTAACTTAATCAATAAAGAAGGTAAAGAAAACATTCCATATGTACGTATGGAAGCAGGTACTAACTTGATAGGTGGACAACCATTTTCTTTAGATAACCTTCGTCAAGTTCGTAAGGTATGTGATGATTTTGGTCTTTTATTAGTTTTAGATGCAAGTTTGCTGGCTGATAATTTACATTTTATTAAGATACGTGAAGAAAGCTGTAAAAACATGAGTGTTAAAGAAATAACTCGTGCTATGGTAGATCTATGTGACATCACTTATTTTTCAGCGCGAAAGCTAGGATGTGCTCGTGGCGGTGGAATATGTACCAACAAGTCTGAATTGGCAGATAAAATGAGAGAGCTAGTTCCTTTATATGAAGGATTTTTAACTTATGGTGGTATGTCTGTTCGTGAGATGGAAGCTCTAACAGTTGGCTTGGATGAAACAATGGATGAAGATATGATAAATCAAGGACCAGACTTTATTGAATTTATGTGTAAAGAGCTTGAGAAGCGTGGTGTTCCGGTTGTTACTCCTGCTGGTGGATTAGGATGCCATATTAATGCTATGGAATTTGTTGATCATATTCCACAGGAGAAATATCCAGCAGGTGCTCTTGCTGCTGCGATTTATATAGCAAGTGGAGTAAGAGGTATGGAGAGAGGAACTATGTCAGAACAAAGAGATGAAAATGGAGTAGAACCCTTTTCTAATATGGAATTAGTACGCCTAGCACTACCTCGCAGAGTCTTTACCATGTCTCAGATTATGTATGCGGTAGATCGAATTTCATGGCTTTATGAGAACCGTAAACTTATAGGCGGTTTAAAATTCACTGAAGAACCAAAAGTATTAAGGTTTTTCTTTGGTAGATTAGCACCTGTTAATGACTGGCAGACCTTACTTATGAATAAGTTTAGAGAGGACTTTGGAGATAGTTTATAAGTTTTTATAATTAGTAGTGAATGTCCCAAATGCTATAAGTACAAATTATGCTTTATTTATTTGTATTTATAGCATTAAAGTTTTATAATAATAGTTACTACTTACTGATTATTGAGAGACTAATCATTAGTTCTTATTATTTTGCGGAGGAAACAGTTGTGAAAAAGACAGAATTAGATTTTGATGATAAAGAAGTTTTTTATCAATCTAAATATGACTACTATAAGAAATTTACGACTAATACAATCATAGTGGCTTCATTTGCATCTATTACATATTTTATATCAGATTGTCAACTCTTTGGTTGCTTTGCATGGGAGACCTTACTTCCTAGGACATTTATTTTAATACCTCTAATATTTTATATAATATTACAGAACAAATTAAAAAATTATAGGATTCTTGTTCCTGCTTCTTATCTAATGATACATGGCATAATGTGGTGTACAATTTGGGCTATTTATTATCTACCCAACAAACAGCATGCAAGCGAAGGGTTTATAATAATGCATCTAATGTTTTTTGCAATTTGTTTTTGTGCCCCTTTTTACTTTAGTATTTTTGCACATAGTCTTGTGATTTCTAATATTTTGATTTCTAATCTGTTTAATAATTATGAAAACTTAAATATAATGTTATCTCTAGGAATTCCTTGTGTTATAGGCATAAGTTTTGCCTCATATTATATGGAAAAGGTATATCGTGATCAGTTTGATACTAGCAAAAAACTTGAGGATGCAATTGTATATGACCCGTTGACACAAGTGTTTAATCGCAATAAACTTGATTATATATTAAAAAATGGAACTACAAAACTTATTTATGATAATAATGAAAATATTGCATTTCTAATTATAGATATTGATTTGTTTAAAAACGTAAATGATACATATGGACATGATCAAGGTGATATTGTTCTCATTAATACAGCAAATATAATTAAAAATTGTATTAGAAATAATGATATTCTAATAAGATGGGGCGGAGAAGAATTTCTTGTTATCTTGAGAGCCTGTTCTTATAAAAATGCTATAAAAAAAGCAAATGAAATCAGAAAAAAAGTGGAAAACAACAGCAAGCAGGTCTGTGGAATAACACTTTCGATTGGTGTTAGCCTATACGATGGTAAAGATTTTTTTGAATCAGTTAGTAATGCAGATAAAGCACTTTATCAAGCAAAAAACAAAGGCCGAAACTGTGTTATGTACTATCAAGAATAAAATGTATTTAAAATTTTCACGAATTATAATAACGTTCTAGTTTACAGAAAGGGGTTTAATATGATATATAATTTTGAACATCGAATAAACAGGCAAGGAACTGGATCTCATAAATGGAATCTTATGCATGATTGGAATCCAAATGTTTCTGAGGGAGTATTGCCATTATCTGTTGCTGATATGGAACTATATAATCCACCGGAAATATATAAGGGACTTATTAACTTTTTAGAAAGTAAACCAATTCTAGGATACACAGGTCCAACTGATGAATTTCTCCAAGCTGTTATAGATTGGCAAGCAAAAAGACATAATTGGACTATAAAAAAGGACTGGATAGTCAATACTACAGGTGTCGTATCAGCATTTAATGCAGCAATACGTGCTTTTTCTGACGAAAGAGATGGAGTTATTATCTTCCGACCAGTATATTATCCCTTTGGAAATGCAATTACTCTTAACAATAGGAAAGAAGTAAATATACCCCTAATAGAGGATGAAGGTAATTACACTATAGACTTTGAAGCTTTTGAAGAGGCTGCAAGTAAGACAGATAATAAAATTCTTTTGTTTTGTAGTCCTCACAATCCAACTGGTAATGTATGGACTAAGAATGAATTAGAAAAGCTTGCAGAAATTGCTGTTAAATATGATTTATATGTAATCTCTGATGAAATCTGGTATGATTTTGTACATCCAGATAAAGAACATACTATATTTTACAAAGTAAACGAAGAACTTAGGGACCTATTAATCACATGCACTGCTGCATCAAAAACATTTAATTTGGCAGGTCTATCAACATCAAGCATTATTATTTCTAATGAAATATTAAGAAATAAATTTATTAAAGAGGTTGAAAAGTCACATTATAAGGCTTGCAATATATTTGGATTTGAAGCAAGCAAGATTGCCTATAATGAGTGCGAAACATGGTTAGATGAATTAATAGAACTTGTTTATAGTAATCAAAAAATAGTTAATAAGTTTTTCAAGAAAAATTATCCTAAAATTAAAGCACCAATAAGTGATGGTACATATCTACAATGGCTAGATTTTAGAGAATTAAATATGAAAGATAAAGAACTAGAAGATTTTTTACATGCAAATCAATTTTTTACGGATGAAGGATATATATTCGGTATAGAGGGAAGTGGTTTTGAACGAATTAATGTAGCTTTACCAGAGGAAGCATTGAAAGAATTATTAGAAAACTTGTTAAAGGTACTGCCTAATTAATTATAAGTTAAATTCAACTTGTTTTATTTTAATATAATAGTAAATACTATTAAAGAAACTCATATTAAAATAATAGTAAAGGAATTTAAACATGAAAATAAATCTAACAAAGAAAGAAAGTCTGGATATGGGATGGAATTTCAATAATACTTATGTAGATTTGCCAGAAAGCCTCTATTCCATGCAAAATCCTGTCCCTGTAAAGTCACCAGAACTTGTTATTTATAATAAGGACTTGGGACAATCCTTAGGACTTAATAATCATCTTTTAGAAGGTAATGATGGGACAGCAATTTTTGCAGGAAATACAATTCCTTATGGAGCATTTCCAATTGCTCAAGCTTATGCAGGACATCAGTTTGGCTATTTTACTAAGCTAGGTGATGGAAGAGCAATACTTCTTGGAGAACATATTACAAAAAAAAGCCAAAGGTTTGATATTCAGTTAAAAGGATCTGGCAGAACCATATATTCTAGAGGAGGCGATGGAAGAGCCGCCTTAGGTCCAATGCTAAGAGAATATATTGTTAGCGAAGCTATGTATAATCTTGGAGTACCTACAACTCGCAGTCTTGCAGTTGTGACAACCGGAGAAAATGTTTATCGTGAAAGTGCTCTTACAGGAGCAATATTAACTAGAGTTGCATCAAGTCATATCAGAGTTGGATCCTTTCAATATGTTTCTTCATTTGCTAATAAAGAAGTATTAAAGTCATTAGCAAATTACACAATAAAAAGGCATTTTTCAGATATTTTATCAAATAAAGATAAATATTTATTATTTTTTAAAAGAGTCATTAATAAGCAGGCCCAGTTAATTGCAAAATGGCAGCTACTTGGTTTTATTCATGGTGTTATGAATACAGATAATATGACTATTAGTGGTGAAACTATAGATTATGGTCCTTGTGCTTTCATGGACACCTTTAAATTATCAACGGTATTTAGTTCAATTGATACTGCTGGTCGATATTCATATGGTAATCAACCAAACATAGCACCATGGAATCTAGCAAGACTTGCAGATACCTTAATACCATTAATTCATGATGATGAATCTGTAGCTATAAAACTAGCAACTAAAGAAGTGTCAGAATTTTCTAAACTTTATAATGAATTTTGGTTAAGTGGAATGAGAAAAAAGCTTGGTATGTTTAGCCAAGAGCAAGGAGATAAAAATCTAATTATAGAATTTTTTACTTTAATGGAGAAGTATCAGGCAGATTATACAAATACCTTTCGTCAATTAACTATTGATGATTTGGATGGGCAAAGCATATTTGAAACTAATGAATTCGATAGCTGGTATAAAAAGTGGAAGAAAAGATTGGTTAAACAAAAAGAATCTAAAGAAGAAATAATTAAGCTAATGAAAGATAATAATCCATCAATTATTCCACGCAATCATAGGGTTGAAGAAAGTTTAGCTGCGGCAGAAGATGGAGATTTAAGTGTTATGAAAAGTCTGCTAAGTGTTCTTAAAAATCCATATGCTTATACAAAAGAACAAGAAGAATATACAAAACTACCTACAGATTGTTCAAGTCCATACAGAACATTTTGCGGAACATAAAAGGGAAATTATGGAATAACTTGAAAAAAATAAAAAATCACATAAACCATTGACTTTATAATTAAAGATTGTTAATATAATAACGTAGATTATTAAAGTTTTAACAAGACATAATTAAACAATCAGGAGGAATTAGAAAATGAAGGGTTTTGCAATGAAGAAAATCGGTGTAACCGGTTGGGTAGAAAAAGAAGTACAAAAATGTGGACCATTGGATGCAATTTGCCGTCCAATAGCAATGGCACCATGTACATCAGATATTCATACTGTTTATGAAGGTGCAGTAGGAGAACGTACTGATATGATTCTTGGCCATGAAGCAGTAGGTGAGATTGTAGAAGTTGGTTCATTAGTAAAAGATTTTAAAGTAGGAGATAAGGTGGTTGTACCTGCAATTACTCCTGATTGGGGTTCATTAGAAGCTCAACGTGGTTTTGCTATGCATTCAGGCGGAGCTCTAGGTGGTTGGAAGTTCTCCAACTTCAAAGATGGTGTATTTGCTGAGTTATTTCATGTAAATGAAGCTGATGCAAATCTTGCATTATTACCAGACGGACTTGATCCAAGTGAAGCTGCAATGGCATGTGATATGATACCTACTGGATTTCATGGAGCAGAACTAGCAGAAATAACATATGGTGAAGATGTATTAATTATAGGTATAGGGCCAGTTGGACTTATGTCTGTAAAAGGTTCAGCTTTAAAAGGTGCTGGAAGAATATTAGCTGTTGGAACTAGACCAAACTGTGTTGAACTTGCCAAAGAATATGGTGCAACAGACATTATAAGTTATAAAAATGGTCCTATTGATAAGCAAGTTATGGATTTAACAAGTAATAAAGGTGTTGACAAAGTTATTATTGCTGGTGGCGATGTAGATACATTTGCAGAAGCAGTAAGAGCAGTAAAAGCTGGCGGAATCATTTCTAACGTTAATTACTTAGGTAGTGGTGACAATATAAAAATACCTAGAGAAGACTGGGTTGTAGGAATGGGTCATATTAGAATAACTGGTGGTTTAATGCCTGCAGGTCGTATGCGTACTGAGCGTCTTCTTAACCTAATGGTTAATGGTAGACTTGATGTTTCTGGAATGCTTACACATAAATTTGAAGGTTTAGATAAGGTAGAAGAAGCTGTACAACTTATGAAAGATAAGCCAAGAGATTTAATTAAGCCAGTAGTTACTATGTCATATTAATAACTATTTATATTGATTTAGTATTTTTATACTATCTTCTAATGGCAATATATGCTGGAGCGAAGCTATGGATAAATTCATGGGTTCGCTCTTTTTTATACGTCCTTTACGATATTGAATAGTAGTTTATAAAGGAGTTGGATTGCAAATTCAATAAATGTTCCTTTAGGACTCTATCGAAAGAATAAAATAGAAAAATCGTCTCTTTGTGTTTATAACTTCGAGAGGCAAATCTTCATGCTAATATAATTAATTGCATTAGCATGAAGATTTTAGGCAAAAAAGTTGACAAATTTATCTATATAAGTATACTTAGAATAAAAGTTAAAGGGATAGGTAAATAAAATATGAATAACACTGGAACAATCAGCCTAGAAACTAAGCGATTACTATTACGTCAATTTACTATGGAAGATTCAAATTCAATGTTTAATAACTGGGCCTCAAACCCTAATGTAACAAAATATTTAACTTGGCCTTGTCATCAAAATGAAGAAGTATCAAAACAGCTCCTTGAATTTTGGATTTCTCAATATAATAATAAAGAATTTTATCAATGGGCTATAGAATTAAAGTCAATTGGTCAACCAATAGGAACCATATCTGTAGTTGATAGCAATCCAGACATAAAAATGGTTAAAACAGGTTATTGTATAGGCGAAAAGTGGTGGAATCAAGGATACATGTCTGAAGCATTAAAAGAATTCATCCGCTTCTTTTTTAATGAAGTTGGAGTTAACAGGATTGAAGCAAGCCATTCAACTGCAAATCCTAATTCAGGTTTAGTAATGGAGAAATGTGGTATGGCTTATGAAGGAGAATCAAGAGAAAGTGATAGATGTAACATGGGTGTTACTGATATGAAACATTATGCAATTTTAGCACGGGATGTTAATAATTAATAAAATAGTAATGGTGCCAGCTACCTAGGAGGAGCGTAACAAATGAAAAAAATAGAAATTATCAAAGATATATATATGTTGTCAATGAATGTAAGTGATATTCTTTTTGAAGGTATATGGGATATTGCTAATGGTGTAAGCTTAAATTCATATATAGTAAAAGGAGATAAAACAGCAATAATTGATGGTGTTATTGGATGGGACGGAGTACCTGAGAACTTGTATAAGAATCTTGAAGAAATTAATGTAGATCCAGAAGATATTGATTATTTAATTGTTAATCATATGGAACCAGATCACTCTGGTTGGATAGAAAACTTTTTAAAAATTAATAAAAATTTTACAATTGTATGTACAGAAAAAGCCGCTAATCTAGTATATTCTTTCTATGGAGATAAAGTCAAAATCAAAACAGTAAAAGAAGGAGATACCCTAGACTTAGGAAATGGTAAGCTTTTAAGTTTTCATCCTGTACCTAATGTTCACTGGCCAGATACAATGTACACCTATGAAGTGGACACAAAAATCTTGTTTTCCTGTGATATGTATGGAGCTTTTGGAAAAATGGAAGAACATTATTTTGATGATGAGCTTACTGTAGAAGAAGTAGAAATGTTTGAAAATGAAGGTATCAGATACTATTCAAATGTAATGAATACATTTAGACCTGCTGTAAAAAAAGCAATAGAAAAGTCTAAGGAACTAGATATAAAAATTATCGCCCCTGGTCATGGACCTGTATATAGAGAAAACCCACAGAAGATAATTGATGATTATACACGATTTACTAAGTACTCAGAGGGAGCAGGTAAAAACGAAGTTACTATATTGTGGGGTTCCATGTATGGAATGACCAAGAAGGCTGTAGACTTTGCCAAAGCTATATTAAAAAGAGAAGGTATTAAAGTAAATGATTTGCAAATGCCTTATGAAAGTGACAGTGAAGTTGTTGCTTCTATATTTAAAGCCGCAGGCATAATAATCGCAGCTCCAACTTATGAATACAACTTATTTCCACCAGTTGCAGCTGCAATAGATGAAGTGGGTAGGAAAAAAATAACAAATAAACTTGCTTTTAGATTTGGATCTTATGGATGGTCTGGTGGAGCCGAAAAAGAGTTAAAAGAAATAGTTGAGAAAAAGAAAATGAAATGGGACTTTATTGAATCTGTTGAGTTTGAAGGTTCTCCAAAAGAAGAAGATTTTAACGAAATTGAAGCAGGAATTCTAGATTTAATAGAGAAAATGAACGATAAAATCATAAACTAGTATTAAAAGTCCGTGCAGTACTTACAATTAAAACATCTCCAAACATATGAATATTAGACATTTTATGACAACACCTCATATGATTGGAGATGTTTTATATTCTTTATATTTATTTAAGAAATATGATGTTGTTTCCAGATAATATTAATACTATAATAAAATAGTATGTTTACAAGAAAAACCAAGAGGAATTGAGAGGAATTAAAATGCTTCAAGTAAAAAACATATCAAAAAAGTATATTACAGGAGATCTGACTCAAGTTGCAGTTAATGATGTTAGCCTGAATTTACGTGATAATGAGTTTGTTGCCGTACTCGGACCTAGTGGGTCTGGTAAAACCACATTACTTAATATTATCGGTGGTTTAGATAGATATGATAGTGGGGATATAATTATAAATGGTATTTCTACAAAGAAATATAAGGATAGGGATTGGGATTCTTATCGAAATCATACAATTGGTTTTATTTTTCAAAGCTATAATCTAATCCCTCACCAATCTATTCTTTCCAATGTTGAATTAGCTTTAACTATTTCAGGTATATCAAAGAGTGAACGTAGAAAGAGAGCAGTAGAAGCCCTTGAGAAGGTTGGCCTTGCTGA
>CAZJCV010000012.1:0-24973 GCA_964544535.1 uncultured Lachnospiraceae bacterium | reverse complement strand
AATCCTTATGTAGTAGATGAAGAAGAACTAGAAGAGCCTAAACACAAAAATATGGGTAAAGCATCAATGTCATTTTTAACTGCCTTATCCCTTAGTTTTAATAATCTACGTACAAAAAAGGGTAGAACTATACTTACATCTTTTGCAGGCTCCATTGGAATTATAGGAATCGCCTTAATTCTGTCACTTTCCACAGGTGTTAATACTTATATTGATGACATCCAAAAGGATACTATGGTATCATATCCAGTGACTATTGAGGCCGTCTCATTTGATCTAGAGAGCATGCTCTCTAGTGGACATGAGCAAGTATCTCAAGAGGTGGAACATTCTCTAGATGCAGTCTATTCTAATACACTAGATTTAGAGATGGCAAGCAAATCAACATCCAACTTAAAAGAAAATAATCTTTCAGCCTTTAAAACATACCTAGATGATCCAAATAACGAAATACATCAATATATTGGAGAATACGGTATAGTTTATTCCTATGATGTCTCATTTGACACTTATACTTATGACCCAGAGGGTGAACTTGTCAATACTGATGGAAGTGAATTTAAAAATGATAGTTCATATGGTATGAATGATGGCACACAACAGGAAGGGCTGTATGTTAATATGGGATTTTTCTCGTCTAGTAATTTTGACGAAATTCTTCCTGGTTCTGATGATAACTTAATTAGTTCTGCAATAACAGATAGTTATGAAGTCCTTTATGGAAATTGGCCTAAAGCATATGATGAATTAGTTGTTGTTTTAGATTTAAACAATGAAATATCTTCATCTACTCTTTATGAACTTGGGCTTTTACCATCAAGCGAATATAAGGAAATCTTAAAAGGAATAGAGAATGGCGAGGACATGGAATTCAAGTCAAAGAAATTCACTTACGAAGAGCTTGCTAAGCAAACTTTTTACATGGTTCCAGCCAGTGATTATTATCTAGAAAATGATGATGGACTATTTGACTATATTGCTGATGATAAAGAAAAGTTTGAAGACTTATTAGAAAATGCTCTTGAACTTAAAATTGTTGGTGTAATTCGCCCAATGGATGCTGATTCTTATAGTCCTATATCAAGAAATATCGGATATACAAAAGCTTTAACTGATTATATTATTGACTACAACAACAAAAGTCCTGTAGTCAAGGCACAAATAGCAAATCCAGATGAAAATGTAATAAATGGTATGAGTTTTGAGCCAGAGAATGATAAGGAAAAAGTGGATAATACAATAGAATATTTGACAGGACTAGGTATATCCGAGAAAGCAAAATTAAGCAAAAACATTTTAAGTATGGCCTATGCAAGCGACCCAGAAACTGCTGAAAGCATGTTAGAATTAGACGAAACCGAACTTGCTGCTATGTTAGATCAATACTTGTTAGAGCCAGAAGATGAAACATTACTTATGATTTATGACACAAACATTTCTCCTGGTAACTATGATAATAATTTAACAGCATTTGGATATGTAAGCCTTGACGCTCCATCATCTATCAGTTTATATGCCGATAATTTTGAAAACAAAGATACTATTTCAAGCTTTATTGAGAAATACAATGAAACAGCTACTATAGAAGACCAAATATCCTACACAGATTATGTTAAACTTTTAATGTCATCAGTAACTACAATAGTAAATGTAATTACCTATGTACTAGTAGCCTTTGTTGCAGTATCACTAATTGTATCATCGATTATGATTGGTATCATCACATTTATATCAGTACTTGAGAGAACTAAAGAAATTGGTATCCTTCGCTCAATTGGAGCATCCAAAAGAAACATATCTCAAGTATTTAATGCTGAAACCTTTATTATTGGACTATTGTCTGGATTAATTGGTATTGGCACTACTTTATTATTACTGATTCCTGGGAATATGCTTATTCATTCAATAGCTGGAACCACTGATGTTAATGCTGCACTTCCAGCGGGTAGCGCAGTATTCTTAATTGTATTAAGTATGATATTGACTGTTATTTCTGGTATTATACCTTCTAAAAAGGCGGCTAAACAAGACCCAGTTGAAGCACTTAGAAATGATTAAGAACATAGTTGACAAAAAAACTATAATTTGATATACTATACTTAACAGTAATGATAATCAGTATCACTTATATAATTTTTTTATTCGAATAATTAAAATACTGTTTTAGTGATATAATATATATACAGGAGGAATACTTTATGAGTAAATTATATGATAATTTAAATGAACAAATGAATTTTGAATTGGAGTCTGCATATATTTATGCTACTATGTCTGCATATTTAGATGATTTGAATATGAAGGGCATGACTCATTTTATTGATGAACAAGTAAAAGAAGAAATTGAACACGCTGAAAGAATTAAAGATTTCTTACAGGAAACTGGATACGGTATAAAATATCGTCCTTTAGATCCAGGAGATGGTAACTTTGATTCTGTTCTAGAAGTATTTGAAAAAGCTCTTGAACATGAAAAAGTTGTAACAGCTCGTATACACGATTTAGTAGATGAAGCTAAAGCAGAAAATGATCAAAGAGTCCTAAATCTTCTTACATGGTTCGTAGACGAACAAATAGAAGAGGAAGATACTTTTGGTGTACTTGTAGAGAGATTAGAAAGAATTGATGGCCACTGGAACGGTTTATATATTCTTGATAAAGAACTTTCTACTAGATAATGAAATTTTTATATATCTATAAAAGTTTAAAACAAGAAACAAAATCCCAGAGTAATTTCATATGTTACTTTGGGATTTTTGTTTTTCAAGATGTGCTACAATTGAAGAAGTCCCTCTCAAAACTGCCTCTAGCAATAAAATCAAAGAGTACATTGTTATCAACCATAAACCTATAACGTACTCTGCAATTAATACTTTCGTAAACAGTACGTGCCATTTTTCCCTTAACAGGTGCTAGCAGATTATGTGGGTTTTCATCTATTACAGTAACTTGTAAATCATAATCTCTTTGTTGCACCCACAATTCATCTTTGCAATACTTTTTAATTTTTACTCCTAAATAAGTGGCAAATCTATATTCTTTACCCCTATAATATACAATACCTATGCAGCCTTTAAATGTTACTTTTCCAATGGGGATATCAGCTACCGATATCATAACACTATTATTACCCTTATCATGCCAACAACATTGTGTCCACATGTAATCAGCAGGGAATTCTATTCCCCGGTCCCCCTCTACATATCCCAAGCCTTTATCAAAGCAAATCCTTCTTCCATTAACCATTAAGCTTCCTGTAATATTATGGGCCAAACTATAGACACTATGTCTACATTGCATAAAAGGAACATACTTAAATGGTCCCATAATATCATATTTTAAGGGTACAAACCTACTATAATATAGTTTGCCTGTAACTGTAGTTTGTTCGGTATTTATATTCAGGAGTATTCCTTTCTCAGTAAATATGTTTTCACCAATTTTTATAGTAAATTTATTTGTTGAAACTGCAAAATCATCAATTGGATAGGTTATATAATCAGAAGTGTTATTCATAATGATCTGTAGAGAGGCTGACTTCTTACCGTTCTTATCTATGTGAAAGGCGGGAATAAATGATATGATTTCATTATTATTTTGATTTTTAAAATACCATCCTTCGAAGTAACTTTTCTTTTTGTAAGTTCCCTTAAAATAGCCCATATTTTACACCTCGCAGAAGTTTTGTCTTTATAGTTATTTAGTATTTAGCATAACCATAAGAAGAATAATTACTCATGCATTTGGACTTTTTTGAAAAATACTTTTGCTACTTTATTAAATGCAACAGAAGAGTAGTAAAGCTTTTGATAAATAATATTAACATCTAACTATTCGCGAAACACATGTTTAACGAATAGTGCTATGGTCTGTTTATTAATAAATCAACTAACTATGCATTTTCATTTTATATGCCATTTTACTTTAGTAGATAACTTTTATACTAATATCACATCAATATTAGCATTAAAGTTATATTGTTTATATTCTACCTGAATCCATCTTCCTGATTTCTTCCCAAGCATCGGCAACTACTTTTGCCATATTTCCATGTAGAAAAAAACTTGACATTATAGATTTATAGGACTATTATTTTTTATGGACATTTTAGTTACATATTTTATACAACTATTTTTTAGGTCCTACAATTAAATAATTCAAGGCATATAAGAAAGGATGATGTATATGCAATTATTAGTTCTCATACTTAAAAAAGTAGAATTAGTAGATGAACTAAATCTAGAACTTGCAGAAGCCGGAATTACTGGCGGAACAATTATTGACGGAAATGGAATGGCAAAATCATTAATGAATATGGATGAGATGCCAGTCTTTGGTTACCTACGGCAAATGCTTAGTGATGAATCTAATGAATCTTGTAAGGTTATGATGTTTGTACTTAGAGACGAACATATCCTTACAGCCAGAGAAGCAATTAAAAAAGTTGTTGGTACCTTTGACAAGCCTAATTCAGCTATCATGTTTGCAGTACCTATTACCTACGTAGAAGGGCTAGGTGAATAAGCGTGGGAGACATAAATATTTATACTAGTTTGGCTATTGCTTTATTACTTTGTCTATTAGTAAGTAAAATTATGAAGAAAGTTAACCTTCCTAATGTGACAGGTTATCTAATAATTGGACTTTTAGTAGGCCCTTATTGTTTAGGAATATTCTCACCTGAAACAATATCTAAGTTTTCGGTTATCCCTGATATTGCATTAGGCTTTATTGCATTTTCCATTGGCGCAGAATTTAATTTCTCTTACCTGAAAAAGATGGGAAAAGCTCCTATAATCATTTCAACTATACAAGGATTTGGAGTCTCAATATTAGTAACTTTAGTCTTGGTTCTAACAGGAAATGATTTATCCTTTTCACTTTTATTAGGTGCCATTGCATCAGCTACAGCTCCTGCAGCTACCCTTATGGTTATACGCCAGTATAAAGCTAAAGGTCCAGTAACAAGTATGTTGCTTCCTGTAGTGGCAATAGATGATGCCATAGCAATTTTTGCCTTTAGTATCTCTGTAGCTATTGTAAATGCTATAAATTCTCCAGAAGGCTTATCATTTTCTAGTGCTATTGTGAATCCTCTTACTGAAATATTGGGATCCATACTATTTGGCGCTGTCTTAGGTCTAATAATGTCCTTCCTTACTAAATGGTTTACAGGCAGAGGTAATAGACTTTCTGTAGTTATTGTATTTATACTTATGGGCGTTGGTGTTTCTAACTCACTTGGACTTTCTTCCCTAATGACTTGTATGACAATGAGTGCAATATATGTTAATATCTCTGAAGTTAGTGATAAAGTCTTTGAACAAGTGGACAGGTTTACACCCCCACTTTTTATGTTCTTTTTCTTTATATCTGGCGCCGATTTAGATATACGTGTTATACCTACTGTTGGCCTAGTTGGTCTCTTGTACATTGTGGCCCGTGCCATAGCTAAGGTTCTAGCTACCTACCTAGGAGCAAAAGTGGCAAATGCAGAGCCTGTAATAAAAAAGTACCTTGGCTTTACTATGTTACCCCAAGCAGGTGTAGCAATTGGTCTAAGTGCTGTAGCTATGAACGTTGTACCACAATATGGAGTACAGGTTCGAACAATCATACTAAGTGCTACAGTAATTTATGAATTAACTGGTCCTGTCATCACAAAATTATCTCTTAAAAAGGCAGGAGAAATAAAGTAAAAAGATATCCACTAAGGATACAAAAAAGATATAGAACAGATATTTTGTTCTGTCCTATATCTTTATTATTACAAATCTGCCACAAGTTGAACAAATATTTTGTATCTGAAACGTTGTTATCTAATAATTTATTACCAAAACTTCTTTACAAGTTTAGGGAACATTTCTTCCAAAATCCCCTCATCTTCACTCCAACTTAATTCTATTTCTGGATATTCTGCTCTTTCAACTTTGTCATAAAAATCATCTTTTCCCGTTTTCAACTTATATGCATCAGAAGAAACATATAGTATGTCTTCAAACTCAATCTCTCCTGCCTCAAAATGAAGGGACGTTTCATCTTATGACAGATTAAACGTCCTTATTCCTTTTTCCGATTTTCTCTCCCAGCTTAACCAGAGTTTCTATTCCTCTTGCCGAATTAGATAAAATATCTTTATCCATAGTTATTCTTCCTTTTTCAAAGCAAACAATTATAGTGGATCCTCCAAACTCGAATCTACCCTTCTCTTCTCCTCGTTTCACCTTAGCTTCTTCATGATAATTGATAATCTTTCCAACCATCATGGCTCCTACTTCCATAATTAAAACTCTTCCAAAATTTTCACTAGATAAAATGCAATATTCTCTTGTGTTTTCTTTATAAACAGGGACCACTTCGTTCGCTACTGGATTCACAGTGTTAAAAACACCTTTTATCCGATAATTTTTTGTTTTTTTACCTTTATCAATATAACAATATCTGTGATAATCATCAACTGATAATCGAAACAATAATAATGTACCCTGTTCATAGTAATCGGCAAGTTTCTTACTTTTAAATAAACTTTCCAAAGTATATGGCGTATTTTTAATTGTAAAAAGTGAATCTTTATTTATATGGTACACACTTAATTTACTATCGCAAGGAGAAATTAAATGCTTATGCTCATAGTCAATTATTCGCCTACCGTCTTTAATCTTTCTTATAAAGAAATCATTATATGAAGAATATGTACAGTTCTCATAGTCATCCATATCAATTTTATATTTTTCTATAAATCGAGGTATTAATTTTCTTGAAAAAGAACTATTCAATACAACCCCTGAAACTCTTGAAACCCATGGCTTTACCAGTTGATTAAGTAGTATTCTTCCAAGCTTATTTTTATAAAGAAATTTAAATATGTTGTTTTGTATATCATCTTGCTTAACTAAATTGCCACTTCGATCCATACATTTCATTTCTTATACCACCTATTCATAAAAATCATTAATTAATGCTTTCTCTTTTACGATATTGTGCTTAATGCAATAATCCGAATACAACAGAATAAATGACACTATGAAACTCACAATTATCACTAATATAACAAGTTGTTTATTTGTTGGTTTCCTTAATCTGAATTTTAAAATGAATAATGTAGCTACAATAAAAAGCATGCCCAGTAAAACCCATTTAAAAGCATATGCAGAAATAACAAAGCTTAAAAGAAAGACAACTGGAAGTATTATTGTTATTGAAGTAATAGGAAGTCCATAATAATATTTATTGGCACCATCTTCTTTCATCTGTCGGTTTGTTTCAAGGACATTAAAGAATCCAAGCCTAATTACAGAACAAATACTATAATATGCAATAACAATTCCACCTAAGATACCTCGAACTCCTAGTATATAACATATCACTACAGGAAATACGCCAAAGCAAATAACATCGCATAAGGAGTCGATTTGCACTCCGAACAATTTTTGATCATCGGTGCGATCTTTTTTTGATCTTGCTATCTTACCGTCAAACATATCACAAAGTCCTGATATTGCAAGGCAAAGAATAGCCGTTCTAAATCTACCATCAATTGCCTGTGTAATTCCAAAAACTGAACTAAGCAAACTAATGTATGTAAGTATAACCGTGTAATCATAAAATCCTATCATTTTTCTCTTATCCTTTCACGTACTCCTCTTATTTTTAAAAATGCTACTACCGTGAAAATTGCACTTAAAATCAGCTGTGTATAATAACTAAGACCTCTACTTACTATCATAACTGGCAGAGTCATTGTTCCTAAAATAGGTGTAAAAATTGACAGAAAAAGCTTCTCACTAATACCCATTCCTCCTGGAAGTGGAAGCATATCAACCGCAACTGATATCATTCCTTGTAAAACAATAATAGTAACAAAACCCGTCTCCTTAAATCCAAATGATCGATAAGCAAGATATGTTACATAAAAAAACAATGTTCTTTGAATTGTTGTTATTATGAAAACATTAAATATAACCATTTTATTTGTTCGAAAATATAAAGCTACATCCTTATATTGTGTCATTGCAGATTCAATTTTAAGTAAATAATGTTCTTTTCTTCGAATCAAACGTAACTTTGCAAGCAGTTTAACTATAAATGTAAGTTGGTTTTTAGCTAGCGTTGGATGAAATACAAGAAGTAACATAAATCCAACACAAAATACATTTAATAAAACTCCAAGGTAACAGAAAGCAAGTACTGGGTTTAAATAGGTCATTATTTCTGTCGGACGAACAAGCAAAACGATAGCTCCTAAAAGCACCAATACCATTTTATAAGTAATAGTAACAATCATAAGTACTAATGTGGCTATAGGAATTGGTATTTTGTCCTTTTTCATAAAATAAATCTGAGCAGGTTGTCCTCCTGTTGCTGACGGCGTAATACAACTAAAGAAAAAACCAACGAAAGAATACAAAAAACAATGGATTAGATTAACTTTTTGCTTAATGGAATTCATCATATAAAATATTATAACAGATTCGCTAGCAATAAAAAGGATTACACATAAAATAGCTAATATCCAACAACTAATATCTGTACTCTTAATTGTATCAAAAAGGTCGCTTATATCCTGATTATAAAATATATAGTACAAAGTAATAGAAAATACAACAATTAAAAACATTGTATTTAATATAACCTTTCGTTTATTCATCATAATTATTTGCTCCAAATATTCTTTGATTTAACCAAAGAAAAAATTTCTTGACACCTAAATACGCTTGAGTATTGTTTGCAATATAATAACATATTTCTGCAATCAAAATACCTCCAATTATATCAATAAAATAATGCTGTTTTGTAAATTGAGTTGATAAACATACTAGAATCGCAAATATACAAGAAAACACCTTGTACCATAAAGGAACCTTTTTACTGTTTCTAATGCCAACAAAACAAAACCAGCTTACTAAACAATGAATAGAAGGAAAAAGATTACTTGGTTGATCCATATAATAAACAAATCTCATCATGGAACTAAACATATCATTTCCAACCACTATGGGGCGAATATTCGTTGTTGGCATAATTACAAAAAAAATACCACATATCAATCTTGATAATATGTCAGCAAAGGCAAATCGAAACCATTTTTCCTTTCCTTCGCGCGTTATTAGTATGTAATTAATAATCCAAAATATGTAACAAATAAGATAAATTACTACCCATTCTTTTATAAATGGTATTCGATTGTCAAGCTTAGTAGTAAAGTCATAATGATATTTTCCCTTTACAATTAACTGAGCTCCCCAATAAATAATACTATTTACTAAAAAGCAAGCTAATAACGAGATAAACCCATATTCCGGTATGAAGATACCAATTGATTTTTTGTACCAATCTCTAAGAGTTGATTTACTCATAATCGTTTACCTATATTTATTCTATATGCTAAAAAACAATATAACACATTATTCCCCTTAATACAATTGTTTTTGACTGAAGATAGCATGAGTTTTTCTTCAAAAATGGACATGAAATCTCCTATTGATGCTAGTATATAACTATGGACATTAGATATGGTTATATATATACTAAACCTAAGGAAGGAATTGTTGATTTTATAATTGACAAACACCATTGATAAATGTTAAAATTCTAGTATTTATAAGATAAATTACAAGAAGGGTATATAATGAACAAATTAAAAAGATTAAGTCCTGTGCATATTATAGTCCTTGGATTTGTAAGTTTAATTCTAATTGGTACATTTATATTATTACTTCCATTATCTCATAATGATGGAGTAATTATTACCTTTATAGATGCTCTATTTACTGCTACAAGTGCTGTTTGTGTCACAGGATTAACTGTAGTAAACACTACACAATCGTATAGTGTCTTTGGAAAAACCATAATAGCTTTATTAATTCAGATTGGTGGTCTAGGTGTGGCAACAGTAGGTGTAGGAGTATCTCTAGTCATAGGACAAAAGATCGGATTTAATGAAAGAAAACTAATTAATGAAACATACAGCTTAAATTCTATGAAAGGCATTGTTAATATTTTAAAATTTATTTTATACATAACACTAGTATTTGAATCAATAGGTGCCATTCTATGTTTTACTGTTTTTATTAAAGATTATCCACCAATAAAAGCTTTAGGTACTAGTTTATTTCACTCTATTTCTTCATTTAATAATGCAGGCTTTGATATCTTAGAAAACCCTAGTGGATTAGAATTTTATCAAAACAATATACTATTGAACTTAATAACTGTTATATTAATTATATTTGGTGGTTTAGGCTTTAGAGTAATAAGGGAAATTTTTAGCAAGAGAAAGTTTAAAAGACTTAGTTTACATGCAAAAATTGTAATCACTACAACAGTTTTTCTACTTATTGCAGGAACTATAACTATCAAATTTAACGAAGACATTAATTGGATTGGAGCTTTATTTTATAGTGGCTCAGCTAGGACTGCAGGATTTAGCACTTATTCTCTAGCAGACTTTTCAAGCTTAAGCCTTTTTACATTAATACTATTAATGTACATTGGTGCATCTCCTGGTTCAACAGGTGGAGGCATTAAAACAACTACAATATTTACAGCATTAAGAAGTAGTTATTGCATTGCTAGAAACCGTCATATTACTGCATTTAAAAGAAAAATCCCAAATTCTGTTGTTCAGAAATCTTTTATGCTTGTATTTATATCTGTTTTATTAATTTGTATTGATACATTTATTATCATGATATTAGAACCTAATTTTTCATTTTTACAGATATTGTTTGAAGTAGTATCTGCTTTTGCTACAGTAGGACTATCAACAGGAATCACAGCCCAATTAAGTATTTTAAGTAAAATACTTATTATTATTACGATGTTTGTTGGGCGATTAGGTCCACTTACAATTATTTCATTATTAGCAGGAAAGCAACTCTCAAATGTTTTTTATTCAGAAGAAAGCTACACTATTGGATAATATATATATAATAGAAGGGTAAAGGTGATTTTTATGCCACATAAGCAAACTTTAGAGTATGGTATTATTGGTTTAGGAAGATTTGGAACAGCACTTGCACAAACTTTAGCAGATGCTGGTAAAGAAGTTTTAGTATTAGATAATAATGAAAGTAAAATAATTAATATAAGAGATCAAATTGAAAATGCATTTGTTATAACTTCATTAGAAAAAGAGTCTTTAGAAGACGTGGGTATACATAATTGTAATATAGTTATAGTCTGTATTGGAAAGTCAATCGATGTAAGTATTTTAACAACTTTGCGTGTTATTAGTATGGGGGTGCCTAGAGTTATAGCAAAAGCTTTTAGTTATGAGCAAGGTATAATATTAGAAAAAATAGGTGCAGAAGTTATATATCCTGAGTATGACATGGGGGTAAGACTAGCTAAGAACCTTATAGGTTATAATGTTTTAGAATCTATTGAATTAAAAGAAGATGTTGCAATATTAGAATATAACTTAACTGATAAACTGGCAAATAAAACGGTAGAACAGTCTGATTTAAGAAAGAAATATGGTCTGAATATTATAGCTATAGTACATGATGGAGAAACAATAACTAACATTACTCCAGATAGGACATTAGAAGAAAATGATAAAATTGTTGTTATAGGAAAAAAAGATAATTTAAACAGATTTGAATCTTTCATGTATCAATAATGATTTATGATATTCAAAAATCGATGAAATCTATAAAACATAAAGTATTCGTTTATCAGGGAATGTAGGTGTTAAGAAGAGGACGCACCCATACTCTCCATGGCAGAATGGTATAGTAGAGCGCAGTCATAGCTTTAACTGTTTTTCCCGCTAATCGTCTATACATAAATAACTGCATAATATTATTTACCGTAACCATTAGGTATAATATTGCTTCTATAGCATTTGTATGATGGACAAAGCAATGGTTTTAGCCAGCATAGCTTTTAAGCTTATTAAAAGTGCTGTTTTCTATATCCCATCTCTTGTGCATGAATTTATATAATATCTGCAATGGTATTTGACATTACTTGAAGTAAAGTTCTCTAAAGTTGATAGATCAATCCTCTTAAGCACTTTTCTTATAACATTAATCTGGGGTTGTTTTGTTTTTCTTGATACAACCCCATTAAAATCCTTACTTCTTATTTTGTGCTTTAACTCATTCAAACTTTGTATCCTTACAAGAAACCCTAGCAATACTGGAAGTATTGCTTCCGAGGTACGGTAGGTTGGATTTACCCTATTATCTTTTAATTTATTAAGTGTGTCTTCTATCTTATAAACTTTCTTAGTATATGCTAATAACATACGTAAATAACTTTTTCTCATAGTTTCCTCTATTCTGCGTCTTACCCTAGAATAGCATAAGCATTTATTTGTTTTTACCAATTATAATCGGAATTTTGACATTTATAAAAAGCACCTTCAGGCTTTATAGTTTATAGTTAAACTACAAAGTGACCCGAAAGTGCTACTATAAAAGGCAGTAGAAATTATTTCTGATATTTAGCATTGTTAAGTTACCACGCCAAACAACTTCATCTTGTTTTTTTACTTATTCATTAGAACATTTTTTCAACAGTTCTTCAGCAGATACACCATATAATTTTGCAAGTGAGATAAGGTTTGTCGTACTAGGATCGGACGCTCCGTTTTCCCACTTTGACACCGATTGCCTGCTAACACCTAAGGTTTCAGCGACAAATTCCTGTGTCATGTTACATCTAATTCGCTCCTGCTTTAAGCACTCACCTAATGAAAAAGCCATTTCGCGTTTTTCTGTCCGTACTGGCCCTGACTTGATATATTTTCTCAAAGCTATTATTGCAAGCGCAATTAAATAAATAATAACACCGCCGATGAAAAGATAAATTAGAAATCCACCAGCTATTAAACTTATACTCATATTCATTACCTCCTTTTATTTGATGATTTCATACTATAAAAATAGCTGAGTTGCCACCACCAACTATAGCGCTACTATTGGTTGCTTTATGCTAAAAAGCAATAAAATCCATAAATTTATATCATCATACCTGCAAATTCAAACCATTCTACCTATTTGCATACCACAAGAAGTGGTCGAATTTTCTTCTTCGAAAAGGAATATGAATATTGTGTTTATCAAGTAGATATCCAACACATTCATTAAATGATTCATAATCAAAATTTCTTCGCCACGTATCAATCTTATTAGTAGTTAGTCCTTGGATATAGTGTGTAAGCGTATTTTTAACGATACCATCGAAGATGGAGTAATCATTCCTCTCCTCTATTAATTATATTTTCTCTATTTTAAACTTTATGTTTTGATGAATATGGTCTAAATTTCATACATACTATTGATTTTATGCCTAATTTGTTCATAATTCTTTGGGTTCTTTTAAGACTTATAAATATATCTGTAGATTTTATTTTTTCATATATCTTAGGGGCTCCATATCGCCCTTTACTAGTTTATATCATGGATATCTTTATTATCGGTAATGAACTTATATATTGAGCTTACTTCTTTGCAAATATGGCCATGACTTTTTTTAACATTTCGTTCTCCTCTTCTATTCTAGCAACAGTTTTTGAAAAGGAGAAAGTACAAGTCAAATTTAAAAATGGGATAAAAATATAAACGTACTAAAATAGAAATAAGGACTTCCTAGTATTTTAGATTGTATCATATTCTCTTTACTAGGAAGTTTTATGGTAGTTATATTTTTATAGTGGCAATACATTTTGTCTAGAATCATAATTAGCTGGAAAATCTGCACTTATTCGAACAGCATAACCCCAAAACTCAAATATTGTTGGTTTAATTATCTTTTCAAACTTTAAAAACATTTCATCAAATTTTCCAATCAGAATATCTTCATCAACTCTATAATAAAGTTCTTTAGCCTCATTTAATGCTTTAATTTTAATTGTTTCTCTAGTATCACATAAAACATATGACATTAAATTTAAAGAATCTATTGTTTGATATATTGCATCTGCGTTCTCATAGTTATTATCCCTAAGCATATTACATAATTTCAAAAATGTTTTGGTAATTGAGATAATTTCACGTCCTGGATATAGTGAATACCCATTATAATACTCTTTCACTAATTCGCATAGGATTTTCTCTACCTCCTCTATCTTATTATCTCTATTTCTTATAATATTACTTAGTTCAACTTTAACTGGCTTAGTAACAGTGAAAAGCTCATTTAAATGCCTACAGTATTTGTCATCTATATTTTTTGCAGGCATAACCAGATTAATATAATTCCATTCTCTAGCATGTTCTATAGATGAAGATGTTCTATAAGCAATTCCATCATAAGTATCATTGCCTCTTACCCATAATAGTAACTGCTGAGGAAATATATATTCTTCTATAAAAGGAACATCCCTATTAACTACTTCTAAAGAACATGCCACTCTTAACGGAAATAATACTAAATACTTTACTAAAAACTCATCTATTTCTTCTCCTTTTTTTGGATAGTTACGATAGCTGATGCTAACTGAACTCACTAAATCTACAGGTTCTATTGTGAAATCTATTAAATTAACTTTATTTTCAGCATTTGATTCAAGAAAAAATCTAGCATAACTAAACTCTTTTGGCATACCACATTCAAACCAACACATTTCAACTCCCGATGATAAATAAAGGCAAGGGTATCCTGGAATACTATATCTATAAGATTTTATAAACTCCCTTTTGTCTAATGGAATATGAAACAAATCTAACCTGTTAAAATCTTTTTTCCCAGCACGTATGCGATAGTAATTTTTATATCTTTCATGACCTATAGTACCTATATTTCTCACTAATAAAAGAGATGATATTTTCCCCATCATATCCTCAAAATGATTATATAATCCTAACAAATCCGCTGAATCATAATAGTCAAATACTTTTAAAATATCATTACATAATTCTTCTAATATATTTGTTTTCTCGCTTAGAAGCTTATAACACTCTTCTCTTAAAGGACAATTTTCTGTTCTTATGAGAGCCTTTTTATATGCCTTTATATAGTTTGTATAATAATCTTTAAGAAATTGTTTTACATTTTTATCTTTACGGCTCAATGGAAGCCTATGCTCAAGTATCAAACTATAAAAGTTATCTTTGGGTAACATCATATACACCTCCTTTAAAATAAAATTAAATACACATCCTTATTGTGATAGATTATTGACTGATACTTATAATCAATTAATTAATATCTTGTTTTTATTCTTATTGTTAAAAGTATTAAAAGAATTAAAAGCAAAATTATTCCCTTAATCTGAGTACTTATTACTTTTCTTTTTTCTTCTTTTTCCTTAGACTCATTTTTTTTAATTAACACAATGTTTTCTATATATTCAATTATAAGGAGTATATAGCCTCCTAACAGAATAATAGAAGCTTTTTTTGAATGCTAACAGGTATTGGAGGTCTAAAAATATATGAAATATATAAAATGAATGTTATAACCATAATTACAGTATATATTTTAATTATTATTCTTACTAGCTTATTTTTTTCATTTTTACACTCCCCTTAAATGCTTGTTTTCTATATCATAAAATATCATACCTTTATCCCAATTATTTTAATATTCCCAATTATACTATGTTCTTTTTTAAAACATAAATACCTTTTCTCCTACAGTATTCAGCTAGTTCTGCTTCTGTGAAGCTTGAGCTTTCAAGCACAACTTGAAACTTATCCTCAGAAGTCCAATTAGATTTGGACTTCAAATTAATTGAATTATTTTTTTGTCTTTTGTTGTGTGTTCTAACCCACTGATATATAGTGGACTTAGATATATTTAATTCATCTGATAAAGATGTAACTGTTTCATTTTGATCTAACCTTTTTAAAACTGAATCTTTAAATTCTTTGCTATAGCTTCTATTTTTTTAGCCATGGTTTATTCTCCTTAGGTTATTGTCGTATTTCTATTATACATTAATTTTTCTATACGACAACTATCCTAACAGATAGGGGTATCTGAAGATGTTAAAGGAAAGATATCTACATGCTTATGAAACTAGGGTTCAAGTCATTAATGAAAAGGACCGAAAAAACTTGTATCTCCACTAACTAGGTCAACTACTACAGTCACCTTAAAATGTTTTTTTAGGACTTTTTTCTTAAATCCTTGCCCATTTTCTTCAAAGGCAAAATAGTGGTGAAAGAGCTTAAATCTCAGAATTTCTACATAATTTCTCTTTGTAGTAACGCTATGCACTCCACATGGCATGAGAGCTTGGATTTGATGCCAATTTCAAGATTACACAATTTGGAAACTTCTTAATCATAGAAGATTCTAATGGATACTATAAATTGGCTGGAACTCATAATGGAAACATACCTATTAATTCGAGTGTCCCTTTACAATTTAATGGTGTCACGACAACTCCTCCAACTCTTTCTAACATTCTTTTTTCAGAGATGATTATTTAACTTATCAAAACTTGTATTAAAAGTCTTAATTTACAAATAATGGTTCGTGTGATGTAATAACTATATAAGGACATCAGGTGAATTATAAGTTCACCTGATGTCCTGCGTAATTAATTATTATCTAAAAATATTACAAGGAGAGATTAACAGCTTATGAAAGATGAAAGAATCCTTCATAAGCATAGTCCTCACATACTTGATCTATCAATTTAAGAACTTGAGTTTCCTTAAGCTTTAGCTGATCTTCATAGGGTATTCTATGGTAACTACAACCACCGCAATCTCCAAATATGCTACATGCCTTATCCCTTGTCTCAGCAGGAGATAGTTCTAGTATCTCTATTCAGAACCAATAGAGGAAGCAATAAAAATCTTAAGTGCGGCAAAGGCTCCAAAAAGAGATGGAAAAGGCAGTTCATATATAGAGCTAATTAATCATCATGTACCAATGCTAGATGCAATACAGACAAATGCTAGAAAGATATTTCCCAAAGTATTTACAGTGTAAGAGATACCTTATATTAGTGATACATTAAATTAGGAAACTAAAAAAACATAAAAGAATTATAAAAGATATGTTTAAATTTAGAGCCTATTGTACAATCCAATAGGCTCTTTTTAAATTATGATTTTTGTTTTATTTTCCCAAAATAAAGTCCTAAGGATAAGAATACAATCCCAAACAGTACCTGCATCAATAATTCATATCTAATCTGACCTAAGGAATTCACACTCATTTCATTTATCCTTACAAAATAGTAGGTTGGGAAAAATTTAGCCATTGCTAATACTTTTTCACCTAAAAATTCTTGTGATACTAGGACTCCTGAAATAAATGATGTTCCCAAGCTTGCTACTGTACTTACCCCATTTATTACAAACCTACTAGTAGTTATATTGTTTATTAAAAATGTAAAGCATAGAATAGCAAATGAAAATACATAAACGTTAATTACATGTTTTAAAAAATCCACTTCCCCAATATGCTTGCCTTTTAAGATTATACTGCCCAATACAAAGACTGTGGTAATTAATAGTCCTACTACTACTTGCCCTAAATACATTTCAAAATTAAATTTTAAGAACCTTTTAGAAGAAATATTCATTCTATCTTGGATTTCTTTACTATTAAAATCTACCATTATAAGTCCTATTACGGTTACATATATGGCAATAATAATATAGCTAGTAAAATTATAATAATATCTAAACCAAATAGAAGCTCCTGTTGATTGGGATGCTTTATCTCCTTTTAGTAGTTCTACTTCCACTTCTTGATTTAAAGCAGTATTTATCTCAGATAAATCAAATCTTCCTTGGCTATACTTTGCATTTGCAAATGCCAAGTATTTATTTATTTGGTTTTCAATTTGTAAAGGCCCCATTTTTCTGTCATCACGAATTATTTCTATAGCCTCTTGCTTATTCTCTACAAGAGTTTGAAAGTCCTCCGGAATTAGAATAACTGCATCTACTACTTCTAAAAATATGTTATCTTTTATATAATCTAAATCATTCTCCATTTTAGTCATGGTATTTTTCTGTTCTAGATATTGTATCAATCCAAGGGATAATTCGCTATTGCTCTCATCTACTAGCCCTATATTTAAACTAGTTTCAATAAATGCAATTTCTTTGGATTCTGTATTAGCTCCATTTATTATTGATAGCATATAAAATATAGCTGTATATCCAATAATGACCCATTTTTGTCTTAAGGCACTTTTTATAAAATATTTAAATACTGTCAAATTCGCTCCTCCTTAAAAAGAGATATGAAATCCCCAATAGTATTAATGAGTATGCTACTAATAAAACTGCCCCCTGGGTTAAATTATTGGTATTATCTAGTAGATTTATCCTATATAAACTATTAGTTATTATTGCTATAGGATTTAGTTTTGATAATATTGGAACATTTTTCTCTATTAGGACCTTCATATCTGGGCTCATTAATCCTGATAAGAAGGACAGGAACAATGTAACAGCAATTGATATCATAACTTTTGTTCCCGGACTTTTCTTGTTGGAAGATCCAATAAAAAGTCCCAGTGAAATACCAAATAAATTCCCCAAAATTATAAATGTGCTGCTATAAGCTAAGTTTGTAAATAAATCTATTTTCAATACATATTGTAAAAATAACAATAAAAGTATATTAGAAGAAATATTTATTAAAAGCCCAACTATAATTCCTGATATTAAAAGTGTGGATTTTTTAAGTGGTGTAATATTTATTCTGGCACCTATAGTGGATAAATTAGCTTGTGATAAAACTACAGCTTCAATACCTGGAAATACTCCATAGGTTGATACCATAGCTATTAAAGAGAAAAATATTACCAACAATCCATTTGCCTGTTGGGTTTTACTAGTTAAATAATCTACCCCGAAATCTATATCTTTTGCGGATTCCCCTAAGGACATGGTCTGTACAATCTGATCTGATATTCCTTTGATTACAGTTTGATTTAGTCCGGATTTATTTACTATAATGTTTAAGTCTTCTTTTATATATCCATCAATAGTTTCAGACTCTAAACTAGATGCTGCTAGATTTTCCTTTAATATAACTACATTTACTACGTCTATTTCTTCTAGAATAGAAGCAACTGGATTTCCTTTTTCAATGCCGATGTTAATAGTTTCTAATTCTGCATTTGTTATTCCACTGAAAGCTATATGGAAAAATGTGGCTAATATAATTGGGTATAATAGACCCCAAAAGGTAAAGCTCAAGTCTCTAAACATGTTCTTTCCATGATATATAGAATTTCTAATTATACTTTTCATATTATTCTCTCAGCTCCTTCCCCGTTAGCTCTAAGAATACGTCATTTAAACTAGGAAGTTGACTATATAATTTTGTATAAATCAAATCATATTTATTTATAAATTCTAGCAAATTTGAAATATTATTAATTCCATTTTCAAATTTTATAATATATTCCTTATTGGATTTTTCCACATCCATTACATGAGGAATACTTCTTAATTTATCAGATACATCCTCATCCAAATTTTCAAAACCTACTATTATTTTTTCCCTAGTACTTATCATAGCTTTTAAATCTTCAACAGTACCTGATACTAGAGACTTGCCTCGATCCATTATTATAATCCTATCACAAAGCATTTCTGCCTCTTCTAAATAATGTGTTGTGTAAATAATAGTACTTCCCTCTTGATTTAGCCTTTTAATTCCTTCAAGAATAAAGTTTCTACTTTGGGCATCAACTGCTACTGTTGGTTCATCTAAGAATATCAGCTTTGGTTTATGTGATATCCCACAGGCTATATTTAATCTTCTTTTTAATCCACCAGATAATTTTTTAGGATAAAATTTCCTATATTCACTTAATCCTACAAATTCAATTGCCTCATTTACATTTTGTTTTCTTAAATTATTATCATCTATATAAAGTCCACAAAAGTAATCTATATTTTCTTCTACAGTTAAATTTGGAAATAATGCTACTTCTTGAGGAACTACACCTATCTTTTTCTTAATACTGTAGGAATTTGGAGTCATTTCTTCCCCAAATACTTGAATATTACCTTTATCAAATTTTAGCAGTGATAAAATGCAATTTATAGCAGTAGTTTTTCCGCAACCATTAGGCCCTAAAAGTCCTAATATTTTCCCTTCTTCTACTTCCATATTAAAATGGTCTAATGCTATTAAATCTTTATATCTTTTGACTAAGTTTTCTGCTTTAACTATCATTTCTCCACTCCTTTCCTATTAACTATATCTTATCAGCTGTATATAATACTATGTAGTGTATAGCGTCACTATCTTATATGACAAATGTCACCTTTCATTGTATTTCTAACTAATTATATATATAATTAGATTAAATAAAGAACAAAGGAGATAGTTATGAGAAGATTTATTGAAAAATCAATTATTGCAGCTTTTTCCCTATATTATACTTATAAGTTTCTAGAAGGTACAGACTTTGTTGTGTTTTTCCTAATCTCTATAGTTATTTCCACATTTCTTGACTTGTTCATCAACAAGAAATATAGATATGTATTATATGGCCTATTTGTAACACTTATTATTTATAACAATATATTCTTATACTATCTTCCTCTTATCTTTTACAATTTATATATGGATTTCAAATACTATAGTCTATTTGCATTAACCTTTTTATTAATAGACTTTACACCTATTATTTTGATTATTAATTTTCTCTCTCTTTATTTTTCCCATTCTACAGACACAGTGGAAAACATAGTCTTGGAATATAGAATCATGAGAGATAGTTTAAAAGAAGATACACTATATCTTAAAAAGTACAATGAACAATTAACCCTAGATAGGGAAAAGAATATCCATATTGCCATACTTACAGAGAGAAATAGAATAGCTAGAGAAATTCACGATTCAATTGGTCATGCAATTAGTAGCAGTATTTTGCAAGTGAAGGCAATAAAGATAATAGCTGGCAAAACAATTGAAGAGCCACTAGATCAACTTCAAAATACCTTAAATAATGGAATGAACGACATTAGAAAAAGTCTTCAAGGCCTTAGGGATGAGTCCTTTGACTTAAAGAGTAGAATTGAAAATTTAATTGACGAAACTCCTCATATGGATGTAGACTTTATATATAATATAGGTGATGAACTGGATTACAATTTAAAGTTTGATATTCTTTCAATTGTTAAGGAAGCTATGACAAACACATTGAAGCATTCAGATGCTAGTAAAATGAAAATAAGTTTGTTAGACCAGCCCAAATTTTATACGGTTATAATAGTTGATAATGGTTCAGAAAAGCTAAATTTTGATAGTAAAGGTATTGGACTTGATTATATAAGAGAAACTGCCAATAAGTATAATGGTCATTTAAATTTTAATTATGATCACGGTTTTAAAATACACATTACTCTAATGAAAGGAAAATGATATGAATATTATAATAGTAGATGATGATTATTTAGTAGTAAATTCTTTAAAGACTATAGTTGAATCTAGCGGAATTAATGTATTAGGCTTAGGATATAGCGGTGTTGAAGCCATAGATTTATTCACAAAGCATAAACCAGATATAATTCTTATGGATATTAGAATGAAAGATATGACCGGAATAGAAGCTACTAGGGAAATATTGAAACTAAATAGTTCAGCTAAAATTCTCCTTATTACAACTTTTCAAGATGATGAATATATCAGAGAAGCTCTATCACTGGGATGTAAAGGATATATACTAAAGCAAAATATAGATAGTATAATTCCTTCTATTAATGCTGTATATTCAGGGAATATGGTATTTGATAGCAAGATTGTATCCTCTATCAAAACATATAGAGAAAAGGATATTGAAGGAGAATTATCCGGTAGAGAAATGCAGGTATTGAAATTAGTTGCAGATGGAAGGAATAATAAAGAAATTGCAAGCAGTCTCTATTTAAGCGAAGGAACAATTCGAAATTATATTTCTACTATGTTAGATAAACTCCATCTTCGTGATAGAACACAACTTGCAATTTATTATTATAAATCTAAATTTGCTGTTGATGATTTAAAAGATTATTAATTTTTCACGTTCCCTATCTCCACATATTTCCAATGCCCTTTTCTGAAGACAATTATACTAAGGATGTTTTCTATAACCTTCTTCCTGCATAGTTCTAGCTAAAAATATGGTAATTGCATGAAATGGTTTTAAGGCCAATAATTTATTAAGCATAAATATTTTGTTTTTAATACTATTTTTAATTCTGTAGAATAAATATTTTTTTTCAATTTTAATTAATAGTTTCGCAATTACTTATAACTAATCTCTATGTAGTTAGGTTGTCCTTTTGACAAGTCTAAACCCTTAAATGCAAAAATCAGCAAGCTTTTTATTCCTTGCTAATTCTTAACTTTCCATATTTTCTTGTGTCCCCACTAACTAGGTCAATAACCATTGAAACCTTAAAATGTTTTTTGGGACTCTTTTCTTGAATCCCTGCCCATCTTCTACAAAAACAAAATAGTCATGAAATAGCTTAAAATGAAGGACTTCTATATATTTGCTTTCTTGCTCTAGTTACACCCACATAAAATACACTTAATTCTTCTAAATATTTCTCTTCTATACTTTTAGGCTCATTTAATATGCATCCCATATTGTATATTTCCCTATAGCTATATTTACACGAACCACATAGACCATAATAATTTGGGAAAACAAATTGCTCCATATCAGGCATAATTACATAATACCACTCCAAACCTTTTAAGCAATTCCATAATGTATCTTTAGATAATCATCACCACAAATTCAAATTTATCTACGAGTTCTCTTTATGTTTTAATAACTATCGACTAATTGAATTTTTTCTATACATTATTTTTTTCATATCTCATCATTCCCCACCAGTTTGGAAGTAATTCTTCTAAACGAATGGTTTCACGCTTTTCGTAATCAACTAAAATCTCCATATCTTTATTTTTAAGTGAAAGTTGCATCAAAAATTCTCTACAAGCTCCACATGGCATTCCACCTACGCCAGTTGGTGGCTCATCACGAAAGGCAATTAATCTTTTAATTACAGTTTGTCCGCTATTGACATACATATTAAGTGCAGCAACCCGCTCGGCGCATAATGCCATGACCCCACTACAACTTTCAATGCAAAAACCTGTGAATATTCTTCCGTCTTCGCTTTCTAAAGCACAAACAACATGATGTGCATATACAAATGGTGATACCTCCGTAGGATAATACTGCTCTCTCGCCTTATTATATAATTTTTCCCATATATCCATAGTTATCTCCCTCCAATTTTTTATTACTTATTTGCTTAAGTTTATATAGACAATCTTCAACATAAAATTCTTGTTTTCTTATTTACATTTCATCTCTACTTATTGGAATTTATAAACTTCGTATTATGCTCATAATTTCCCGCATGGTTACAGTATCTTTTCCATAACTACAACCGTATAATGATCTTGTATATCTTCAACACCTGTAGGTTTGAAGTGGTTTTTTCCCAAAATGCCTTTGGCTGGGAATTCTCTTTTACATATCTCAACCTTACTTGTTTGTATCCGATTAATTTTAGGTATTGTAGGCATTCAGTTATAATATTTGTCCCAATCCCAGTTCCTTGCAGCTTGCTATTCGTCATAAAGAAACCGATAAATGCTGTTTCATCATTAGGATACTTGCATATCAAATCCATAACAGCAACAAGTACGTCGTTATTATAAAAACCAATATAGTATTTATCTTTGTAAGTCTTATTAGGTGGCAAAGCCCTCAGATCAATTCAATCTGTTTTAGATGATTCTCCATATCACCAAGTGCACCGTGCACCTGTGCTTCAATAGATTGTCCAACATTTCCTACTCAGAAATTCAAGAAAACAAAATCTCCAGCCTCTACCATTTTTGACCATGCACATTCTTCATTCATATGATATCTTTTAATATTAGTCACAGTTTATTTTCCTCCATTGTTTTATTTTTTTGCAATTATATCAAAATAGTTTTGTAAACAAGGCACTCCCAGATACTCCGCAAATATTATCCCTCATTTTATTCTAGATTAGGCAATGGAATATGAAGAAGTCTCAAAAAATCCTTTTGTGACTCCAGTTCCCTTTCTACAACGAAGTTTATAAATGATCTATCATCTTCGTGTGCTTTTTCTAAGAGTGAAATATATTCATTCCTTAAAATTGGTGGAATTAGTGCTGGTAGATATCCATCTTGTATTAATGCTGTATTCATAAGTAGCCTTGCTACCCTTCCATTCCCATCTTTAAAGGGATGGATAAACACAAACTTCTTATGAAGTAATGCTGCAAATTCTACTGGGTGATAATTATTTCTTTCCATACGTATCCATTCACATAAATCTTCTATTTCACTTTGAATATCCTCTACTTTACTTACTGGATAGTTTGAACCAGAAATAAATACTGGTATATCCCGATATTCACCTGCGAATTCTTCATCAATATTTTTATAAAACAATTTATGCAAATAACGGATATCATTCTCTACAATTTCTTTGTTTCTAATTATAGTAAACATATAATCATATGCTTTTGCATGATCTACGGCTTCAAACATATCTCTAAGGGGTCTTCCTCCAATGGTTAATCCATCTTCTATTAAAACCTTTGTTTCACTTTCAGTCAAAGAATTACCTTCTAGTGCATTTGATGTCCATGTTAATCCTACACGATAAAAATCTTTTATCTGCTTAAGCATTTCTCCTTCAAATGGCCTTAATTCATTAATTGTATCTTGATACAATTCTATTCTTTTTAAATGTTCCATGGAATCACTCCCTTATAAATATTAATATTTAAATATGATGTATTATTAATAATGCTTTAATTATAATCATTGTATCATATAGCTTTTATCAAATAAACTCATAATTTTTTATTTCACACATCCAAAGAACATTAAATCTTGACACATCATAATCCTTATATCTTTGTATGGACATGTTCCCACGAACAGAAAGCAATTGAATGTCATCTATACATTCAATGGCTTAAATCATTGATATTGCTATGTTTCATTGTCTTTCCAGACTAACGATAACTTCAACATGCCTTGA
>CAZJCV010000011.1:0-66159 GCA_964544535.1 uncultured Lachnospiraceae bacterium | reverse complement strand
AAAAAATGAAAAAAATATAAATTTGGCTGCAACAAATGGTTTTTTCCTTGCTAATATTACTTCTTTAATATTTGCAGTTTTAGTTTTATTTTCACGGGTATTGGCATTGTATGAATACAATCTGTACCTTTATGAAAATTATGACTATGACCTTATAAAAATAGGTGTAAAAAATGTCTTGCTGTTTGTACTAGTAACCCTACAAGATATATAAAAAAAAGAGTCCCTTTCTTGGAAGTTTCAGGCAAGCCTTTTAAAAAACCTAGTTTTATCAGATTAGACCCAATATTTACAGTGGAAAATGTGAAAATAAAAACTAAATCAAGAACAAAACCCATTTTTAGACTAAGCAAAGAAAAAGAAGAATTGTTTTTTACAAAAACGAGAGGGGTAAGAGAAGAGGAACTAGATAGGCAAGAATTTTAAGGCTAAATTAAAATCATGTCCGTTAAAAGTCCGTTATTAGTCTATGTTTATTCAATAGAATTTGACTTTAAGAGAAATGAAAGCCTTACAACCGTTGAGTTGTAAGGCTTTCGTTCTAACAGGGGCAGCAGGATTCGAACCCGCGACCTGCGGTTTTGGAGACCGTTATTCTACCAGCTGAACTATACCCCTATGTTTAATATTATTCATTGCAAAATTAGACTACTTTAATATGTTACAATGGAATATAATAAAAGTCAAGTATTAAAAGCTCAAATAATTATTGAAATTATCTAATAATAAAGGTATACTATTAATGCTAACTATGAGAATCACTCATTTTTTTTGATGTTAGCTATAGATAGGAGTTAGTAATGTACAAATTAATAAGTAAAGATGGCAATGCAAGACGTGGTAGACTAGAGACAGTGCATGGTGTCATAGAAACTCCAGTGTTTATGAATGTAGGTACCCTAGCATCTATAAAAGGTGCAGTTTCTACTATGGATTTAAAGGAGATTAAGACACAAGTACAGTTGTCTAATACTTATCACTTACATGTAAGACCAGGAGATGAAATTATTCAGAAACTTGGTGGGCTTCATAGGTTTATGGTATGGGGCAAGCCTATTTTAACTGACTCAGGAGGTTTTCAAGTCTTTTCTTTAGCAAAGCTACGTAAGATTAAGGAAGAGGGAGTGCACTTTAATTCTCATATAGATGGCAGAAAGATTTTTATGGGGCCAGAAGAGAGCATGAAAATACAATCTAATCTTGCTTCTACCATAGCGATGGCATTTGATGAGTGTCCGCCAGCAACGGAGACAAGGGCCTACATTCAGGATTCTGTAGACCGAACAAGTAGATGGCTAGAAAGATGTAGAGTAAGTCTTAAAGAACTCAATACTTTGCCAGATACAATTAACAAAAATCAAATGTTGTTTGGTATTAATCAAGGTGCAATATATAAGGACATTCGGATAGAGCATGCAAAAACCATTAGAGATATGAATCTTGATGGTTATGCAATAGGAGGCTTGGCAGTTGGTGAAAGTCATGAAGAAATGTACTATATACTTGAAGAGACAGTTCCGCATTTACCAGAAGACAAACCTATATATTTAATGGGTGTAGGAACACCTGAGAATATATTAGAGGCTGTTGATAGAGGAGTAGACTTTTTTGACTGTGTTTATCCATCTAGAAATGGTAGGCATGGACATGCATACACTAATCATGGCAAGATGAACCTTTTAAATGCTAAGTATGAGTTAGATAGTAGGCCACTTGATAAGACATGTGAATGTCCAGCATGTAGGAGTTATAGTAGGGCATATATTAGGCACTTGTTAAAAGCAAAAGAAATGTTAGGCTATAGGCTAATGGTACTTCATAACCTACATTTTTATAACACAATGATGGAAGAAATAAGAGATGCCATTGAAGAAAACCGATATCAAAAGTATAAGAAAGACAAGATAAACGGTTTTAGAACAGGTGAATAATAACTATTAGAAGTGAAACATATGAATATATATTTTAGGAGGAAATTACTATGTTAAATATTTTTTTAGGGACTGGAGCCACAGCAGGAGCTACTCCAGGAATATGGGGCTCGATGATTTGGATAGTTATAATGTTTGGAATATTTTATTTTATTGCTATTCGTCCACAGAAGAAACAAGAAAAGGAACATGCTCTCTTGGTAGATAGCGCTGAAATAGGTGATAGTATTCTTACAAGTAGTGGATTCTACGGAGTAATTATTGATTCCATGGAAGAGATTGTAATTGTTGAATTCGGAAATAATAAGAATTGTAGAATACCAATGAACAGATCAGCTATAGTTGAGGTTGAAAAACCAGGACAAGCAAATGAAGAAGCTTAATAAAAAATAAGTAAGAAAATCACCTTAAAAGACTCCTGGAAAGTTTCAGGAGTCTTTCTTAAGTAACATTTTTTCATATATGGAGTAGGGAATTTTCATGTTACCCTTACCCTTGCCTAATTCTAGTTCGGGTTTTGTATCACCATGAAAGTCTGTGCCAGCTGTAATTAAAAGATTGTTTTCTTTTGCCAGATTTATTAGAAAGTTTTCCTCTTCTTTTGTGTTTGATGAGTATATAGCTTCGATTCCATCTATACCCATCTCCTTAAAATCTTTAATCATTTCTACAACTTGTGCTTTACTAAGGTCATATAGGAGAGGATGAGCAATAAAAGCCAATCCATTTGCTTCATGAATTAATTCAATTCCTTCTTGATATGAAAGATAATCTCTAGCCACGTAATATGGGCAATCCTTACCCAAGAACCTCTTAAATGCATCGCTTGTTGACTTGGCGTAGTTATGCTTAACTAAATACATTGCAAAATGAGCTCTCGTTATTACAGCATCTTTTGCATCTTCTTGTAATTTTTCAATTGTAATAGCTATGCCGTTATTTCTAAACTTTTCTGCAATCTTTTCATTTCTAATATTTCGCTTATCCTTGGCTTCATCTAAAGCTTTATTTAAAATGATGTTAGATGGATCAATTAACAATCCTAGGATATGAACATCAAGTCCTTTATAAAAAACAGATATTTCAACTCCAGGAACTAGGGTGATTTCAAATCCATTATTTCTTTTTGAATTTGCAGCCTTTTCGGCCTCCTTTATGCCAGCGAGTGTATCGTGATCTGTTAAAGCAATAACAGAAAGCTTATTTTTTAAAGCTAAATCAATCAATTCAGTTGGAGACAAACTTCCATCTGAATAGTTAGAATGAACATGTAAATCAATCATTATAAAAAACCTTTCTCTATACAGTTTAAGTATATTATAAGTTATTCTATCATGAATAAGTAGTTAAAGTCTATTCTTGTCTAAAATTGGTTGAAAGAATTTACACTTTCTGTTAAAATTGTAAGAGATACATTATAAAATGATTATTAAAATAGCTGAGGTGGTTTATGTGCAATTAAAAATTGCAATCTGTGATGATGAAGAAATAATCTGTAACAAAATTAGAGAACAGTTAAAATTAATTAATTCCAGTTTTGATATTACAATCTTTAATTCTGGTGAACAGTTATTAGATTCTAAAAATACTTTTGATTTGATATTACTTGATATAGAAATGACAGGATTAAGTGGAATTAAAACTGCTGAATTAATAAGAAAGAGAAAAAACAATGAATTTATTATCTTCCTTACAAGTCACTCGGAATTTATGCCTGAGGCATTTAAAGTGAAGGCTTTTAGATTTTTATGTAAACCTCTTGAAATGGATAAATTCAATGAAGCTATTTGTGAAGTAGAGAAGGAGATTTTAAATAACAAAAGAATAGCAATTAATGAAAAAGGAAATGTTGAATTTATAAATATCCAAGATATTATATATATTGAAGCTTATGGAGATGGAACATATATTTATACCAAGAATGATGTTTTAGAAAGTAATAGGCAACTTAAATATTGGATGAGTGAGCTAGGAACGGAACATTTTTTTCAAACCCATAGGGCGTATATTGTTGCCCTTAGATACATAAAGAAGTTAAACAACAATGAAATTAAAATGAATTATATTAGCCATTTGGTTCCTATTTCAAGGCGTAACCATGCAGCTTTAAAAGACACCCTTTTTGCTTATATTAAGAAGTATGCTAGATTTATTTAGGAGGTTAAAGTGAATAGTCTTACTCATAATACTTTTAACTTTATAATAGAATTTTTAAAAATATTGTTATGCTACAAATTAATTATAGACATAAAGATAAAAAATTCAAAAACCCTACTATATATATTGTCACTTGCGAGTATTTTTATTTTTATTACTTCTATTTATATAGACTGGTCTGGGCACAGTTTATTTTATGGCATAATGTCGATTGTTCTTATAACTTTCATAACTACTTCAAAAAAGAATGGAAAATATATAATTCTTATTTATGTCTTTATATGTATTGTAGACATGATTTTTTCTGCAGTTTTTATTTATATATTTACCCATACATTAGATGACTTAGAGGGTAATTACTTGTTAAGTATAATGGTCAACTCAATGTCCTTAATAATTATATCAGTACTTTTACTTGTAAAACTTAAAATCAAAGATCGATATAAAAAGAATAATAGTTCCGTTACACTTAGCCAAATACTTATATATATATTTGGGGGAATTGGACTAGGTCTATATATTACATCTGTTCAATATTTTGGATTTGATGCATTAAAGAGTTCCACAAGAAAGTTAATTGCACTGGGTTTAAGTGTGAGTAGTCTAATGTTTATTGTAATATGTACATCATTAATTATTACACGCAATAAAAATAAGCATCTCTCAGAGGAGAATGCAATAAATGCCAAACTAGTAAAGACTCAAGAAGAATATTATAAAATGCTTCTTAATAAGGATGAAGAGACTAAAAAGTTTAGGCATGATATATCTAGTCATATATATTGCATGCATATACTTTTGATAAACGAGGAATATGATGAATTAGATAGATACTTTACTAGAATTGGCTCATCTCTTAGTGAGTTATCAGTTAGTGTAAATACGGGTAATAAATTAATAGATGCAATTATAAATGATTTATTAATAAAGCATCCTAATACAACTATTAATTGGACAGGAAGTATTCCAGGGGACATTACTTTAAATAGTATGGATTTGTGTACGGTTTTTGCAAATGTCCTAAGTAATGCTTTTGAAGCATCAAAATCAATAAATGTATATGTAAAGGTTTTAGAAACAGCAATGTATATAACTATTATTAATACCATTGAAAAAAGACCCAAAATTATTAATGGAAAAATAATAAGCCATAAAAACAAAAATGGACACGGCTATGGAATTCAAAATATAGAGCAATGTATGAAAAAAAATGGAGGTTCATTTACATATAAAGTTGAGGATCATATTTTTATTGCTGAAATTATTTTACCCAACTCAATTAACTAAAAATTTACCGTTCACCGGAAAAAACCTACCGTTCACCGGAATAATATTGCATAAATGTTAAAGATGTATTATAAAAAGAGTAAGAGTTACTCAAGTTTTTGTTTTTATGAATGAGAGAAGGTGAAATATATGTTTGCTAGTTGGAATTGGCTTGTATGGATTTTTAGGTATTTAGAAGGTTAGAAGTTTGTTAATAATTCTAAAATTTAAAAATTATAATTAAATAAAAATTGACCCCCCAAAATAATCAATTTTTATTAGGAAATTTAAAACCCAAAACACTAGGTTGACAAAAAATATATTTACACTAAATTATTTAAGGTTATAAGTGATTCTGTGACTTTAAATGACATGGGTGTAGAGTAACCCAATTCTTAAAACTTAGTTAAATGACCTTTTTAGATGTGGTTTCCAATTACGGTTTAACTGTAATAAAAAACTGGAGTACTCTTATAAAGAAATGAAATATAATACCTCTCCTAGCGCATATATAATATAATGCACGGGAAACATTAGTAGTTGGAAATTCCATTAATTTTACATAACACCAATGGTAGTGGTGTATTCCTGTCCTAATATATGAACGTGTTCTTTTAGAAGAATACGTTCATATATGTTTTATAAGAGAAAGTTAGAATATATTATCCCTCCACCTAATATATTACAATATAAAAAGGTGGAGGTTTTTTATGGACAAAATACTAGAAAACAAAACAAAAATTATAGCATTTCTAAAATCATTATTATTTGCATACATATTATCCGGTTTATTACTTTTTATGTTAGCATTTTTAATGCTTAAGTTGGATTTGGCTGGGACAATAATTAGTGCAGGGATTATAATTATTTATATACTATCTTGCTTTACTGGAGGCTTCCTTATAGGCAAGAGCAGGGAAGAAAAAAGATTTATATGGGGCTTAGCCATAGGAGTTGTTTACTTTGTCATACTAGTAATTATTTCTACAGTTGCAAATACTTTTATGGGAATGGATACTAGTAGGATGTTGAGTGTTTTTTTAATCTGTGCTTTTAGTGGAATGCTTGGTGGAATGTTAAGTTGATGTAAAGGCTTTTCATATTTTTGTGGTTATGTTATAATATATTAAGAGAAAATCATTTTACTTAGTAGGAATGTTGAATCTGTAAGAGAAAGGTATGGTTATCACAATGAAAAGAATAAAAACATTAAACACAAGAAGTCTAAAAGAAAGCATGAAAAAAGGTGGATGTGGTGAGTGCCAAACGTCATGTCAATCTGCATGCAAAACATCCTGTACTGTAGGTAATCAAAGTTGTGAAAGCATTCGTGACAAGTAACAATAATAGCAATATTTTATAAGCTACTTATAGTTCTAATATAACATAGGTGGCTGTTAGTAATAAGTTAATTACTAGCAGCCACCTAAGTTTTCAGTATAATTCAGTACTATTAAATATAAAGTAATAAAGACATACTACTTTATTGCTAGACACATAATGAAAGGAAGTAATATTTTGGTACACCAATATAAAAGTAATGGTTATAATATTGTGCTAGACGTAAACAGTGGCCAAATCCATCTTGTTGACGATTTGGTTTATGATATTATTGCTATGTATGAAAACTATGATAAAGAGGCAATAGTCAGCAAATTAATAAAAAAATATAATGATTCCCAATATGATTATTTGTTCATAGAAGACGAGCAAGCTATTTTGTCTGCCATAGAGGATGTAGAAGAGTTAATATCAAGAGGTTCTCTTTTTACGGAAGATATTTATGAAGAATACATACAAGATTTCAAGTCTAGAAAGACAGTTGTAAAAGCTTTGTGTTTACATATTGCCCACGATTGTAATTTGGCCTGTCGTTATTGTTTTGCCGGAGAAGGAGAATATAAAGGCAAGCGAGGACTTATGAGCTATGAAGTCGGCAAACAAGCCCTTGATTTTTTAATTGCAAATTCAGCTAACAGAAGAAATCTAGAAGTGGACTTTTTTGGTGGAGAGCCTTTGATGAATTTTAAGGTGATAAAAGAACTTGTTAAATATGGTAGAGAACAAGAAAAGATTCACAATAAGAAGTTTAGATTTACATTAACAACTAATGGTGTTTTGTTAAGTGATGATATTATAGAATTTGCTAATAAAGAAATGAGTAATGTGGTACTTAGCATAGATGGAAGGAAGGAAGTTCATGATCATATGCGCCCTTCGCATAATGGAAAGGGAAGTTATGATTTGATTCTTCCAAAGTTTAAGAAGCTAGCAGAAAGCAGAAATCAAGATAATTATTATGTTAGAGGAACATTTACAAAGAATAATTTGGATTTTTCAAAAGATGTAAAACATCTTGCTGAACTTGGATTTAAGCAAATATCTATTGAGCCAGTGGTTTCTCCGTTGGAGGATCCATATTCTATCCAAGAAGAGGACCTTCCCATTGTTTTTGAGCAATATGATAAGCTGGCCAAGTATATGATAGAAAAAAGACAAGTAGGGGAAGAATTTAATTTCTTTCATTTTATGATTGACCTTTCTGGTGGACCATGTGTTGCAAAGCGCTTGTCTGGATGTGGAACAGGAACAGAGTATTTGGCAGTTAATCCGTGGGGAGACTTATATCCATGCCACCAGTTTGTAGGACAAGAAGAATTCCTTATGGGTAATGTTTTTGATGGAATTAGTAGAGCTGATATTGTAAAGCAATTCAAAGAAAGTAGTGTGTATTCCAAAGAAAAATGTAAAGAATGTTTTGCTAAATTCTACTGTAGTGGAGGATGTGTAGCCAACTCATATAACTATCATGGAACAATTAATGATACCTATGATATAGGTTGCGAAATGCAAAGAAAAAGAGTGGAATGTGCTATTATGCTAGAAGCAGAGAAGGCCCAGGTGTAAAGCATGGCAAACTGGATAGTAAAAAGCAAAAAAGCAAATTTTAAAGATATAATGAAAACACACAAGGTAAGTGAAGTGCTTGCTAGACTGTTGGCAAATCGTGGTTTAGAAAAAGATGAGGAAATCAAGAGATTCCTATATCCTAGCATAGAAGCTTTGCATGATCCTATGGGATTAAAGGATATGGAAAAGGCCTGTCTTATATTAGAAGATAAGATTTTACATAATAAAAAAATTCGTATTGTAGGAGACTATGATGTAGATGGGATTTCAGCAACCTTTATCTTATATACTGGACTTATAAAGTGTGGTGCAAATGTAGATTATGAAATACCAGATAGAATTAAAGATGGTTATGGGATTAATGATAATATTATAAAGCAAGCTTTTGATGATGGTGTTGATACTATTTTAACATGTGATAATGGTATAACTGCTTTTGATCAAGCTATTATGGCCAAAGATATGGGCATGACCCTTATAATAACAGATCATCATGAAATTGCCACAAAAGGAATTAAGGGTAATAATATAGAAAACATACCACTTGCGGATGCAATTATTAACCCAAAGCAAAGTAAATGTACATATCCTAACAAGAAGCTTTGTGGAGCAGCGGTTGCCTTTAAATTAATTCAATCCCTATACAAGGTATATGGCTTTGAAAAAGAAATATATCCTCTATTAGAAGTTGTTGCAATTGCCACTGTATGCGATGTTATGGACTTAGTTGAGGAGAATCGTATTCTAGTCAAATTAGGACTAGATAGTCTTGGAAAGTCTAAGAACCAAGGGCTAAATGCCTTGATGGATTTATCTGATATAAACACTGAGAAATTGAGTGCTTATCATTTGGGATTTATTATAGGACCATGCTTAAATGCATCTGGTAGATTAGATACGGCTAAAAAAGGTTTGAAATTATTACTTGCAGAAACTGAAGAAGAAGCCTATAAAATGGCTAAAGAACTTAAGGAGTTAAATGATGTTAGAAAAGACATGACGCAAAAGGGTGTGGAACAGGCTAAGGAATTAATCGAAACTACTGAACTAAGACATGATAAAATCTTGGTAGTTTATCTTGTGGATTGTCATGAAAGTATTGCTGGAATTATAGCTGGAAGAATACGAGAATATTATAATAAGCCTACGTTCATACTAACTAAAGGTGAAGATTCAGTTAAGGGTTCGGGACGATCTATAGAAAGTTATAATATGTTTATGGAGTTAGAAAAGTCAAGTGAGTATTTAATAAAATTTGGTGGTCATCCTATGGCAGCAGGACTCTCCATAGAAGAAAAAGATATAAGCTCATTTAGAAAGAATCTAAATGACTTGACTACTTTGACAGACGAAGACCTAATAGCAAAAGTGACAATAGATGTAGTTCTTCCTTTGGGATATATCAGTAAAGAGCTTGTAGAAGAACTTAACATACTTGAGCCATTTGGCAAAGGTAATCCAAAGCCAGTTTTTGCAGAAAGAGATGTTAGTGTTACAAGAGCCTTTTTATTAGGTAAAAATAAAAATGTGCTTAAATTTAATATAATTAATAAGCATGGTAAAAGAATGGATGCCATGTACTTTTCCGATGTAGAATCATTTCTTGATGATTTAAGTAATAAGTTTGGAGAAGATGAAGTTGATAAAATGTTTAAGAACTTAGAAAACAATATTCAATTTAATATAATTTACTATCCTAATATTAATGAATACAATGGCAGGCGCAATCTTCAAATTATAATTAATAATTACCTGCTAACATAACAAACTATAATTAAACAATTTTATTAATAATACGACAAAATTAGTGCAAAGTTTATGTTCTTTTTACAAGGACATGATATAATTTTAGTATTATTCAATGCAATTTACATAGAAAAATCACATCTTAGCAGGAGTATTTCTATATATTTACCTCATGTTCATAAATTGAAATAAGATTATTGTAATGTTATACTATTCATAATAGATAGAGATAAGTAACTGAAAAGAGGATAACACATGAAAAAACTAGAAGAATACGTAAGGACTATACCTAATTTTCCGGAAGAAGGAGTTATGTTTCGAGATATAACTTCTGTCTTACAAGACAAGGATGGTCTTAGAATGTCAGTTGATAAGATGCAGGAGCTTCTCAAGGACATAGAATTTGATATGATTATTGGTCCTGAATCTAGAGGTTTTATCTTTGGTGTTCCTATTGCTTACAATACGTATAAGCCATTTATACCTATAAGAAAAAAAGGTAAACTTCCCTACGAAACTATAGAACAAGAATATGACTTGGAATATGGTACAGAAATAGTGGAGATCCATAAGGATGCAATTAAGCCAGGACAAAAAGTAGTTATTGTTGATGACTTAATAGCTACTGGTGGAACTATTGAAGCGATTACTAAACTAGTAAATAAATTAGGTGGAGAAGTTGTTAAGATAGTTTTTTTAATTGAACTTGAAGGGTTAAATGGAAGAGACAAGCTTATAGGTTATGATGTAGAGTCAGTAATCAAATATTCAGGTAAATAATATAGGTGTATAAAATAATATTTTTGTAGCTAGCAGTGACCTATAAGGTGCCGCTAGCTACAAGTTATCTTTACATGCAAGAAGCTTAAAACAATAAAAAGCTATAAAAGGTGGTGAAATCATGGAAAAAAAAGAATTTAAAAATGATATTAATATATATAGAACCCAGGATGATGTAGATGATGCTACGCCTGATGAATTGTATGAGAGATTAATAGACACAATAAAGCGATACCATCCATCAGCTGATTTTTCCATGATAGAAAAAGCATATAAACTTGCTGTTTCAGCTCATGAGGGTCAATTGAGAAAATCAGGAGAACCTTTTGTCATTCATCCTATTTATGTTGCAATTATTTTAGCGGAGATTGAACTAGATAAAGAGAGTATAATTGCAGGACTTCTTCATGATGTGGTTGAAGACACAGACTATACTTTCGAAGATATTGCCAAGATGTTTAATTTTGAAATAGCTCTTTTAGTAGATGGGGTAACGAAGTTATCTAATATTAATTATTCTCAAGACAAAGTTGAAGCTCAGGCAGAGAATTTGAGAAAGATGTTTCTTGCCATGGCAAAGGACATAAGAGTAATTCTTATTAAGTTAGCTGACAGGCTTCACAATATGAGAACTATGCAATATCAAACACCTGATAAACAAAAGGAAAAGGCTAAAGAAACTATAGAAATATATGCACCAATAGCTCAAAGACTAGGAATTTCCAAGATAAAAGTTGAACTAGATGACTTATCTCTTAAGTATTTAGAACCAGAAACTTACCATAGATTGGCAAAAAAGATTACCTTAAAGAAAAGTGAACGAAGAGAGAAAGTTAACAAAATTGTAGAAGAAGTTCATGAACATATGAATGAAGCAGGTATCAATGTAAAAGTTGAAGGACGAATAAAACATTTCTTTAGTATATATAAAAAGATGATTACTCAAGATAAGTCACTAGATCAAATATATGATTTATTTGCTGTACGTATAATTGTAGAAAGTGTGAAAGATTGCTATGCAGCTCTGGGAATTATTCATGAGATGTACAAACCTATTCCGGGAAGATTTAAAGATTATATTGCTATGCCAAAACAAAACATGTATCAGTCTTTGCATACATCTCTTATTGGTCCGAATGGGGATCGCTTCGAAATGCAAATAAGAACATTTGACATGCATAAAACTGCAGAATATGGTATTGCCGCCCATTGGAAGTATAAAGAAGGCGTTGAAGGAAAATCATCTGAAGATGCTGAAGAAGAGAAACTTATTTGGTTACGTGAGATATTAGAATGGCAACGTGACATGTCTGATAACAGAGAATTTCTTAGTCTTCTAAAAAGTGATTTGGATTTATTTTCTGACAATGTCTATTGTTTTACTCCAAGAGGAGATGTTAAGACTTTACCAGCTGGCTCTACACCTATTGATTTTGCCTATAGCATTCATAGTGCAGTAGGAAATACAATGGTGGGAGCGAGAGTTAATGGTAATTTAGTTAACATTGATTATAAGATTAAGAATGGTGATCAAATAGATATTATTACTTCTCAGAATTCAAAAGGCCCTAGTAGAGACTGGCTTAATCTTGTTAAAAGTACTCAAGCTAAAAACAAAATTAATCAGTGGTTTAAGACCCAGTTAAAAGAAGATAATATTATTAAAGGGAAGGATCATATTCATAACTATGCAAAGAGCAAGCATATTGTATTAAGCGATTTGTTGAAACCACAGTATATGGAAAAGGTCATGAGCAAGTATGGCTACAAGGACTGGAAAGCTGTGTATGCAGCCGTAGGACATGGAGGTCTAAAAGAAAGTCAGGTTGTAGATAGATTAGTTTTAGAACATGAAAAACAACAAAAAAGAGAAATGACTGATGAAAAACTTTTAGAAACCATTACTGAATTTAAGGAAAGCAGACGACCAGCAACAGTAGCACCTTCAAAAAGTGGTATTATAGTTGAGGGTATTCATGATTTAGCAGTTAGATTCTCTAAGTGTTGCAATCCTGTTCCAGGAGATGAAATAACAGGCTTTGTTACAAGAGGTAGAGGTATTTCTATTCACAGAACTGATTGTCTTAATATAATTAATATTTCCGAGGAAGACAGGGAAAGATTAATTGATGCTCAGTGGAGCACATCTGTTACTTTAGATGAAAGTAATAATCTGTATTCTGCAGAAATTAAAATATACGCAAGAGATAGAAGCGGTTTTTTACTAGAAATATCAAAAATATTTACAGAAGAAGAAATCAATGTAGACTCTATGACGGTACGAACAAACAAACACGGAACTGCAACTATCACTGTAGGGTTTGAAATTAATAATGTTGAACAACTAAGTGCTATTGTTAGCAAGTTAAGGAAAGTAGAAAGTGTTATTGACATAGAACGCACAACAGGCTAAAGAAGGGATAAAATATGATAATTGAAAAATGTGTAGTAGGTATTATGGCTGCAAATTGTTACTTGTTAATTAATGAAACTAGTAAAGAAACTGTTATTATAGATCCAGGAGCTCAATTTAACATAATAAAATCTAAGATTAATAGCATGGAAATAAAACCCGTAGCGATTTTGTTGACACATGGACATTTTGATCATGTTATGGCTGCTAAAGAGTTGTCAAATGAATTTGCAATAGATATTTACGTTGCCAAGCCAGAAGCATCAGTACTATCAGACTCTTCATTAAATGGCTCAAATCTAATTCGTCAGAAATTTACTTTAGAAGCAGATGTGCTAGTTGATAAGAATGAGATTATTAGATTAGCTGATATGGACATAAAGGTTATATACACACCAGGTCATACTCAAGGTGGAGTTTGTTATTACATTGAAGATCAAGAAGTTTTATTTTCTGGAGATACCTTATTTTTCGAATCTGTAGGACGAACTGATTTTCCAACAGGAGACAATAGATCTTTAATGCATTCTATTTCCAGCCAGATTCTAACCTTACCAGAAAGTATTAAAGTGTATCCTGGGCATGGAGAAGAAACTACAATTGGACATGAAAAAGAAAACAATCTTTTTATACGAGAATATCGGAGATAAATATTGATAACTTTCTATGTAAATTCAAATAAATACAATAACGATATATACAGCCTTGCAAGGGCTTTTTATCCTAATTCAAATGTTAAAATAATAGGCGTGGAAACTATTAAGGATGATTTAATCAATAATTATATAAAAGAAAAAGACGATTTTAAAATTGTAATTTTAATTTCATTAAATAAAAAAGACATTGAAATTAATGCGTTTTTAACTTTAAACAAAGAAAAATCAATAAAAAAAGTATATTCAGCAATTGAAAAAACAGATTATACTGATAAAAGAAATTATAGGAATAGTTTAAAAAGATTAGTTTATACTTCTTTTAATAAAACAAGTAAAAAGGACTTAAGATGGGGAACCTTAACAGGTGTTCGCCCTAGCAAAATAGTCTTAGACAGACTTGAAAAGAATGAGTCAAAAAAAGATATAATAAGTTATATGAGAGAACAATATTATTGTACTGATGAAAAAATCAACCTCTGTATGGAAATAGCAGAAAGAGAACTAGAATTGCTAAAAAAGATTGATTATAAAAATGGATATAGCTTATACATTGGAATTCCTTTTTGTCCAAGTACATGTCTTTATTGTTCTTTTGCTTCTTATTCCATAGATAAACACCAAGATAAAGTAGAAGCATATCTTAATGCACTAATGAAGGAGATTAGTTTTGCGGCTTCCTATATGCCGGACAAAAAGCTATTTAGTATTTATATTGGTGGTGGAACGCCAACAGCATTAAATGAAGAACAGCTAGAAAAACTGCTAAATCATATAGAAAGTGTTATAGATTTTTCACATGTTTATGAATATTGTGTAGAAGCAGGAAGACCTGATAGTATAACGCGAGAAAAACTTAAGCTTTTAAAGAGATACAAGGTTGGAAGAATCTCCATAAACCCGCAAAGTATGTCCCAAAAGACATTGGATTTAATTGGAAGAAAACATACTGTATTAGAAGTAAGTCGCATGTTTTATTTGGCTCGGGAGACAGGACATGATAATATTAATATGGATATGATTATTGGCCTGCCGAAAGAAAATATAAGTGACGTACAGCATACACTTGAAGAAATTGACAAACTACAGCCTGATAGCTTAACCGTTCATGCCTTAGCTATAAAGAGAGCAGCAAGGCTTAATATTCAAATAGAAAAATATAAGGAATTAAAATCATATGATATTTCTTTAATGAAAGAATTAACTGAGGAGTATGCTAAAGGAGCAGGATATTTTCCTTATTATTTATACAGGCAAAAAAATGTAAGAGATAATATTGAGAATGTAGGTTATGCAAAGGCAGGAAAAGAAGGCTTATATAATATTTTAATGATGGAAGATAAGCATAATATAGTAGCCTTAGGAGCAGGGGCCTTATCAAAGTTTGTCTCTTATGAAAAACAAAAGATAAGACGTGTTGAAAATGTCAAGAGTTTAGATGATTATATTGAACGAATTGATGAAATGATAGAACGTAAGAAGCGATTTAAAGAAGATTATTTATAGCAAAACAATGCTATTAATTTTCACAGATAGAACGAGGAGGTAGAAAATGATTACACAAAGACCAAAAGGTACAGGGGATTGGTTTGGAACAAACATGCATAAAAGAACTATAATAGAAGAACTAGCTAAGAAGTTATGTAAGGCTTATAATATTAAGCAAATTATAACCCCTGTTTTTGAACACACAGTTTTGTTTCAAAGAGGGGTAGGAGAGACTACAGATGTAGTACAGAAGGAAATGTATACCTTTGATGATAAAGGTGGTCGTAGTATTACCTTAAAACCAGAAGGAACAGCAGGAGTTATTCGTGCCTATATAGAAAATGGTATGTACAATGAAAGTCAACCAACTAAACTGTTTTATATTACACCTGCATTTCGTTATGAGCAACCTCAAAGTGGGAGGCTTCGTCAGCATCACCAATTTGGAGTAGAGTTTGTTGGTTCAAATAGTCCTTTAGTGGAAATTGAATTGATTACATTGGTTAATAGATTTATAAGCCAAATAGGACTCAAAAATACAAAGCTTCACATTAATAGCATAGGATGTGAAAAATGTAGAAAGCAATATAATGAGGCCCTAGTAAACTTCCTTAAAGAGCATGAAGCTGGACTATGTTCTACGTGTAAAGATAGAATGCACAAGAATCCACTACGTGTATTAGATTGTAAGGTTCCAACTTGTCAAGAAATTGTAAAAGATGCTCCTAGAACTATTGAGTATCTGGATGATGAATGTAGAGAGCATTTTGATGAACTTAAGGAACTATTAACTAGTCTTAAGATATCATATGTTGTTGACACAGCTATTGTTAGGGGTCTTGATTATTATACAAAAACAGTTTTCGAATTTGTCAATGAAGATGGATTTACCTTATGTGGCGGAGGTCGCTACGATAATTTGATTAATGAGATAGATAAAAAACATGACATTCCTTCTGTTGGTTTTGGAATGGGAATTGAACGTATAATTCACTTCCTGGATGATGAAGGAATAGAATTACAAGCTGAAGATCCCATCCAACTATATGTAGGAACAATAGGAGATAAGGCAAAGCAGAAGGCATATTTACTTGTAGATAGACTTAGGGAAGCTGGAATAATTGTAGAGACTGATTACATGGATCGAAGTGTCAGGGCTCAAATGAAGTATGCCAACAAAATTAATGCAAAACATACAGTAATACTGGGCGATAATGAACTAAATGCGAACTCGGCAAGCATTAAGAATATGGAGACTGGAGAACAAAAGGAAGTTGAACTAGATAGAATTATAGAATATTTTTTGTAACATAAGAACAAAGGATAAATCACATGTGTTATAACTAGAAAGGAATGACTAAGACATGAATAAAGAAAATGCATGGTTAAAGTATGATAAGAACGAAAAAAAGAAAGTTTTTGAATTAAGTGAAGGCTATAAGAAGTTTATATCTGATTGTAAGACAGAAAGAGAATGTGTAGACGAAATTGTAAGACAAGCAAAAGAACAAGGATACACAGATATAAACGACTACATAACAAAAGAAAAAGAGCTAAAAGCTGGAGATAAGATATATGCAACTAATATGGACAAGGCGGTAGTACTATTTGTTATTGGTGAAGAAGAATTAGAAGAAGGCATGAGGATACTTGGAGCTCATGTAGACTCACCAAGACTAGACTTAAAGCAAAACCCTTTATATGAAGACACCAATATGGCAATGTTTGATACTCATTACTACGGTGGTATAAAAAAATATCAATGGGTTGCAATCCCTCTTGCTATACATGGTGTGGTGGCAAAAAAAGATGGAACGGTTGTAAATATAGTTGTTGGTGAAGATGAAGAAGATCCAGTATTTGGTGTAAGTGATTTGTTAATTCATCTATCGGCAGACCAATTGCAGAAAAAGGCATCTAAAGTAGTTGAAGGTGAAGACCTTAATGTTTTAATAGGTAGTATTCCACTTAAAGACGAAGAAAAGGATGCAGTAAAAGCTAACATACTCAAACTATTAAAAGAAAAGTATGATATTGAAGAAGAAGATTTTATTTCAGCAGAGATAGAGATTGTACCTGCTGGAAAGGCAAGAGATTATGGACTAGATAGAAGCATGGTCATGGGATATGGACAAGATGATAGAGTATGTGCATACACTTCCATGAAAGCAATCTTTGAAATTAAAGAAACTGATAAAACTTGTTGCTGTATCTTAGTTGACAAAGAGGAGATTGGTAGTGTTGGTGCATCAGGTATGCATTCAAAGTTCTTCGAAAATGTTCTTGCTGAGATTTTAGAATTGCAAGGTAAGTATTCAGAATTAAGATTAAGAAGAGCCTTACAAAATTCATTTATGTTATCATCAGATGTTAGTGCGGCATTTGATCCAAACTATCCTCAAGTTATGGAAAAGAGGAACTCGGCTTATTTTGGCAAAGGAATGGTCTTTAATAAATATACAGGTTCAAGAGGAAAATCGAATTCCAACGATGCTAATGCCGAATACATAGCAAAATTACGCAAGATATTAGATGATAAGGATATTTCCTATCAAACAGCAGAACTCGGAAAAGTTGATCAAGGTGGTGGTGGGACTATTGCATACATAATGGCTAACTACAACATGGAAGTAATTGATAGTGGAGTTGCAGTGCTTAACATGCATGCTCCTTGGGAAATAACAAGCAAGGCTGATATATATGAAACAGTAAAAGGATATAAAACGTTTTTAGAAGATATAAATTAGGAGGCTATAATGGCAGAATCAATGAAAGGTCTAAAAAGAAGTCACAGATGTACGGAGGTATCTAATTCGAATATTGGTGAAATTGTTACAGTAATGGGATGGATACAAAAATCCAGAAATAAAGGTGGAATAATATTTGTGGATTTACGTGACCGTACAGGATTGTTGCAACTTATATTTGAAGAAAGCGACGTAGGAGTTGAAGACTTCAAAAAAGCAGAAAAACTAAAAAGTGAGTTTGTAATTGCTGTAGTTGGTAAGGTTGAAGCAAGATCAGGTGCGGTTAATCCAAACCTTAAAACGGGAGATATAGAGATTAGAGCAAGGGATTTAAGAATTCTATCGGAAGCAGAAACTCCACCTTTTCCTGTTGAAGAAAACAGTAAAACTAAAGAAGAGCTAAGATTGAAATACAGATACTTAGATTTAAGGAGACCTGACTTACAAAGGAATCTTATAATGCGAAGTGAGGTTGCCACACTTACTAGGCAGTTTCTCGCAGATGAAGGTTTTCTGGAAATTGAAACTCCAATGCTAACTAAGAGTACACCAGAAGGTGCTAGAGATTATCTAGTTCCAAGCCGCGTACATCCAGGTGATTTTTATGCTCTGCCACAATCACCACAGTTATTCAAACAATTATTAATGTGTGCAGGATATGATAGATATTTTCAAATTATAAAATGTTTCAGAGATGAGGACTTGCGTGCTGATCGTCAGCCAGAGTTTACGCAAATAGATATTGAGTTATCATTTGCTGATATTGATGACGTAATATCTGTTAACGAAAAGTTATTAAAAAGAATGTTTAAAGATATCTTAGATGTGAATATTGAATTACCAATTGCAAGAATGACTTACAGTGAAGCTATGGAACGCTATGGTAGTGATAAACCAGACACTCGCTTTGCTATGGAATTAGTAAATGTATCAGAAGTAGTTAAAGATAGTGAGTTTGGAGTGTTTTCTGCTGCAATAGATAAGGGTGGTTGTGTACGTGGAATCAATGCAAAGGGTCAAGGGGATATGTCTAGAAAGAAGATAGACAAACTTGTAGACTTATCCAAAGACTTTGGTGCTAAAGGTCTAGCATACCTTTCAATTAATGAGGACGGAACATACAAGTCTTCATTTGCTAAATTTATGTCTGATGAAGAGCTAAGCAATTTAGTGGATAAGATGTCAGCTAAAGCAGGAGATTTATTACTCTTTGTAGCTGATAAGGATGAAGTTGCCTTTGATGTTTTAGGTAATTTAAGGTTAGAACTTGCGAAACAACTTGATTTAATAGACAAGGATAAGTTTAATTTCTTATGGGTTACTGATTTTCCATTGTTTGAATACTCAAAAGAAGAAGATAGATATGTATCAAAACATCATCCATTTACAATGCCACTAGAAGAAGATATGGATTTAATAGATACAGATCCAGCAAAGGTACGCTCAAAAGCCTATGATATAATCTTGAATGGTAATGAAATAGGTGGGGGAAGTGTACGTATTCATCAAACCCAAATACAAGAAAAGGTATTCAAGGCACTTGGCTTTTCCAAGGAAGAGTCTTATGAACGCTTCGGATTTTTACTAAATGCATTTAAGTATGGAGTTCCTCCTCATGCAGGCTTGGCTTACGGATTAGATCGTCTAATAATGATAATGTCAAAGGAAGATAGCATCCGTGATGTGATAGCATTTCCTAAGTTAAAAGACGCTTCATGTTTAATGACTAAGGCTCCAAGCACTGTAGATGAGAAGCAATTAGAAGAATTGGGAATAGAAATAAAGAAAGCCGCAGAAGAAATGAAAGGGGTACATCAAAGTGAGTAGGAAACAAATTATGCTAGGAAACGAAGCATTTGCGAGGGGGGCATATGAAGCAGGAGTCAAGGTTTCATCTGCTTATCCAGGGACTCCTAGTACTGAAATAAGTGAAAATCTAGCTAAGTATGAAGATATATATGTAGAATGGGCACCTAATGAAAAGGTAGCTTATGAAGTAGCCTTAGGTTCATCATTTAGTGGTGTTAGATCACTAGCATCTATGAAACATGTTGGAGTAAATGTAGCTGCTGATCCTATGTTTGCATCTTCTTACACAGGAGTTAATGGTGGTTTAGTTTTAATTGTGGCTGATGACCCAGGTCTATATAGTTCGCAAAATGAGCAAGATACTAGAGCACTAGCAAGAGCTGCCAAGCTTCCAGTGCTTGAACCATCAGATAGTAACGAAGCAAAAGAATATGTTAAATTTGCTTATGATTTAAGTGAAAGTTATGATACACCTGTTATAGTTAGAAGTACAACAAGGCTTTCTCATTCTCAGGGCATAGTAGAATTAAATGACAGATTAGAAAAAGAAGATAAAGTTTATGAGAAGAATGTTCCCAAATATGTTATGACACCAGCTAATGCAAAGAAACGTCACTTGCTGGTAGAAGAAAGAGAAAATAAGTTAATAGAAGATGCTTGTGACTTTCCTATTAACCATGTGGAATATAATGATTTAAGTATAGGTATTATTACATCAGGAATTCCTTATCAATATGTAAAGGAAGTTTTACCAGAAGCTTCTGTTCTAAAATTAGGAATGGTGAATCCACTTCCAAGAAAGCTAATTGAGGAATTTGCTAAGAAGGTTGACAAGCTATACATAGTGGAAGAGTTGGATCCAATAATAGAGGAACAAGTTAAGTCTTGGGGAATTGAAGCAGTTGGAAAAGAAATTTTTACAGTTCAAGGTGAATATAGTGCTAATCTTTTAAGAAAAGCTATTAAAGGCGAAAAGCTTGAAATCGAAAAAGCAAATGATGTTCCTGGAAGACCACCTGTACTTTGCCCAGGATGCCCTCATAGAAGTACATTTTATGTATTAAACAAATTAAAGATGCATGCTTCTGGTGACATAGGTTGTTATACTTTAGGGGCAGCACCTCCTTTAAATGTTATAGACACTACTGTAGGTATGGGTGCAAGTATTAGTGGCTTACACGGCATGGAAAAAGCTAAAGGTAAAGAATATACGAAAAACTGGGTAGCAGTAATTGGAGATTCTACATTTATGCATACAGGCATAAACTCTCTTATGAATATGGTATATAATAAGAGTACAGCTACAGTTCTTATTTTAGATAACTCAACGACCGCTATGACTGGTGCTCAAGACAATCCAGCAACAGGAAAGACATTACAAGGAGACATATCATATAGTATTGATTTTTCTGCGATTTGCAAGGCTCTAGGAATAGAAGATGTTAAAGTTGTAGATGCCTTTGATATTAAAGAATTAGAAAATGTAGTTAAAGCTGCTAGAAATTCAGAACAATTATCGGTAATAATATCAAAAGCTCCTTGTGCTTTATTAGATAAGAAGATAACAAAACAATATAAAGTAGATAGAGATGCCTGTAAGAAGTGTGGAGCTTGTCTAAAGCCAGGGTGTCCAGCTATTACTAAGTTAGAAGATGGTACTGTAACAATTAATGATACCTTATGTAATGGTTGTGGACTATGTGCTAACTTATGTAGATTCGGTGCAATGGAGCTTGTAGAACTGTAAAGGAGGAGCTTTGACTATAATGGATACAAAAACAAAGATAGAAACAAAAAACATTATGATTGTAGGAGTTGGAGGACAAGGAACCCTGCTAACTAGTAGAGTTCTCGGTGGAGTTATATTAGAAGCTGGTTTCGATGTTAAACTTTCAGAAGTTCATGGTATGGCTCAAAGAGGCGGAAGCGTAGTTACATTTGTACGCTTTGGCAAAGAGGTTGCTGAACCAATAGTAGAAGAAGGTAGGGCAGATGTTTTAATTGCTTTTGAAAAGTTAGAAGCAGCAAGATATGCTCATTTTCTAAAAAAAGACGGAGTACTAATAGTTAATGACCAAAGAATTGACCCGATGCCAGTAATAATTGGAGCTGCTAAGTATCCAAATAATATAATTGAGGCACTGGAAGAAAAATATAATGTTATAAAAGTGGATGCACTAGAAGAAGCAAAAAAAATTGGAAATACAAGAACCTTTAACATTATTATTCTCGGTATTGCAGCTAGACATATGGACTTTTCAAAAGAAGAATGGCTAAAAGTAATAGAGGAAACAGTTCCTCAAAAAACAATAGAAATTAACAAAAAAGCTTTTGAACTTGGTTATACTATGAACAAGTAGATTGGAGAAGGGAACATGCTAGAACAACTTTCAGTTTTTGTAGAAAATGAAATAGGAAGTTTACACAAGGTAACCAATACCCTAAGAGAAAACGATATAAACATTAGAGCTGTTGCGACCTTTGATGCTCCTGAATTTGGGATACTTAGAGTGATTGTAGATAAGCCAGAATTAGCAAGAGAGAAGCTACTAGAAAAGAATTTTTTGGTAAAGGCCACTAATGTTATAGCTGTTAATTTAGAAGACAGGCCTGGTGAGTTAGATAGGGTACTTGGTATTATAGCTGAGGCAGGACTCAATCTAAATTATATCTATTCTTTTGTAATTAGAAATAGTAAAACTCCATTAATGGTTATGCATATTGATGATTTAGAAATAGCCACACAGATTTTATCTGAAAATGGGGTAAAAGTTGAAACTTCGGAGGATTAATTATGATTTGGAATCAAACGAAAGAGTGTATGAGTAGAGATGAACTCACTCATATGCAGAGTGTAAGACTTAAAAAGCTAGTTAATAGAGTTTATCACGATGTTGAATTTTACAGAAAAAAGATGCAAGAGATTGGATTAGAACCTGGTGATATTAGAGGGGTTGAAGATCTTAACAAATTACCTTTTACCACCAAGGATGATTTAAGAGAAAATTATCCTTTTGGCTTATTTGCTATTCCAGAATCAGAAGTTGTGCGTATACATGCATCTTCTGGTACAACAGGTAAGTCAACTGTTGTAGGTTATTCCAGAAGAGATCTTGAAATATGGCAAGAATGTGTTGCTAGAGTATTGACTATGGTTGGAGTTGGTAAACAGGACATGATTCAAGTTTCTTATGGATATGGATTGTTTACAGGAGGTTTAGGCCTACACTACGGTGGGGAAACAGTAGGGGCTACTGTAATTCCAATGTCTACAGGTAATACTAAAAAGCAAATAACTATGATGCATGACTTAGGGGTTACTGCTATAGCCTGTACTCCCTCTTATCTTTTACATATAATAGAAGAGCTAGAGGAAGGTAATTTAATTGGCAAATTAAAATTAAAGAATGCAATTTTGGGGGGAGAGCCTTGGACAGATAATATGCGTTTAGAGATTGAGAAAAGGCTAGGTATTAAAGCTTATAACATATATGGAATGAGCGAAATTATTGGGCCAGGAGTATCTGCAGATTGTCACTGCCACAAAGGCCTTCATATTTATGAAGATCATTTTGTGCCAGAAATTATTGATTCTGACAGCTTAGAACAAGTAGAAGATGGTCAAACAGGAGAAATAGTATTTACTACACTTACCAAAGAAGCTTTACCACTTCTTCGCTATAGGACAAGGGATATTACTTCACTACATTATGAAAAGTGTGACTGCTCAAGGACACTAGTAAGAATGGGAAGATTACAAGGACGAACTGACGACATGTTAATTATTCGTGGTGTTAATATATTCCCTTCTCAAGTTGAAACAGCTCTCTTGGAATTAGGAGAAACAAGTCCTCATTATCAGTTAATAGCAAATAGAGTAAACAATCTAGATGTATTAGAAGTTAGAGTAGAGTTAAATGAACATTTCTTTTCAGATGAAATTGGTGAAATTGAGAAATTGAAGAAAAAAATAGCTCATGTTTTACTTCAAGCTTTAGGGGTGTCAGTTTCAGTGAAGCTAGTTGAACCAAAGACTTTAGAGAGAAGTGTGGGTAAATCTGTTAGAGTAATTGACAAAAGGGAATTAATATAAGTTAAGATTCCTGCAAACCCATTATGTGTAAGTAAGGAGTGTGTCCTATGTATATTAAACAATTAACCGTGTTTCTTGAAAACAAAGATGGTAGGTTAGAAAAAGTAACAGAAATTCTTAAGAACAATGATATTAATATTTTATCAATAACACTTGCTGATACAAAGGATTATGGTGTTTTACGAATTATAGTATCTGATCCCCAAAAGGGAAGAGAGGTTCTAAAGCAAGCTAATTTTTCTGCTGAATTAGTAGATGTAATTGGAGTAAAGGTACCTCATGATGTAGGTATGCTACATAAGATGCTTAAGGCCTTATCAGAAGGGAATATAGGAATATCATATATGTATCTTTTGGATTCGGGCAAAAAGCCTTCTATGATAATAAAAACATCTAATATAGAAAAGGCAATAGCTATATTAAAAGAAAATAATTATGAAACAATACAAAAAAGTGAAGTGTATTAATTATATTACATAAAAAAGGCGGTATATACCGCCTTTTTGTATGTGCTATTATTCTCCAGAGCTTAAAGACTCTGTCATGTCAATCCTGTCAATTTTTCCACGCAGAATCCAGTTTACTAAAATTGTAAGAAGAAATGTAACTATAATTGCTATTAAGAAGCTTAAAGGGAATATTTGCTGTTTGAAGCTTACAAAATCAACTTGAATTTGCGTCATAATAAAGGTAAGTAAGTAATTTCCAAATATCAATCCAACAAAGATTCCAAGTGCAGTTAAGAAAAGGTTTTCTCTAAAAACATAAGAGTGAGTTTCATTTTGATAAAAACCAAGTACTTTTAAAGTAGCTATTTCATATGCTCTTTCAGTAATATTAATGTTGTTTAGGTTATATACTACAACAAAGGCAAGAGCTAGGGCGAACCCTAATACTAGCCATATAACATAATCTAAGCTTATCATTGTATCATCAACCATATCACGTAAAAGATGTGTAGAGACAACAGCGGTTATACTTTCATCATCTAATAATATTTTTGCTGTAGGATCTAAATCTTTTTCATTAACTTTAGCAAATGAATTCAAATGTTTGGCTTCTTCATTTAAGAGCATTTTGTAAGTAGTATCTGACATAAACATATAATTATCAATATGGTTTTCAAAGACACCACCTACAAGGGCTTCAACATTTTTAGTGTCACTTATTTTAATAGTTACTGTATCACCAATTGATACATCAGCATGTTCTGCTAGTGAATGGCTAAGTAAAACTTCGCCATCCTTTGGATATGAAACAGTTTCACCCTCATAATTAAAATTTATTATATTTGTAATAGACTTATTATCAGTTGCAATAAGATTAAATGTTTTTGTTTGATTTCCTTTTACTAATTCAAATGTTTCCTTTGTTAAAAATACATTTTCAGATATTAAATCTCTATACTTTTCTTGATAAGCTTTTTTATCTTTATCTTGCAAATCATCCGAATAATATATTTCAAAGTCATAGGTCATAATATCATCGAATTGGTAATTCGCTATATTACCTATAGAATCTTTAATACCAAGTGCAGCTACTATTAAGGCGGTACAGCCTGCGATTCCCATTACTGTCATAAGTAAACGTTTTTTATATCTAAATATATTTCTAATAGAAACCTTTGGAAGGAAACTAATCTGCTTCCAAATTGCTGGAATTCGCTCTAAGAAGATTCTTTTACCAGCCTTTGGTGACTTAGGTCTAATTAGTGCTGCTGGTGCTTTTAGTAGTTCGTTTTTACAAGTTAAATATGTTGCTCCAGCTGAAGATAATAATGAAAGAACTAAAGAAAAAATAATTAGTTTTATATCTACAATAAATACAAGAGGCGAAAAATCATAGAGTATTCCATAGGCTGTCCATATAGCCATTGGAAAGTATTTTGTGCCTAAATAATAACCAATCCCACAAGCAAAAAGGGCAGAGCTAGCAGCATAAAGCACATATTTGTTTATGATTTTTCTATCACTATATCCAAGTGCCTTCAAAGTACCTATTTGAGTTCTTTGCTCATCTACCATTCTAGACATTGTTGAAGAACAAACAAGGGCAGCCACTAGAAAGAAAAATATAGGAAGAACCTTTGCTATCCCAGCAACTATTGCTGAGTCGTTGTCAAAGCTAGAATAACCTGAGTTGTGGCTTCTATCAAACATAAAAGTAGTCGGGAATTCTACATCAGCAACGTCCTTCTTCGCATCGTTGATTTCCAAGCTAGCATCCTCTAGTTCTTTTTCAGCTTTTGCAAATTCTTTTTTGGCATCAAGTTTTCCGTCTTCATATTCCTTAAAGCCATCATTTAATTCGGCTTGTCCTTCTCTTAAGGATTTCTTGCCATCATCAAATTCTTTTTGTGAATCAGATAAAGTTTTATATGCCGTATCTAATTCTGATTTTGCCAAGTTAAGCTCTTTTTGGGCTTTTTCAAATTCTAAATTAGCAGTAGCAAGGCCTTTATCTAGTTCTACCTGGGCTTTGTCTAGTTCTTTGAACGTTTCTTTTAATTGTGTGTAGGTTTTTAAAACAGCAGTTTCTTCGATTTGGCTTTTTGCGGCTTGTAAGCTACTAATGTTAGCAAGAAGAATTTCATCGTAATTAACTATTAAGTTAAAATATTCGGAATTTTCAATTTTACTAATTCCAGCCTCAACATGTGTTAAATTAGAATTAATTTCTTTTTCAGAAGCGTAAAAACTATCTATACTATCCTTAAGATACAAATAGTTAAGGCTATGGTCAATTAACATAAAATGCTCAGAAATACTAAGATATTCAGAGCCGTTTTTAATACTAGAAATTTTTGATTTAGTATTTGTAATCTTGTCTGCCAATTCATCCTTTTCGGCATCTGATAAGTCGTTGCTATACATTTGTTCTAAAATTAATAACTTTTCTTCTAAGGCTTCTAACTCATATAGGATACTACCTGGTTTTAGCATTTCAACTTTTTTGATTTCCAATGCAGTTTTTGCGTCATCTAAATTATCATATTGTCTTAATAGCTCTTTAATGTAAATAAAATTATTAGAGTTCTCAAGTTCTCCAAGTCCAACTTCAGCATCTATAATATGCTGTCTATTTTTCCCCAAATCCTTTTTAGCTAGTTTTAGTTTAGCAAGAGAATCTTGAAGTTGTGTGTATGTGTTTCTAACTCCACTTTTGTCAATCTGGCTTTTGGCAGTTTCTAGACTTTTAAGATTTTCTACAATCTCATTATACTGGTCAAGAACTCCGGAATCCTCGATTTCCTTGATTCCTCTAATTACTTTAGTTCTATTATCATTTATTTCCTTTTGGCTGTCTTGTAAAGTTTTCAAGCTACTAGCCTTAGTCTTATTATATTCTTCTAGGCCTTCCTCGTATTTCTTAAGGCCATCATTATATTGTTTCCAACCATCTTTAAGTTCTTTTTCACCATCAAGAAGTTTTTCTTCATTTTCTTCTATTTCTTTTTCTCCATCAGTAAGCTCTATATAAGCTTCTTCTAATTCATTGAGTGCTTTTTCTTTCTCAGATAGATACTCTTTATAAGCATCTTCGTATTCCTCTTGACCTTCAGCAATCTTTTCATTTGCCTCATCTATTATTTTTTCATAGCGATCCTTAGCAGTAGAATCTAGAACTGTCTGTATAGAAGTTTCATGATTAGCAATTAAACTAGTATATTCCTTAGAATATGGAGTGGCATCTTCTTCTAGCTTGATATAGATATCTGTATAATAGTCTGTATCAAAACCTTCTTCAGGAATATAAATAAAAGAATCAAGACTACCATTAGCTAAGTTTGTAGTGCCTCTTTGCTGAGTAATATATTCGGGAGACTTTACTGTACCAACAATGGTATATTTAGAATATGAAAAACCTTCCTTGGTTTCTTCATTGTTAGCAGGAGATACTAAAATTGTTTTTCCAATGTAATCAGAAGAAAAATACATGGAGTCTACTACACATTCATCAGGATTATTAGGCAAGTGCCCAGATATTAATTGCAAATGATTGATTTTATTAGTTATAGAATGAGCCTTTAATACTGCCTGATTGCTCTCTTCTGGTAGTTGAGAAATAAAATCAATTGAAATACCAGCTTCTACAAACTCAATTCCTTCTAATAAAGAGAAATTAACAGCATCATCTTTGTCGAATCCGATTGTAGAGAGCATGCGATAATCATACATCTTATAATCTGTAAGATAATTATCTAAGGTGGCTACCATGGTATCTTTAGTGATAACAAGTCCTGCGAAAAATGCAACTCCAAGAGTTATAATTGCCAGGATAGCAACATATCTTTCCCAAGTATATTTAATTTCACGTAGGTTGTTTTTTGTCCATGCGGACAAGCTTTTTCTTACCATTCAAGTTCCTCCACAGGAGTCGGCACTTCATTTTTATAAAATGAAGCAATAGCTCCACTTTTTATTTTGATAACTCTGTCTGCCATAGCTGTTAGTATGGAGTTATGGGTTATAATAACAACGGTCATGCCATTAAGGCGACTTTGATCTTGTAACAATTTTAAAATATTCTTACCCGTTTCATAATCTAGGGCACCAGTGGGTTCATCACATAAAAGAAGTTTTGGCTTTTTTGCTAGGGCTCTAGCAATAGCGACACGTTGTTGCTCTCCTCCAGATAATTGAGCAGGGAAGTTCTGTAGTCTATCGGCTAGTCCAACGCTTTTTAATATTACTTCTGCCGCTATTGGTTCATTTAACATTTGAGAAGCAATTTCAACGTTTTCCTCTGCAGTGAGGTTGGGAATTAAGTTATAAAATTGAAAGACAAAACCAATGTCTTCTCTACGAAATGTAGTTAGCTCATTTTTTTTATATGCAGAGATTTCTTTATCTCCTAAAAACACTTTTCCAGATGTTAAAGTGTCCATGCCACCTAATATATTTAACAAAGTTGTTTTTCCAGCCCCCGAGTGCCCAACTATTACACATATTTCACCCTTATCTATCTCAAAAGAGGCATTTTTCAAGGCGTTTATCTGCACATCTCCAGAGATGTAAGTTTTATTAACGTTTTCAAATCTAACAAATGATTTCATATATTCCTCCCATTAACTGTTTGACAAGTGTTGAAAATTGCACTAGAATTAAGTTTAAGTAAATTAGATAAAAATTTCAATATACAGCTTGTATTATTGTGGTCAAAATTCAACACATATGGCTAGAAGTGTCCAAAATGAAAGGTTAAAGATTTATGAAAAGTATAAAAAAAGAATATAGAAACGTAAGAAATACAAAGAGAAAGTTAAGGGAAGGTTTAATTGATCTATTAAAGAAAAAGCCTGCATCTGAGATTAAGGTGAAGGAATTATGCGAAAAAGTTGATATAAACAGGGGGACTTTTTACTATCATTATACAGATATTTTTGATATGATTAATAGTATAGAAAATGAATTTTTCGAAGATTTTAACGAGATTTTAAAGAATATGAATCACTTGAAAAGAAGTAAAGAAGAAGCTTTTAACATTCTTGAATTAGTTTTTAAGTTTTTTGATAACAATGCAGAACTTAGTGCTACTTTAATAGGGCCAAATGGTAATATATCATTTCTTCAACAATTAAAGGATTTAGTTGATGATAAATGCTCAGATGTGTGGAATGAGGCAGGCTCACATATGGAAGAGTCAGAATATGAACTGTTTAATTCTTTTATTATCAATGGGTATATAGGTTTATTGGAAATATGGTTACAAACAGGTAGGAAGCAGTCACCTGAATATATGGCTAATTTTGTTGCCAAGATGATTATTCCAGCAGCAGTTCATACATTAGCCTTAGATGAGAATACATTTAAATAATAATTAGAGGAGACGGATATGAAGATTGGATTTATAGGATTTGGTAATATGGGACAGGCTTTAGGAACTGGACTTATACTTAAGAATGCAGTGGAAGCCGAACAAATATATGTATATGATAAGTACCAAAAAGATTTTAAAAATAACAGTGAATTTAAAGGTGCTAATATTTGTTCTAGTGAAATAGACTTAGTAGAGAGAGTGAATATGGTAATAATTGCAGTAAAACCTAACACAGTTGAAGAAGTAATTGAAAGGATAAAAGAAGTCCTAGTTAATAAGGTTTTAGTATCTTTAGTGGTAAACTATACATTTGACCATTATGAGCAAATTTTAATGCCAGATACTCATCATATTAGTATTTTACCTAACATTCCTGTGTCAGTTGGAGAAGGGGCTATTGTATATGAAAATAAACACTCCTTAACTGATAGAGAATTTCAAGCCTTTACAGAAGTATTTTCAAAAGTTGCCTTGCTACAAGAAGTTAGCACAAGTAACTTGGGTATTGCAGGTACTATAACTGCATGTGGGCCAGCACTTACGAGTATGTTTGTAGAAGCCCTATCTGATGCGGCTGTTAAGCATGGTCTTCCTAGAGAACTTTCTTATAATCTTGTAAGCCAGATGATTGTTGGTACTGGTAAACTTCAATTAGATACAACGACTCATCCAGCTCTAATAAAAGACAAAGTATGTTCACCAGGAGGGACAACTATTCTAGGTGTAACTACACTTGAAAAGAATGGTTTTAGGGGTGCTGTAATTGATGGAATAGACGCTATATGTAAAAAATAAAGCCTTGTTTTATAGACTTTTCGTTTGAAACATGGTAAAATAAAAACATAGTTTGTAAAAAAGTAGGAAGGGGGGGTTAAGCTTATGTTTGAGACAACAGATATGAAACTAGTGTTAGAAATCTCTTTATTTGTTATAGGTTTTATTTTACTGGGTATAGAGATGTATATGCCAGGCATACAAGGACCAGGAATAGCAGGAACAATTAGTTTGCTTATAGGTATATTTATAACAGCTAATTCAATAAAAGAAGGCGTTATTATTACCCTTATAGTATTGCTTGTTTTAATTATTATGTTTATTATTATTGTAAGAATTTTATCTAAAGGAGGTTCAAAATCTCCTATTGTACTAGATGATGAACAAAGAAGAGAAACAGGTTTTACTAGTGCTAGACCCTACGATGCTCTGATAGGAAAGAAAGGTATAGCTATTACGGATCTTAGACCTTCAGGAACAGGAGAATTTGAAGGAAAAGAGTATGATATTATTTCTGAAGGTAAGTATATAAGCAAAGGTACAAACCTCGTAGTATTAGAGGTTGAAGGTGTAAGGATAGTTGTTAAAGAAGATATGTAACTTTAGAATGAGTATGATTGTTTATAAATAGTCATAATAATTTGGAAGGGGAAGAAAAGATGACAGAGAGTATTGGATTTGCGATTTTTTTTGTATTAGTAATATTAGTTGTAACGTTATTCTTTAGTTTTGTACCAGTAGGTTTGTGGATTTCAGCCTTAGCAGCTAATGTAAAGGTAGGAATTTTCACTTTGATTGGTATGCGCTTACGACGTGTACAACCAAAAAACATTGTTATACCACTTATTAAGGCAAGAAAAGCTGGGTTGGATGTAGGAGTTAACCAACTAGAGGCTCACTTCCTAGCAGGCGGTAATGTAGATAATGTTGTAAATGCTTTAATTGCGTCAGAAAGAGCAGCAATTGATCTTCCTTTTGAGAAAGCAGCAGCAATTGATTTAGCAGGAAGAGATGTATTTGAAGCAGTAAGAATGAGTGTTAACCCTAAGGTTATCGAGACACCAAAGATATCAGCAGTTGCAAAGAATGGTATAGAATTATTGGTAAAAGCCAGAGTAACAGTAAGGGCAAACCTTGAAAGATTAGTAGGTGGTGCTGGAGAAGCTACTATTCTAGCAAGAGTAGGAGAAGGAATTGTAACAACTTGTGGTTCTTCAGAAAAACATGCGGAAGTTTTAGAGAATCCAGATGATATTTCAAAGAGTATTTTATCTAAAGGACTTGATGCTGGAACTGCTTTTGAGATACTTTCCATTGATATTGCAGATGTTGATGTTGGAAGAAATATTGGTGCTGAGCTTCAAGCTGACCAAGCGGAAGCTGATAAGAAGATTGCACAAGCAAAGGCTGAAGAACGTCGTGCAATGGCAGTTGCTAGAGAACAAGAGATGCGTGCTGCAGTAGTTGAAGCAGAAGCAGAAGTTCCAAAGGCAATGGCTCAGGCTTTACGTGATGGTAAGTTAGGTGTAATGGATTATTATGATATTCAAAACATCAAAGCAGATACAAAGATGAGAGATGAAATATCAAAAGATAAAAAATAATAATTATAAGTTAGAAATATTGGATTGAGGTGAGTTCAATCAATAAAAAGTCAGATTTATCAAGATTATTTGGTTTAATTGAAAACAGTTTAAGTATTGATACTAAAGATATAAAGAAAGTTACAGACTTCTTTTCTTTAACTGACGATAAATCAGCAAACTTTAGAGATGACCGTGGTCAAATTAACAGGCAAGCCCAACTTAATAATCAAAGTCAGAACACTTATAAGGAAAAAAAGCTGGCTGAACCTAAAGCAGATAATGATGAAAGAAAGCAAGGTATTATTGAAAAGACAACTCTTGATGAAAAAAGAAGTGAATTAAAAAGAGAAGTGTCTCGAGGTAGGTTACAAGAAGCTATTGTTTGGTCAGAGATATTAGGTCAACCAATCTCTAAACGTAGATATAGAAGAGTAGGAAGATACAAATATAAACTATAATTAATTAAAAAGCATCTTGCTTATTGCAAGATGCTTTTTATCAAACAATATATGTTAGGAGAATGTTATGATTAAAGCGGATTTCCACTTACATTCCTCTTTTTCGGGGGATTGTAACACTCCAATGGAGGAACAAGTTAAGAAAGCAATTGAACTAGATTTAGAACATTTATGTTTTACAGACCATCTTGACTTACAGTATCCTAAGGAGTATGGTTCTTTTGACTTGGAACTTGAAGAGTATGTAAAGCAACTTGGGCTAATGAAGGATAAATATAAAGAGAAGATAAATATATATCTAGGTATAGAATTTGGCTTGCTTGTCGAAGCGGCTAGACAATATGAAGAGCTAGTTAAGAAATTTCCTTTTGATTTTATCATTGGTTCAACACATATTATTGACTGGAAAGACCCTTATTTTCCAGATTATTGGAAAGGGAAAAGTCGTCATCAAGGAATAGTTGAATATTTTAATTGTATTTTAAAAAATATCCAAAGCTATAATGAGTTTGATAGCCTTGGCCACCTAGATTATATAATAAGATATACAGATATATCCGAGGATACTAGGCGTAATAAAGATATAAAGTTTGACAACTTTGAATATAAGGAGTACAAAGATGTTTTGGACGAAATTCTAAAGCATTTAATAAGGCATGATAAATCCTTAGAAATAAATACTGCTGGTTATAGGCACGGGCTTGGAGCCCCTAATCCTGGCTATTCAGTTTTAAAGCGTTATAAGGAAATGGGAGGTAAGTTAATTACTATTGGATCAGATGCTCATAAGCCGGAAGATTTAGCTTTTGAATATCAGAAGGTAAAAGAGTTGTTATTAGCAGTTGGATATGACAAGTATGTCATTTATGAGAATAGAAAGGCTCAAGTTGTGGAACTTTAAAAAAGTTTTCTATAGAGCAATAAGCAATAAAATTAAAGGAGTATATAGATGAATGATCATAAAAAAAATGACATATCTGTTTACCTAACTCTTTTCACATCAATTTTTAGAATAAGTGCTTTCACCTTTGGTGGAGGCTTTGTTATTGTTCCGCTTATGAAGAAAAGATTTGTAAATGATTTGAATTGGATTAATGAAGATGAAATGCTTGATATTACGGCAATTGCCCAGTCGTCACCAGGAGCTATTGCAGTGAATGCATCTATTCTTTTAGGATATAGAATTGCAGGATTATTAGGAGCTATGGTATGTATAGTAGGAGCTATACTTCCACCATTCATAGTTATAGGGGTTATTTCCTACTTTTATTCAGCATTTAGTGACAATGGGATTATAAGGGCCTTATTAAAAGGCATGCAAGTTGGTGTTGCTGCGGTTGTGCTTGATGTTTCTGTTGGCATGGCTAACAGCATTATTAAAACAAAAAAAGCCGCATATATATTGATGATGATAGCAGCCTTTGTTGCAACATTTTTCTTTGATATTAACCTTATAATTATTATATTATCTAGTGCTTTCCTTGGAATAATTGCTACTATATATGAATCAAGAAAAGGAAAGGTGGGTAAGTAATGTATCTATATATAGAATTGTTTTTAAGTTTTATTCAAGTAGGCATATTTAGTGTAGGTGGAGGTTATAGTGCAATTCCTCTAATACAAAATCAAATAGTAGAAAAAAACAATTGGTTGACAATGACAGAATTTGCTGACATTGTAACTATTGCAGAAATGACACCTGGTCCAATTTTAATTAATGCAGCTACCTTTGTTGGAATAAGTATTGCTGGTGTACCTGGTGCCATTATTGCTTCTCTTGGAAGTATTTTGCCTTCTGCGATTATTGTGCTTGTTTTGGCATATTTATTTAAGAAATATAGTGATTTAACAGCTGTTAAAGGAATTCTAAGCGGCTTAAGACCTGCAATAGTTGCGCTTATTGCTTCAGCAGGTTTATCATTGCTTGCATTGGCCCTTTGGGAAAACAAAAACTTTTCGGTTAATTTTTCAGAAACAAATATTTTTGCTTTAGTGCTTTTTAATATAGCTTTTGTCATATTGAGAAAGTTTAAAACAAGCCCTATACTAATCATGTTAGCTACAGGGGTAATTGGAATATTCTTTTACCTATGACAGTTCAAATGTTCCGTTGTAAAGCTGGTAATAGCGACCATTTTGTGCGATTAGGTCATCGTGGTCCCCACGTTCGATTATTTCTCCGTCTTCCATTACTAGAATTACATCGGAGTTTTGTATTGTTGATAAACGGTGGGCAATAACTAAGGTAGTTCTGCCTTCCATTAGACTAGCCATGCCTTTACCTATTAACTTCTCAGTTCTTGTATCTATGGAGCTTGTTGCTTCATCTAAAATTAAGACCGGTGGGTCTGCAACTGCAGCCCTAGCAATTGCTAGAAGTTGTCTTTGGCCTTGGCTAAGGTTGCTGCCATCACCTGTAATAACTGTATCATAAGCTTGTGGAAGATGTCTGATAAATGAATCTGCATTTGCAAGTTTTGCAGCAGCTATTACATCTTCATCTGAAGCGTCTAATTTACCATATCTAATATTATCCATAACAGTTCCAGTGAATAGGTGCGTGTCCTGAAGAACTAGGGATAATGTACTTCTTAAATCATCTTTTTTAATGTCTTTAATATCGATACCATCATATAGAATAGTTCCTTCTTGTATATCGTAGAAACGGTTAATTAGATTGGTTACAGTTGTTTTCCCAGCTCCAGTTGAGCCAACAAAGGCTACTTTCTGGCCAGGCTTTGCGAAGAGATTAATATCTTTTAATATAGTTTTTTCTTCTGTATAGCCAAAGACTACATTACAAAGTTCAATATCTCCTTTTACCTTACTATAAGTAAACTTGCCATTTTCAATAGGCTGTTTCCAATATAAAGCATATTCTTTGTTATCAGTTTCTTTTATAAGTCCATCTTCTTCATATCCATGAACTAAAACAACCTTGCCATCGTCAACTTCTGATGTTTGATCAATTACTTGAAAAATTCTTTCCGCACCAGCTATTGCAAGTATTATAGAATTAAACTGTTCTGAAATCTGTGTTATTGGATGGGAAAATGATCTTGTAAACTGTAAAAACGATGCTAAACTACCAAGATCTAATCCCCTAGTTACAGAAAATAAACCACCAATCATTGCTATAACTGCATAAAGTACATAAGATAGGTTAGCCATTATAGGGCGTAGCATACTTGCAAGAGCTTGGGCACCTCTGGAATTTTCAAAAAGGTTTTCGTTTTTATTGTCAAATGTTTCTTTTGCTCTTTTTTCGTAATTAAAAACTTTAACTACTTTTTGGCCTTCCATCATTTCTTCAATATAACCATTCATATCACCAAGGGCAGATTGTTGAGCCATGAAAAATTTACGACTTCCCTTTCCAATGATTGTAATAGTAAAAAACATGATTATTAGCATAATAATAACAAGTAAGGTGAGCAAGGGACTTAGAGCTAGCATAACAAAAAACACGCCCACTATTGTAATGGTTGAATTAATCAATTGTACAAAACTTTGACTTAACATATTTCTGAAGGCATCAATATCATTTGTAAACCTACTCATTAATTCACCATGAGTGTGAGTGTCAAAGAAATTGATAGGTAAGGTATGCATGTGTTTGAACAAATCTATTCGAAGCTTATATAAAGTGCCTGTAGATACCTCAATCATAAGTCTATTATACATATAAGTTGAAAGGGCGCCTATTAGATAAAAAACCCCCATTTTTGTTAAAGCACTTATCAATTCTGAGAAATCAGGACTTTCTCCTCCTACTAAAGGGAGAATATAATCATTAATTAAAGGTTTAAGAAAATATGTTCCTACTATATTAGCTATAGCACTTATAAATACGAATAATACAACAAGGATAAGATGAATCTTGTATTTACCAACATAATCAAGGATTCTTTTTATTGTTTGACCAACATTTTCAGGTAGCCTTCTACGTTCTTCTTGCTTTATTTGTCTAGCCATTAATATTCGCCCCTTTCTGTTGTGATTCATATATTTCTTTATAAATCTCATTAGTCACAATTAGTTCTTCATGAATTCCTATTTCATTTATTTTACCATCATCTAAAATTAAGATCATATCAGCATCTTGAATTGAACTTACTCTTTGGGAAATAATAATTGTAGTTGTGTCTGTTAAATTAGATTTTAAGGCATTTTTAATACTGTTTTCAGTCTTTGTATCTACAGCACTAGTACTATCATCAAAGATAATAATTTTTGGTTTCTTAAGTAAGGATCTTGCTATACTTAGGCGTTGTTTTTGTCCACCAGAAACATTGACACCACTTTGGCCTAGACGAGTATCATATCCTTCTGGAAAAGACATTATAAAGTCATGAGCCTGGGCAACCTTACAAGCATCTATTATTTCCTCTTCAGTGGCATCTTCATTTCCCCATTTTAAATTTTCCTTAATTGTTCCAGAAAATAATACATTCTTTTGTAAAACAATTGCAACTGCATCTCTAAGAGTTTTAAGGTCATAATCTTTAACGTTTTTGCCAGCGATAAGTAATTCGCCTTTTGTTACATCGTAAAGCCTTGGTATTAATTGAACCAATGAAGACTTTGAGGAACCAGTTCCTCCAATAATGCCAAGAGTCTTCCCTGATTCAATAGAGAAATTAATATTCTCTAACACATAAGAGTCTTCTTTGCCTGAGTATGCAAAAGATACATTATTAAAAACTATAGACCCATTATCAACTTGAAAAATTGTGTTGGCTTCAGGGTTTATAATTTCAGGTTCTTCTTCTAATACTTCAGTAATTCGTTTTATGGATGCTCGAGATATTACCATAAAAATAAATACCATAGATAGCATCATAAGAGACATAAGAATCTGAGTAATATAGCTTATAAAACTAATAAGCTGCCCAGTTTGCATCTCACCAAAAACTATTTTTTGTCCACCGAACCAGGCAACAGCAATAATACATCCATATATAACTAACTGCATAATAGGCATATTCCAAATAATAATCTTTTCAGCTCTTGCTTGAGAATCCTTAACACTAGATGCAACATCTTCGAACTTTGTTTCCTCATGTTCTCTACGAACAAAGGCCTTAACAACTCTTATAGCTGTTAAATTTTCTTGTACAATAGCATTTAACTTGTCGTACCTTTCAAGCATTTCTCTAAATCTAGGATAAGCCTTTGAAGATATAATTGCTAATGATATTGCTATAAAAGGTATTGCAAATAAAAATATTAAAGATAGTTCTGCATCAATACGAACAGACATAATAACAGCAAAAACAAACATAACAGGTGCTCTAACCATCATACGTATACTCATGATAAATGCCATTTGTGTATTAGTAACATCTGTAGTTAATCTAGTTACTAATGAAGGAGTGCTAAAATTGTCTATATTAGAAAAAGAAAAGTTTTGTATTTTATAAAAGACTCCTTGTCTAATGTTTTTAGCAAATCCGGTGCCAGCGGTTGAAGACAGATAAGCTGATAGTGCACCAAAAAACAAGGCAAGAAAAGCCATAAATATCATTAATAAGCCTTTCTTATTTATATAAGATATATCTTTGTTTGCTATTCCTATATCTATAATTTGCGCCATGATAAAAGGGATATATACTTCAAACAACACTTCAAAAACAATTGATATAGGAGTTAGTATTGTATATAGTCTATATCCCTTAAGGTATTTTAAAAGTTTTCTTATCATATTAAACCTCAATTCTTTTTACATAATATAAAACATATAGGTAAAACTGTGTATTTAATAATTATATGCTATTTGTAAGCCTTTATCAATAAATTATAAAAAGTAAAGTGAAATTTTAAATGATATCATCAAAAATGCTTGAAAAGAGACACATAAAATGTTAGAATATAACAGTAGAAATGTGTATTTATGACACTATAAAATCATTATGTTTTTGACTTGGAGTTAGATGTTGTAGCTAGCTATAATGATATTTATATTGAGTAGGGGATAGACAATAAAATAAAAAAGGAGAGATGATTTTATGAAGAAAAGGTTATTGGCATTGTCACTATGCTTGGCAATGGTACTATCTATTGTAGCATGTGGTAATACAGGAGGTTCTGATAAGATTAAAGTAGGTATGGTTACAGATGTTGGTGGAGTAAATGATGGCTCATTTAATGAATCTTCATGGGCAGGCTTAAAGAAGGCCGAGGAAGAGCTTGATATTGAAGTAAAGTACTTAGAGTCAGCTAATGATGCTGATTACACACCAAATATTGAATCATTTATGGATGAAGATTATGATTTGATTATTTCTGTTGGTTACATGCTTGCAGATGCAACAAGAGCGGCAGCAGAAGCTAATCCTGATCAAAAGTTTGCAATTATTGATGATGCATCAATTGATTTGCCAAATGTTACATGCTTAATGTTTGAACAAGCTCAAGCCACATATTTAGTAGGAGTTGTAGCTGGTATGACAACTGAGTCTAATACAGTTGGTTTTGTACTTGGTATGGAAAACGCAACTATGAATGAATTTGGCTATGGATATGTTGCAGGTGTTCTTGATGCAAATCCAGATGCTAAAGTTCTACAAATAAACGCTAATGATTTTGGTGATCCTGCTATTGGTAAGAGTAGTGCAGTTACTATGATTACTGAAGGTGCAGATATTATCTTCCATGCTGCTGGTGGAACAGGTAGAGGTGTTATTGAGGCATGTGTTGAGAATGACATTTATGCAATCGGTGTCGACTCAGACCAAAATTCATTAGGGCCTGATCATGTTATTACTTCAGCTATGAAGCGTGTTGACGTTGCCACTTATGACGTATCAAAGGACTGCTTAGAAGGTAAGTTAGAAGGTGGAATTAGAGTATATGACCTTACTACAGGTGGTGTAGATATAGCTCCAACAACTTCTCTTTTATCAGAAGATGTAATTAAGGAAGTTGAAGATATTAAAAAGAAAATTATTGATGGTGATATAGAAGTTCCAAAAACTAAAGACGCTTTTGAAGCTGTTCATGGTGATGCATATGTATTAGACGCTGAAGATTCCGAATAATTTGAGAATTTATTGATATAAAGAATATTATATCATTACATACAGAAAAACAACAATCAGACTGGTTACTTAAAAATAATCAGTCTGATTATTTTTAAAAATTAAAGAAAAAGAAAAGATAGGGGGAATGAACTTGGAAGAGAATAAGTGTCTAGATATGAATACCGTTGTCGTTTCAATGAACAAAATAGTCAAGAAGTTTGGAGATTTTACTGCAGTTGATCATGTAGACTTGACAATTCATAAAGGCGAAGTACATGCTATTCTTGGTGAAAATGGAGCTGGGAAAAGTACACTTATGAATATTTTATATGGTATGTATGAATGTACTTCAGGGAAGATATTTATAAACGATGAAGAAGTTGTTATGGATAGTCCAAAGAAGGCAATAGATCTTGGAATTGGTATGGTTCATCAGCATTTTATGTTGGTACAACCTTTTACTGTTACCGAAAATATTGTTCTTGGGATGGAGCCTATAAAAGGCATAACTGTAGATTTGAAGTCTGCAAGAGATTCTGTTATAGACTTATCTAAGAGATATGGAATGGCAGTAGATCCTGATGCAAAAGTTGAAGATATTTCTGTTGGTATGCAACAGAGAGTTGAAATTTTAAAGGTATTATATCGTGGAGCAGAGACTTTGATTTTGGATGAACCAACAGCCTCACTCACTCCCCAAGAAATTAAAGAATTAATGGATATTATCCGTCATTTAGTAAATGATGGTAAGTCAGTAATATTAATCACTCATAAGTTAAAAGAAATCAAGGCTATTGCTGATTATTGCACTATAATTCGCCAGGGCAAGTATATTGCTACTGTAAAAGTAAAGGAAACAAAAGAAAGCGAACTTGCATCTATGATGGTTGGCCGTGAAATTATTGATAAGGTAGAGAAGGAGCCTTTAGAAGCTGGAGAGCTTGTATTAGAGGTAAAGAATATTTATGCTAAGGATTATAGGGGTGTTGAGATTCTAAAAGGTCTTGACATAGATGTAAGAAAGGGCGAAATTGTAGGATTAGCTGGTGTTGATGGTAACGGACAAACAGAACTTATTGAGATTCTAACAGGACTTAGGAAGGGTGACTCTGGAGAAGTATTAATTAATGGTGAAGATGTCTTTAATGAAAATCCTAAAACAATCTTTGATAAAGGGATTTCTAGTATACCTGCTGATCGTCAAAAACATGGATTGGTATTAGAGTTTTCTGTAGAAGACAATATGATTCTTCAGAATTTTAAAGAAGAACCTTATTCAAAAGGTGGAATACTAAAAAGAGAGCCCATTACTAAGAATGCGAAAGAACTAATAGATAAGTTTGATATACGACCTAGAGAATCAGCAAAGAGACCAGCAGGAACACTTTCTGGTGGAAATCAGCAAAAGGTTATAGTAGCAAGGGAAGTTACTAATGACAAAGATTTATTAATTGCCGTTAATCCAACGAGAGGATTAGATGTTGGAGCAATTGAATTTGTACACAAATATCTAGTTGAACAAAGGAATAAGTATAAGGCTGTTCTATTAGTGTCATTTGAACTAGATGAAATTATGAATTTATCAGACAGAATTGAAGTTATATATAATGGCAAAATTGCTGGAAGTGTTTCCGGAGAAGAAGCCGACGAAAATGAATTAGGATTAATGATGGCTGGGGGAGGTGGCTCTAATGACTAAGAAAAAACGTTTATTAGAAAGCAATGCTCTATACACATTAATAGCCATCGTAATAGGATTTTTAGTAGGGGCTATTCTTCTAATTATAGCTGGGATTAGTCCTTTTGAAGCCTATGGAAGATTATTTTACTCTGTCTTTAGCAAACCCAAGAATATAATTTGGGCAATCATATATGCCACACCACTTATTTTTACGGGTTTAAGTGTAGCTTTTTCTTTTAGAATGGGTGTTTTTAATATTGGTGCGGAAGGTCAATTTGTTGTGGGAAGTTTAGCAGCTTGCCTTGTAGGCATTTTTGTTAAGGCACCTCCAGTTATTCATGGGATACTATGTCTTCTTGCAGCAGCCTTAGCAGGAGCAACTTGGAGTTTTATAGTCGGTCTTTTAAAAGTCAAAAGAGGAATTAATGAAGTTTTATCTTACATTATGTTTAACTGGATTGCTTATTACCTATCGAATTATATAGTGAATATACCTGGTGTAAAGAGGGTAGGTGGCGGTGAAGCTACTAAGGATGTTGCTGATTCAGCGATGATTCTTATGCCGGCTGGAATTAGATCTCTTCTGGATTCCCATAGCTTAAACTGGGGATTTTTATTAGCAGTAGTAATAGCAGTTTTAATGTGGTTTGTTATGAATAAGACTACTTTAGGTTATCAAATTACTGCGGTTGGGCATAATCCAGATGCATCTACTTATGCAGGAATTAGCTCTAATAAGATTACAATAATTGCAACAAGTATTTCGGGAGCCCTTGCTGGACTTGGAGGAGCAGTTCATGTGCTTGGCATGTCTGGTAGGATAAGCCAATTTTCAGGACAAGAAGGATTTGGATTTGAAGGTATTTCCGTTGCGCTTATAGGAGCTTCTAATCCAATTGGATGTATTTTTTCAGGACTTTTTTATGGCATTATGAAATATGGTGGATCAAAACTAAGCTTCGTTAATGCACCGAGTGAAATTGTTGATATTATTATGGGCACAATTATATTATTTATTGCAATATCTCATGTGTTTAAGTTTGTAATTACTAAGAACTCAAAGAAAAGGGGGGTAAAGTAAATGGATAGTATTATAAAAAGTTCGGGATTATTAATTAATGCAACATTAGTTGCAATGCCACCTCTTCTTTATGCAGCATTAGGCTCCACTTTTTCAGAAAGAAGTGGTGTGGTGAATATAGGTATTGAGGGAATGATGACAATTGGTGCTTTTACAGGTTCTGTGGTTGCATTTATGACTTCAAATCCATGGCTTGCTTTTTTATGTGGTGGTCTAGCAGGAGCTTTCTTTGGGCTTATTCATGCAATATCTTGCATTAGTTTTGCGGCAAATCAAACTATTTCGGGTACGGCTATTAACTTTTTAGCACCAGGACTTGCTATTTTCTTATGTAGGGCATGGTTTGATGGTGGTGTGGATACACCTGCACTTAGACCAGAACAAAAGTTAGCAAAACCACTAGATGGTATATTCCCTGTAGGCTCTTTTTGGAATAATGCATTGAATCTTAATGTTGCGGTTTATCTTAGTATTGTTGCTGTATTTATTGTATGGTTTATATTTTACAAGACTCGTTTTGGTATGAGGTTACGTGCGGTAGGAGAACATCCAGTAGCCTGTGAATCACAGGGTATTAGTGTTTATAAAACTAGATATGCAGCTGTTATTATATCTGGTTTCTTATCAGGCCTTGGTGGAGCATTTGTTACTCTTTCAACAGTTAGTCAGTTTAGGCCAACAGTTATTGTAGGACAAGGATTTATAGCTATAGCAGCAGTTATATTTGGTAAATTCAAGCCTCAAGGAGCATTTTTAGCATGTCTACTATTTGGACTTTGTGATGGAGTCAAAATTCTTGTAAGTACAAGTAACATTGTATCGTCCAACCTGATTTCTATGATTCCTTATCTTGTAACTATTGTCACTCTAGTATTATTTGTTGGAAAGTCAAGAGTACCTGCAGCTAATGGAAAGCCTTATGTTAAGGCAAAATAATAAATAAAAAGAATGGATGATGGTTATGGAAAACTCTAAAATTAAAGAATCTCAACTTGTTGAAATGGCACTAGAGGCTAGAGAAGCTTCTTATAGTCCTTATTCTAATTTCAAGGTGGGAGCAGCTTTATTGACAACTACAGGCAAGGTATATAAAGGTTGCAATATTGAAAATGCGGCATATACTCCAAGTAATTGTGCTGAGCGTACTGCATTTTTTAAGGCAATAAGTGAAGAAGATGACAAATTCATAAGTATAGCTATAGTAGGTGGAAATGATTCTAAAGCTCTTGAGTATTGTGCTCCCTGTGGAGTTTGTAGGCAGGTCATGATGGAGTTTTGTGATTATGAAAATTTTAAAATAATATTGGCCAAGTCTGTTAATGAATATAGAACTTTTTCTTTAAAAGAATTGCTACCACTTGGATTTGGACCTAATAATTTATAATCAAAGTAATATGCAGAAATACTTGAATTATGAGTATTTCTGCATATTTTGAAAGGAGATAAAATTAAGATGAATACGGAATGGTTAAAAAGCTTAGTAAAACTTGATTTACATTGTCACTTGGATGGATCCATGTCCCCGGAAATTATAGAATTTCTATTAAAGGATGAAAGTTTAGAAAAGAATGTAGAAGAATTAAGTATAGAACAAATCAGACAAAGACTTCAGGTTTCTCCTGACAACAAAAGTCTTGCCCAGTACCTTGAAAAATTCGACTTACCAATATCTTGTATACAAAATGAAAAGGGATTAGAACTTGCTGCCTATGATTTATTAAAAAATGCAGCAGAGGAGAATGTGAAATATATAGAAGTTCGTTTTGCTCCTATGATTAGTGTAAATGATCATATAAATACTAGTCAGGTAATTGAAGCGGTGCTTTTAGGAATAAAAAAGGCTGAGGCGGAATTTCCCATAAAGGGTAAGGTTATAGTATGTGCTATGAGAAATTTTTCTTTGGAATCTAATATTGAAATGTTGAAAGTAGCAAGAAATTATTTAGGTGAAGGTGTATGTGCTTTGGATTTAGCAGGAGATGAAGCTGCTTATCCAACTAAAGAGCAAGCAGACCTATTCCTAAAGGCAAAGTCTTTAGAGATGCCTTTTACCATACATTCTGGAGAAACTGGAAGCATAGAAAATGTAAAGGTTGCTATAGAACTTGGTGCAAAACGCCTGGGTCATGGTATAGCATTGAAAAAAGATGAAACTATAATGAAAGAAGTAAGAGATAGAAGAATAGGAATTGAAATGTGCCCTACTAGTAACTTACAAACGAAAGCTGTTGATAGTTGGGATGATTATCCTTTAAATAATTTTTTGAAACAGGGACTTTTAGTGTCAATAAATACAGATAATAGAACAATTAGTAATACTACTATTACAAAGGAATTTCTTCAAATAAACAAAAAAATGGACATAAATAAAGCAAAAATTAAAAGACTAATAGAGAACTCAATTGAAATATCTTTTGCAGATGATAGTACTAAACATGACTTATTAAAACTATTAAAAATATAAAGGCTACTTATTTCAGAAGACAAACACCCACAATATGTGGGTGTACTTTTTAAAAAAACACAATATGTAGTAAACAAGTCTAGACATAGTGATATATAAATGTTATAATCACATCACTATATTATGAAGCATAAAGGAGGTACAATGAATACTAAAACTATTAAGAAACGAGATGGAAAGATTGTTTCTTTTGACAAGTCTAGAATTTACAACGCTATCTGTAAGGCTATGATTGCTGTTGGAGATGTAGACAAAGATATTGCAGAGAGCATATCTAACAAAATAGAAGAGAACTATTATCAAGGCATTAGTGTTGAAGATGTCGAGAGACAAGTGGTAAAGGAACTTTTCTTAGTTAATCTGGATCTGGTTGCAGACGCATATGCAGAATATAAAGCACAAAGAAAGTTAATGCGTGCTAGGGAAGGTGAAGATAAGCTTGATGGTAAGTTCTTAACGACTGACTTTATTAGTGAGTATAAACATAGGCCAGATCCATTTCCGACAGAATTAGGTAAGTTTGTCTACTACAGGACCTATAGTAGGCCCAAACCAGAAGAGCAAAGAAGAGAATATTGGTGGGAAACTTGTTACCGAGTTGTAGAATTCAATTTAGGTCTCCAGTTAGATGTTATGAAGAAACAAGGAATTGAAATTACTCCAAGGATTATGGCAGAACTTAAGAAAGAAGGAGAAAAAATATATGACCTTATGTATAACTTGAAGCTTTTCCCTTCTGGAAGGTCCTTGTGGATTGCAGGAAGTAAGGCATCATATCTTTATCCAATGAGTAACTTTAACTGTAGTTTTGTAACAATTGATGATTTGCATAAGTTTTCAGAAATATTTTTTGTTTTGATGCTAGGTACAGGTGTTGGTTTATCAGTGCAGAAGCAATATGTTAGCAATTTACCTAAAATCAACAGTAAAATTGAAATAATTCATAAGTCTTATGAAGCCGTATCAGTAAGAGAGAGAAAAGAATACACTGAATTAAAGTTAATGAATAATAACGCAATTGAAATTGAAATTGGTGATAGTAAGTTTGGATGGGCAAAGGCCATAGATATGTTTTTTGAAGTTCTATCATCAAAGCAATATAACCTTATTGAATATGTTTTTATTAATTACAATAATGTTAGACCAGAGGGTGAAAGATTAAAGACCTTTGGCGGTTACGCATCTGGCCATAATAATATTAAGCAGATGTTTGAGAAAATAAACAAGATATTTAAGAAAAAGAGAAAACAAAACCATTTACAATGGCAAACAATTAAGCCTATAGATTGTTTAGATATTGCAACAATTATAGCTGAGAATGTTGTATCTGGTGGAGTAAGACGAAGTGCAGAAATAATTCTTTGTGACCCAGACGACACAGAAGTGCTTAATGCCAAAGCTAATTTGTATTATCAAGATGATGATGGCAATTGGGTAGAAAACAAAGAAATTCTAAATCGATCACTATCAAACAATACAGTTTTATATAATAAGAAACCTACAAGGGAAGAACTTCATGACCATTTTAAAAAATTAAAAGTATCTGGTGAACCAGCATTTGCCAACTTTGAAGAGATGGAAAGAAGAAGGCCTGATGTACAAGGTGGGAATCCATGTTTCGAAATTTTGCTCAAAGATCGGGGAATCTGCAACCTTACAGAAGTAAATTTGATGGGATTTGTGAACGAAGATGGAACTTATGACAAAAAAGCTATGCTAGAAGCACAGAAGTATTCTGCAAGAATTGGCTATAGAATGGCAAGTATTGAATTAGAACTTCATGAGTGGGATCTTGTTAATAGAGAAGACAGACTAACAGGATGTTCCCTAACAGGAGTTATGGACTTTAGAAATGCGACTGGCATATCAGATGAAGATTTCAGAAAATTATTAAAAGAATTAAGAAAGGAAGCGAGAAATAACGCTTTTGAGTTAGCTGATGAATTACAACTTAATCGTCCAAAACTTGTTACTACAATGAAGCCATCGGGGACTATCAGTCAATTACCAACGGTTTCAAGTGGTGTACATTTTTCACACTCTCCATATTTTATTAGAAGAGTACGTGTAAGCGCAAAAGATCCAATTGCATTAGCTCTTGAAGATGCAGGGTTTACATGGTATCCAGAGGTAGGACAATCTATAGAGAACCATAAAACAAAGGTATTTGAATTCCCAATAAAAGCACCAGAGGGAAGAACAAAGTATGATGTATCAGCAATAGAACAACTTGAACTTTATAAAATGATAATGAAAAATTATGTAGACCACAATGCGTCTAACACTATCCATGTAAAAGATGAAGAGTGGGAGGATGTGGAAGAATGGGTTTATAATAACTGGGATGATATTGTTGGAGTTACTTTCTTGTCATTAGATGATAGTTTTTATCAATTAATGCCTTATGAAGCAATTTCAGCAAGTCAATATGAAGAATTACTTAAGCAACAACCTAAATTTATACCTTCATCCCTAAGCAAGTTTGAAACATTTGAAGAAGAATTTGATATATTAGATCCAGACTGTGATTCAGGAGTTTGCCCAGTAAGGTGATTTAAAGAGAGTTATGGGTGTGTCATGGGACGTTTATGTGTCATAAATGTCCCAGTGACTCCCCATGACTCTCTTACTTTGTCATCTTCAAAAACTCATTGATAGATCCTGATATTGTTTGCAAGCCTTGTCGCCAGAAGTCGGGCTTACTTAAATCAATTCCAGCAATTTTTGCAACATCCTCAACGGTGTTAACAGTGGTTGCTTTTAAAAGAGTTTGATATTGTGGGACGAAGTCCTGCCCTTCTTCTAAGTATTTTGCATATAAGCCTTTTGCAAACAAACCACCAAATGCATATGGAAAGTTATAATAGCTAAGAGATTCACTATAGTAGTGGCCTTTATTTATCCACATATAAGGATGTAAATAATTATGATCTAAGCCATCACCATATGCTTCTTTTTGTGAATTTATCATAATTTCTTTTAAATCATCAGAAAACAAAAATGTTTCCCTTCTCTTTTCAAATACCTCTGATTCAAATAAAAATCTGGAATAAATATCACATATAATTTGTGTTGTGTCTTGTAATTGGCTTTCAAGTAGTGCTAATTTTTCATTTCCTTTTGCCTCATTAATTGCTGCATTCATAATTAATATTTCATTAAAATTTGAAGCTGTTTCTGCAACTGGCATTGAATAGTCTGTATTTAGAGGCAAATGATCTTGAATATGAAGCCCATGATATGCATGCCCTAATTCATGGGCTAGGGTTACTAGATCACTTAAGGAGCCGTTAAAATTAGTTAATATACGGCTTTCTTTAACATAGGGAAGATTTGAACAAAAAGCACCTCCAACTTTGCCAGAACGGGGAAGAAAATCTATCCAATTATTATCAAAAGCTTCTATTGTTAAATCAGCTAAATCATCTGAGAATGGACGAAAATGCGATGTTAGATATTCCTTTGATTCCTCTATTGTATATGTTTTATTATTCTCTCCTAGTGGTGCAAATAAGTCCCACCATGGAAGGCCAGTTCTAGATCCAAGTATTTCACCTTTTCTTCTAAGGTAGGCATGAAACCTTGGTAAGTAATCATTTATTGCTGTAAGCATTGCATCAAGAGTTTCTCTTTTCATTCTGGATTCATGTAAGGTCATATCTAGAGGAGATTTATAAGTACGCATATTTGAAAGCATATTCACCTGGGATTTAATGTTGTTTAAGGAAAAGGCTATTGAATCATTGATTTTTTCATAAGAAGCAATCTCTGCTTCATATGCAGTTTGTCTAATATTTGCATCGGAATTATAGGCAAGATTTCTTACTTCAGAAAGCGTAATTTTCTTTCCCTCATAGTCAACATCTAGAACAGAAGTTAGGTATTGATGCATTGAACTCCAAGCTGAACCAGCTGAAAGATTCATTTTTGCTACAACTTCCTCTACCTTGTCATCTAAAGTATGTTCTGCTTCTATTTTTATTTTACTTAAGAAAAACTCATATTCTCTTAATTTGAAATCATTATTAATAATTTCATCAAGTTTGTCAGTATTTGCAATATATTTTTTTGCAATTGCTTCTTCTTTAGAAATATTACTCATAAGCTCTTCTAGCTTTTGCATAAAGAAAATAGTTTCGCTGTTTTTAGTATCTGTAGATTGACAAAGTGAAATGTAATCACTTAGTTTATTGGAAATTAAATAAATTTCTTCCATATAATTAATTAAATTACAAATCTCCTTATTTGAATTGCTTGCATTCAAATCTTTCACATAATCTTTAAAAGAGTGAATTAACCCTTCTAAAGACTTAAGATCTGAATTAAAAGATTCATCTTGGAATCCTTTGTAAAGTACATCTAGTGACCATTCTTTATTCATATATAAAAACCTCTTTTCTAAATTAAGATGTATGTTAAATGAAACGACTTTATGACACCTACCACATAATATTATAATATCCTATAAATCAAAAAAAATCATAAACTTTAAAAAAGTTTATAAAAAATGAATAAAACAGGACAGATGTCCTTATATTAAAAGGTAAATAATGTTATAATATTAATGAAAGATATGGAGGTAAAGATGAAACATCCAATATTTGAAAAAGTAAAGAAAACTTCAAATGCAGATTATGAATATTTCAAGCAATTATTTGCTGATGCGTCAAACTTTATATTAAATAGTATTAAACTAGTCAAAATTCCAAAAGGAAAACAATTTATTACAGCAGAAGATGAAATGGACAGGATATTAATACTTTTATCCGGCAAGGTAAAAGCTATAGAAGAGCATTTATCAGGAGATATATATGTGTTTTCAAGATTTGAATCGCCAGAAATATTTGGCGAGATGGAGATGTTTGCTGGTTTTAAGAAGTTTAGGGCTTCACTTGTAACAGAAACTGCTTCAGTGCTTGTTGAATTACCAGTTGATACCTTCTCCAAGCTACTAAAAAATAATCAGGATTTATTTCTTAAAAGGGTAGAGGTAGTTGTAAAAAGAAGTAATAATGATGAAAGAGATAATCGATTCTACTTAAGACTTAAAGCTATAGACCGAATAAAGTTGTTTTTTAGATATGCATATGAGCAAAACCAGGTAGATGATTTATGTACATTAAGAATAACAAGACAAGAAATGGCAGACGAAACCGGATATTCAGTAAAAACTGTAAATAGAGTAGTAAAAGAACTATCAGAGTCTGATTTAATTAAAATAATAGGCCAAAGAATTCAAATAAATAAAAAACAGTATTTAAGGATATTAGATGATTTAGAACATATTAATGAAACTTTAAGTAAATAATATAGCCAAGAAGTATAATATGAAAAGCTAAGTACTTACAAGTTTGTGTCTGACTTAAAATCTTGGCAGAGCTGCAGAAAGGAATGATCATAGTTATGAGCGAAGTATTAAAAACTCTCACTTCAAAAGAATTAACCTATGAACAAAAGGTACTAGCATTGGCAGGATTATCAGAAAACTCTATAAATGTATTAAATGTTTCAGACAAAACAAGTTTTTACTTGAATCAAGGTGCTTTATGTAGCTTGTTTGAGGGAAATGCTCCATATCGTCCACGTTACATAATGCCAGATTATGAAAAGTATATAAAAAATGGTAGTGAGTTTCTTGGCGTTGAACCACCAACGGATTTAGAAGAAGCAATTAATGCTCTAATGATTATTTATAAACATGTTCCATCTATTACAAGCTTTCCTGTTTATTTAGGAAATCTAGACAAATTATTGGATCCATTTTTAGATGGACTTACTGACAATGAAATTAAGAAAAAATTCAAATTATTTTTGGATTTCTTAGATAGAACAATTACTGATGGCTTTTGCCATGGTAATCTTGGACCTGAGGAAACAAGAGCAGGAAGATTGTTATTAGAAGTGGAACAAACTTTACAAAACGAGGTTCCAAATTTAACTTTAAAATACGACCTAGATATTACACCAGATGATTTTGCAGAACTTGCTATATATACTAGTTTGATTTGTGCTAACCCAGCAATTGCAAATCATAAAGCCCATAAGAATACCTTTGAAGGTGATTATGGTATATCTAGCTGTTACAACATTTTACCAGTTGCAGGAGGTTCATTTACTTTATCAAGGATTGTACTTACAAGGCTAGTGAAATTAGCTAAAAACACAGACCATTTTATCAACGAACTATTACCGGAAGCACTAGAATGTCTTGGTGAATATATGAATGAGAGAGTTCGTTTTCTGGTTGAAGAGTCTGGTTTTTTTGAAAATTCTTTCCTTGTAAACGAAGGGCTAATTGAAATGGATAGATTTACCGCAATGTTTGGAATAACAGGCTTAGCGGAAGCTGTTAATGCACTGCTAGCAGATACCTCACAAAAGTATGGAACTGACGAAGAAGCAGATAAACTTGCCGAGAAGATCATGAATATAATTTATGATTTTGTTGAAAGTTTTCCGGCAAGATATTGCAAGATTTCAGGCGGTCATTTTATGACTCATGCTCAAGTAGGACTAGAAAGTGATGTTGGGATTACTTCAGGAGTAAGGATTCCTGTTGGCGATGAACCAGGTAATATAATCGAACATCTGCGTCATAGCTCAAGATTCCATAAGTATCTTACTACAGGGTGCGGAGATATTTTTCCGATGGAATCTTCTATAAAGAAAAACCCCGCAGCGGCATTAGATCTTGTTAAAGGTGCATTTACGCTAGGTGTTAAATATATAAGTTTTTATGAAGAAGATGGAGAATTAATTAGAATCACAGGTTATTTAGCAAAGAAAAGTGAGATGGAAAAGTTCAGAAAAGGTGAACAGACTATTAAGAATACTACGAAATTAGCCGCACCAAACTATGATATTAATCATCTAGCAGATAGAAAGGTTAGGGGTGCTAATGAAAGAAGTACCCGTAAATAAAATTATTCCATCTAGCTTTGTAGACGGGCCAGGAAATCGAACTTCTATATTTTTGCAAGCTTGTAATCTTGCATGTGATTTTTGTCATAATCCAGAGACACAAAGAATGTGCATTCAATGTGGTATATGTGTTGAGCATTGTCCTGTAGATGCACTTTATATTTCAGAAGAAGGCAAAGTTATTTGGAAGGAAGATATTTGTAAGCAATGTGATAGCTGTATTAAAGTATGTCCCCATTATGCATCACCAAAGATTAAATTTATGAATGCTTATGAAGTTTATTCCGAGGTTAAAAAGAATATACCATTTATACGTGGTATAACAGTGTCTGGTGGCGAATGTCTTTTATATCCAGAATTTCTAGAAGAACTTTTTACCTTGGCACAGGCTGATAAATTAACTTGCTTAATTGACCATAATGGCACTATAGAAATATCTAATTATCCAGATTTACTAGAGGTTACTGATGGAATTATGCTTGACATAAAGTCATGGGACTTGGGTAGGTTCAAGAGACTTACTGGTGGAGAAAACCACATTGTAAAAAACAACTTAAAATATCTAGAGGATATGGATAAACTTGAGGAAATTAGAATAGTATGTTTGCCAGATGAAGTAGATGCAGAAGAGATAATTAGGCAAATTCCAGAGACATTAGGAAAAACAAATATTAAAACAAAACTAAAATTAATAAAATTTAGACGCTTTGGAGTGAAAGGACGCTTAGCCGACTCCGACTCCCCAAGCGATGAATATATGGAGAGTTTAAAAGATTTAGCTATTGAAAAAGGCTTTAATAGTGTAATTATTATCTAGAGCCCAAATTGCTAAAAACCTACATGTGTTTTTAGTAACTGTTACAATACATTTTAAAAATGTATTAAAATTGTTCCCCCTTTTTTATATAAATGCCCTACTATCAAAGGTAGGGCGTTTTTTTTGCAGGTAATAGTAAATATATATTTGTCATAAATTATTATTAGAGTTCCTTTATGAGGTAATAAAATGAATAAAATAGTGATCATACAAAAAAAGACTATTTTAAAGTATGGGATAATAGGAGAGCTTATTCTTATAATGTGTTTGCTGGTTTTATTAGCTTATAACAATGATAAAAGTAGTTCTATTAAAACATTTTTACTGACTTCAGAGAATGACTATATTACTTGGGTAGACTTTGACATAACAAGCAAGGCACTTAAGAGAGCGTATCAGTATGATGTAGAGTCACAAGATGAAGAAATTAAGCTTAACTGGATTGAAATCTTGGCATATTTAGGAGCCAAATATGGTGGGGATTTTTCTTCAAGATATAGGGAAAAAGACATGACACAGCTAGTAGAAAAACTTACAAGCAAAGAAGAGACTATGGAATCCATTACAAAGGAATTGGTAGATTATGATTATTATTTAACAGCATATACAGCAGTTTTAGATGGATTTGTAGGAGAATATGAAATTCAAGTTTCTAATGAAGATGGCTCACAAGGAATAAGGTGGGTAAAGAAATATGGACTAAAAGCCTTCATGCCAATTGCCAAAAACTTTCCTTATAATGATTATGATGATTTTGGAGTTTCAAGAAGCTATGGTTATAAGAGAAGGCACTTAGGTCATGATATGATGGGGCAAACAGGTACTCCAATTATTGCAGTGGAGTCGGGCTATGTTGAGGCCTTAGGATGGAATAAATATGGAGGATGGCGCATAGGAATTCGTAGTTTTGATGGCAAGCGTTATTATTATTACGCTCATCTTAGAAAAAATTATCCATATAATGAATATCTAAAAGAAGGCAGCATAGTCCAAGCAGGAGATGTTATAGGATATATGGGAAGGTCGGGTTATAGCAATAACGAAAATGTCAACAATATTGACACATCTCACTTACATTTTGGAATTCAACTTATATTTGATGAATCACAAAAAGAAGGAGAAAAAGAGATTTGGATTGATTGCTATGATCTTATTCGTTTTTTATACCAAAATCGTTCAGAGACATTAAAAGTTGAGGGAACTAAGGAGTGGAAACGTATATATGAAATAAGAGATCCACAGGCTCTTGAATATATATTAGAAAACAACCTTGAGTTATTAGCTCCATTCAAAGAAGAAGATTTTATAATGCCTTTAGATGAGGCTGAATTTTATCCGAAAGTTCAAGTTATCACAGACATAAAAGAAGTCGAGAATATTCAAAAGAGTGTTGACGAGGGACATTCACCATGGAGGTTAGACCCTGCATATGTAAGTCAAGTGTTTGCAAGTACGCTTATAGAGCCAGAAGGGGCTGAAGGAGAATACCCAATACCATATGATTCGATTAAGATGCTTGCTGCAAGCGATAGTAAGGCTATTGCAGAAGTCTGTGTAAATGATACAGCTGTAAAACGAATATATCTTGAAAAACAAATAAGGCAAGATTCTACAGGTGCTTGGACTGTTGTAGGATATGATCCAGTGAAATAGATTGACATTTATCAAAGCAGATAATATAATATCATATATTATGGTTAAACGTTTAACCTACACTCGGTTTCCACTAAAGAAAGGTATTAGAAGGTTGATAAAGAAATGAATGGAGGGATATTATATGATTAGAACTGCAGTCACAGAAAATGGAATGGTAAGGGGAATAGAAGCAGCTGACCCAAGGATTACCTCGTTTAAGGGGATTCCTTTTGCTGCGCCACCTGTAGGAGAAAACAGATGGCGTGCCCCGCAAGCTTGCCCAAATTGGGAGGGTACCTTAGAGGCGTATCGATTTGCACCAATTTCAGTTCAAGATACGCCTGGTTTAGGGGATGATATCTATTCTAGGGAATGGCATGTTGATTCAGATATTGCGATGGATGAAGATTGCCTATATCTTAATGTATGGACTAGTGCTAAGAGTGTAAATGAAAAGCAGCCAGTCTTAGTTTGGTTTTTTGGTGGTGCCTTACAGTGGGGATATCCTGCAGAGATGGAATTCGACGGAGAACGTATTGCTAGGAGAGGTATTGTCGTTGTTACTGTTAACTACAGATTAAATACATTTGGATTTATGGCTCATCCTGACATTACTGCAGAGCAACCAGATACACCTGCTAATTTTGGAAACTTAGATCAGCAGGCAGGACTTAAGTGGGTAATCAGGAATATACATGCTTTTGGTGGAGATTCGAAGAATATTACAATAGCAGGTCAATCAGCAGGGGGAGCAAGTGTTATGTCACAGATGACATGTCCAGACAATTTTGGTTTGTTTCAAAAAGCTGCTATCCATAGTGCTATGATAAATAACCCTTATATAGATGATAATGTATTTAGACCTAAAACTCTTTCGGAAGCTGAGAAAAATGGAGTCAGTTTTTTTGAGTTTTTGGGTGTGAAGAGTCTAAAGGAAGCTAGAAATTTAGAAGCCATTTATATACGGGACAAGTATGCAGAATTTGTTAAAAACAATGACCGAATGCAAATGGTAATTGATGGGAAGTTCTGCATTGATGATCCTCTTGTGCTTTATATGAATAACAAGCATGCTAAGGTTCCAGTTATGTCTGGGAATACCTCTGATGAGTTTTTAAATTATATAAGTGCTAAATCAGATGAAGAATTTATAAAGAAAGTAAAAGAAATATTCAAAAAAAAGGCAAATGAATTTCTAGAAAATGATGAAGCATGGAAGAAGGATGGAAATAACTATGCATCTGTTAGTGGATTGGAATGTACTATAAAGAGTCTTTTCTTGCAAAACCAAGAGTATGGTAATTCTAAAAATTATTATTATCGCTTTGATGTAGACATTCCAGGATGGGATAATCCAGGTAAATTCCATTCTGTTGATCTCTGGTTTTTCTTTGAAACACTAGCAAAATGTTGGAGACCATTTACAGGTAAACATTATGATATTGCCCGTTTAATCTGTAATTACTATTGTAACTTTATCAAATCTGCTGATCCTAATGGTTTGGATTCTGATGGATTACAGATGCCAGAGTGGAGTACATATACAAAGGAAAATCCCCATAGTATGATTTTCTCTACTGATGGAGCATATGCAGAGAAAGAAGAATCTCAATTTAAAAACTTCCTGATTGAAAGAATTTCTGAAAAAGAGGTGTAAGCTTTTGATAACTTTAAAAGAAATAGCACAGATATGTGGGGTTTCAGTAGCTACAGTCTCCAATGTGTTAAATGGTAAGCCAAAGGTTAGTGAAGAAACTAAAGAAAAGATACTTGAAGTAGTGAAACAAACAGGATATCAACCTAATTATTTTGCTCAAGGAATGCGTAAGCAAAAAACCAAGACAATTGGCATAATCGTTGAAGACTTGTTGGAATTCAGTACCCCACCTATAGTTGCAGCTATTATGGCATACTGTGATGATAATAATTATCGTAGTATATTACTGAACATGCGACTTTATGATAAGTGGCAGGATACTTGGTATGATGATGAAGAAAAATTACAATCAGATTTAAAACCAGCAATTCAAAAATTATTATCACTAAAGGTGGATGGTATTATTTATGTGGCTGGTCATTGTAGAATAGTCAACTGTTTTCCTGATAATTTAAAAACACCTTCCATTGTTGCTTATGGCATATCCAAATCCCCAAGATTTACATCAATAATTATTGATGACGAAAAAGGAGCTTATGATGTAACTAGGCATCTTATGTCCTTTGGACATAAGAAAATTGGAGTAATTGCAGGTGCTGTAGATAATTTTCATACACAAAAACGTATTAAGGGATATCAAAAAGCTTTATTTGAGGAGCAAATTTTATTTAATCCAGACCTTATTAGTTATGGAAACTGGAAACGTGATTCAGGATTTGACAAGACCAAGAAGCTAATAAAAGAGGGTGTTACTGCAATTTTTTGTATGAATGATACCATGGCTGCAGGGTGTTATGACTATCTCTACGAATATGATATAAAAATAGGACAAGATATATCTGTAGTTGGCTATGATAATAAAGAAATTTCAGAGTACTTAAGGCCAAGCCTTACAACAAATGATATTGGCTTAGCTAATATTGGGAAAAAAGCAGCAGAAATCATAGTAAAAAATCTTGAGGATAAAGATAGTAAAAAATATATAAATGCAAAAGTCATAGAATTGCCATGTCATCTAATTAGTAGAGAGTCGGTTGGCAAAGTTATGCAGTAATTAATAAATATTTGGAGGAGTATTATATGATTAAAACAAAAGTTACAGAAAATGAAATGAAAAAGCAGGCATTCAATCCGTATCTACCTTCATGGGAATACATACCTGATGGAGAACCTTATGTATTTGGTGAAAGAGTTTATGTATATGGGTCTCATGATTATTATAATGGCCATGTGTTTTGTCTTGGAGACTATGTCTGCTGGTCTGCACCTGTAGATGATTTGGGCAATTGGAGATACGAAGGGGTAATATATAAAAAGACTGCTGATCCACTTAACAAGGAAGCTAAGATGTGTCTGTATGCACCTGATGTGGTTAAGGGGCCAGATGGACGATATTATTTGTATTATGTATTAGACAAGTTATCTATTGTCTCAGTTGCTGTTTGTGACGAACCTAGTGGGATGTTTGAGTTTTATGGCTATGTTCATTATGAGGATGGTACTAAATTAGGGGAAAAACCTGGTGATCAGCCACAGTTTGATCCTGGAGTATTATTAGAGAACAACAAGGTTTATCTATACACAGGTTTTTGCCCAAGGGATGATGCTTCAAGAATAGGAGCCATGGTACAGGTTCTTGGACCAGATATGCTTACTATAATTGAAGAACCAGTTCGTGTTATTCCAAGTGCTCCATATAGTAAAGGAACAGGTTATGAAGGATTTGAGTTTTTTGAGGCTCCTTCAATACGTAAGATGGGTGACACTTATTATTTAATATACTCATCTGTAGCTATGCATGAACTATGTTATGCAACTAGCAAAAGTCCAACAGAAGGCTTCACCTATCGTGGAGTTATTGTAAGTAATGCAGATATTCATATAGATACTTACAAGCCGGCTGACAAACCAATGGCTTATGGTGCTAATAATCATGGAAGCATAGTTGAAATTAATGGAAGATGGTATGTGTTTTATCACAGGCACACTAATGGCACATGGTATAGTAGACAAGGATGTGCAGAAGCACTTGAAATTCTAGCAGATGGCACTATACCACAAGTTGAAATAACTTCCTGCGGTCTAAATAATGGACCATTAAAAGGCGAAGGAGAATACTACGGATACCTTGTTTGCAATCTATTTACCAATGAAGATACAGTATATGTAGGAGGAGATCGTTTCCCAAAGATAATGCAGGATGGACGTGACGGAGACGAGGAAATCGGCTACATTGCAAATATGAGCGACACAGCAACAGCTGGATTTAAGTATTTTGACTGCAAGAATGTTGAAAAGATTTCAATTAAGGTTCGTGCATATGGAAATGGAGCTTTTCAAGTAAAAACTTCATGGGATGGACCAGTATTAGCAGAAATACCTATAGAAAATTCTAATGTCTGGGAAGAGTATTCATCGGATATAAAAATTGAAGATGGCATTCATCCAATTTACTTAACTTACACTGGAGATGGAAATCCAAGCTTGCTTTCCTTTACTTTACATAGAAAGACATCATAAAAAAACTAAATCTAAGGAGAATTAAAAACAAAATGAAAAAAGCAAAAATAATTTTAGATAAGAATTATAAGATAGGAGAAGTTGACAAACGATTATATGGTTCTTTTATAGAGCATCTAGGAAGAGCCGTATATGGTGGGATTTATGAACCAGGACATCCAAAGGCTGACAAAACTGGTTTTAGGACAGATGTTATAGATTTAGTAAATGAACTAAATGTACCTATTGTAAGATATCCTGGAGGAAACTTTGTATCAGGCTATAATTGGGAGGATGGGGTTGGTCCAGTTGATAAGCGACCTCGCAGAACAGACCTTGCATGGAAAACGATTGAAACAAATCAGATAGGAACTAATGAATTTGTTGATTGGGCTAGATTAGCAAGTTCAGAAGTAATGATGGCTGTTAATCTTGGTACAAGAGGCGCAGATGCGGCTCGTAATATGCTTGAGTACTGTAATCACCCTTCAGGAACTTATTGGAGTGATTTAAGAAGATCTCATGGATATTCTGATCCACATAATATCAAAGTGTGGTGCTTGGGTAATGAGATGGATGGAGAATGGCAGATTGGTCATAAAACAGCAGAGGAATATGGTCGTTTGGCCTGTGAAACAGCTAAAATAATGAAATGGGTAGATCCGTCAATTGAATTAGTTGCTTGTGGAAGTTCTGGCAAGGGTATGCCGACATTTCCACAGTGGGAGTCTACCGTATTAGAGCATAGCTATGAACATGTTGATTATATATCTCTTCATCAGTATTATGGAAACCCTGAAAATGATACGGCTGACTATTTAGCTAATACATTGGAGATGGATGCATTTATCAAAACAGTTATCTCCACAGCTGATTATGTTAAGGCTAAGACAAGGTCCAAAAAGACTATGATGCTATCATTTGATGAATGGAATGTTTGGTATCATTCTAATGAAGCAGATAAGAAGATAGACAGATGGTCTATAGCACCACCACAGCTAGAGGATATATACAATTTTGAGGATGCTTTACTTGTAGGAGGTATGCTAATAACACTCTTAAAGAATGCAGATAGGGTTAAGATGGCTTGCTTGGCTCAATTAGTTAATGTTATCGCACCAATTATGACGGCAAAAGGGGGAAGAGCCTGGAAACAGACAATTTTCTATCCATTTATGCACGTGTCAAACTATGGTCGTGGATATGCACTGAATCCTATAGTATCATCACCGAAATATGATAGTAAGAACTTCACTGATGTTCCTATGCTTGATGTTGCAGCGGTAATAAACGATGAAAAAGATGAACTAGTTATATTTGCATTAAACAAAGACTTGAAGGAAAACCTTGACCTAGAGTGTGATATTAGAGGTTTTGAGGGTTATAAATTAGTAGAACACATTGTTATGCACAATGATGATGTTAATGCTTGCAACACAGAGACAAATCCTTTTAATGTAGTACCAGACAACAATGGAAATGCTGAAATTGATAAGGGAATTTTGACAGCAAAGCTTGATAAACTATCTTGGAATGTAATTAGATTAGCAAAGTAGTAATTAAATAATAAATAAATCATATATAATAAGGAAATAGTTATCAAAAGGTATGATTATATTATGAAAGTTATTGATATGCATTGTGATACAATTTCTGCACTTTATCATGAGAAAAAATTATATTTAGAATCAAAAAATAATCAAATTCCTACACTAAGAAAAAATCACTTACACATTGATCTTGAAAAAATGACGCAAGGCAAGTATTTAGCTCAGAATTTTGCATTATTTGTTAATCTAGGGGAAGAAGAGAATCCCTTAGAAAAATGTTTAAAGTTATTCGATTTGTTTTATGAACAAGTGGAGAGAAATAAAGACTTAATTGCCCCTGCTTTAAATGTTGCTGATATTAAAGAGAATGAAAAACTAGGAAAAATATCAGGGATTTTAACCATTGAAGAAGGAGGGGTAACAAGAGGAGATCTATGCCAGCTGAGAAACTTCTATAGACTTGGCGTAAGGATGTTAACACTAACATGGAATTATGAAAACGAAATAGCTTATCCAAGTAAAGCAGGACTTAAAAAGTTTGGAATTGAATTTATAAGAGAAATGGAAAGATTGGGAATGATTATTGATGTTTCTCATTTGTCTGATAATGGAGTAAAAGATGTTTTGAAATATAGTAAAAAACCATTTGTCGCAAGTCATTCTAATTCAAGAGCCATTTGTAAACACAAACGAAATCTAACAGATGATTTAATAAGGCAAATGGCAAGCAAGGGTTGTGTAATTGGAATCAATTTTTATCCCCCGTTTTTAGAAGAGGAAGCAACTAAAGGAACAATAAACTCAATAATTTCTCATATAAAACATATAATCAATGTAGGTGGTGCTAATTGTGTAGGTCTAGGCTCTGACTTTGATGGAATTTTAGGTCATGGGGAGCTAGAAGATGCTTCTTACCTACCTAAACTAGCCCAAAGATTAGAAGACAATGGATTATCCTATAAGACAATAGAAAAGATCTTTTATAAAAATGTGTTAAATTTATACGAAGAAGTTTTGATATAAAAATTAGCTGATAGTAGTTTCTTTGCCCAAGACACAAAAACTAACTAGTGTTTTAAAGAAACTACTATTAGCTATTTATTCTACTTATTTATTAAAGCCTTTTCGGAAAAATCAGTTGTTATTATGTCTTCATAAGGAACCCTTTGAGAAAGTTCTCCTGCTTCATCTAATATATCCTGTAATAAGTTCAAACTGTTCTCTTCAAAAATTGTATCTTGTTTCCATGTATCTTGATTATAGTATCTTCCTACTATTATCTTTACCGTGTCAATATCAGTTTCAGGAAACTGAGGATGAATAGTTTCAGCAATTTCATCAACGCTGTGAGTTGCCACATAATCCATTCCTCTTTGTATTGCATTGGTAAATCCCTGGATAACTTCTGGATTTTCTTCAATATAACTCTTTCTAGCACAAAATGCAGTGTATGGAACCTTTCCACTGTCAATCCCTAATGAAGCTACTACTTTCCCAGTGCCTTCTTCCTCTAGGGCTGTTGCATGTGGTTCAAATTCAATTGTATAATCACCTGTCCCTGATGCAAAAGCCTGAGCTGTTATACCAAAATCAATATTCTGAATAATATTTAAGTCAACTGCTGGGTCTATATTATTGTTTTTTAAGATATATTCAAAAACCATTTGTGGCATTCCACCAACACGACCACCTATTACTGTCTTACCCTGAAGTTCATTCCAGTCAAAAGTTTTGTTTATATCTTCTTTGCTATTTCTTGCTACTAAAAAGTTACCTGCACGCTGGGTCAATTGAGCAAAGTTTACCGCATAATCTACAGCACCTTCATTATAAACATATATAGATGCTTCTGATCCCATGAATCCAATATCTGCTTCTCCTGAAAGTAGTGCATTCATTGTTTTATCAGCGCCTAATCCATTTACCAGATCAACATCCAGTCCTTCATCTTCGTAATATCCTTTTTCTAAAGCAACATACATAGGAGCGTAGAAGATAGAATGTGCAACTTCATTTAAAGACACGTCTATTAAATCGTCATCTTTTTGACAAGCACAAAGCCCTATGACTAGGCTAAATCCAAATAGCAACATAAAGATAATTTTTTTTCTCATGTTATCCTCCTGATTTAAACAAATATATTAAAATAATTCTCTATTCTTTAATATATCCTAGTCTTAATCCTTTTGTGCTTGTTCTGAAATCCTTAAGTATCAAAAAAGCGTTTATGTAGATGTTTGTAGCATCTACATAAACGCTTTTTGTTGGTTTTTTATTGTATTAATTGTTTTTATTCAGATACTTCTGCTGATTCTTCAGTTTCTAAGATGTCATCATCTTCGAAATCTTCAAAATTACTAAAATCATCAAAATCATCATCAAAATCGTCAAGATAATCTGGTGTCATGTGTTTATAAACAGCACAAGCAATTGCAGCAACAAGTGCAACTACTCCTACTATAGCTAAAATAATCAAAATAGTTTTCTTTTTGTTTTCATTTTCTTTTACTTCTTTTTTGCGAAGTAGTTCATCTAATTTTAGTGAATTCAAAAAATTGTCTACGTTATTTTTCATCTCACATCATCCTTTCTTAATAAATGAAATATGCTTCTAGATTATTATACCACGATAAGACAGTTTTTACTATTATTTTTATCTAAAACTAATCGGCTTTTTTCATTTTTGCAAAGGAAGCCATCATTTTTTTGACTCCTGACTTTGGAAAATCTACAGTTACTTCATAGTCTTTGCCTGCAGCATTTATATTAGTAACAGTACCAAGTCCAAAACGCGAGTGTTTTACACTATCACCTACATCATAACTTAGACTTTGTAGGTTGCCTCCCCCAAAACTTCTTGGTTTCAAATTATAAGGCTTGTTATAAATGTTTGCCATTGTTTTGCTTTCAGAATATGACTTTGAAGTTTCTGGCTTATATATATTTCTGTACTTTGAAAAGTTTTTAATGTTTACTAACTCAGCTGGAATTTCATTAATAAAACGAGAAGGTGGATTATAATGCATATCACCTCTTGTCATTCTTTTATAGGCGGCACTTAGAGATAAGTGTTTTTGTGCTCGAGTAATTCCAACGTAACAGAGTCGTCTTTCTTCCTCAATTTGTTCCTCTGGATTTTCAGCGTGAATAGCCATGTGGCTTGGAAACAATCCTTCTTCCATACCACAAAGATAGACATAAGGAAATTCTAATCCTTTTGAACTGTGAAGAGTCATTAATACTACAGCATCACTATCTTCGTCTAGGTTATCAATATCTGCTACTAAAGCTATCTCCTCTAAAAAGCCACTAAGTGTAGGAGCTTCAGTAGAATTATTTATGTAAGTTGCTATTTTGCTTTTAAATTCATCAATATTATCAAGACGGTCGCTATACTTGATTGGGTCTGAATCATCTAAAGATTCTTTGAAAGCAGTAGCTTCTAATATTTCATCAAATAAATCAATTAAAGAATAGTCTTCACTTGATAGTTTTGATTTAAGAACTTCGATAAAACTAACAAAAGAATTAACTTTAGAAGAAGCTCTTCTAAGGGATGGAATATGGTCGGCATTTTTAAGTGCTTCATAAAATGATAAAGTATTATCTTGGGCATAGCTTACTATTTTATCAATAGAAGCAAGGCCTATTCCTCGTTTTGGAACATTAATAATTCTTTTTACAGAAAGGTCATCTTGCCCGTTGTCAATAGTTCTCAGATATGCAATAATGTCCTTTATTTCTTTTCTTGAGTAAAAAGGTTGGCCTCCAATTATTTTGTGGGGAATGTTTCTAAATAATAGTTTTTCTTCAAATACACGAAATTGTACATTTGTACGATATAAAATTGCAAAATCACTATATTTTGCTTCCCCTTTTGATACTATTTCATCGATTTCATTTGCCACACCTTCAGCTTCATCATAGTCAGATTCAAAGGTTGTAAAAGTGACAGGAGATCCTTTTGAATTATCTGTCCAAAGGGACTTTTCTTTACGTCCGATATTGTTTTTAATTACTCCATTAGCGGCACTTAGTATGTTCTTTGTTGAACGGTAATTTTGCTCGAGTTTTATTACTTTCGCTTCGGGGTATTCTTCCTCAAAGTTTAAAATGTTATATATATTTGCCCCACGGAACTTATAAATAGACTGATCATCATCACCTACAACACATAGGTTATGTTCTTTTTTACCATTTTCATTAAGTCCATCAGCTAGTAATTTTACTAAAATAAATTGTGCATGGTTAGTGTCTTGGTACTCATCTACTAAAATGTATTTAAAGCGGCTATGATAGTAGTCACGAACTTCTTTGTCTGTCTGTAGTAATTCTACTGTTTTAAATATTAAGTCATCAAAGTCAAGTGCATTATTACTTTTTAGGCGTTTTTGGTATTCTGTATAAACTTTTGCATATCTTTCCTTTTGCATATCTCCTTCTGCTTGTTTTGCAAATGCTTCAGGTGTTATAAGTTCATCCTTTGCGGAAGATATAATTGATATTAATGTTCTCTCTTTTAAAACCTTAGTATCAATATCAAGGTATTTACAGACTTCGCGAATTAATGATTTTTGATCATCGCCGTCATAAACCGTGAAGTTTTTATCGTATCCTAGTCTATCAATCCATTGTTTTAATATGCGGTAACAGGAGGAGTGAAAAGTAGTAACCCACATGCCTTGTGCGCCATAACCTACTAAATCATCCACTCTTTCACGCATTTCATCAGCAGCTTTGTTTGTAAAAGTAATTGCCAGGATATTCCAAGGGCTTACATCATAGTATTCCATCAAATAAGCAATTCTATGTGTAAGGACTCTGGTTTTTCCTGAACCAGCACCTGCTAAAATTAGCAAGGGGCCTTTGTTGTGTTTAACTGCTTCTTGCTGTTGGGTATTAAGGGTATCATATATACTCATTTATTCACCTACTTATGTATAATTTGTAGATATATTTGTTAATGTATATCTTAAAATTGGTTGGATTAACTTTTTCAATTATAACATGAAAAAGAATGTGATACAATAAAGGTAACTTAGGGCAGAACAAGAAAGATGACCAGAGAGAAGTTTCTGGTCATCTTTTTCAATATAACTAGTTAGCTTAAAATACTATTTGGATTTGTTGTTTTCACTAATTTTGTTATCCGTTTTTTGTTCGCTTTTCATTCGAGAAAAAACCATATCATAGCCATCATTACCATAATTTAAAGAACGATTAACCCTGCTAATTGTAGCGGTAGATGCTCCTGTTTTATCTGCAATTTCTAAGTAGGTATTCTTATTTCTAAGCATACGTGATACTTCAAAACGCTGTGATAAGGATAATATTTCATTCACAGTACATATGTCTTCAAAGAAAAGATAACACTCTTCTACGTTCTTAAGAGTTAAAATTGCTTCAAATAACTGATCTACTGCAAGTGTTTTGATTTTACTATTCATAAATTCATCTCCTGTCAAGTTATTAATCATTTAGCATTTCAAGATATCAATCATTTAACATTTTAACATTTTACAGAGATAAAGTCTAGTTGTTTTTACTAGTCATTATCTGTAGTTATTGACGACCTATAGTAAATGTGTTAAATTCAAACATAGATTTAGAAATATAAAGAAGGAGAAGATGAATTATGGACAAAACTAGTTTGTTTAAACTTACTTACGGCCTTTTTGTTGCTGGAGTTGAAGAAGAAGGAAAGAAGAATGGATGTATTATTAATACAGCTGTACAGGCAACTTCAGAACCAATGGTTATGAATGTTACTATGATGAAAGAAAATCTAACAACAGAATTAATTAGAAAAAAAGGAAGTCTAAGTGTGTCAGTTTTATCCCTTGATTGTCCATTGGATATAATAAGCTCATTTGGTATGAGAAGTGGTAGAGCTTATGATAAGTTTGATAATATAGAATATAAAGCTGATAAGAACAACAATCCTTATCTGAAAAAACATACAATAGCTTACATGAGCCTTGAGGTGACTTCGATTCTGGATATGAGAACTCACTATCTGTTTATATGTGATGTGGTGGACGCTGGGAATATAGAAGAAGGACAGCCAATGACATATGCTGATTATAGAGCTTTAAAGAGTGGAAGATCTGTAAATAAAACAGATAATAATATCGATGACAAGGTTTATGTATGTACAGTATGTCATTATGTTTATGATCAAGATACACCATTTGAAGAATT
>CAZJCV010000010.1:0-72050 GCA_964544535.1 uncultured Lachnospiraceae bacterium | reverse complement strand
CCAAAATGATGAATACATTATGTTTCTTGAAAGCTATGAAGATAGTCCAGCAACGCTACTAAATAATGTACAAAGCTTATATGGTATAGAGGATAATAAAATTATTAATCACGTAGAAAATGATTTTAATGTAACAATAGAGAAGTTGGAGAAATTATCCAATGATATAAGTAGCAATTAAAAACATAATATAGGAAGAAGAATAATTTTATTTAATAGGAAAGTGTTCCTATTAAATAAGAAACGTTCCACTGTGGATGCGCACTCACGCGTTAGGAAATATGTCAGCTATGCTGACCGCGCTCGGCGCGAGAGTTTCGCAAGCGAAACTCTTTCTTATATTCTTCTTCCTATTTTTTTATGTCTAATTTTTAAATTATATACACAATTTTTTAATAGTACTATAAAGAGAGTTTGGCCTTATGCCCTTTTTGTGCACGTTTTCGTTTTCTTACTTTCTTAGCACTTAATTCTTTCTCATTATAAATAAATGTATCAGCATCACTTTCTACCACTGTAGAAAAATCTACACAATCATCTTTGTCTAACTTAATTGCTCTAACACCTCGACTCATTCTCTTTAACTCACTTACTTCGTTTAAATCAAATCCTAAAGATAAGTCATTTCTTGTAATAATAATTACTTTCATATTATTAGATAAAACTTCTGCCGCTGATAGAGGAGTAACAGAAACCACTTTGTCATCATCTTCTAGTTTAGTAGAAAGAAGCGTAGATCTTACGGTTTCAAATTCTGCTCCTGAAACTTGCTTAATATATCCATTTTGAGTCATAAAGACTAGTTGGCTTTCAAATAAATCCTCAAATGGAATATATAAAATAATATTCTCTTTTTCCATATTGCTAAGGTTTTGAATCAGTACACCTTTATCTCTAATCTTAGCCTCAGGGATATCAAAGGCTTTAACTTGATACATATTACCTTTATCAGTGAATACGCATAACTTGTCTGTGTTTTTCATAGCTATAATGTGAGAGTACTCATCTAAAGTTTCTTGAGATGTTCTCGAATAACTAGCTGAGTCTATTGACTTTGTATATCCAAATCTATCGATAAACACATAGATTGTTTCTTCTTTAATTTCTTCAACATAACTTTCAGTTTCTTTATCTTTAACTAAAGTTCTTCTTGCTTTATTGAAGGTTTTCTTATATTCTAATAATCGTTTTTTTATCACTTTATATAATTCTTTTTTGCTTCCTAAAACTTTAGTATATTCAGTAATATTAGACTCTAATGAAGCAAGCTCATCATGTAACTTAAGAATTTCAAGACCTATTAATCTACCAAGAGGCATGGATAATATGGCATCTGCTTGGCGTTCTGTAAAGTCAAGTTTTGAAGCCATTTTTTCTGATTTTTGTGTTTTAAACTTAATGTTCGTTGTAATTCCATTTATTAAACAATCTTTTGCTTGTCTTGTAGAGCTACTGCCTCTTAGTATTTCAATAATCAAATCAATTACATCAGTTGCCCTTATTAGGCCATCTACAATTTCTAAACGATCATTTGCCTTCTTTAATAAATTTTCAAATTCCCTTGTGTATATCTTTTCTTGGAAAAAGACAAACTCTTCAACTAATGATTTTAAATTAAATACAACTGGCTGTTGATCTTTTATAGCAAGAAGGTTTACACCATATGTATCTTCAAGGGGAGTTTTTTTATAAAGACCGTTAAGTAAATTTTCCACATCACGATCCTTTTTTACTTCAATAACAACTCGAATTCCTTCTTTTGAAGATTCATCTCTTACGTCATGTAATTCGTCAAAAACCTTTTCTTTTAACAAGGTAGATAGGTTTTCTACAAGTCTAGTTTTATTTCCAGCAATAGTGTAAGGAATTTCGGTAATTATGATATTAGTTCGTCCGTAGTCACCTTTTTCTATATCTACTTTTCCTCTAAGGCGTATTCTACCAGAGCCTGTACTATAAATATCTAATAAATCTTCTTTGTTTATAATGGTTCCACCTGTAGGAAAGTCCGGTGCGGGGATATATTTCATTAATCCTTCAATACTAATATTAGGATTATCCATATAGGAAATTATGCCATCGATTACTTCCTTGGGATTATGTGGCGGTATATTAGTTGACATACCAACAGCAATTCCTGTAGTGCCGTTAATCAATAGGTTTGGAAGAGTGGCTGGTAAAACACTTGGTTCATGCTCACTATTATCAAAGTTTGGAAGAAACTCAACTAAATCATCATCAATAGACTTAAGTATGGTGGCCCCAGCTTCTGACAACCTTGCTTCAGTATAACGCATAGCTGCAGCACTATCTCCATCAATAGAGCCAAAGTTACCATGACCGTCAACTAAGGGTAATGAAAGCGCATAATCTTCAGTCATATGAACAAGGGAATCATATATAGAACTATCTCCGTGAGGATGATACTTACCCATAGTATCACCAACAATACGGGCAGATTTACGATGAGGTTTTTTAGGATCCAATCCTAGTTCATGCATAGAATATAATATTCGCCTTTGTACTGGTTTTAAACCATCACGAACATCAGGTAGAGCACGAGATACAATAACACTCATTGCATAATCCCTGTAGGAATTTTTCATTTCCTCTGCATAATCTAATTGTATAATATTATCAGGTTTTTTATCTTTAACTTTACTCATGGTTTCCTCCTAAATTCATTACGATGCTTATCTCTACATGTCTAAATGTCTAATTTTGCGTATTTTGCTTCCTCCATAATAAAGGCTCTTCTAGGAGGCACATTTGTACTCATAAGCGTAGTTGTAACTTCATCAGCTTCAACTGAATCATTAATTGAAATCTGAGCTAATAAACGTGTTTCAGGGTTTAATGTGGTTTCCCATAATTGATTAGCATCCATTTCGCCTAGACCTTTATATCGTTGTAGAGATAGTATTTTACCTTTATCGCTTTTCCTGAACTTTTCTAACTCAAAATCATTAAACAAATACTTGCTTTGCTTTTTCTTTTTTCTTTTGTCTGAAGGCTGATATTCCACCTGATATAAAGGTGGAAGCCCCATATATATCTTTCCAGCTTTTATTAGCTCTGGCATAAATCTATAAAAGAAAGTAAGAAGTAAGGTGCTAATATGAGCTCCGTCAACATCTGCATCTGTTAAAATAATAATTTTGTCATATCTTAGTTTAGAGATGTCAAAATCTTCTCCAATTCCACAGCCAAATGCTGCAATCATGGACTTTATTTCATTATTAGTTAGAATACGCTCCAAGTTTGATTTTTCAACATTTAGAATTTTGCCACGTAAGGGTAGAACCGCTTGAGTTCTCCTATTCCTTGCAGTCTTTACAGTTCCTCCTGCAGAATCACCTTCCACAATATAAACTTCACACTCTTCGGACTTTCTAGAAGAGCAAGATGCTAACTTGCTACGAGTATCTACATCTGAAATTTGCTTAATGATAGCATTTCGAGCTTTGTCACTTGCCTTTCTAGCATTAAAGGATTTCAGTGAATTATCAAGGATGGTTTTAAGCACTTCCACATTTCTATCAAAGTAGTATTGAGCTTTAACTGTGAAAACATCTTCTACAGCAGTTTTTGCATCAGTATTACCTAGTTTTGACTTAGTTTGACCTTCAAATTGTGGGTCAGGATGTTTAATAGAAACAATAGCAACTATGCCATTACGTATGTCCTTACCGTCAAAATTTTCATCTTTACTTTTTAATACGTTCAATTCTCTTGCATATTGATTCATAATTCTTGTAAGAGCTGTCTTAAAGCCAGTGACGAGAGTACCGCCATCTACGACATTAATTCTATTACAATATGCATTAATTGTTTCAGAAAATGAATCTGTATATTGAAATGCTACTTCAACTTCAATGTCTCCGCTTGTTCCTTCGATGTAAATAGGATTTTCATGAATATTATTTGAATCCCTTGTTAAATAAGATACAAAACTTTTAATGCCATCTTTTTGAATAAAGGTGTTAGTTTCTCCAGTCTCCTCATTAGTAAAAGATAATTTTAAGTTTTTATTTAAATAAGCGATTTCTTGTAACTTTTTCTTTATAATTTCTGCTTTAAACTCAATTGTTTCAAAAATTGTATCATCAGGGTAAAAAGTAACCTTTGTTCCTGTTTCGCTTTTTTTACAAGTTCCTACAGAAGGGAGTTCTTTGTTCTTTAATTTAGTAATAGGATGTCCACCGTCTTTATATTCGTCCCTGTAGATGTGACCATCTTTTTTCACTTCCACTATCATATGCTTTGAAAGGGCATTAACTACTGCAGCTCCAACACCATGTAAGCCACCAGATACCTTATAAACAGAATGGTCAAACTTGCCACCTGCATGGAGCAAAGAGTAAACAACCCTTACTGTAGGAATCTTTTGACTAGGGTGTATATCAATAGGTACACCTCTTCCGTTATCTTCAATAGTGATTCCACCATCCTTAAGTAATATAAGATCAATCTGTGTACAATGTCCAGCTAAATGTTCATCAATACCATTATCGATTATTTCCCATATTAGATGATGGAGCCCTCGTGAACCAGTACTACCAATGTACATACCAGGACGCTTCCTAACAGCCTCTAAACCTTCCAAAACAACAATTTGACTACCGTTATATTGTTCCATTTATGACATTCCTTTCAATTTAACTGATTACTATTGCCTTTAATCTTGAACATTTTAACACATATACACAAGTGGCACAAGTGGACTGAATGTTTTGATTATGATATACTAAAATCACATTAAAAAGAATAATTTGGCTTGTGCCAGTGACTAAAAGTGTTAGAAAGGCAAGGTTATAAAATGAGCAAATATTTATATGAAACTCATATGCATACAGATGAAGCAAGTGCTTGTGCTACTGCCACAGGTGTAGAACAAGCTAGAATATATAAAGAATTAGGATATGAAGGAATTATAGTAACTGATCATTTTCATAATGGAAACACTTCTATACCTAGGAATTTACCTTGGAAAAATTGGGTTGAAGAATTTGCTTCTGGGTATGAGAATGCTAAAAGAGAAGGGGATAAAATAGGCTTATCCGTATTTTTTGGCTGGGAAGAAAGTTTTGAGGGCAATGATTTTCTGGTGTTCGGACTTGATAAAGAGTGGTTATTGGAGCATCCAGAGATCCTCTCTTGGAGTATCGAAGAACATTATAAGTATATAAAGGCAGATGGAGGTTTGTTTATTCATGCTCATCCATTTAGAGAAGCAGACTATATTAAGCAGATTAGACTGTTTCCTAAAGATTGTGATGGGGTTGAGATAATCAACTCCAGTCATAGAAATATGAAATATGATAAAAAGGCTAATAGATATGCCTTAAACAATAATATGGCAATTACGGCAGGTTCGGACTCTCACCATGTTGAAGACATTAGGGGTGGTATGTTGTTTGACCATAAGTTAAAAGATATTAATGATTTTATTAATAGCATTAAAGCAAGAGAAGGCATTAAAATAGTCAGAGATTGTAGAGAATTAAGTTATAATTATAATAAGACATTTTATAGCAGGGGTAAGTAGTCAACAAGTGACTTGTAGAGGTGATCAAACATGAAAAAAGAAGTTTTGCGCAGAATAGGAATTTTTTTTGTTTTTATAATAGTTATTATAGTTCTTATCTCGATCATATATGGAATGACTTACTACAGGAAGAATTTTTTAGGGGATATTTTAGAGAATTCAAATGAAGGAGATCAATCTTATACTAAACATGTCGCTTTAATTCTTGAAAATGTAGATAGTGAATTTGGAGAATCTATTTATGAAGGAGCCAAAACTCAAGGTGAAGAACTAGGTATCTATGTTGAAAACTTTGGAAAGGCTCTACCTTTTGATTACACTCTAGAAGAACGTTTGAAGATGGCCATTGCTTCTGGTGTTGACGGAATTATTATACAAGGAAATATAAATGAGAATATTAGCGAACAGATTGATTATGCAAGCAAATCTGAAATTCCTGTTGTCACTATATTAGAGGATTTACCCACAAGCAGTAGAATAAGTTTTGTGGGAGTAAATCCACATCAATTAGGGAAAAGTTATGGCAATCAAATACTAAAAGCTAAAGACAATCAATCCAATGATATTAAATCAGTTTTAGTCTTGCTTGATACAAATGAACAGGATAAAGGTTATGATATTATTTTCTCTAGTATAATAGAATCCTTGTCTGTTAGCGATGTGCAAGTAGATGCTAAAATGATTAATCGTCAAAGTCCTTTTAGTGTAGAGGAAATAATTCATGATGTTATTATGGTTGGAAAAGATGCTCCTGATATGATTGTTTGCATAAATCCAACAGATACGATTACTGCTTATCAAATATTAGTTGATTACAATAAGGTGGGGGAAATCGGTATTATTGGTTATTATAATTCAGAAGTTATAGAAAGAGCAATTAAGAGAAACGTTATAGATTCTACAATTGTAATTAACACTAGACAAATTGGTGAATATAGTGTTGAAACCTTAAGTGAATATTTGGACACAGGTATGGTAAATGAATATATATCCGTTGATATTGATATAGTTGAGTAAGGAAGGATTTTTGCTGACTATGAATAAAAAGATAGTGCAAAAAATAAAAGATGTTTCGATTGTTACAAGGATAATTTTCTTGTTTTTAATTATAAGTATTGCTACATATACAGTAAATGTATATATGTATTGGAATATTAACAAGTCATTAAAGACAATAGAATATGTTTACGTAAGTAATGCAAAGCTAAATGATTTAACCAACAATTTAGATAAAGTGCAAAATTATATGCACGAATACCTAAATACAAGTAGTTCAAATGCCCTAGCCAATTATTATACTAACTTTCAGGATTATAGTAATTTAGTAAAAGATCTTAATGATGATATAACAGATAATGAAAGTATACTAATGGAAAGAAAGATTCGTAACATGTCTTTGGAGTATCTAGAAATAGCAGATACAACTATACAGGCTAAGCGTGGAAGAAATATTGAAAGATACAAGAAAAGTTTTGCAGAAGCAAGTGAACTATATGAATTTATCAATACTAATATTTATAGTTTGAACAATCAGCAGTTTAAGCACAACTCCAATAATTATTACGCTCTTATAGAGGCTTTAAAATACTTAGAAGCAATAAATATGATTATATTAATTATTATTGGAGTAATAAGTTTGACACTAATAGTAATAATTACAAATAGTATTACAGAACCATTAAAACAACTTGCTTTACAAGCAAATGAAGTAGCAACCGGTAATTTTAATGTTACATTTGACGATACTTTTGCCAATGATGAGGTAGGAGTGGTATCAAAAGCTTTTAAGAAAATGGTTATTAACATTCAAAAATATATAAAGCAAATAAAAGAAAGTATAGAGCATGAAGCAAAATTAAAAGAAAAAGAGTTGCTTATGAAGAACTTGCTTAAAGATGCTCAGCTTAAGTATTTACAAGCACAAATAAATCCTCATTTTTTATATAACACATTAAATGCAGGTGTGCAATTAGCAACTATAGAGGATGCAGAGAAGACAGGTCTCTTTATTGAAAAAACAGCCGAATTTTTTAGATATAATATTAATCAAATGAATAAAGACACTACTATAAAAGAAGAAATAGAGTTAGTTGATAATTATATATATATTATGAGTATTAGATTATTTAAGGAAATTAATTTTCAAAAAAATATTGATGAAGAATTATTATCAGTCACAGTACCAAGTATGATTTTACAGCCACTTGTAGAAAATGCCTTAAGTTATGGAATTAGAGACATAGATTGGGAAGGTAAGATTGCTTTATCAATTTATAAGGAATATGATAACATATGTATTAAAGTTGTTGACAATGGCAAGGGTATGCAAGAAGAGACTATATATGAGATTATGAATGGACAACTAAAAGAGGCGGATCTTAAAAGAAGCTCTAATGGAATAGGACTTAAGAATGTTATAAGTCGTTTAAGATTGTATTTTGAAAGAGAAGATGTACTTGAAATATATAGCCAAGGAGAGGGAAGAGGCACAGAAATCAGGATTACAATTCCCAAGCAAGATTCCTAGAGAAAAGCAAGAGGTACAATATTATGGATGAAAAAGGTTATAAAATATTAATTGCAGATGATGAAGGAATAGTAACAGAGTCCCTATCATTAATTATTTCAAAAGAATTTAATGATAAATGTACTGTAAGAGTGGCTGCTTCGGGCAGACAAGTTATTGAAATTGAAGAAGGGTTTGGACCAGACATAATATTAATGGACATTCAAATGCCTGGAATTAATGGAATAGAAGCAATTGAAGAAATAAAGAAAACTAACAAATCTGCAGTTTTTATAGTTATATCTGCTTATGATAAGTTTACATATGCAAAGGAAGCTTTAAAGTTAGGGGTTATGGAGTATCTAACCAAACCTACAAATAAGAAAAAGATTATAAGTACAATAAAAAAAGCTATGATTATTGTAGATAAAAATAGAGAAAAAAGAAATAAGGATCTATTGATGAAAGAAAAAATTAATAAAGTAGTTCCCATTATTGAAAGTGGAATGATTTATTCTATTTTATTTCAAGAGGTTTACTCTACGGAGATAACTAATTATAAAAACTTATTAGGATTAACATCTGATTTCGGTTTTGTGATGATTATTCAATATGGGGATGAAGATGAAGATGGAAAGCTCACCAATCCAGTAGGTAATAGTGTGAAGGCCCAATCTTTCTATCCGGCCCTTAAAGAAATAACAAGAGAGTTTTTTGATGGAATTGTTGGTCCAATTATGGTAAATCAAATAGTGGTTGTTGTACCATGGGAACAAAGTGAGATTAGTTATGATGAACGAATTAATATTATTGATAAGGCAAGAAAGTTAAATAGAAAATTAAAGACTCATATAGATACTACCTTTAGAATAGGTATAGGAAATATTGAAAGACTTGACCAGCTATCAAAATCTTATAAAGAAGCGGTATGTGTTTTAAAAGAAAACAGAGAAAGAATACTTCATGTAAAAGATATATCTGCTGCTGTTGATAAAGAAAATGATTATCCTGACGATAGAAAAAAAGAAATTATACGCTTAATCAAAGAGGGGAAGACCATTAGAGCTAAAGTTGAAGCGGAACAATATATCGAATGGCTAATAGACAATCATAAAATATATAAATTTGATTTACACGCAAAGATTTACGAAGTGCTAATTTATGCTGAAGATAAGGCTTATGACCTAGGGATTGAAAACTATAACTTTGTTAATAGGGGAGATTATTTAAAAGAGCTAATAAAAATAGATTCAATTGAAGAATTGAAGCAGTGGTATCTAGAAAAGATGACTAATATATGTACGACTATAGTCACCCAGAAGAAAACTGAAACTAATACCATTATATTAAAGGCAAAAAATTATATTTCACAAAATTATAGAAAAGACATATCATTAGATGATGTCTCCCACGAAGTAGATATTAGTCCTTATTATTTCAGTAAACTATTCAAAGAAGAAACTGGAGAAAACTTTATTGATTACTTAACAAAAGTTCGTATTGATGAGGCGAAGAATTTATTATTAAGGAACAAAGAAACAAGTATTAAAAGTATTTGTATGGATGTTGGTTATAGTGATCCTAATTACTTTAGTCGTATCTTCAAGAAATGTACAGGGCAAACACCAACTCAGTATAGGGAAAGAAAGTTGTAGGGTGGGAAGTATGAACTATAAAAATATAAAGCTAGTAGCTCTAATATTAATTGTGTTAATATTTACCGGATGTGAAAAGGAGCCAGAAGACTTAGCTAAAGAACCTCATGTACAGGAAGACAAGATACAAATTGGTGTAACCTTCGAATCCTATGTAATAGAAAGATGGCAAAGGGATAGGGATGTTTTTGTATCAACAGCTAATGAATTAGGTGCAGATGTGAATGTTCAAACTGCAAGTGGTAGCTTAGCAAAACAGATTGAGCAGGTCAATTATTTTATAGATAAAAAAATGGACGTAATCGTTATTATAGCAGCAGATTCTAATTCTCTAGCCGGAGAAGTCAAGAAAGCACGTGATAATGGAATAAAGGTAATTGCTTATGATAGATTAATTAAAAATGCAAATGTTGATTTGTATATATCCATTGATAGCAAAAAAGTAGGAGAATTAATGGGACAATGTATAGCTGAAAATGTTGCAGATGAAGGTGAGATATCTATAGTTTTAGGACCACAAACGGATTATAATGTTATGTTATTAGAACAAGGTATACATACAGCCTTAGGAACATCTAATTATAAGATTTTAAGAAAAAGATATGCAAAAAAATGGCTTGCTGAAGAAGCCTTTTCAACTGTAATGGAAACATTGTCAATAAGCGACAGTTTTGATGGAATTATTTGTGGCAATGATGATTTGGCAAGTCATGCTATTAAAGCATTGGCTGAATCAAGAATGGCAGGGGAAGTTGTTGTTGTCGGACAAGATGCAGATTTAAGTGCATGTCAAAGAATTGTAGAAGGAACACAAACTATGACGGTATACAAGCCTATTGAGAAATTAGCAACTCTAGCAGCTGAGAATGCAGTAAAACTTGCAAAAGGTGAAGAAATTTTAACTGAAGAAACCACTATTGATGGTAGCTACAAGGTTCCAAGCATAAAACTTGATCCGGTAGCTGTTACAATTGAAAATCTAGATGAAGTTATAATAGATAGTGGTTTTCATGTGCGTGAAGAAGTATATTTAAATTATATAGAATAGACACCTAGCATTATTTTGATTCAATATAATGCTAGGTAATTCCAGAACCATGGCTCAATAATAAAAAATTACAGCTGTTGACAAATTAGTGCTAGTTCTTTTATGTAATAATGGTGTTGTAGAAAACATTACATAAAGGAGGATTTTTTTATGAAGAGAAATATTTTATCAGTAATTTTACTTGTTGTATTAGTTGTATCTTTAATTGCTTGTTCAGATGATAGCAAGACAACTAAAAAAGATGGGGATGATAAGAAGCAAGAAAGCACTGGGGAAAAAAGCGATGCCAAGATTGGTGTAGCAATGCCTACAAAAGACTTACAACGTTGGAACCAAGACGGTGCTAACATGAAGGCAGAATTAGAAAGCGCTGGATACGAAGTTGATTTACAGTATGCAAATAATGAAATAGCAACTCAACTTTCACAAGTTGAAAATATGATTACTGGCGGATGTGATGTTCTTGTAATTGCATCAATTGATGGTAGTTCCTTAGGAACAGTGCTTGAAAAAGCAAAAGATGAAGATATTCCAGTAATAGCATATGATAGACTAATTATGGAATCAGATGCAGTTAGTTATTATGCAACATTTGATAACTACATGGTTGGAACTATCCAGGGTGAATTTATTAGAGATGCTCTAGATTTAGAAAACCAAGACGGTCCATTTAATATCGAGTTATTCACAGGTGCTCCAGATGATAATAATGCTCGTTTCTTCTTCGGAGGAGCAGTTGACGTATTACAAGAATATATTGATGATGGAACACTTAATGTAGTTTCCGGTCAAGTTGCGTTTGAAGAAGTTGCAACTCAAAACTGGTCAACTGAAGAATCTCAAAGAAGAATGGAAAACTTAATCACAGCATATTATGCTGATGGAACTAAGTTAGACGCTGTACTTTCAAGTAATGACTCTGTAGCAAATGGTATTACAAATGCTCTTTTAGCTTCAGAATTTACAGCTGATAATTTTCCAGTTTTAACTGGTCAAGATTGTGATATTACATCAGTAAAGAATATAATAGCTGGAACTCAATCAATGTCTATATTTAAAGATACTCGTACATTAGCTTCTCAAGTAGTAGATATGGTTAATGCAATTGTTGAAGGAAAAGAAGTTCCTGTAAATGATAATAAAACTTATGATAATGGAACTGGAGTTATTCCTACATTCCTATGTGAGCCAGTATTTGCAGATATTAATAACTATGAAGAGTTACTAATAGATTCAGGATATTATACAGCAGAAGATTTAGAATAAACAAAACTAGACAAACTAGGAGAGTGTAATAGGCGGCTTAGTCCGCCTATTATATTATAAGTTAGGAGGAGTTGTATTGTCTGAATATATATTGGAAATGAAGAACATAACAAAACTTTTCCCAGGCGTACGCGCGCTAGATGAAGTTAATCTTCAGGTAAAAGAGGGAGAAATCCATGCTTTGGTTGGAGAAAATGGTGCAGGAAAATCAACTTTAATGAATGTTTTAAGTGGTGTTTACCCATATGGAAGCTATGAGGGTGAGATCTTATATAATAATGAAGAGTGTAAATTTAAAACAATAAAGGATAGTGAAGAAAAAGGGATTGTAATTATTCATCAAGAACTTGCGTTGATTCCTTACTTAACCATTGGAGAGAATATTTTTCTGGGTAACGAGCGTGGGAATTATTTAGCTCTAGATTGGGAAGAAACTTATAGTAAAGCAGACGAATTATTACAAACAGTTGGGCTTAATGAATCATCAAGAACTCAAATAAAAGATATAGGAGTAGGTAAGCAGCAAATGGTTGAAATAGCCAAAGCTCTTGCTAAAGACGTAAAGTTACTAATATTAGATGAACCGACAGCATCTTTAAATGAACAAGATTCTCAAAAATTACTAGACCTAATGTTAGAGTTTAAAAAAGAAGGGCTAACTTCAATAATAATATCACATAAATTAAATGAAGTTTCATATGTTGCTGATACAATTACAATAATAAGAGATGGAACAACAATTGAAACATTAGACAATTCCAAAGACAAAGTTGATGAAGATACTATCATAAAGGGCATGGTAGGTCGTGAACTAGCAGATCGATTCCCTAAAAGAGAGAATCATGAATTTGGGGATATAAACTTTGAAGTTAAAAATTGGACAGTATATCATCATTTAAATCCAGAAAGAAAAGTGGTTGATAATGTTTCTTTGAATGTAAGAAAGTCAGAAGTAGTTGGAATATCTGGGTTAATGGGTGCAGGCCGTACAGAATTTGCTAGAAGTGTTTTTGGAAAAAGCTATGGAAATAATATAAGTGGAACATTAAAGATAAATAATGAAGAGATAGAATTGAACACAGTTAAACAAGCTATTGATGCTAAAATTGCATATATAACAGAAGATAGAAAAGATAATGGGTTAATTTTATCAAATTCCATACGTGTTAATACAACATTAGCAAAGCTGGATAAAGTGGCAAATAGCAGAAAGAAAATAAATGCAGATTTGGAAGTTCAAGTTGCTAATGAGTATGTTGACAGATTAAGCACAAGATGTACTACGGTTAATCAAGAAGTAGGAACTCTTAGTGGAGGTAATCAGCAGAAGGTATTATTGAGTAAATGGATGTTTACTGATCCTGATATTTTAATTCTTGATGAACCAACAAGAGGTGTAGATGTTGGAGCGAAGTATGAAATTCATAGTATTATTAATGAATTGGTTAAGGAAGGGAAGTCAATAATTTTAATTTCTTCCGAAATGCCTGAATTACTAGGAATGTGTGATCGAATTTATGTTATGTTTGAAGGAAAGATAGTTGGAGAATTCGCTCAGAACGAAGCAACACAAGAAAAAATCATGTCATCAATTTTAAAAACTAGTAAAGGAGCATAGGTATGGAAGCCAACAAAGTAAAAAATATTATAAAAGATAATACGATGTTAATAGCATTAATAGCAATAACTTTATTTTTTGGAATTGCTACAGAGGGTACATTGCTTGTACCACAAAATATTACAAATTTAATTTCTCAAAACGGATATGTTGTTATACTTGCAGTTGGTATGTTAATGTGTATTTTAACAGGGGGTAACATCGACCTTTCAGTAGGTTCTATTGTTGCGCTTGTTGGAGCACTTGCTGGTAAGCTAATTGTAGAATACAAGGTTAACATATATTTAAGTATGTTTATATGTTTAGCTGTAGGGATACTATTAGGAATGTGGCAAGCATACTGGATTGCATATGTGAGAATTCCACCATTTATAGTAACTTTATCAGGTATGTTATTATTTAGAGGTATTGCACTTATAATTTTAGATGGTTTAACAATATCGCCTTACCCACAAGAGTATTTAGATTTGTTCAATAGTTTTATTCCAGATCCATTTAAAAATAACCAGGTCAATATTATTACACTTATAATTGCGCTTCTAATTTGTGTAATTTATGCATTTTTACAAATATACAAACAGAAGACTAGAATAGAAAAGGGATATGAAACAAAATCTAACATCTCCTTGATCGCTAAAACAGCAGTTATTTGTTTGGTTATTCTGGCATTATCACTTAATCTTGCATTATATAAAGGTATCCCTATTATATTTATATTATTAGTGTTAATTGTGTTTGTATATAATTATTACTTATCAAAAACAGTTCCAGGCCGTTATTACTATGCACTTGGCGGTAATGAAAAGGCAGCAGAACTAAGTGGTATTAATACAAATAAGGTTTTATTTCTCGCATATACTAATATGGGATTCCTAAGCGCAGTTGCAGCACTTGTGGTTGTTGCACGCTTTAACTCTTCAGCACCAACAGCTGGTCAAAGTTATGAAATGGATGCTATAGGATCATGCTTTGTAGGTGGAGCATCTGCTTATGGTGGTATTGGTACAGTTCCTGGAGTTGTAATAGGAGCAATTTTCATGGGTGTTTTAAATAATGGTATGTCAATTATGGGTATTGACTCTAACGTACAAAGAGCAGTTAAGGGGCTAGTATTGCTAGCAGCGGTTGTTTTTGATGTAGTAAGTAAAAAACGAACAAAGACAGTGTAATATATATAATAAATATAAAAGCTAATAACCTTCTAGCCAAAAAAGTCTCTAGAAGTCAGGAAAACTGACATCTAGAGACTAACTTTTTGATATCAATTGACAGCATTTGTAATATGAGATATTATTACATAATAATATCAATAAAACATTACAGAAAGTTTTGAAAGGCTGGGAGCAAGATGAAGATACCGTTCATAACATTAGAACAAATAAAAAAGATTACAAAGGATTATCCGACTCCATTTCACATATATGATGAAAAAGGAATCAGAGAAAATGCTAGAAAGCTAAATAAAGCATTTGCATGGAATAAGGGTTTTAAGGAGTATTTTGCAATAAAAGCCACTCCCAATCCCCATATAATTAAAATATTACACGAGGAGGGATGTGGAGTTGATTGTTCTTCTCTAACTGAACTTATGTTAGCGGAGGCTCTTGGGATTACAGGGGAGGAGATAATGTTCTCTTCTAATGCAACTCCAGCAGAAGAGTTTGTTAAGGCAAGGGATTTAGATGCCTATATTAACTTAGATGATTTTACACATATTGATTATTTAGAGAAAGTAGCTGGACTTCCCAAGACAATAAGTTGTCGCTATAATCCTGGTGGAGTACTAGAGATTAGCAATACAATTATGGACAACCCTGGTGAAGCCAAGTATGGATTTACTAAGGAGCAATTAATTGAAGGCTATAAAAAGCTAATGGATAAAGGTGTAGAATATTTTGGACTTCATTCTTTTCTTGCTAGTAATATTATTAGTAATGAATATTATCCAAAGTTAGCTGCCATATTATTCGAATTAGCTGTAGAGCTTAAAGAAAAGACTGGAGCAGATATTAAATTTATTAATTTGTCAGGTGGTATAGGTGTACCTTATAAGCCTGGAGAAGAAGCTAATGATATTATGGCAATTGGAGAAGGGGTAAGAAAGGCTTTTGAAGAGATCTTAGTTCCTGCCGGTTTGGGAGATGTAGCTATTTTTACCGAGCTAGGTAGATTCATGTTAGCACCTTATGGACATTTAGTGTCAACAGCTACTCATGAAAAAAACATATACAAAGAATATATAGGCTTGGATTCATGTGCTGTGGATTTAATAAGACCAGCTATGTATAATGCCTACCATCACATTACAGTCTTAGGTAAGGAAGACTTGCCTCATGACCATAAGTATGATATCACAGGTTCCTTATGTGAAAATAACGATAAATTTGCAGTAGATAGAATGCTTCCCAAGATAGATATTGGTGATTACATTGTAATTCATGATACTGGAGCTCATGGTCAGTCCATGGGATATAATTATAACGGAAAGTTAAAAAGTGCTGAGTTATTATTAAAGGAAGATGGTTCAGTACAAATGATCAGGAGAGCAGAAACACCGAAAGATTATTTTGCAACTCTTGATTTCGAAAGTTTTTAAAGAACAAAGAGCAAAGAACAAAGAATAAAGAATAAAGAAGGAACGGTTGGGACCACTGAAAAAGGCTAGACGCTTTTTTAGCGGTCCCAACCGTTCTTTCTTACGTTATATTGATTTCATAGAAGGGAGAAATATCCCCTTTACAATATTTTATTTAAAAAAATTAGTAACAAAAATATTAGAAAATAATCATAAAAACTATAAAAACATCACATGAATGTAAGTAAATTACAGAATGTAGCTAGTAAATAGCAATAAATGAACAGTAAATAGCAAGAATTTAACAGTAATATTTAAATAAAATCAGTAATATAAAAGTGTAAGAAAAAATTAAGATTGGGGAAGGAGTTTTTTTATGTATTACAAAGTTAAAAAGCTATCTGCGTTCTTAATTATTGGTGTTTTGCTTTTTCAAGCAATTATGCCAACTAGTATAAGAGCAGAAGGTAGTGATGGAGTTGAAACAAGAGAGATTAGCTCAAACATACTTGCTGATAAGAACACTACTTTTGAAGGAGCAGAAGGTGATGGGATACCATACTGGTGGTATGGTAGTAGTGCGGATTTATCACAAAGTGAAGATGCACAAGAAGGTAACTTTAGTATGAAGGTAGAACCAACTGCAACAGGAAGTTATGCAGGTGGGGCTTCTAATGTGACAGATGACTTAAAGAAAGGAACTACATATGAGTACTCATACTATGCAAAGCTAGATTCTGAAGAAGTAGGACAAGTAAGCCTTGTACTTAATTATATGTATGGAGAGGGATATGATGATACGGTTCAAGTATTAGCAAGTGCTGATGCAGACACATATTCTTTTTCAGCTGACGAATGGACAAGGGTTACTGGTACATTTACTTTTGAACCTAATGAGAAAAAAGAATTTAGGGAAATCCATCTAACATTTTCAGCAGTTGATTCGCAAACAGCATTTTTAGTAGATGATTTTAAAGTAGGAATACTTGATGGAGGCGAAACTGCTACAGGTGAGAATGTATTATATGATTCACAGTTTAGTGATCAATCATCAGCTTGGTATGCTTATGCAGATGGTGCAGAGTTCAGCCGTGGAACTAATGATGAAGTAGAGCAAGAAATAATTGGAGAAGGATACGGCTATATAAGTGGTAGAACACAAAACTGGGAATGTATAGGACAAGATATAGCTGATAGAGTAAAAAACAACACTGATTACAAGTTCTCATTCTATGCAAAACTTTCAGACGAATATGGTGATCAGGAGCGTACAGTTCAACTGTGTACCACAAAAGAAGATAGTAATGATGGTGGAGAACAGCAATATGACAAACTACCTGTAGTAGGTGGTTCGGCTACAGTAACAGCTAAAGAATGGACTAAGATAGAAGGAACTCTCACTGTTGTATGGTCAGGAGATTTAGAGACGCTAACAATCAAATTATCTGAACAAGGTGATGCCTTAGAAGATGGAACTTATGGTTCTTATTATGTAGCAAATGTTAGTTTAAAAGAAGTACAAAAAGCTAAAAAAGAAATACAATACGATATTAAAGATTTAAAAGAACAATTTACAGAGGATTATGGTGGAATGGCTGGAGTAGCAATACCTTCAGCAGCCTTGCTTGATGAAGCGAGAATGGAATTGGTAACCAAGCATTTTAACAGTGTAACAGCAGAAAATGAAATGAAACCTGAAGCCTTTTTAGGTAATGAACCAAATATTGGAGAGGATAATTTTCCAATCCTTAATTTTACTAGTGGCGATAACATAATGAATTACATTAAAAATCATAATATCAGTAATCCAGATAATATAATTAAAGTCAGAGGCCATGTTCTAGTATGGCATTCACAGACTCCAGAATGGTTTTTTTGTGAAGGATATAATGCTGACAATGCTTATGTTGATAAGGCTACCATGTCAAAAAGATTAGAAAACTATATTGGGCAGGTACTTGAGCATTATCACGGAGACAGTAGTGAGTATAAAGGAATGATATACTCCTGGGATGTTGTTAATGAAGCAGTTAATGACAGTGACGGTGAACTTCGTACTGATTCAAGCTGGTATAGGGTATATGGCGATAATAGTTTTATCACAGAGGCCTTTGTTTATGCCAATAAGTATGCACCTGCTGATGTGACCTTATTTTATAACGATTATAATGATACTAATGGAGTTAAGGTTCAAGGAATTTGTAGATTAATAGAGCAAATAAAAGCAACCACCGGAGCAAGAATTGATGGCATGGGTATGCAAGGTCATTATGATATGTCTTCACCTACGGAAGGTCAATTCAAAGAAGCAGCAGAAGCTTATAGCAAAGCCCTTGGTGCAGGCGGAGAAATTCAGCTAACAGAATTAGATTTAAAGTCAAGTAAAGATTATGATGGAACTAATAATAACATTGAATACCAAAAGCAAGCATATAGGTATAAAACTATTTATGATGCTATCTTGTCTTTGGAAAAAGAAGGAAAAGCAAATTTTAATGCTATAACATTTTGGGGAACCCATGATGGAGCTTCTTGGCTTCATGACTTTAATGAAGTTGGAGGATCTGCTGATGGAAGCAGAGTGCAATGTCCACTGTTATTTGATGATGACTATCAAGCAAAGCCAGCTTATTGGGCCTTTGTAGATGCAAGTAAACTAGAACCATTTATTAACGAGGAAGTTGCAATTGAGGCCGATGATTTTGATACAGATATTAGTAAGAAATATAGTTTTACTGTAGGGGACGCCCAAGCAACTTTTACTCCAATTTGGAACAGTGCTGGTTTACAAGTTCAAGTAGAAATAGAAGATTCTAGTATAGATGAATCTGATGCTATAACAGTTTATATAGACTCTTTAGACAGTAAAAGTGAAAACACGGATAATATTCAAAAATATGTGTTAACAAGAGGACAATCAACTAGCACAAATAATGGTTATCTTGCAGAATTTAATATTCCAATAAATGATTTAGAAATAATGAGTAAAGTTGGTTTTGATATAAGATTAACTGATGGTGAAGTTTCGGGTTCTTGGAATGATTTAACTAATAATCAAGACAATAGTAGTAAATATTATGGAACCATTATTATGAAACCAGCTACAACTATTGAAAAAGGTACTATTGAAATTGATGGAACCATTGATGAAAGATGGTCAAGTGTAATAGAAGTACCATTAACCATTGCAGGTGATTCACCTAAAGCTACAGCCACAGCTAAGTTTTTATGGGATGAGGATTACTTATATGCTCTTATAGATGTTGTAGATGATGACTTAGACAATGAATCCAGTGCTGACCATGAGCAAGATTCAGTAGAAGTCTTTATAGATGAAAACAACAATAAAACTGATTCTTATGAAGAAGATGATAAGCAATATCGTGTTAATTATGAGAACGCACAGTCCTTTAATGGACCCAATGCTAATGAAGAAAACCTGCTATCAGAGGCTGTAACAACTGAAGATGGTTATTATGTAGAGATGGCACTTAAATGGACTGAAATAGAGCCTACCGTATCTACCCAGATTGGTCTAGAAGCACAAATAAATGATGCATCTGGAGGAAATCGTATAGGAACATACAGCTGGTATGATGAGACTGGTACAGGTTGGTCTTCGCCATCAGTCTTTGGTACTGCAGTACTTGTAGATGTAGATTGTAAACACGAGAATGTTGAACTTAGAAATGATGTGGAAGCAACCTGCACTACAGAAGGCTATAGTGGAGACGTTTATTGTAAAGATTGTGATACTAAAATATCCTCAGGTACTGTTCTTGAAGCTTTAGGACATAACTATGTAGAAAGTATCACAAAAGAACCAACCACAACTGAAGAAGGAGTTAGAACTTATACTTGTTCGGTTTGTGGAGATAGTTATACAGAAGTAATAGCGAAATTAGCTTCTAATGAAGGACAATTAAGTCCAGAGGGCAATGAAGATTCTACAGATGATACTCAAGATTCAGCAAAAGAAGGCGTGGTAGCAAAAACCGGGGACAACAGCAGGATATGGATGCATATAGCAATAATTGCATTAACAGGAATAGTGCTAATTCTAGAACTAGGTGATTTATATATAAAGAAAAGGACAAAAAAGAATAAATTATCATAAGTAAATAGTCAAGCAGGCAAAAGTAATTTATTTTCACCATATTTATTTGGGATGAAAGGATTACTTTTGTCTGCAATGGCTTATTAATTAGATGATTACAGACAAAAAGGAGAGGAAAATGAAATTATCACCATTATTTAGTGATGAAATGATATTACAAAGAGGCCAATCAAATCTCTTATGGGGATACACAAGAGCAAATCATTTGGTAGAAGGGAGTTTTGGTGAATATTTATTTTCAACTAATGCAAAAATAAATGGTTACTTTGAAGTGAATCTACCAAGTTTACCAGCAGGAGGGCCTTATGATCTAAAAATTGTTGCTGATGAAGAAAAGATCATAAAAGATGTAATGGTAGGAGATGTATTTTTATTAGGCGGACAATCCAATATGGAAATGCCTATAAGTGAAACCTTAGAACTTTATGGTGAAGAAATAGAAGACACATGTGAACCCAATATTCGTATGTTTGAAGTTCCAAAAGAATATGATTTTCAAGAAGAACGTAAGGAAATAAGTAATGGCCACTGGATAAAGGCATGTGGAGAAGAGCTTTTAGAATTTAGTGCAGCAGGTTTTTTTACTGCCCAAGCAATAAAGAGGAAACATAATATTCCAATAGGTTTGATACAAACTGCAGTAGGAGGAACACCAGCAAAAGCATGGTGTAGTGAAAAAACAATAAAGAGGATGGGGCTATATTCAGATGAGCTAGAAAAATGCAAGAATCCAGCTTATCCAAAAAAAGTTGAGGAAATAGAAAGTGAACGTGAACAAGACTGGTTAAAAAGAGCAAGAGAAGCATTTGTAAAAGAAGCAAAACAGAAAGGAAATCTTACTGTTCCATCAATATGGAGTGATAATGAATTAGAAGATTTTTGTGGAGCAATAAGACTAAAAAAGGAATTTAATCTATCTGCTAAAGAATATAAGAAAGAAATAGAGTTGCTTTTAGGTGCAATTATTGATGCAGATACAGTTTATATAAATGGATGCTATATAGGTGAAACTGGATATAGGTATCCACCTAGATATTATACTATTCCAGGGGGAGTACTAAAAGAAGGTAAGAACATACTAGAAATTCATATGTCTGTATTTAGATCTAAAGGTGGCTTTATGCCAGGCAAACAATATGGATTAAGATTTATTAAGGAAAAGCAATTATTTCTTGATTTAGCTGGAGAGTGGACATATGAAATTATGGAGAGTATGGAGACCTTGCCAGATAGTACTTTTTTTACATATAAGGCAGCTGGTCTATATAATGGGATGCTGTCACCTCTTTCTAGATGGAATATAGCTGGTATTTTATATTATCAAGGAGAGTCTAACACTGGAAATCCAGAAAGCTACAATGAAGAGATGAAGGCCCTAATAAATGATTGGAGAAAGTTGTGGAAAAATGAAGAACTCCCATTTATATATGTTCAATTAGCAGGTTATTCAGAGGGTAATTTGGTAAATCAAGGTACAGGCTGGGCTAGACTAAGACAGGAGCAAGAAAAGACACTTGAAGTTTCAAACACGGCTATGGTAGTAGCATATGATATTGGCGAATATAATGACTTGCATCCACTAAATAAGAAAACATTAGGTCAAAGGTTAGCACTTGCAGTACGTAGTCTTATATATGGAGAGGATATAGTAGCGACGGGTCCTAAACTGGAAAAGATAAATATAGATAAGGGTGAAAAACTCAGAGTCAAGTTTTCAAGTTCTGCAGGTCAACTATGTGCAGTTAATTCTAACTTAGAAAAAGAGATTTTTGATGTAGAACTGCTAGACAAGGATGGAAGATATAAAAAATCTAGGGCATTTATAGAGAAAGATGAGCTTATAGTTTATTTGGATCTTATAAAAGAACCAGTGGGGATACGGTATGCATGGAAAGACAGTCCTATAGACGCAAACTTATATAATGTAGAGGGGTTACCAGCCTTACCTTTTCTCAGAGAGTGGAATTAAATATGAGAAAGTATATAGATAAGGGGGAAAAGAATTATGAAGCGATTACGAGGAAAACTAGAGGAGTATTTAGACAACTCAAGTATAAGGCGAAAACTTTTGATTTTGTATATCTTTTGTGTTCTTTTCCCAATTATTATTACGGATAGTGTAATTGTATATATTGTGTTTAATACTGAAAAGGTTACCAGACAACATGAAATAGAGAATGCTGCAAGTGCTGTAGAATATAATTTAGTAAATAGCATTGACAATATGGCGAGAATAGCAGAGAACGCTTATACAAATCGATATATTGATGATTTTATGGAGAAAGAATATGACTCTCAACTTGAATATTTAGCAGATTATCAATCCTTATTAAAGAATACTATTTTAGAAAGAAGAGAAGATAGCACCCTTATAACAATGTATGTTGATAATGAAAGCATTATAAATGGAGGTAAATTTCATAAAATATCTACTATAAAAGATAGTGATTGGTATTGTCATATGAAGGAAAATGATCAAGACCAAATGCTATACATATACTACGACAAAAGTAGAAGTGTGACGCCCAATAATGAACGGAAAATTATCTACGTCAAAAGAATGAATTTTTTTAGTACAGAAAAGGAAAAACTAGTTAAACTGGAGATGGATTACAATAAAGCTATCCGTGATTTAGTAGAAATGAAGTATGACATGCCTATATTCCTATGTCATGGTGATAAGATTACTTTATCAAATCGTGGACAAAACACTTTAACTATGGATTTTGAAATATTTCCTGAAGGTAAAAAGGTTGACTACTCAAAAAAAATAAACATGTATGGAAAAGAATTAAACTTAAATGTTATGAAGGCTGAAATGGTAGTATCTAAGGAAATAATAAACAACTTACCAACAATTCTCTTGCTTGTACTTATTAATGTTGTGCTACCAATAATACTTATGAAACAAATTAATCGCTCCTTTACATCAAGACTATGGAAGCTAAGTGAAATATTTGAAAGTGTTGAAGATGAAAACTTACTTAAACTAGAGACTGTAAGGGGAACAGATGAGATAGGTAGTCTAATGCATAACTATAACAAGATGGCCGAAAGAACTAATGAATTAGTGCAAACAGTTTACAAAGATAAAATGCGAGAACAAGAGATAAATATAGCAAGACAAAAGGCTGAACTTCTTGCTCTACATAGTCAAATCAATCCCCATTTTTTATTCAATGCGCTAGAAAGTATAAGGATGCACTGTGTTCTAAAAGGAGAAGATAAAACAGCAAAAATGGTAGAGAAATTAGCCTTGTTACATCGTCAATATGTGGAATGGGGGAATGACTGGGCTAAGATATCAGAAGAGATAGAACTTGTTAGGGCTTATCTGGAAGTTCAAAGGTATCGTTTCGGAGAACGTTTATCGTATATATTAGAAGTAGAAGAAGAATGTGAAACAATGAAAATACCTAAACTTACTTTAGTAACATTTGTTGAAAATGCTTGTATACATGGAGTTGAAAGTAAAACTACACCAAGCTGGGTTTTTGTAAGAGTTTACAAAGAAGGAGATAGTCTTTGCTTAGAGATTGAAGATACGGGAGCAGGTATGGAGGAGGGATTGTTGGAGGAATTACAATATAAAATGGAAAATGCAAGCATAGAACTTTTAAAAAACAGTGGAAATGTCGGCATTATCAATGCTTGCCTTCGTTTGAAAATTGTTTCAAATAATGAAGTGCTTTTTAAAATTGAAGGTGAAGAAGAAGTTGGAACCATAGTGCAAATTAAGATACCATTAAAATATGTTTAAGTATTTGGGAGGAGATATCGTGCTTAAGGTGTTGTTGGTTGACGACGAACCGTATATTTTACAGGGGCTTAGGGTTCTTGTAGACTGGGAAGAGGAAGGGTTTAAAATAACAGGGATGGCAGCTAATGGGCAGGAAGCTCTAAAGTTTTTAAAAAATAACAAAGTAGACCTAATCTTAGCTGATATAAAAATGCCAATTATGAATGGTCTAGAACTTCTTGCAAGAATAAGAAACGATGACATATCAGATGCATATTTTATCATTTTATCTGGGTATGCTGATTTTTTATTTGCTCAAGAGGCTATAAGATATGATTGTACAGATTATATATTGAAGCCAGTAAGCAAAGAACAATTAATTGATACCTTACATAAAGTGAAGTATATGAAAGTTAATGTAGAGGAAGAAGAACAAAAGAGCAAAGAAATGAAACAAGCATACATAGCCAGAAATTTGATAGCAATAATCAAAGGAAAGTTTGATAAATACAATTTAAAGCATGTGGAAGAAAATATGGAGCTATCTGAAAAATTAAGGTATATAGAAATTGTTGTAGATTACCTAGCTTTTCAGGAAGAGCTTACAGATGAAGATAAAAGAATGCTTCAACGTAAGTTGCACAAATCTTGTCAGAAACTTTTAAAAAGGGATAAAGGGCATTGCGTCTTTGATGTATCTGGGGATAAAAACATTTATGACATTGGGTTTTTATATTGTGATTATATGGCGGCAGATAAAGGACTAAATGAAAACACCTATTTAAAAGAATTTTCAAGAGATTTAGAAGATATTCTTTCAATTCCTATTATTATGCTAGTTGGCAAAAAGGTGACTAGTTTATCAAATGTAACAAAATCTTATCATACAGTAGCTGTATTAAGATCTTTGCAAGGCTTCCGTAGCAAAAAGAGGATATATTATTATGAAAATGAAGTGCAGGTTAATGGTAGTAGTGTTATAATATGCAAAAAAAGTTTAGATAAACTTTTGGCTTCAGTAGAAGAAAACAATCAAGATAAAATTGAAGAGTGTGTAAATTCTTTTTATGATGAAATGAAAAAAACAGAAATAACAGGTGAAACTATGATGTTGAATATAAACTATCTTTTATTTCAAATGATACATATAGCTTCCCAGCAAGATGATGAATTAAATCAATCTGAGATTATGAGAGAAATTAGTTTGAACACCCATAAGAAGGGGATAAAACAGGGGAGTAAAGAGCATTTATCTAGTTTAGCTTCTGAGTATGCTAGATATCTAGCACAACTAAGAAGAAACACACCTACAGGAGTTCTAGCTAAGGTTGAAAAAGAAATAAAAGAAAATTATTCAAAAAATCTAACCCTAAAGGAGTTAGGAGAAAAATATTATGTAAACAGTGCTTACCTAGGACAATTATTTAGAAAAGAGTTTGGAATATCATTTAAAGACTATTTAATTAATTATCGCATGGAAACAGCAGCAAAATTACTTATAAGAACTAATAATAAGACTACAACAATTGCTGAGAAAGTGGGATATTGCGATGTGGATTACTTTGTAAATAGGTTTGTTTTGGCAAAAGGCTGTACACCAGCAAAATATCGTAAAAGATCAAAAGTGCAAGAGTGAAAAAAACACAGGAGAAACTATAGTTTCTCCTGTGTTTTTCCATAACCTATCGGGTATTAAAAAAAGTTATTCGAGATATAATTATTATATAAAAAGAAGGAGGTATTGTTTATGAAACTCAAAAAGAGTGTCATACTATTTTTAATGATAGTATTGGCAGCATTAATGGTAGTTGGATGCAATAAAGGCAAGAAAACAGGGGGAGGATCAGGAGAAATCAAAGAATTTACAGCATTTTTTGCTGTTCCTGGTAACGAAATCAATGATGATAATGTGGTTCAGAAAGCAATTGCAGAGAAAACAGGTGTCAAAGTAAAGGAAACGTGGTTAACTGGACAGACTGCAGAAGAATCAGTAGGTGTAATCATTGCAGGAGAAGAGTATCCTGATTTTATTGATGGTGGAGACGGTATGCAACAGTTATACGAAGCTGATGCTTTAGTTGCCTTAGATGATTACTTAGATGATTATCCCAATATTAAGGACTACTTTACAGAAGAAGAGTGGGATAGACTACGCCAAGATGATGGAAAGATATACTGGATTCAACAATTTGGAAACATTTATGGTGAAGAAAAACCAACGATTCATAATGGTGAAGCTTTTTGGATACAGACAAGAGTATTAGAATGGGCAGACTATCCAGAAATCAGAACAATGGATCAATATTTTGATTTAATTAAGGCTTATAATGAAGCTAATCCAACTATGGAAGATGGAACAGAAAATATACCATATACCATTTTATGTGAAGACTGGCGTTACTTCTGTCTTGAAAATGCACCAGAATTCTTAGATGGTTATCCAAATGATGGTTCTGTAATTGTAGATCCAGATGAACTTAAGATAATTGATTATAATACAACACCTACAGCAAAAGTTTACTTTGGTAAATTAAATGAAGAATATCATAACGGTATTGTAGATCCAGAATCATTTACTCAAACTTATGATGAGTATATAGCAAAACTATCAACCGGTCGTGTACTTGGTATGATTGATCAATGGTGGAACTTTGCATACGATGTTAATGATTCACTAAAGGAACAAGGCTTAGATGAACAAGGATGTAATTATATTCCGCTTCCAATAACTATTAGTGAAGACGTTAAAAACCAATGGTATACTTCAGGTGGAACTTTAAATGTAGCTAGTGGACTTGCAATTACAACTAGCTGTGATGATGTAGAGGGAGCATTACAGTTTTTAGACGATATGCTTAGTCAAGAAGTTCATGATCTTCGTTTCTGGGGTATTGAAGGTGAAGATTATATGGTAGGAGATGATGGTATGTATTATCTTACCGAAGAACAAAGGATAAAAAAATCTGAAACAGCTTATAAGGCATCAAATATTTGTAATTATTCATACTTTCCACAATATGATGGAACTAGCAGAGATGAAAAGAATGCTATGAAACCAGAATTTCAACCAAAAGAATTTTATGATTCATTAGGTGATGATATAAAACGATGCTTTGATGGATATGGCGTTAAGACTTATGTTGAAATGCTGGGAATTAATGAATCTCCAGGTCCTTGGTATCCAATGTATTCTCACTCTAATAATATGACAACAGGAACTCCTGGCGGAGTGGCTTGGAATAAGATGGGAGAAGTTAAACATCAATATCTACCTAGAGTCGTAATGGCAGATGACTTTGAAACTGCATGGGAAGAATATTTAGTGGAATATAACGGAACTAACCCACAAGACTTCTTAGATGAAATGCAAGAAGAATTAGAACGAAGGATAGAAGCAGCAGAGAAATATAAATAAGACCAAACCATATAAGCACATATATAAAAGTAATATTGAAAAACAGGCAGATGTGTCAAATCGTCTGTCTGTTTTTTAAAAGGAGAGAACTATGTCTTTTAATCTAAATAAACCAAAAAAGAAAGTAAGAATTACGAAGAAAGAACTAAAGCGCCAAAGAGTACTATTAATTTGGGCGGCTATTTTCGTGGTTTATGGCTTTATTTTCTACTATTTGCCATTAGGCGGCTGGTTAATGGCCTTCCAAAATTACACCCCGAAGAATGGGATATTACATTCTCCCTTTATAGGATTAGAAAAATTCAAGTTACTGTTTAATGATATAACTTTTTTAAAGACAGTGCGTAATACATTAGCAATGGGTGTGATTAATTTAATAGCCACTTTTTCAACAGCGATAATATTTGCGATTTTATTAAATGAATTAAAAAGTCTTAAAGGTAAAAAGTTAGTTCAGACAATATCATATTTACCTCACTTTTTATCATGGATAATAGTTACAGGTATTTTGCATGATTCTTTATCCCTTTCAGGAATAGTAAATGAGATATTTGTAAAGACAGGTATTACAGACCAAGCAATCAACTTTTTTGCTCACAGAGAGTATTTTTGGGGAATTGTGGCCTTTGCCAATGTATGGAAGGAAACAGGCTGGAATGCTATCGTTTATCTTGCTGCAATAACTGCTGTTGATCAAAACCTTTATGAGGCAGCAGAAATTGATGGTGCGGGAAGATGGGGAAAAATTAGATATGTAACACTTCCAGCAATTAGACCAACAATTAATGTACTGCTTTTAATAAACTTAGGAAATGTATTAAATGCAGGATTTGAAGTGCAATACCTCTTAGGTAATGGACTAATACAAGAAGTTTCTCAGACCATTGATATTTATGTATTAAAATGGGGCATTAGTCAGGGTGATTATGCCATTGGTACGGCGGCAGGAATATTCAAGAGTATCGTAAGTATATTTTTAATTGTGATTGCAAACCGAATGGCAAAACGTAGTGGTCAAGAAAGATTATTCTAAGGAGGTGGGAAGAATGACGCAAGGAAAGAGTAAAGATATTGCATTAAGTAGCAAAAAAACCAAAATAGGCGATAAAGTATTCAGAACTTGTAATGGATTGCTTATGCTTATAATAGTACTTATTACCTTATATCCAATAGTGAATACGCTGGCAATATCACTTAATAACGGAACAGATGCACTTAGAGGTGGGATTTATCTATGGCCTAGAAAGTGGACTGCAAATAACTTTATTACTGTTTTGAAAAAAGACAATCTGATTACAGGAGCATACATAACAGTTTTACGTACCGTTTTAGGAACGTTGGTATCGTTAGCAGCTAATGCGATTTTAGCCTTTATAGTTAGTAGGAAGAATTTTCTATTTAAGAGTGAACTATCATTGTTTTGGGTGGTAACCATGTATGTAAACGGTGGGATGATTCCCATATTCCTATTATATAGGACTCTTGGACTGACTAATAGTTTTATGGTATATATTATACCAGGGATGGTAAGTGCTTTTAACATGATAGTTTTAAGAACATACATGAATGGACTTCCGGATAGTTTTGAGGAATCAGCAATGCTTGATGGAGCAGGATATACAACTATATTTATTAAAATCATATCCCCATTATGTAAACCTGTATATGCTACAATTTCATTATTTATAGCAGTAGGACATTGGAATGCATGGTTTGATACAATGTTATATAACCGTATGAGTAGCAATCTTACTACTTTACAGTATGAATTAATGAAATTATTATCTTCCGTAACAAACCAAGGACAATCAGTAGAGGCAATGAAAAATGCTGCAGGCTCAGTAACTCCTGCTTCTGTCAGAGCAGCAGCAACAATCCTTACCATATTACCTATTGTGAGCCTTTATCCATTTTTACAAAAATATTTTGTAACAGGTTTAACTATGGGAGGGGTCAAGGAATAAAGATATGATCTATGAAAGAAAGTATAGAAATGTATTTAAAGAATTTGGTTTTTGCGAGTATGAAGTAGAAAAAAGAGTAAATGATACTTTCAAAGCTATTTTTTTTGGAGAAAACTCCTTCTATCATCCAGTTGGAGATGATATGGCTTATATAGAGGATACTGGCAATCATGATGTAAGGACGGAAGGTATGTCATATGGCATGATGATGTGTGTACAGCTAGACTATAAGAAAGAATTTGATGCCTTATGGAAATGGGCAAAGACGTATATGTACATGGAAAAAGGCGAAAACAAGGGATATTTTGCATGGTCAGTTAGCCCAAAAGGAAAAAAGAATTCTTATGGGCCTGCTCCAGATGGTGAAGAATATTTTGCAATGGCTTTATTTTTTGCTTCTCATCGCTGGGGTGATGGTGAAGGAATATATTTTTATTCGAAGGAAGCTAAAGATCTTCTTCATGCTTGTATACACAAGGGTGAAGATGGTATAGGCTATCCTATGTGGGATCCGACTTACAAAATAATTAGAATGGTTCCTCAGTTTAAATTCACAGATCCTTCATATCATTTACCACATTTTTATGAACTATTTGCCTTATGGGCAAACGAAGAGGATAGACCTTTTTGGAAAGAAGCAACTAGAGCTAGTAGAGAGTTCCTAAAGAAAGCATGTCATCCTAAAACAGGATTAAGTCCTGAATATAGTGAATATGATGGAACACCTTATACTGGTAAACAAGATATCTTTGGAAGGCATGACTGGTATTATAGTGATGCATATAGGACAATTGCTAACATTGCCTTAGACTATGAGTGGTTTACAAAGTACTGGGATAAAGGAAATGATTGGCACGTGGAAACTGCAGATAATTTACAAGGTTTTTTCTGTGATACAGTAAAAGACAATCCTAATGCAGTATATACAATTGATGGCAAAGTAATAGATAAAGAGGCTCTTCATCCACTAGCAATTACAGCTACTAATGCAGCTGCATCTCTTGCAGCCAAAGGTAAGTATGCAAAACAATGTGTTGAAGAATTTTGGAATGCACCTCTTAGAACTGGTAATAGACGTTATTATGATAACTGTCTTTATATGTTTGCAATATTAGCCCTAAGTGGGCAGTATAGAATATGGTAATATCTAAGTAGAAAATATGAATATTAAAGATGCTAAACAGAAAGACTTTATAGGATGGTTTTTTCGGATTTCCTATAAAGTCTTTCTGTTTTATAATTATTGATTGAAAATTCCCGATAAATACAATGTGCTAACAAAATAATTGAAGAAATAACAATTTTGCTATAACTATTTTCTGTAGACTTCCGATAAATACTTTAGAAGATTAATGTGTTATTTATTAAAGTGCTAAAAGTTTTTAGTTTATTTAGAAAGGTGGAGAGAGCAGTGAGGATTAATGCGTATAATAGAGTATCTAAGATATATGAAGCGCAGAATATTTCAAATGTTAAAAATGTTAAAGAAGTAACAGCGAAACAAGATGAAGTGGAGATTTCAAAGCTTGGTAGAGATATTTCAGTTGTAAGAGAAGCTGTAAATAAAACGCCAGACATACGTCTAAATAAAGTGAATGATATTATTGGGCGTATAGAATCAGGAGCTTACGATATTGATGCTAAGGAAGTTGCTAACAAGATAGTAGATAAGTATTTTGACGAAACTATCTAAGAAGTTTAAAAAGGAAGGTACTATTTTGGCAAGCTTAATTGAAGATTTAACAAGCACTCTAAATGAAGAAGAGGAAATATATCAAAAGTTAATACCTATAGAAGAAGAGAAGACCCAGGTTATTATAGAAAATAACCTTCAGGCCTTATCAGAAATAACTAAAAAGGAACAAGGATTTATCAGTATGATAAACCAACTTGAGAAGAAGCGAGAAGAAATTGTTAATAATATTGCTATAGTTTTAAACAGGGATTCAAGCAAACTTACCATATCTGCTATTATTGATTTGTTAGATGGACAAGATGAGCAAGTACATCTGGCAAATGTATATGATAAATTAAGCAATACATTAGCTACTATGGTATCAGTTAATAATCGTAATAAAATTTTAATCGAACAATCTCTTGATATGATTGAATTTAACATGAACTTTTATCAAAGTGTTCAAAACATTAATAATAACAACTATGATAAAGGGGCTCACAGCAGTGATGGAGCTGAAGAATCAGGAATGTTTGACGCAAGACAATAAAAATAATATTTAGAGGTAGGTGAAACAACATGGGTTTATTTGGAAGCTTTTCAACAGGGGTTTCTGGTCTTAATGCACATCAGAATTCTTTGCACACAACAGCACATAACTTGGCAAATATTGAAACAAGAGGATATGTACGACAACAAGTTGTGCACAAGGACAGTTTTTATAACACAATTGGTTCTAACTCCAGATCCTTATTTCAAGTAGGCAGGGGTGTTGACATTTCTACCGTAAGACAAGTAAGGGATGTGTTTTTAGATAAGTCTTATAGACTTGAAAAAGGAAGGCAACAATTTTACCAGGTTCAGCACAATGCAGTGTTTGAAATCGAAAATATATTAGGGGAACTAGAAGGAGTAGCCTTTCAGAATTCATTAGAAGACTTATGGACCTCTTTACAAGAACTAGCAAAACAGCCAGATAGTATAGTTACAAGAACAAGTCTAGTTCAATCTTCAGTAAGTTTTGTTGAAAGGGCAGGGAACATTTGGAATCAGTTAAAAGATTATCAACTGAATTTAAACACAGGAATTCTAAATGAAGTAAATAGAATTAATGAAATTGCAGACGAGATTAGTTTTTTGAGTGATAGGATTCGCTATTTTGAGAGTAATGGCTTAGAAGATGCCAATGATTATAGAGATGCTAGGAATTTACTGTTAGACGAACTTGGTAATATGATTTCCATCACATATTATGAAGATAGTAATTCCGAACTAACAGTTTATGCTGAAGGAGTTCCACTAGTAACACCAGATCTTAATTATAAAATGGGTACAAAAGAGATTCAGGGTACTGGAATGTTAGTTCCAGTATGGGAGTCCTTAGATGATCAAGAGGTTTTCAACTTGGATAGACCAACGTCATCGCAACATAATACAGACATAGGCTCTTTAAAAGGTCTTATAGTTACGAGGGGTTATAAAGTTGCTAATTATACAGATATACCTGTAATGAAGGAAGGTATTTCAGAAGAAGCTTTTAATAGAGAAGTTGCTAACTATAACAATACACTTGAAACTTCGGTGGTTATGACAGCACAAGCTAGATTTGATCAACTGATTCACTCTATAACTACAACTATTAATGATATTCTTTCCCCAACTACAAGAGTGGAATACATTGCAGAAGATGGGACAACTGCAAGTGGGTATATATTAAGACCCGATGCACCAATAGGAATGGATATAAATGCAACAGTCGGTACAGAATTATTTAGCAGAACCTACATGGAAAGATATGAAGAGGTTCAGCTAGAAATAATTGCAGAAGATGGAAGTACATATTTTGAAACTGTAATGTTATATAACGAAGAAAACAAAGGTAATGCTTATTCTTTGTACACCATAGAAGAATTAGAGGTAAATCCAGATATTCTAGAAAATTATTCTAAGATACCCCTTAGTTTGGCTGAGGGTACTGGAGATTATGATATGGAGACAGCTCAGCTTTTAGTTGACTCTTGGAGAGACCTCGTTCTAAAACTATCACCAAACACTTTAACAGAGTATAGTTATAATGGATATTATACGGCATTTGTTGCTGAAATGGCCAATAGAGGGCAACAATTGTACACAATTAGTGTAAACCAAGGCTCTATGGTTAACAGTATTGACAACTTAAGGCAACAAAGTTTAGGAGTTTCTACAGATGAAGAATTAACTAACTTAATTAAGTTTCAACACTCTTATAATGCCGCATCTAGATATATTACTGTAATAGATGAAATGATAGAACATATAATTGAACGATTAGGGTTTTAGTAGAAAGATGAGGTGAACAAGATGCCATCAACATTTATGGGTTTAAATATAGGAAAAACTGGCTTACATGCTTATCAATCGGCCCTTAATGTTACAGCACATAACATAGCAAATACAGAAACTCCAGGATATTCAAGACAGATACAGGGTCAAAGAGCCGGGACACCAATAAGAATAAATCAATTATATGGTATGGTTGGAACGGGAGTTAGTGTTACAGGGATTGAACAAATAAGAAATGAATATTATGATATTAAATATAGACAAAACAACACTTTGCACGGTGTATATGCAACTAAAAAACAATATATGAGTAAAATAGAGAATTACTTTAATGAAGTTAATTTAGAGGGATTCACAACTTCGTTTAATTCTTTTTATAATAGTCTATATGAAGTAGCTAAAGATCCTTCTAGTTTAACCTATAGAGTACAGGCTTTAAATTTTGCACAAAGTTTTACAGAATATTTCAATGCCTTATCAACTAATATGAAATCAATTCAAGAAGAATGTAACTTTGAAGTAAAAAACACAGTAGATCATATTAACTCACTAGCTATGCAAATATCAACAATATCAAAGCAGATTAACACTCTAGAATCAAATGGTGGAACAGCCAATGACCTAAGAGACCAAAGGGCGCTTTTAGTGGATGACCTTTCAAATGTTGTTAATATTTCTATTAATGAGCAAGCTATTGTAGATAAAAGTACAGTTTCATATTACTCAATCTATATAGATGGACACTTGCTGGTAGATACAGGAAATTATAACACACTAGAAGTTGTACCAAGAAAAGAAAAAATCAACCAAAACGATATAGATGGAATGTATGATATACAGTGGAACGATGGGCAAAAATTTGATATGGGAAGTCCTTATGTTGGAGGAACGCTAGGAGCCTTATATGACCTAAGAGACGGAAACAATCAAGAAAACTTATATGGTTCTGTTAGTAGTATTAGTAAAGCTACAGACGGATCTGCAGGCTCTATAGTAAGAGTTGAAAATGCAAGTGTTAACACAATTGAGAAACTAAATATTCCTATTAAAGGTGTAGTTACAATTGCTAACAAAGAATATAACTACCAAGGTTTTGAGGTTTATTATGATGAGGACACTAATACATGTAGTTATGAGTTTAATATAGAAGAAGACTTAAGTGAATCACCTGAACTTATTTCTACAAATCTAGCTATAGGAGAAAGCGTTGCTTATAAGGGAATACCATATTATATGAGCAAGCTAAATGAATTTGTTCGTACATTTTCAAAAGCATATAATGATATTCATAAAGATGGAAAAGACCTTGCAGGAGAAGATGGACTTAACTTCTTTAATGGCAAGGATCCATATGGCAACATCTATGGCTTGGATAAAGTGGAAGATTATCATCATTTAACAGCAGATAACTTTACTGTCAATGATATAATATATAAAAATCCTAATAAAATAGTAACTGCTAGCAATATAGATGAAGGCTTGGAAAACTCAGATATTATTGACAGATTAATTGCACTAAAGAGTTACAGAAGTATGTTTAAACAAGGGAATCCGGCATCATTTTTACAAACTTTAGTAGCAGAAATTGGAATAGACACCAAAAAAGCAGACAATTTTTCAACAAGCCAAAGGGATATTCTTATGATGATTGATAATCAGAGAATGTCAGTGTCTGGAGTGGATATAAACGAAGAGGCTATGAATTTAATTCGTTATCAAAACGCATATAATTTATCTGCAAAAGTTGTTTCAATTATGGATGAAATATATGATCGCCTTATTAATGGAATGGGAGTCTAGATGAAAGGGAGAAAATATGAGAATTACAAATAAAATGATGACAAATAACATGCTATATAACATCAACAGAAACAGAGCCAATTTAAACACATTAGAATCTCAATATTCTTCTGGAAAGAAGATTCAAAGACCTTCTGAGGATCCTATTGTTGCAGTTAGAAGTTTGAAACTTAGGACAAACCTAGCAGAACTTAACCAATACTATGAAAAGAATATTCCGGATGCAAAATCATGGATGAATGTAACAGAAAGCGCATTAGACACAGTAAATGGCTTGTTTACTCCGATGCATGGTTATTTTCTACAAGGGGCCAATGATACACTTAGTAAATCAGACAGGGAAAGTGTTCTTGCAAACTTAGAACAATTAGCTGCTCAGATATATCATGAAGGTAACACGGATTATGCTGGGAGATATGTTTTTACTGGATATAAGACAGATACTAGTTTGCTTTTTGAGGCAGATACAAAAACCCTGTCTTATACAATAACAGAAAGCTTTACTTCATTGGATATAGAGAACATTACTAAAGTAAAAGAGGCTACTGATTTTGATTCTTATGACTTGGCAAATCTCCTTCCAGAAGATATAGACAAAGCACCAGACTTAATTGAAGGACATCGCATTCGCTTATCATATATGGATTTAAAAAGTGAGGAAGGTGCGGATGGACAACCTATTATAGGTATTGAGGTAAGTAAAGGAGACACTACAGAGACTTTTACTAATATAGTTACAATGTCAATGGATGATCCAAAAGCCTATCAACCAGAAGCAGGGGTTATTAATTATATTCCTGAAACTGGAGAATTAATATTAGGGGAAGATGTATTTAATGAATTACGTCAAGCTGACGATATAAATATTACCTATGAAAAGGATACATTTAATAAAGATGACTTAAGACCTGAACATTATTTTGATTGTATAAAAGTTGATAATAGTCATCCAGAACCAAAAGAAACTAACTACATTCAAAAAGACCAACAGATACAATATGAAATTAATTTTAATCAAAAGTTGACAATTAACTCTCAAGCTAAAAAAGCATTTAGTCATGATATTATAAGAAGTATAGAGGACTTACGCTTAGCAATAGAAGATGTATCTAAGACAGAAAGAAGAATCAAAGAAGTAGAAAAATATATAGAAGATCCAACAATTACTGAAAAAGCAGGTCTAGAAAGGTTATTAGAAACCTTAAACGGTGAATTAAGCCTAAAAAATAAAGTGCTACAAGAAAAATTTTCTAAAGGCATGACAACTATATCTGAACAAGAAGAATTAGTTAATATTGAAGTGGCGGATTTAGGAAGTAGATATGTAAGGTTAGAACTTACTGAAAGTAGATTAGAAACCCAGCAAGTAGATTTCTTGGATTTATTGTCTAATAATGAAGATGTCGACTTAGTTGATACCATTATAAAATATGGTTCAGCTGAAACCATATACAATGCATCATTAGCAGCAGCAAGTCAGATAGTAAAAAGTACTTTGTTAGATTTTTTATAAGAAGTAATTAAAAAAGATGGGAGAAGGTGAAAGTTATGCTTGTAAAAACAAAACATTTTGGAGAGGTAGAACTAGACGAAAGCAAGGTTATAATTTTTGAAGAAGGTATTATGGGTTTAGAAGGACTAACAAAGTATGCCCTAATATTTGATGAAGAAGAAGGGAAAGAACCAACCATATACTGGTTACAGTCACTAGAAGATCCAGCAATAGCTCTACCAGTAGTTTCTCCTTTTACAATAAAGGCAGATTACAACCCCTTAGTACAACAACAGTTATTAGATCCACTAGGAGAAATTTCGGAAGATGGTGCAGGATTATTTGTTTTACTTACTCTAACTATACCTCAAGAAGTCAAAGATATTACAGCAAATTTAAAAGCACCCTTTGTTATTAATAGTGATACCCAAAAAGGTTGTCAGATTATAGCAGAGAATGAAGACTACGATATTAAATACAAAATATATGATATCCTTCAAGAAAAAAACGCAAAGGAATTAGAAGGCGTTAAGAAGGGGGAAAACTAATGTTAGCTTTGACAAGAAAACAACAAGAATCAATAATAATTGGTAACAATATAGAAGTGAAAATTTTAGAGATAAATGGAGATCAAGTAAAATTAGGAATAGAAGCCCCAAAGGCGATTCCCATACATCGAAAAGAAATATATATACAAATACAAGAATCTAACAAGGAATCAATTGAAAGCCATGGTTCTGTTAAGGATTTGAAGGATTTGTTTAAATAGGTAACTGTAGAAAAGCAAGATATTTTATTCACATGGAGGTGAAAGTATGGACCTTAATCCTATTGATAATATTAGAACAGTAACTAAAATTAAAGAGAAGGATTCTGTTAGACTAAACACAAGGACAAGTGATAAAGACAAGACTCACGAAAATGAATCTGTTTTTTCAAAGCAAAACGAGGTAATAGGTCGTGAAATAACTGAAAGCCAAGTTAAAAAGGTCGTAGCAGAAGCAAACCAAAGACTAACTTTAGCTAATACTAAGTACAGGCTAAACTTTAATTCAGAAAAAGGCAGATACACAGTAAAAGTTTTCAACAAGGAAACTAATGAAGAAGTTGGAGAAATACCTTCTGAAAACATGGAAAAAATATTAGACAACATTTGGGAAGTAACAGGATTGATAATTGATAAAAAAGTGTAACGATAAAGGAAGGTGAAACAGTATGAGAATAACAGGTATGGTGTCAGGACTAGACACTGATTCATTAGTAAAAGAGTTAGTTAGTGCGCAAAAGATGAAAAATAAAAAAGTTGAAGACAAAAAGGTAAAACTAGAATGGCAACAAGACATATGGAAGACTTTAAACTCTAAACTATTTGGATTTTTCTCAGACAGTGTATCGAAGGTTAGACTAGAAGGTAATTATCAAAATAAGAAAGTGGATTCTTCAAATGATAAGGCAATTGAAGTGCGTGGAAATAATGCTGCGCCACTTGGAGTTCATGAAGTTACCATAGAACAGATTGCAAGTTCTCAATATATAACTAGTGGAGTAATAGAAACAGGATCTGAGGATGGTAAGGTAAGCAATAACACAAAATTATCTAGCCTAGTAGATTTAACTAATGAAGAAGAAGCAACACTTATAATTGCTGATAAGACCCTAAATATAACAGAAGATACAAAGATATCTGATGTGGTAAAAATGGCAAGAGAAGCAGGACTTAATGCTAATTTTGATGAAGAAATGCAAAGACTATTTATTAGTTCCAAAGAAAGTGGAGAAGTAAATAGCTTTCAAATTGGAGGTAGTGATTCTGTACTAAGTGCACTTAGTCTAGATGCATTAGATGAGACAGGTGCAAAAGTTAATAATGAATCAAACTTATCAAGTGTAGTACAAGCAAAAGACAGCATTATAGTTTATAATGGTGCCAAGCTTAGAGGAAATACTAATATAATAACAGCTAATGGTTTAACATTTACCCTTAAGGATGTAAACCCAGATGAAACAATAAAATTAAATGTAGGAAATGATAGTGAGTCTACCTACGATATGATTAAAGACTTTATTAAGGGTTACAATGAAGTACTTGGAGAAATGAATACTAGGTATAATGCAAGTTCAGCAAGAGGATATGAACCACTTACTGAAGAAGAAAAAGATGCACTAGCAGATGGTACCGTTGAAAAATGGGAAACAACAATTAAAGATAGCCTGCTAAGAAGAGACTCCGGATTAGGCTCTCTAATAAATTCCTTTAGAAACATAGCTAATAAGGGTGTAAAAGTAGATGGTAAGACTTATACTTTATCTAGTTTTGGTATTAATACATCAGACTATACTGAAAGAGGCTTATTACATATATATGGGGATGAAGATGATCCAACTTATTCTTCCAATGATGATAAATTATTAAAAGCAATTGAAGAAGATCCAGAACTTGTAATGAAGGTTTTCACGGAAATTGGCAAAGAACTTCATGGTATAATGTCAGATAAAATGTCATCAGTACCAAATGTAAAAAGTGCTATGACTTTCTATAATGACAAACTAATGAGTAAAGAACTTTCAAGATATGAAAAAGAAATTGCTGTATTAGACAAAAAATTATATCAAATGGAAGAAAAGTATTACAATCAATTTTCAAGATTGGAAACAGCCCTATCTCAGATGCAATCACAAAGTAATTATTTGTATAGCATGATGGGCATGGGAGTTCCCCAATAAATAAGGGATAAAATAAGTATACTATTTTAAATTACGGAAGGAGTAGGCAATATGGAGATAAATGCAGCGACAGCCTATTTGGACAACAAAATAAAAACAGCAACTCCAGCAGAATTGACATTGATGTTGTATGATGGTTCCATAAAGTTTTGTAATATAGCAATCATGGCAATAGAGGAGAAGGACAATAGTAAAGCAAACACAAACATTATAAAGGCACAAAAAATAATATTAGAACTTCGTACTTCTCTAGATCATAAATATGGAGTTTCTGAGAATTTAGATTTATTATATGAATATATTTATTCAAAGTTAATTGAAGCTAATATGAAGAAAGACAGGGATGTTTTAGATAAAGTATTATTGAGCTTAAGAGAACTTAGAGACACTTGGAAGGAAGCAATGACAGTAGAAGCAAACCAACAAAAAATAGCAGAATAAGTTCAAGTCCTAAAGATTAATAAATGTATTTATAAAAGAATTATATTGGAGGGTCATAGTGGAAAACAAAACATATATCCAGATATTAATAGACAGCCAACATCAAAAAGTAGAAACATTAGAGAAAATACTAGAACTAACAAAGGAACAATCGGAATTATTAGAGGATCCATCCTTTGAGACAGATGACTTTACCAATATAATTCAAAAAAAAGAAAAATACATAAGCAAATTAGAAGTGTTGGATAAAGGTTTTCAACAGTTGTTTGAAAAAGTAAAAGATGAAATATCGGTAAAGAAATATAAATATAAAGAAGAGATAGAACAATTAAAAGAGGCCATAATTATTATTTCTGCTCTTGGTACAGAACTTGAACTAAAGGAGAAAGCAAACAAAAGAAAGATAGAAACCTTCTTTTCTCTTAAAAAAAGAGAAATTAAAGAATTTAAAAAGAGTAAGCAAACAGTTAACAATTATCAAAAGAATATGAACGGACAAGATGATGATTCATCGTTTTTCTTTGACAGCAAAAAGTAAAGACTTTTAAGTTGATTTGATACAGGTGTTTAAAGGTATAGTGTGATTTGTTTTATGATAGAATAAGAAACAAAGCATGTTAAACTTTTAGATACCTGTTTTGTATTAGCACAAAAATCTTAATAAAAAAATGTTAATTTATGGTCTAGATTATTGATAATAGTCCATACTACTGATATAATTAATTAATATTGTAGTGAAAATACAAGCAAGAGTAATTGATAAGAAAATAAGGAGGGATTTTATGATTTTCATAATAATTATTATTAGTATATTTCTCTTAGAGAAAAAGATTAAGAATTATATTGAAGAAAATAGAGAAATGCACAAGAAAGAAAAAATATTAAAGGGTCATATCATTTTAAATCGTTATCATAACAAAGGTGTCTTTTTAAATGCTTTGGAAAATAATATTAAGTTAGTTAAAACTCTATCTATAACACTCCTAGGAATATTACTTCTTGTTTTCGCAATAATACTTCCAAAGAAAAATAGTAATGGAATAAAGTTAGCTTTATCTTTAATTATTGGAGGAGCAGCTAGTAACACCTATGATAGGTTCAAGCGAGGATATGTAGTTGATTACTTTAGTTTTAAAGCTATAAAAAAGATAATATTCAATATATCTGATATATGCATATTTTTAGGTGCGTCACTATTATTAATTGTAAGTAAGTTTCAAAAGAATATATGATAAAAACAAAAGATAAGCCCTAAATCCATTATAAAGTATTAGTCACAAAACTTTCATAGTAATTTTATTGATTTATCAAAGAACTAAGTCTATAATATATAGGACTTGCTTTTGGATTTAAAAGGTTAAAGGAGGGCATATGGACAATAGAAATAATAAAGGTAAGAATAAAAAGTTTTATAATAAAAATATATTTTATATGGTAGCAATTGCTTTACTTGTTATTTTTTTTATATCTCGAGCTAACAATCAGCTTCAAAAGAGTAATAATATAGAAATTTCGTATAATGAATTTTTAGATATGATAGAAGAGGATAAGGTAGAGAAGGTTATTTTAAAATCTGATAGAATTGAGATTTATCCTCAGGGAGAAGGACAAGATAAGGAAGAAGAGGGTGGACAAAACCTAGGCCAAATTCAAGTAGACAAATTTTTTACAAAAAAGTACTATACAGGATATATAAATGATCCAGATTTGGCTAATAGACTTATAAAGGCAGAAGTTCATGATTTTAGGGGAGAGGTACCTGAAGTAAGCAATGGTATTTTAGAATTCATTATAGTATGGGTTATACCATTTGCAATTTTTTATTTAGTTATATATCTCTTGTTTAGGAATATCTCTAAATCTGGTGGCGGTATAGGCGGTGTTGGAAAGAGTAAGGCCAAAGTATATATACAAAAAGAAACAGGGGTATCTTTTAAAAATGTTGCTGGACAAGATGAAGCGAAAGAATCCCTTACAGAAATAGTTGATTTTTTGCATCATCCAGGCAAATATACAAGGATTGGTGCTAAGTTACCTAAAGGTGCCCTATTAGTGGGACCACCAGGAACAGGTAAGACATTACTAGCTCGTGCAGTAGCTGGAGAAGCAAAGGTTCCATTTTTCTCATTGACAGGATCTGATTTTGTAGAGATGTTTGTTGGTGTAGGTGCATCAAGAGTAAGAGACTTATTTGAGAATGCCAAGAAACAAGCGCCATGTATTGTGTTTATTGATGAGATTGATGCAATCGGAAAAAGCAGAGATGCATCCTATGGTGGTAGTAATGATGAAAGAGAACAGACTCTTAACCAATTGCTTTCAGAGATGGATGGCTTTGATGGTTCTGAGGGAGTGGTTATTTTAGCAGCTACCAATAGGCCAGAAGTTTTAGATAAGGCCTTACTTAGACCAGGTCGTTTTGATCGTAGGATAATAGTTGACAAGCCAGACTTAAAAGGTCGTGAAGAGGTTCTAAGAGTACATTCTAAAGATGTTCTAATGCATGACTCAGTGAACTTAAGGGATGTTGCACTTGCGACTCCTGGAGCAGTAGGTTCAGACCTTGCTAATATGATTAATGAAGCGGCTATTTTAGCTGTTAAGAATGGCAGACAGGTAGTAACTCAAGAAGACCTTCTTGAGTCTGTTGAGATAGTTATTGCTGGTAAAGAAAAGAAAGACCGAGTAATGAACAAGGAAGAAAAGAATATCGTAGCTTATCATGAGATAGGACATGCCTTGGTTACAGCTTCATTAAAGGGTACAGAACCAGTTGCAAAAATCACTATTGTTCCAAGAACAATGGGTAGTTTAGGATATGTAATGCAATTGCCAGAAGAAGAAAAATACTTAATGAGTAAAGATGATCTAACCAATAGAATTATCACTTTATTTGGTGGTCGTGCAGCAGAAGAGTTGGTATTTGACTCTGTAACAACAGGAGCCTCAAATGATATAGAAAAAGCTACTGAGATTGCAAGGGCCATGATTACTCAATATGGTATGTCAGAAAAGTTTGGATTAATGGGTATTGAGAATGTTCAAAGCCGATATTTAGATGGAAGACCAGTAAGTAATTGTGCTGATGCAACAGCTGCAGAAGTAGATAAAGAGGTTATGAGACTTCTAAGTAAATGTTATGACAAAGCAAAGGATATATTATTAAAACATAGAGAAACCCTTGATAAGCTGGCAGCTTACCTATTTGAAAAAGAAACCATAAATGGAAAAGAATTTATGGATATATATAATGAAACAGAAGAAGTTCCTATTGTGAGCAAGGAAGAAGAAAAAAATAAAGAAAAAAAAGACAAAGAAAATAAAGATGAGCTAAAAGACTAAGACAATAAATGTTTAACTTGCAAACAAAAATAGTTTTTAAATGAATTTAGCCTTGTAAACTTTTAGTTTGCAAGGCTTTAATTGAATCAATATGGAAGGGAGGATTAGATGTATTTTAATATAGAAGAAGAGCTAAAAAAACTCCCCAAAAAACCAGGCGTATACCTTATGCACGATGAATTAGATAATGTTATTTATGTGGGAAAAGCGATAAATTTAAGGAATAGAGTAAAGCAATATTTTCAAAGTAGTAAAAACCATAGTATTAAGATAAAACATTTGCTTAAAAATATAAATTATTTTGAATACATAGTCACAGATTCAGAATTAGAAGCATTGATTTTAGAGGATAATTTAATAAAAGAACACAGACCTAAGTACAATACTATGCTAAAAGATGATAAAAGTTATCCTTTTATTAAGGTTACAGTGAATGAAGAGTATCCTAGAGTTCTTTTTGCAAGAAAGCAAGGAAGAGATAAAGGAAAGGCTAAGTATTTTGGTCCCTACACTAGCTCAAAAGCAATAAAAGATATTATAGATTTAATTCGAAAAATTTATTTTATTCGCACATGTAATCGTAATCTTCCTAGAGACATTGGAAAGGATAGACCTTGTTTATACTATGATATCAAACAATGTAAAGCCCCTTGCCAAGCATATATATCTAAGGAGGATTATAGGAAATCAATAGACGATGCTATAGAATTTCTAAGCGGTAATTATGAGACTATAACAAGACAACTTAAAGAAAAAATGACAGACGCATCTAATAAGCTTGAATTTGAGAAGGCTGCGGAATATAGAGATTTGTTAGAAAGTGTCATGTCTATATCCCAGTCACAAAAAATAAGTAAAACTGATGCAGAGGATAGGGATATTATTGCCTTAGCGAATACAGAAAACAAAGGTGTAGTACAAGTATTCTTTATTCGTAGTGGGAAGTTAATTGGCAGAGATCATTTCTTTCTTACTGGTGTAGAAGGAGAAAGCAAGAGCAACATCATGACAAGTTTTATTAAGCAATTTTACTCTGGAACTCCATATATTCCAAAAGAATTGAGTATAGAATACCCTATAGAGGATAAAGAAGTAGTTGAAGACTGGTTATCTACAAAACGAGGACAAAGGGTATATATTAAAGTTCCTCTTAAGGGTGAAAAGATAAGGTTAGTTGAACTTGCTAGGAAAAACGCATCATTAATTTTGCAACAAGATGAACAAAAGATAAAAAGACAAGAAGCCAGGACAATAGGTGCCATGGAGAAGCTTGGAGAAATACTTAACATACCAGGACTTAATAGAATTGAATCTTATGACATTTCCAATATTAGCGGTTATAGTTCTGTTGGTTCTATGGTGGTCTATGAAAGAGGAAAACCTAAAAGAAATGACTATCGTAAGTTTAGAATTAAATCTATAAAAGGTCCAGATGATTATGCTTCTTTGGAGGAAGTTTTAACAAGACGTTTTGTACACGCAAAGAAGGAAGAAAAGGAGCTTAGAGAAAAAAATATTAGTAATGAATATGGAAGTTTTAGTCGCTATCCAGACTTGATTTTAATGGATGGTGGAAAGGGTCAAGTTAATGTTGCCCTAAGGGTTCTTAATAACTTACAAATATTTATTCCCGTATGTGGAATGGTTAAAGACGACAAACATAGAACAAGAGGATTATATTATGATAATAAGGAAATAATTATTGACAGAAGGTCTGAAACATTTAAACTTATAACAAGAATTCAGGATGAAACTCATAGATTTGCTATTGATTATCATAGGCAACTAAGAGGTAAAACTCAAGTGCATTCAATACTAGATGATATACCTTCTATTGGAGAGAAAAGACGTAAGGAATTAATGAGACACTTTGAATCTTTAGAAGATATTAAGCTAGCTTCACTTGAAGAACTTTCCAAAGTACCATCAATGAATAAATTGTCTGCTCAAAGCGTATATGATTTCTTTCATGAATAAGTTTTTATTTAGTTTAAGTATTGAAGCAAATGTGATATTATAGTTATGAAAACGAAAGATAGTTACTTATAGTTAAGTTCTTGTTAATTTAAGGTGTTTATTATGAACTATCAGAAAGGGTGCTATTATGTATTCTGTACAATTATCAAAACTAATTGATAAAATGAAACTAGAAGTCCTCACACCTGAAGAAGATACTAAGGGTATATATATAACCAATACAGATGTGAATAGGCCAGCATTACAGCTTACAGGTTATTTTGATCACTTTGATACGGATAGAGTTCAGGCAATTGGATATGTAGAATACACATATTTAGAGCAGATGAAACAAGAAGACATGATTGAAATGATAACCAGATTAATGGATTATCATATACCATGTATTGTTTTTTGTAGAGGCCTGCCTATAGATGAAAAAATAATCAATATTGCTAGAAGTAAAAAGGTTCCGATACTAAGGACCGAAAAGATAACATCATCCTTTGTGGCAGAAGTAGTACGCTGGTTGAATGTAGAACTAGCGCCTAGGAAGACTATTCATGGGGTGTTAGTGGATGTATATGGTGAAGGCATATTAATTATGGGAGAGAGTGGTATTGGTAAAAGTGAAGCAGCTCTTGAACTAATTAAAAGAGGTCATCGTTTAGTATCTGATGATGTTGTAGAAATAAAGAAAGTAAGTGATGATACATTAATAGGAAGTGCGCCAGATATAACTAGGCACTTTATTGAACTTAGGGGTATTGGAATTATCGATGTTAAGACCTTATTTGGTGTTGAAAGCGTTAAGGACATAGGATCAATTGATCTTGTAATAAAACTTGAAGAATGGGACAAAGAAAAGAAATATGACCGTTTAGGTCTTGAGGATCAATATATTGAAATCTTAGGTAACCAGTTGGTTTGCCACGCTATTCCAATTCGTCCAGGACGTAATTTGGCAGTAATCTGCGAATCGGCAGCAGTTAACCATAGACAAAAGAAGATGGGTTATAATGCTGCACAAGAATTATATAAGAGAGTTACTAATAATATAATGAGAAAAAAAGGTAAAAAAACAGAACAAGATGAAGAATAATATTAAACAAATAAAGGAGCTTGCTATATGAATTATGTATTTGGTATTGACGTTGGAGGAACAACAGTAAAGTTAGGACTATTTAAAGGTGATGGAACCCTATTTGAAAAGTGGGAGATTAAAACAAGGACAGAAAACAATGGGGAAAACGTTATCCCAGATATTGCTGATTCAGTCAAGGCTAAAATGAAAGAAAAAGATATTGATAAAAGTCAGGTTATGGGTATAGGAGTTGGAGTACCAGGTCCAGTAGTTAATAATACTACAGTTTTAGAATGTGTTAATCTAGGCTGGGGATATACCAATGTATCAGAAGTGCTAGGGAACTTGCTGGGAATAAGTGTAGTCCTTGGTAATGATGCTAATGTAGCTGCCTTAGGTGAAATGTGGCAAGGTGGTGGACGAGGTTCTAAAAGCATTTGCATGGTAACTCTAGGTACAGGTGTTGGTGGAGGCGTTGTTATAGACGAAAAGATAGTTACAGGTTCTCATGGAGCAGCAGGAGAAATTGGTCATATAACTGTAAATATTGAAGAGACAGAACTTTGTAATTGTGGAAAACCAGGATGTGTGGAGCAATACGCATCTGCAACAGGTATTGTGAGACTAGCTAAAAACTTATTAAATGAATCAAAAGAGCCTTCAAAGTTACGAGAATATAATAAACTTAGTGCAAAAGCAATATTTGACTGTGCAAAAGAAGGCGATAAACTTGCTCTTGAATTAACAGATAAATTTGGACAATATTTAGGGCTTGGCTTATCGTTTGTCGCATCTGTAGTAGATCCAGAAGTTTTTGTAATTGGTGGTGGAGTATCAAGAGCTGGGAATATTATAATAGATGCAGTTAAAAAACATTATTTAAAAAATGTTATGAAAGCACTTAAAAAAACCAAATTTGAATTAGCTGAGTTAGGAAATGATGCGGGTATGTATGGTTGTGCAAAAATGGTTTTTGATTAACTTGCTGTATATGTAAAAGTATTAATCATACAAGACTTACATATGCTATAATAATCTATAAATCTGTAAAAACAGGAGGTAATCTTGAAAGATATAGGAGATTTTTATCTATCCTTAATTGAAATAATTTCGGAAAATCAGGTCAAAAAAGATGAACCCTTATCAAATCATACTTCTTTTAAGGTAGGTGGGCCTGCAAAGTATATTATATACCCCAAAGCTATAAGTGAAATAATAAGTATTATCGACCTATGTAAGAAAACCAATATGCCTTATTATATAATGGGTAAAGGAAGTAATTTGCTTGTAAGTGACAAGGGATATAAAGGTACAATAGTTAAAATAGATGGTGATTTTAGTAATATTAATATAAAACAATTATCCAAGGAAGAATATCTTGTCCAAGCACAAGCAGGGATATCTCTTTCTAAGATGGCAAAGTTTCTTGCTAGTAATGGACTAGCAGGATTTGAGTTTGCAGCGGGAATCCCAGGAACTCTTGGTGGTGCAGTGACTATGAATGCAGGAGCCTATGATGGAGAAATTAAGGATATCATTGTAGCTGCAACTGTTTTAGATAAGGAGTGCAATTTAATCACCTTAAGCAAAGAAGAATTAGACTTAGACTACAGAAGTAGTATTATTCAAAAAAAGGGTTATATAGTCTTGGAGGTGGAATTTTCTTTTAGTAAGGGTGATTCTAATGAAATATTTGCTAAGATTAAAGACTTAAATAACCGGAGACGAGAGAAGCAACCTTTAGAATACCCGAGTGCAGGAAGTGCATTTAAGCGACCAGTGGGTAATTATGCTGGCAAGCTTATTATGGATTGTGGTTTAAAAGGTTATTCCATTGGTGGAGCACAGGTTTCTACAAAACACTGTGGATTTGTAGTTAACAAAGGAAATGCAACAGCTACTGATATTTTTAACTTGCTAAACCATATTAAGAAAGTTGTATATGAACAATATGGGGTTGCATTAGAGCAAGAAGTCAAAATGTTAGGTGATTTTTAATTTTGTTTGTAAGGAGGATATATGAGACTAGTCATTGTAACGGGCATGTCTGGAGCGGGCAAGTCAACAGCACTAAAAATGCTAGAAGATTTTGGATATTTTTGCGTAGACAATATCCCCATTCAACTTATATATAAGTTGGTAATCCTTACTACAGGAGAAACAAAAGAATTTGAAAAAGTTGCTCTTGGAATAGATATTCGTAGTGGCCAAGCTTTAGCTGAATTAGAAGAAGTGCTGGCAACTATGAAAGATGAAGGATTCAACAATGAGATATTGTTTTTAGAGGCAAGCACAAAGGTCTTAGTGAAGCGCTTTAAAGAAACAAGACGAAATCATCCTTTAGCTATAAATACAAGATTAGAGTATGGAATTGAAGCAGAAAGAGAAAAGTTGGAATTCTTAAAAAGGAAGGCAGACTATATTATAGATACAAGTCAACTTCTTGTTCGGGAATTAAAAGCTGAGATAGATCAAATATTTCTATATAATCAGAATTATCATAATTTTTATATTACCATAGTATCTTTTGGTTTTAAATATGGTATTCCAGCAGATGTCGATTTAGTGTTTGACGTAAGATTTTTACCAAATCCATATTATGAAGACGCATTAAGAAGCAAAACTGGTAACAACAAGGAAGTACAAGATTATGTTTTAGAATCACCAATTGCAAGAACTTTTTTAGAGAAATTAGAAGATATGATTAAATTCTTAATTCCTAATTATATTATAGAGGGCAAAAACCAATTGGTTGTTTCTATTGGTTGTACAGGTGGAAAACACCGTTCTGTTACATTGGCAAATGAACTGTATAAAAGATTAAACAATTTAGAATATAGCTTAAAAGTAGAACATAGGGATATTGAAAAAGATTCGAGGGGATAAAGTATGTCGTTTTCCAAAGATGTTAAAGAGGAATTATCAAAACAGATAAGTTCCGCTAGGCATTGTAGGATTTCTGAGCTGGCTGCTATTATTAGTTTGTGTGGACATGTTAAAATAACCGAGTTTAATCGATTTATGTTAAAAATCCAAACTGAGAATATTTTACTTGCAAGAAAATGCTTTACATTAACAAAAAAAACATTTAAGATAAATACAGAAATAGTAGTTAGAAACAATCATAGAAATAATAATCGTCTTTATAAGCTTATAGTAGTTGAACATGAAATGGCTCTTAAAATTTTACAAGCCACGAAATTAATAAATCAAAACTATGAGATTAGAGAGAACTTTTCCATTACAAGCAATTTGGTAATTCAGAATACTTGTTGCAAGCGTGCTTTTATTAGAGGGGCATTTCTGGCTGCAGGTTCTATTAGTAATCCTAAGAAGGATTATCACTTTGAAGTAGTTGTTCCATTTAAGGAGAAGGCCGTTCAACTACAAAAAATCACTGCTACTTTTAATATTGGAGTAAAGATTATTAAAAGAAAGAAAAACTATGTGATATACTTAAAAGAAGGCTCCCAGATTGTTGATATATTAAATGTAATGGAAGCTCATGTATCACTTATGGAATTAGAGAACGTCCGTATTTATAAAGGGATGAGAAATTCAATTAATAGGCAGGTGAATTGCGAAGCTGCAAATATTGGGAAAACTGTGAAGGCTGCAACAAAGCAAATTGAGGACATTAATTATATTATAGATAACAAAAGTTCTCTATTGTTATCGGAAGGTTTAAAAGAAGTTGCAAATTTGCGTATCAACCATCCGGATGCTAGCTTAAAAGAGTTAGGAAAGATGCTAAATCCACCTCTTAGCAAGTCCGGAGTAAACCATAGATTAAGAAAGATAAAACAAATAGCAGACAAATTAAGGGAGCAAAAGGAGGAAATAAGTAATGATAAAGAAGCAGATTATGATTAAGATACCTAGTGGTTTGGAGGCAAGACCCGTTGCATTACTTGTTCAAGTAGCTAGTCAGTACGAAAGCGAAATTTATGTAGAATTTGAAGAAAAAAAAGTTAATGCAAAGAGTATTATGGGTATGATGAGTTTAGGCTTAGCTTCTGGTGAAGAAGTTACTGTAATTGTGGATGGCCCAGACGAAAAAGAAGCTATTAAAGATATTGAAAAATACTTAATTAGTGAATAATCATAACTAAGACTATATAATGTGGAAATTATACAAGGGGAATAAAAGAGGCGGCTTTCCAATCGTTTATAATAGATGATTATTAAATCTAATAAACGTTTAAGAATAGACCGTCTTTTTTGATATAATGTGATATAATTAAAGTATTAGTTAATTCATATGTAAATAGTGAAAGGTGGTGTAATAAAGTTCTTTCCTAATATTTATCAAGGGTTTTAGAACTTATATGGTTATGAAGTTTGCTCATTTACATGTACATACAGAATATAGTTTATTAGATGGTTCGGGAAAAATTAAAGAGATGGTGGCTAGGACTAAGGAACTTGGCATGGACAGTTTGGCAATTACAGATCATGGACAAATGTATGGTGTAATTGACTTTTATCGTACATGTAAAGCACAGGGAATACGTCCTATCTTAGGATGTGAGGTATATGTAGCACCAAAATCTAGATTCGATAGGGAAACTAACAACTCAGATGAACGTTATAATCATTTAGTTTTGTTAGCAGAAAATAATATTGGATATCAAAATCTAATGAAGATTGTTTCATTAGGTTATTTAGAAGGGTTTTATTATAAGCCTAGAATAGATTATGAAGTATTAGAAAAGTACAGCCAAGGGATTATTGCACTTAGTGCTTGTCTTGCTGGAGTGGTTTCTTCAAACTTAAGGAAAGGGCTTTACGAAAGTGCCAAAAAGTCTGCTCTTAAACTGCAAGAGATTTTTGGCAAAGATAATTTTTATTTGGAATTACAGGATCATGGAATAGCAGAACAAAGAAGTGTAAACCAAAGTTTACTTAGGATAAGTGAAGAAACAGGAATTGAATTAGTAGTAACTAATGATGTTCATTACACTTATGAAGAAGATTCAGGCGCTCATGACATCTTACTTTGCATTCAAACTCAGAAGAAAGTTTCAGATGAAGATAGAATGCGTTATGAAGGTGGCCAATATTTCTTAAAGTCAGCAGAACAGATGTATAAGCTATTTCCATACGCAGGTAAAGCACTTGCAAACACGCAAGAAATTGCAGAACGCTGTAATGTGGAATTAACTTTTGGTGAATATAAACTACCCGAATTTGATGTTCCTGTTGAATATAATGCCCTTGAATATTTAAGTGCCTTATGTGAGCAGGGATTAAAAGAAAGATATGTTGAAGTCACTACTGATTTAAGTGATAGATTAAATTATGAAATAGAAACTATAAATAATATGGGATTTGTAGATTATTTTATTATTGTATGGGACTTTATAAGGTATGCAAAAGATCATGATATAATGGTAGGTCCAGGAAGAGGAAGTGCTGCTGGTAGCCTGGTTGCATATACTCTTGGAATTACAAATATTGACCCCATTAAGTACAACTTATTATTTGAACGTTTTTTAAATCCAGAGCGAGTAACAATGCCAGATATTGATATAGATTTTTGTTTTGAAAGAAGGCAAGAAGTTATAGATTATGTAGTTAGAAAATATGGCGAAGATAAAGTAGCGCAAATTATTACATTTGGTACGATGGCAGCAAGAGGTGTTATTAGGGATGTAGGTAGGGCTCTTAATTACAGTTATGCATCAGTAGATCAAGTTGCCAAAATGATTCCTCAAGAGATAGGAATCACTATTAACAAAGCATTAAAAATGAATCCTGAATTAAAGCAAATGTATAATAATGATGAGCAAATCAAGTATTTACTTGATATGTCTATGAGACTAGAAGGTCTTCCAAGGCATGCCTCAACCCATGCAGCGGGAGTAGTTATTAGTAAGAAGCCTATTGTGGAATATGTCCCCTTAGCTAATTCTTCTGACGGAGCTGTTACAACTCAATTTTCCATGACTATATTAGAGGAATTGGGTCTATTAAAAATGGATTTTTTGGGACTGCGAACATTAACGGTTTTAAGAGATGCTCTTGACTTAATAAATAGGAACTTAGATAAAGAAAATAAAATAATAATTGATCAAATAGACTTTGAAGATAAAAGTGTTTATGATATGATTTCTAGAGGAAAGACAGCAGGAGTTTTTCAGTTGGAAAGTGCTGGTATGACTAGTTTTATGAAATCCTTAAAGCCAAACTGTATGGAGGATGTTATAGCGGGAATTGCTCTTTATCGACCTGGACCAATGGATTTTATTCCAAAATACATTGAAGGTAAAAACAATCCAGACTGTATTACTTTTGAAACTAAAGAACTTGAATCAATTCTTAGTCCAACTTATGGTTGTATAGTCTATCAAGAGCAAGTTATGCAAATAGTTAGAAACTTAGCAGGCTATAGCTTTGGACGTTCAGATTTAGTTAGAAGAGCAATGTCTAAGAAAAAACAAGAAGTTATGGACAAAGAACGCAACAACTTCATTTATGGTAATAAAGAAGAAAATATACCAGGATGTATTAATAATGGGATATCTGAAGAAATAGCAAAAGGTATTTTTGAAGAAATGATGGATTTCGCTAAGTATGCATTTAACAAATCACATGCAGCAGCTTATGCTCTTATATCATATCAAACGGCCTACTTAAAGTATTACTATCCAGTTGAATTTATGGCTGCACTTATGAATTCTGTAATTGATAATCCAACTAAAGTTGCAATTTACATTGAGCAATGTAGGAAGATGGATATTAAAATAACACCACCTGATATAAATGAAGGTGAAAGTGGTTTTTCTGTATCAGATGGTAATATTAGATATGGATTATCAGCCATTAAGGGGCTTGGTAAGTCAGTAATTGACGCTATAGCAGAAGAGAGAAGTAAAAATGGTCAGTTTAAAGACCTTAGAGAATTTATAACAAGACTATCTGCTAAGGAAGTAAACAAAAGAACTATAGAGAGCTTTATTAAGTCAGGTGCATTTGATAGTATTCCAGGTACTAGAAAACAGCTGATGATGATTTATCTTCAAGTTTTGGAAGATGTTACTAAAGAAAAGAAAGACAACCTTTCTGGACAAATGTCGTTTTTTGATTTTATGGGTGAGGAACAAAAGGCTAAGTATCAAGATGCATATCCTGATATAGGTGAATATACAAATGAAGAAATCCTATCCTTCGAAAAAGAAGTTCTTGGTATCTATATTAGTGGTCACCCTCTTGAGAGTTACCAAGAATTACTAGAAAAGAACATTACTGTAACATCAGTGGACTTTATGCTGGATGACGAAACTAATATTCCAAATGTTGAGGATGGAAATTATGAAACAATAGGTGGTATAATTAGTTCTGTTACAAGAAAAACAACTAAAACAAATGCACTAATGGCTTTTATCACGATAGAAGATATAATAGGAAATGTAGAAGTTATTATATTTCCAAGGCAATATGAGAAGTATCACTCAATAATTGTAGAGGAAGCTAAGGTTTTTATTCGAGGTAGAGTTACTGTAGAAGAAGATAAACCTGCTAAAATAATCTGCCAAGATATATTAGCATTTGAGGACATTTCAAAGGAAGTATGGGTTCGTTTTGAGAATAAAGACTTGTTTATAAAAGAAGAAGAGAATTTATACAAATTAACTAATGACTATGAAGGCAAAGATCAAATTAAGATATATTTAAAAGAAGAAAAGGCAATAAAATCTTGCCCGTCTACAAGGAACATAGATGCGTCATCTGAAATAATTGATATCTTAAAAGAAAATTATGGCCATTCTAACATACAAGTAACTAATAAGAAAATATAATAAAATTTTTTATACAAACATATATGGAGGCTCTTATGAAAAGAGAAATAAAAACAATAGGAATACTAACAAGCGGTGGAGATGCACCAGGAATGAATGCAGTTATTCGTGCTGTTACAAGAACGGCTATAGCACGTGGAATAAAAGTAAAAGGAATAATGAGAGGCTATAATGGACTACTAGAAGAAGATATAATTGAACTTGAGTCTAAAGACGTTTCAGATATTTTACAAAGAGGTGGAACCATTTTATATACGGCCAGGTGCGAAGAGTTCATGACTAAAGAAGGACAAGATAAAGGTGCAGAAATCTGTAAGAAACATGGCATCGAAGGGCTAGTTGTTATAGGTGGAGACGGTTCGTTTAATGGAGCCCTACAATTATCCAGAAGAGGTATAAACACTATATGTGTTCCAGGAACAATAGACTTAGATATTAGTTGTACGGATTATACAATTGGTTTTGATACAGCAGTTAATACAGCAATGGAGGCGATTGATAAGGTTAGAGACACTTCCACTTCTCATGAAAGAGTTAGTATTATTGAAGTTATGGGTAGAAGGGCTGGTTATATTGCTCTTTGGTCAGGAATTGCAACAGGTGCCGAAGATATTTTGATAACTGAGAAAAAGCATGATATAGATGAGGAGCAAATTATAAAAGAGATAATTTCAAAGAGAAAGATCGGTAAGAAGCATCATATAATTGTAAATGCTGAAGGAATTGGACATTCTTATGAAATGGCACAGAGAATTGAAGCTGCTACAGGAATAGAAGCACGCGCAACAATTATTGGACATATTCAAAGAGGTGGTAGCCCCACTTGTATGGATAGGGTTTATGCATCTGCCATGGGAGCGCTTGCAGCTGAACTGTTATGTAGGGGTGAAAGCAATCAAGTAGTAGCTCACTGCCAAGGTGAATTTATGAGTTGTGATATTGAAAAGGCAATAGGTATGGATAAAGAAATTGATCCATTTATTTATAGAATATCCAAGAAATTGTCGAGGTAACAATAGATACTGTATATAGACTAGGAGAATTGAGACAGATATGAAGAAAATAAAGAAATTTATGTCTTATTATAAGCCTTATAAGAAGTTGTTTTTTGCTGATATGTTTTTTGCCTTATTAGCATCAATTATTTCTCTTATATATCCACTTATAGTTAGATATATAACTAATGATTTGCTTATAAACTATAGTATATCCGAAGCGACAAATAGAATAATTTTATTAATATTTGTAATGATAGGACTTGCTATTTTAGAATACCTAAGTAACTTTTTTGTGACCTACAAAGGTCATGTAATGGGTACTTTAATAGAAAGAGATATGCGTAATGATATATTCAACCATTATCAAAAATTATCCTATAACTATTTTGATAACCAAAAGACAGGACAGTTATTAACAAGAATTACAAATGACTTATTTGATATTACTGAACTGTCTCATCATGGTCCAGAAGATCTTGTAATCTCAATAATTAAATTTGTTGGTGCATTTATTATATTATTACAAGTAAATATTCTCCTAACCTTAATTATATTTTTATTTATTCCTATAATGATGCTATTTGCTAATTATTTAAGGAAAAAGATGCGCGATGCATTTCGAAAGAATAGGGAACGTGTTGCTGAAATCAACGCACAAATAGAAGATAGTTTATCAGGAATTAGAGTGGTAAAATCCTTTGCAAATGAAGCAAGAGAAATAGAAAAGTTCAAGAAGGGTAATGAAAATTTTGTAGAAAGCAAAAGGAGTAGTTATTGGTACATGGCCCAGTTTCATTCGGGCTTAGGTTTGTTTATTAACCTTATGAGCCTTACAGTTATTGCTGGTGGTGCTTTATTTATGGCAAACAAAATTATAGTAATAGCAGATTTTATTACTTTCTTCCTGTATATTAACAATGTTATAGAGCCAGTTAGAAAACTAATAAATTTTACTGAACAATTCCAAAATGGTATGACCGGATTTGATCGCTTTTTAGAAGTAATGGACGAAGAAGCAGATATAAAAGACAAGAAAGATGCAATAACAATAAAAAATACAAGCGGTAATTTTGAATTCAAGAATGTTTCTTTTAAATATATTGATACAAATGAACCTGTGTTTTCCAATCTTAATTTATCGGTGAAGTCAGGTGAATACTTGGCATTAGTGGGTACATCAGGAGTAGGAAAAACCACTTTATGTAATCTGATTCCAAGATTTTATGATGTAAGTAGTGGGAGTATTACTTTAGATGGAATTGATATACGTGATATTAAATTAAAATCGCTACGAGATAATATAGGAATAGTCCAACAAGATGTTTATTTATTTAGCGGTACAGTAGCTGACAATATTAGGTATGGCAAGCTTAATGCTACTAATGAAGAAATTATAGAAGCTGCTAAAAATGCTAATGCTCATGAATTTATTAAAGAATTACCAGAAGGCTATAATACCGATATTGGTCAAAGAGGAGTTAAACTCTCAGGTGGTCAAAAACAAAGACTTAGTATTGCAAGAGTCTTTTTAAAAAATCCCCCTATATTAATATTTGATGAGGCAACATCGGCCCTTGATAATGAAAGTGAAAAAGTAGTTCAAGATTCATTGGAAGTCCTTGCAAAAAACAGAACTACATTTGTTATTGCTCATCGCCTTTCAACTATACGCAATGCTGAAAATATAATTGTATTAACAGAAGAAGGTATAGAAGAAAAGGGTAGTCATGAAGAACTTATGACAAAAAGGGGTATATATTACAACCTATATGAAACTAACCTAAGTAAAAAGTAGGAGGAGAAAGATAATGGAGCAGAAGATAATATTTTTTGACATAGACGGAACACTTTTCATGCCAGATATCGGAGTTCCAAAATCGACTATAGTAGCAATTGAAAAATTGTTAGAAAACAACCACATTCCCGTCTTATCTACAGGCAGGGCTAAAGCGTTGATTCCACAATCTTTAATTGACATTGGATTTAAAGGTATAATTGCGGCAGCAGGAGCAGATGTAACATTTGAAAATAAAGTAATACACCAAGTAGTTGAGGGTACAGAAACAGCTAAAAAGATGGGTGACTTACTCTATGAAGGAAACCTTGCATACATTTTAGAAGGGCCTGAATATATTTATTATGACCGTAAGCAAGCTTTGAAAATAGATGAATATGTAGATAATGCAATAAAAGATTTAGGAATGGAGAGGTTTAAACCTATTGATGAAGGAGCTGTAGTGTATAACAAAATATCTTCAAGAATTAATGAAGACAGTGTTGTACATCCTCATATAAAAGAAAAGTATGAAATGATTTACCACTCAAAAATTAATGTTATTGAGTTTGTACCAAAAGGATACAACAAAGCAGTAGGCATAGAGAAGATGTTGGAATACTTGGGAATTGACAGAAAAAACACATATGCATTTGGAGATAGTAATAACGATATAGAAATGCTGGATTATGTAGAGTATGGAGTTGCTATGGGTAACGCATATCCAGAGATTTTAGAGAGAGCTAAGTATAGTACAAAGTCTATTTATGAAGACGGTATTTATTATGGATTAAAAGAATTTGGATTATTATAATAAAATTTCATCTTTTTTTGGTTTTATATCGTCTAATATATTAGGGAGAGAGTTCCATGCAGTTGGAGAAAAACTTTAAAAATAGTAGATATAAAGAAGACAATCATTATAATGAAATTGAGTCCTTAATCGAGGAATATGGCAATGATGTTTTAAGAACAGCCTATATGTATGTGCAAAACAAAGATGTAGCTGAAGATATTTTTCAGGACGTCTTTATTAAGATAAGTAAAAAGTTAAATACATATAGAGGCGAAAGCAATATAAAGACTTGGATGATTAGAATTACTATTAATACAAGTAAAGACTATCTTAAAAGTGCTTGGAATCGCAGGGTTTTTCCCATATCAGAATATCATGAGAATACATTAGCAGGGGAAGATGATTTTATTAAAATTGAAAAAAAGGAAGAACAAAAGGTTGTTCGTGATGCTGTTATAAGGCTAAAAGACAAACATAAAGATCTTATTCTATGTGTGTACTTTATGGATATGACCATAAAGGAAGCAGCTATATGCTTAAACATCAAGGAAGGAACAGCAAAAAGTCGTTTATCACGTGCTAAGGAAAAACTAAGAGAAGAACTAGAGGGGAGGATTTAAGAAAATGAAAGTAAACAACAATATATCTAAGGAGTTTGATTATGAGCAAATAAAGCACAATCTTAATACCTCCATGGAAGAAGATGATATATCAGTATCTAAAGAATTAACTTCTAAAACTATGGCTAAGATAAAACAGGATGATATTTGGGTATCTTCAACAACTTCTCATAAAGACAAAAGAAAAATCAGATATAATTTTTCCAATGTGGCTGCAGTTGTTTTATTAGTATTGTTAATAGGAGTGGGAGTAGTAAGAGGGATTTCGGGTGATTATTTTTATAAAAAAGATTATGCATCTGATAAGATGGCTCCTCAAATGAATGAAAACGATAAAGACATGAGTAACGAAACAGATGGGGACTTTGCTGATTCTGTAGAAGAGATAAAGGATAGTGAAGAGACAGCTTCTGGTCTTGTAATATCGGATGTTATTGACCTAGACCTTACTAACATAGAAACTTTAGAAGTTTCTTACTATGAAGGTAAAGCTGTTATTAATAGAGAGTTAACCAATAAGACTGATGAAGTATTTGCACTGTTTAATACTTATTCCATAGAAGAGATAAATCCTAAGGAAGATGATGCGTGGATATATAAGTTAATTTTTTTAGCTAAAACGGATGATAGAATCTATACTATAACAATAGGTGAAAATATGAATATTGTTGATGCAAGTGAATTAAGTGAGTCAAATCAACATGAAAAAAAGGCTTTCCAAGTGGAAGAAGTGGAAAGTTTTAAGGCAGAGTTAGAAGATATAATAAGTGCAGGCAATTAAATTTATAAGAAATCTTAAATAAAAGAAGGGAGAGTAGAGTATGAGTCCTGTTTTGATGTCATTAATAGCTGGCTTAATAACCTGGGGAGTAACTGCAGCAGGAGCAGCCCTTGTGTTTATGTTTAAAGATATTAAGCCTAAGGTTTTAAATTCCATGCTAGGTTTTGCATCAGGAGTAATGTTAGCAGCAGCTTTTTGGTCATTGTTGTTACCGTCTCTTGAATTATCTAAAGAAAGTGGAATGGGAGACAAAGCTTTTATTCCAGTAATCGTTGGCTTTGCTTTAGGTGGTTTGTTTATATTAGCTGCAGATAAACTGTTGCCTCATATACATAGTCTTGAAGATGCACCAAAAGGCGTGGTGGGAAATGTGAACACTATGAGAAGAAGTATCTTGTTAGTAGTAGCTATAACAATGCATAATATTCCGGAAGGTTTAGCTTATGGTGTAGCATTTGGAGCAATAGGAAGGGCTGAATCACTAGCAGAAGCAAGTGGAGCTATAGTACTAGTTGTGGGCATTGCACTTCAAAACTTTCCTGAAGGTGCTGCTGTATCTATACCATTGCGAAGAGATGGTCTTTCTAGAAAGAAAGCTTTTTTTTACGGACAAGCATCAGGTGTTGTTGAGCCAATTGCTGCTGTAATAGGAGCACTGCTTTCAACTCAAGTGCAGGCCTTACTACCATATGCCCTATCCTTCGCAGCAGGAGCTATGGTTTATGTAGTAGTATCAGAGTTAGTACCAGAATCACAAGAAGATAGTCATTTATATGGACATGCAGCAAGCTCTGGAGCCATGATAGGCTTTATGCTAATGTCGTTTCTAGATATTTTTCTAGGTTAGAATATCAGCATATAAAGTAAAAGAAGAGATGTCAGATATCCCAAAAATATAGGAGCCTGACATCTCTTGTTTTGCTCTATATGGCATTACTCATTGTCGTCTAAATCATTATCTGATTCTTCCTCGGAATCTTCATCATCTGATTCTTCCTCGGAATCTTCATCATCTGATTCTTCTTCGGAATCTTCATTATCTTCCACGACATCTGCTGAATTATCATTGCTTTCATCGCCAATATTGATAGAAACATATTCTCTTTCGGATTCATCACTTGTCTCATCTGTGAATATATCATCAAAATCATCATCAAAATCATCGAAATCATCTGTATAATCCTTATTTATAAAGTTTTTATACAAATAATATATACCTGTTGCAGTGGCAGCTATAGTTACTGTGCCAAATAAAAACTTGCCAAACTTACCTTTTTTTCTCATAATATTATCTGTCCTTTCATATATTCATTTATTATTATATGTAAAGTAAAACCTATAATACATTAATAAGTATTAATCATATCTGTAATTATAAAACATTTTGAATAAGAATAAAAGGGTAAATGCAAAATTTCATGAAAATATATGCTTTTTACTGCAATTAGTCTATCTTTAACGACTGATCCATTGCTTATTATGTTAGCATATGCTATAATTAGTTAAACATCTCCGAATATCAAAAGGTAGTGGGGGACCCAATTTAAGGGGTGAATCTTAATTGTTCTAATTAGTTTATTAATTAGAACAATTAAGAAGGGTAGCTTGGTAGCCCTAACCCGTCAGCTAATCCCATAGGAGAACACCAAGCGTATGACGAACTTAATTTTAATTAAGTGAGGTGATGCGCTTTTTTATGTGCGTAAAAGAGCGTAACTTGCGTCATAAGGTTTTAATATTATGATGTGGAGGAATGCAATTGGATTTATTATTTAAAGTTTGTATTGTTTTACTAGTTGGATTTGTCGGAGGGAAGCTTGCAGGTGTTTTAAAACTTCCTAACGTCTCGGGTTACTTGGTAGTAGGTTTATTCTTAGGTCCTTCATTTTTTAAATATATTAGCCCCAATGATATAGATACATTTTCAGTAATTAGTGAATTGGCTCTTGCAATGATAGCTTTCAGCATTGGTAATGAATTTATTTTAAAGGACATAAAAAAGCTAGGAAAATCTATAGTAATTATAACTTTAGCTGAAGTTATAGGAGCAATTCTTCTTGTTTTTAGTGTTATATATTTTATATTTAATCAAAGTTTTGCCTTTAGTATAGTTATTGCATCTATGTCAGCAGCGACTGCACCAGCAGCAACGCTTTTAGTTATCAGACAATATAAGGCGAAAGGTCCATTAACGAAGACGATATTACCAGTTGTTGCATTAGATGACGTGCTAGGAATAATTGCATTTGGAATTGCACTATCTCTTGCCAAAATGTCTATAGGCAAGCAAAGTTATTCGTTTGTACAATTAATTGGAGGGCCAATGATAGAGATCTTTGGTGCCATTATTTTAGGAGCAATTATAGGTATACTTCTTGTTGTAGTATCAAAAAAGGTGCGTAATCGAGATGAACTTCAGATGCTTTCTTTAGCCGCAATTGGAATTGCAACAGGAATAGCTAATAAAGTTGGTGTTTCATCTTTGTTAGTTTGTATTGTAATGGGTGCTTTAGTGGTGAATATGTCTAGCAAGGCTAAAAGAACATTTGATTCAATAAATGATTTTGCCGCCCCTGTTTTCACTTTGTTTTTTACTTTAGCTGGAGCAAGCCTAGACTTAAGTATATTAAAAACAGTTGGCTTAATGGGTATTGGTTATATTTTGGCTAGAGCTGGTGGGAAAATATTTGGGGCATGGGTAGGAGCAAAATCTGTCAAAGCAGAACCTGCTGTCAGAAAATATTTAGGACTAGCATTATTACCACAAGGTGGAATTTCTATTGGACTTTTGGTATTAGTACGTCAACAATTATCAGAGATTGCAGTAGCAATAAGTACCATTATAATGTTTAGTGTGCTTATTTATGAAGTTTCAGGTCCTATATTTGCGAAAATTGCCATTGGAAAAGCTCAAGAGATAAATGTGGATAAAAAAATCAAGAGCAAAGGGAGGGTTTAAATTATGTATGTTTTAATTGTTGTACTTAATGCAATTGATTATTTAGAAGATATTCTTTCGGGATTTTTAGAACAAGGTATAAGCGGGGCAACTATATTAGATAGCCAAGGAATGGGAAGGGCTATTGTTGATGGAGAACACAATAGCATTCCCTTATTTGGAGCACTACACTCACTTTTAGCTGATTCTCATCCTTATAGTAAAACTATTTTTACAGTACTAGAAGATGAAGAAATGGTTAACAAGGCTGTAGAAGTTGTTCAAGAAGGTGTGCTTGATTTAGCAGACTCAGATATTGGATTTATGTTTACACTACCCATTGGACGTGTATATCCTATGACAAAATAGTGCCTTTAAGTCAGGCTTGACATTCAAAAGTAGAATGATATAATAAAATTCATAGATATTTATAAATATATACAACACTATGATGAGACGAGTAGAATGTGAAATAGCCTAGAGAGAGATACACACGGTGGAAGTATCTTGCTAAGAAGTATTTGAAAACTACCTCGGAGTGACTCTAATCCAGTCCGTTGATTACGTTATAATCTTAATTAAGTTGGGGAATAGTGAACTATTATATGTTCTTTTTACTCCCAAACAGGGTGGAACCGCGAGTACAATCTCGTCCCTTTCGACCAGCAATTAGGCAGGAACGAAAGAGACGAGATTTTTTTGTGATTAACTTATAAAAACTTATTTTGAAAGGAGAAAATCAATATTATGAAGGTTATATTAAAGGATGGCTCGGAAATAAATTATGAAGAAAGTAAAACAGCATATGAAATAGCGGAGGATATTAGTACGGGTCTTGCAAGAATGGCATGTGCGGCAGAAGTAAATGGAGAATTAGTTGACCTTAGAACAGTTATAGACGAAGATTGTGAATTAAATATATTAACTTTTAATGATGAAGGGGGACGTGAGGCATTTCGCCATACATCATCTCATGTTCTTGCTCAAGCAGTAAAAAGATTATATCCTCATGCAAAGCTAGCAATAGGGCCAGCTATTGAAAATGGGTATTACTATGATTTTGACATGGAGCCACTGGATAGGGAAAGTCTGGATAAAATTGAAAAAGAAATGAAAAAGATCATCAAAGAGGCAAGTGAAATAGAAAAGTTTGAACTTGCAAGAGATGAAGCAATTAAATTAATGGAAGAACAAAACGAGTCATACAAAGTAGAATTAATAAAAGAACTTCCTGAAGATGAAGTGATTTCATTTTATAAGCAAGGGGAATTTGTGGATCTTTGTGCAGGTCCTCACTTGATTAATACAAAACCTATAAAAGCATTTAAACTAATATCCTCATCTGGTGCCTATTGGAGAGGTGACGAGAAAAACAAGATGCTAACAAGAGTTTATGGTACTTCATTTACAAAGAAAAAAGATTTAAATGAATATCTAGAGCATTTAGAAGATGTAAAGAAGAGAGATCACAACAAGTTAGGCAGGGAAATGGAATTATTCACTACTGTTGATGTAGTTGGCCAAGGACTACCTTTATTAATGCCAAAAGGAGCAAGAATTATACAACTGCTTCAAAGATGGATTGAAGATGAAGAGGAAAAGCGTGGCTACATGCTTACAAAGACACCATTTATGGCAAAAAGCGATTTGTATAAGATGTCAGGCCATTGGGACCATTATAAGGATGGAATGTTTGTTATAGGAGATGAAGAAAAAGACGATGAAGTGTTTGCCCTTCGTCCAATGACTTGCCCATTCCAATATTATATATATAAGGAAAGCCAGAAAAGCTATAGGGATTTACCATGTCGCTACAATGAAACATCAACTTTATTTAGAAATGAAGATTCAGGGGAGATGCATGGTTTAATTCGTATAAGACAATTTACTCTCTCAGAGGGGCATATTGTCTGTACACCAGAACAAGTAGAAGAAGAAATAAGAGCAAGCTTGGACCTGATTCAATATATAATGACGACTCTAGGAATTATAGATAAGGTTTCATTTCGTTTTTCAAAATGGGATCCAAATAATAAGGAAAAATATATTGGGACAGAAGAAGAATGGGAAAGAACTCAAAAAACACTAAGAAACATATTATTAGATATGAATCTTGAGTTTGAAGAAGCAGAAGGTGAAGCTGCTTTCTATGGTCCTAAAATAGATATTCAGTTTAAAAATGTGCATGGAAAAGAAGATACAATTATTACTGTGCAATTAGATAATACTATTGCTGAGAAGTTTGATATGTATTATGTAGACAAAGACGGAGAGAAAAAACGTCCATACATTATTCACAGGTCTTCTATAGGATGCTATGAAAGAACTCTTGCAATGTTAATTGAACAATTTGCAGGTCAGTTCCCAACTTGGCTATGCCCAGAACAAGTTAGAATATTACCTATTTCTGATAAGTTCCACGACTATGGTAATAAAATTTTAGAAGAATTAAAAGCAAATGGTATACGTGCCTCAGTAGATGAACGTGCAGAAAAAATAGGCTACAAGATTCGAGAAGCAAGGCTTGAGAGAATTCCTTACCAAATCATTATTGGACAAAAGGAAAAAGAGAACAATGCTATATCCGTAAGAAGTCGCTATTTAGGAGATGAAGGAACAAAAGATTTAGATAGTTTTATTAATGACATTTGTAAAGAAGTTAGAACTAAAGTAATTAGAGAGATTGAAATAGAAGAATGATATGGAGGAAAAAACTTGACTGATATAGAAAATGAAATAAAGAAACGGAGAACATTTGCAATTATTTCTCACCCAGATGCTGGCAAAACTACTTTAACAGAAAAGCTTTTGCTTTATGGGGGAGCAATTAATCTTGCAGGGTCTGTAAAAGGGAAAAAGACCAGTAAACACGCCGTTTCTGACTGGATGGAAATAGAAAAACAACGTGGGATTTCTGTTACTTCTTCCGTATTGCAATTTAATTATGATGGTTACTGCGTTAATATATTAGATACACCAGGTCATCAAGACTTTTCAGAAGATACTTACAGAACACTTATGGCTGCCGACTGCGCAGTTATGGTAATTGATGGCTCAAAGGGTGTTGAAGTACAAACAAAAAAACTATTTAAAGTATGTGTTATGCGTAATATACCTATATTCACCTTTATAAATAAAATGGATAGAGATGCCCTAGATTCATTTGAATTGCTTGATGAAATAGAAACTGTACTTGGAATTCAAACTTGTCCAGTTAATTGGCCTATAGGAAGTGGAAAGAACTTTCAAGGTACTTATGATAGAGAAAAAAAGCAAATAACTAGATTTGTTGCATCAGACAAAGGTCAAAAGAAGTTAAAAAGTGTAGATGCATCTTTAGGGGATTTGGATTTAGATGATTTTATAGGCAAAGAGAATCATGAAAAATTAGAAGAAGAAATTGAGCTTTTAGATGGAGCAACCGAACCCTTAGATATGGATCTGGTACAAAGAGGAAAGTTAACACCTGTATTTTTTGGGTCAGCTCTTACAAACTTCGGTGTGGAAACATTTTTAAAATATTTTCTTAAAATGACCTCTTCACCTTTAGGTAGGAATTCCAGTGAAGGGGTAATTGATCCAGTAAAAAATGATTTCTCTGCCTTTGTTTTTAAAATTCAAGCAAATATGAATAAGAAGCATAGGGATAGACTAGCTTTTATGAGAATTGCTTCAGGAAAGTTTGAATCAGATATGCAAGTATATCATGTTCAAGGTGAAAAGAATATGAAACTTGCCCAGCCCCAGCAATTACTGGCTGAAGAGAGAAAAATGGTAGATGAAGCTTATGCTGGAGATATAATAAGTGTATTTGATCCAGGAATCTTTTCAATTGGCGACACCGTATGTACACCAGATAAGAAATTTAGATATGCAGGTATACCAACATTTTCACCAGAGCATTTTGCAAGGGTGCGTCAAATAGACACTATGAAAAGAAAGCAATTTGTAAAAGGTATAAAGCAGATTGCTATGGAGGGTGGTATTCAAATCTTCCAAGAATTCACCATGGGCTTAGAAGAAATTATTGTAGGCGCAGTAGGTGTCTTGCAATTTGATGTATTTAAATACAGACTAGAGCATGAATATAATGTGGAAATTAAACTTGAAAGCTTGCCCTTTAGCTATATTAGATGGGTTGAAAAAAGTGATGTTGATGTTAGCGACTTGTATCTTACATCAGATTGTAAAAAGGTAAAAGATATGAAGGAAAACCCACTACTTTTGTTTGTTCATAGTTGGAGTGAACAAACAGTATTAGATAGAAATCAAGGACTAAAACTCTCAGAGTTTGGTAAGGCCGAGTTTTAAGTAGTATTCATAGAATACGGGGGATTAGCTTAATGAGTGAAGAAAAGAAAAATAAGCAAACAAAAAAGGGTAAAACTCTTTTAAATATTATGAATATTATTGCTGGCCTTTTTATTGGGCTTATAATAAACGTACTTGTCAAAAAAATGATTACTAAATCAGGATTAGCAGGACTGGTTTTAACTTTTTCTTTTTTAGTAATTTCAATTACAGTATTCATAACCTTTAATATTATTATCCATGAACTTGGACATTTGATTTTTGGATTAATTACTGGATATAAGTTTGTTTCTTTTAGAGTTGGCTCTTTATTTCTAAAAAAAGAAAAAGGCAAGTTTGTATTTAGAAAATTCAAATTGCCAGGAACTGCTGGACAGTGTTTAATGATGCCAGATGAAAATTGGAATGCATATGATTATCCATATATTTTATATAATTTAGGTGGAGTTTTAGCGAACATAATTGTTTCTTTGCTTTCATTAGTTTTGTTTTTATTTGTTTCATATAATCCATATTTAAGAGCAGCATGTCTTATATTATTTACATATGGAACAATAATTGCACTTAGTAATGGAATACCTATGAAGGTTGAAGGAATAACTAATGATGGTTATAACATACTAGATTTAAAAAGGGATAAACATGCACGCAGGGCACTTTATTTACAACTACATATTAATGGACTTTTAACAGATGGTATTAGAATTAAAGATATGCCTGAAGAATACTTTGAGCTCCCTGAAAATGCTGATTTATCAAACCATTTAATAGCTGCTATAGCTTCTCTTAAATGTGATTATCTACATGACAAAATGGAGTTTTCAAAGGCAAAAGAGAATTCTATGAATGTAATTGAAAACGTACCAGGCTTAGCTGGCATTCATAAAAACGAACTTACTTGTGAATTATTATTCTATGAGCTGATAGGTTCATGTCGTGAGGGCGAAATCAATCGATTATTAACAGATGAATTAAAGAAATATATAAAAAAAACTTTAATCTATGTTTCTAGAAGACGGTTGACTTATGCATATGAAATATTTGTTAATCATGATAGCAAAGCAGCTAAAAGGGAGTTAGAACAATTTGAAAAGGCCACAAAGAGCTATCCCTTTCCAGGTATAATAGAAGCTGAAAGAGAATTAATAGAGTTTATAGATAATTTGGCAGTTGTAAAAAATATTGAAATGTCATAAATTAATTATAAAAAATGTCATAAAAATCAGAGATTTAATTGACAACATACAATAAACATGTTATTATATAAAAGCTTGTGAAAATAAGCTCAAGAATACATGAAGTAGAGAATCCACTCTCACCTTAGCACGAGAAAGTGACTTGGGTAAATAATTTCGAACACAAAGAACAAGTTTTTGCTTTATTGTACTTGTATGGTACTTGTTCTTATTTTGCAAAACTGCAAGGCATGGTCGAATTAGAGATGTGGATAGTAAACCTATCCACCTTTTTTATGCAACTATATTTATTTTGATTCAAACCTATGGAGGTGCTCAATTATTAGCGAAATAATTATTAATGAACAAATTAGAGACAAAGAAATTCGAGTGATTGACGAGAATGGTAACCAACTTGGCATTATGACACCAAGTGATGCATTGAAATTAGCAAGAGAATCTAATCTTGACTTAATTAAGGTTGCACCAATGGCAAAACCGCCAGTTTGCAAAATTATTAATTTTGGCAAATACAAGTACGAAATTACTAAGAGAGAAAAAGAATCTAAGAAAAAGCAAAAAACAATTGATGTAAAAGAAGTGCGTTTATCACCTAATATTGAAGAACATGATATAAACACAAAAGCAAATCAAGCAAGAAAGTTCTTAACAAAGGGAGATAGAGTAAAAGTAACACTTAGATTCCGTGGCAGAGAAATGGCACATAGAACAAATGGCAAAGAGATAATGGATGATTTTTTCAAGAGAATTGAAGATGTTGCTGTTATTGATAAGCCAGCAAGAATGGAAGGCCGTAATATGGTCATGTTTTTAAGTGAAAAGCGTTCATAACATTTTATGCTTTTAATATTTAAGTTAGTATAAAATGTATAATATAAATATTACAAAAGCATACAATTTTTATTTTTATAAAAAAGTCTAAATAGAACTTATAATAAAAAGCAAGAATGTATGATAATTAAGGAGGAAATAATTATGCCTAAGGTTAAAACGCATAGAGGCGCTGCAAAGCGTATTAAAAAGACCGGTACAGGAAAATACATGAAAATGAAAGCTAACAAGAGCCATATATTAACTAAGAAGACAACAAAGAGAAAAAGAAGGCTTAGAAAAGCTAATGAAGTAGATAAAGGGAATTCAAGAAAAATCAAACAAGTTGCACCATACTTATAAGAGCAGACTTGTAACAAGGAGGGATTTAAGCCATGGCAAGAGTGAAACGCGGTGTGAACGCGAAAAAGAGAAAGAATAGAGTATTAAAGCTAGCAAAAGGCTATAGAGGCGCTAGATCAAAACAATATAGAGTAGCAAAACAATCTGTAATGAGAGCATTATCAACATCTTTTTCTGGTAGAAAAGAGAGAAAGAGACAATTTAGACGTTTATGGATTGCAAGAATTAATGCTGCAGCAAGAATGAATGGTATTTCATATAGTAGATTTACCTATGGATTAAAGGAAGCAGGAATTGATATTAATAGAAAGATGTTAGCAGAAATGGCAGTTAATGACCCAGAAGGCTTTAGTGAATTGGCAGAACTGGCAAAATCTAAAGTATCTTAAGAAAAAAAGAAAAACATAAGATTATTAGAAAGGTACACAGCAGTTGACTGGGTACCTTTTTTAGTATGCCATACATGTCACAAGTAAGCTGTACAGAAAGAATTGTATCGCTTGTATTATTAGATATAGAAGCTTGAAACACCAACATTATTTAGGGATAGCATGGCTTTACAAGGGAATCTATTTTGATTTATGCGATATTTATTGCTTTGGCATATAACTGGACTTATACATAAGGTGTAACATCCTTCATAAGGAACGCAAAATTCAAAACAGCCATAGTTGTCTAGCTCTAGGCAAGCGATTGAAACTTTTTCGGTATTACATATTTCTAAAAGTTCAACTTTCCATCCATGAGATTTGTGACATTCACAACCCCATATACAACCAGATATTATTCCTTCTTTCATGGGTGGTCTTGCTGGCATAGGCTGAGGCTCAGGTAAAAAAGGTTCTGGTTGAGTAGGTGCTGGTTCAGGTAAAAAAGGTTCTGGTTGAATAGGCGCTGGTTCAGGTTCTGGCAGAATAGGCTCAGGTTGAACGGGCTCCGGTCTGGGTCTCTCGATTATAGTGTCTGATAATTCATTACAAAATATTTGACCTTCAAAAGCAGGTAGATGAAATTCAAAACCACTAGTTGCACTAACAGCAAATGAATTCAGGACAACATTTCCGGTAATATGTCCTCCGGTTTGATGACCGTGTAACATAGCTTGTGGGGCTAAAAGGCTCCCCCAGATAGCTGCAGGCACTTCCATATAGATATTAGTTGCATCTTCAAAGAGGTAAAGAGTTCGGCTAGCTTGGCTCTCATCACCCAAGAGGCCGTATTGTATATGTGCATTATTTCCTGTAAGTAATCGTACTACCATAGTACTTTCTTCCGGAACATCAAATTTAATTCCTTTGTTAATTAATCCATTTGGTCTTAGGTCAAGAACAAACACATTCAAATTAGGATCATCACCCATTAGTACCCATTCGTGAGGATCTTCTTCAACAATTCCATTTACAGCCAGATTCTCAATACATTTCTTGCGATTTTCAATACTTTCTTTTCCGTCCCTGAAGAATTTAGGAACATTTGCGTCGATTCTCCTAGCTGGAAGATAATGAGGCACATCATAGCTAGAAATAATATAATGGCTACCCCTATCACTAGGTGACCAGTACTGACTTTGCCCATTTGCTTCATATAAATAGGACAAGTCCTCAATTTGTTCAGGACTACCATCTTTTCCAATTAAAAAGGTACTTCCTCTAGCTGCACGAAAACCTCCGTTTACTACAACATGGCCAACAACAACCAAAGAGCCATTCATTGCAACATTTCCAGCAACTAGGAAACCAATATTATCAGGCGTATATTCAGGCGCACTGATATTTTCACCGAAGTTTAAGCTAAGTCCTCTTGAACTATAAAAGCTTCCACCAATTGCCATAGGCCCTTTTGTGTCTACAATATTGTTAGCATCACCAAATATAATAGCATTAAAGGTTCCAGCTCTTCCAAAAGGATTTCCAGGGACATCTTCCCATATAATATCTTGGTAAGATATACTTTCATCAATAATATTTCTATCCATTCTAACTCCTAAAATAATTAGATCACATAGAATCTATTTTCTCCATATAGTATATTCGTATTAATGACATATGTGCACAAAAGAGAGATGTTAAGCTTTCAATAAATTCATTTGTAGTATATAATTTTAGTATTAGGAGAGTTTGTATATATAGGTGTCAGGCACCTAAAGTGGGCAACTAAAGTATAAGTAAGATTGGAGATATGATGATGGAGACAAAAAGACCAACAAAAAAAACTAGTGAGTCGCGAGTGGTAAAGACACAAAGGGTTTTTCCTGATGATTTGAATAATAATTACACATTGTTTGGAGGATGCATTTTATCATTAATAGACGCTACGGCATCCATTTCCGTGGCAAGACATACAAGAAAGTCTTCAGTGACAGTATCCATAGATTCTGTAAACTTTATCAATCCTGCTAATTTAGATGATTCTATTTGTGCAGAATGCTTTATATCAGGAGTTGGAAACTCATCAGTAGAGGTGTTTTGCAAAGTTATAGTTGAGAACCTACTAACGGGTGAAAGAAAGTTATGTGCAACATCTTTTGTTACATTCACTTGCTACGAGGAAGATGGAACAAAGGCCCTAGTTCCTTTGATTGAAGCAGAAACTAAGGAGGAAATATATATTCATAAGGGATACAATAGTAGAAGAAGAGAACGACTAGAAAATAGACGAAGGAGTTCAAAGATGAATGAAAATATATCTTTGAAAATTCCATGGGTAAATTAAGGGATGGTTATAAGATGGGAGAAAATCGTAAAGTAAAAAGATGTAGTGAATCTAGAGTTGTGCAAACTCGAAGGGTGTTTCCAAATGATTTAAACCATCATGGAACAATATTTGGTGGAACCATTATGTCATTAATAGATACAACAGCATCTATATCAGTTGCAAGGCATACAAGAAAGTCCTCGGTTACGGCATCTATTGATTCTGTTAACTTTATCAATCCAGTAGGATTAGAATTTTCTATATGTGCTGAAAGTTTTATATCAGGAGTAGGAAATTCTTCAGTTGAAGTTTTTTGTAAGGTAGTAGCAGAAAATCTTCTAACAGGAGAGAGGAAATTATGTGTAACTGCCTTTTTAACATTTACTTGTTTTAATGAGGATGGTAGAAAAGCATTAGTGCCGTTAATAGAGCCAGAAGCTCAAGAAGAAATATATATTCACAAAGGATACAACGCTAGAAGGAAAGAGCGATTAGATAATAGACTAAGAAGTTCAAAGATAAATGAGAATATATCTTTGGAAATCCCATGGGTTACAAAAACTGAATAATAAGAGCACAAGTGATATTGACATTCTATTAGAAAAAGTATAAGATATTAAAGGTGATGCAGTCTTGGCGGAATTGGCATACGCGTTAGACTAAGGATCTAATCCGGTATA
>CAZJCV010000009.1:39365-77498 GCA_964544535.1 uncultured Lachnospiraceae bacterium | reverse complement strand
ACTTCAGCTGCTTCTATTTCTTCTATTCCAGGTATGGTCCATGTAAGTTGAGATGGGCAAGTTGTTTCTAATATCTGTACAAAATCTTGAACCGTTCCATCAAAATGCTCATCAAATATTCCTTTGTTAATTGTTAACTTCATTACTCTTGAACCACTAAAATCATCTTCTAGGGTAACATCTGTATATATCTTGGCTCCATCCTCACAGGCAACACTAGATATTACTATAAGTAAAGTTAATATAATTGATAATAAAGCTTTAAATTGTCTCTTCATATTTCCCCCTCGTTAAATTAGTTTTTTCATAAGCTTATTAATAGTCTATCAGCCATTTTCCATTAACTTTCTCTACGTAATCATATTCATGTACTATTTTAATATTCGCAGGACTGTCAATAATTCCATAATAATAAACTTTTGCATTTGTTTTGTCATCTTCATCAATTTCAACCTTATCAATTATAGTTTTAATTTCTAAGTATTCAACATCTATTTCGTTAAAATCATTAAATGTTTCATCCAAATTATCAATGCGTTCATTAAGTCCTTCCAGTGCAGTTTCATAATAAATATCGTCTTTTTTAATGTTAAGACATTTCATTGCCTTTTTTGCATTTCTTTTATTAATGGCATTATAATAATTTTCCACTGTTTTTTCTGGTGTTCTTCTCACTCCAGCAACAATAAATACAATACCAATTACAATCGCAGTAGACAATGAAACAATTAAAATTTTCTTTTTCTTCTTTTTTTCCATATTTACTTTCCCCCTCTTTTTTCTCATACTTCATACAGTATATCATATAATCCGACAAATGATAGCATATTATGAAGAAAACACCTCATAAGTTTACCTGCTTCAGCTTCTTTTTAAACAGAGACAATAGGTAATATTTACATAAACCTTTACATTTAAATTGTTGGATATATACTCGTGCTACATCTAATTAAATCAAACTAAATTAAAACATCCCCTAGTCGTTAAAGACTAGGGGATGTTTATATATTATTAAATCTTTTTTATTAAAAGCTACGAAACTGTAAACACTGCAATCCTTTAGAACTTACCTGCTTCAGCTGCTTCCTGGATGCTTACTGCAACAGATACTGTAGCTCCAACCATTGGATTATTACCCATACCTATTAGCCCCATCATTTCAACGTGGGCAGGAACAGATGATGAACCAGCAAACTGTGCATCTGAATGCATTCTTCCTAAAGTATCTGTCATACCATAAGAAGCTGGACCTGCTGCCATATTATCAGGATGAAGTGTTCTACCTGTACCACCACCAGATGCAACAGAGAAGTATTTTTTACCTTCTTCTAGACACTCTTTCTTATATGTACCAGCAACTGGATGTTGATATCTTGTTGGATTTGTGGAGTTTCCTGTAATAGATACGTCAACACCTTCAAGATGCATAATTGCAACACCTTCTTGTACATCATTGCCACCATAGCAGTTTACAGCAGCTCTATCTCCATTAGAGTATGATTTTCTTGCTACTTCTTTGACATCTCCTGTATCAAAGTTAAATTCAGTTTCAACATAAGTAAATCCATTTATTCTAGAAATAATTTTAGCTGCATCTTTTCCAAGACCATTTAGGATAACTCTTAAAGGATCTTTTCTTACCTTATTAGCTGATTGTGCTATACCAATAGCACCTTCTGCTGCTGCAAATGATTCATGACCAGCTAGAAATGCGAAACATTTTGTTTCTTCTTCTAACAACATTTTACCAAGATTACCATGGCCTAAGCCAACTTTTCTTTGTTCTGCAACGGAACCTGGAATACAAAAAGATTGAAGTCCTTCACCAATTGCTGCCGCTGCATCTGATGCTTTTCTACAATCCTTTTTAATTGCAATTGCTGCTCCAGCTATATATGCCCAACATGCATTTTCAAAGCATATAGGTTGAATTTCTTTTACCATTTTATATACATCAAGACCTGCGTCTTCTGTAATCTTTTGTGCCTCTTCAATAGATTCGATACCATAACTATTAAGCACTGAATTAATTTTATCTATTCTTCTTTCATATGATTCAAACAAAGCCATTTTATCTACCATACCTTTCTTTATTCAGTTCTTGGATCAATCATCTTAACTGCATCACTAACTCGTCCATATGTACCCTTAGCTTTTTCCCATGCAGTATTAGGATCATCGCCTTTTTTAATAAAGTCAGTCATAAGGCCAAGACTAACAAATTCATAACCTATAATTTCATTATCCTCATCTAATGCAACCTTAGTTACATATCCTTCTGCCATTTCTAAATAGCGTGGACCTTTTTCCTTAGTTCCATACATAGTACCAACTTGACTTCTTAAACCTTTACCTAAGTCTTCAAGTCCAGCACCAATTGTTAAACCATTTTCAGAAAACGCACTTTGAGTTCTTCCATAAACAATTTGTAAAAACAATTCTCTCATAGCAGTATTAATTGCATCACAAACTAAGTCTGTATTAAGAGCTTCTAAAATTGTCTTACCTGGTAGAATTTCTGATGCCATAGCAGCAGAGTGAGTCATACCAGAACAACCTATCGTTTCTATTAATGCCTCTTCAATAATTCCATCTTTTACGTTAAGAGTTAACTTACAAGCTCCTTGTTGTGGTGCACACCAGCCTACTCCATGAGTAAAACCGGAAATATCCGTAACTTCTTTGGCTTTTACCCATTTTCCTTCTTCTGGAATTGGTGCAGCCCCATGGTTTGCACCCTGAGCTACAGGACACATATTTTGTATTTCTTTTGAATAAATCATGTTGAGACTCCTTTCAATTTACCTATATGTATAAAGTACGAATCTTGTAAATTTTCGCACTTTACTTAACATTTAATCATAAACTTGCAAAATAGTCCATAGCTATATTGTAAATAATTATTTTTTTAATCATTTTAACAAGAATTTAACTATCTTTTTACAAGAGTTTCTTAGTGCTTAAAAATTAAATAGCTTAGTTGAAACTCACACTTTCTGATAGGTTCAACTAAGCCAATACAATTCTTAATTACTTATAATAATAAAATTATTCATTTACAGAAAAGTCTTCTTTACCAACTCCACACAGAGGACATACCCAATCTTCTGGTAAATTTTCAAATGGTGTTCCTGGATCTATACCATTGTCAGGATCTCCTTCTGTAGGATCATAAACATAACCACATACATCACAGATATACTCTTTCATCTTCTTATACCTCCTATAAAATTTGCTATTTCTAGTAGTAAAATAATTCTTTGAGACAATCTCCAATAGTCTTTTTCCGACTACTGCATATCATTTTATATGTTAATCTATATTTTGTAAAGACCTAGTTTTAAAAAAATTCATCCCTCGATATCACGTTTATTATAAGCAGAACTACCAAGTCCTATAAATAAAAAGGCAATACTAGTTACAATCAACATGGTGGATACTTCAAACTTCTCTGCCGGTATGGATGGAATATGGTAAAAAGGGGATATATTATTCATCCATTTTGGTAGTTTAAGCATTTCCCCCATATATTCTACAAAAAACGAATATGCTAAAAACACCCATGTTATACCTGTTAGTTTCGGAAACCACCCTATTAAAAAAGTAGCCACTCCCACAAAGACCCACATAGCTGCTATATTTGCAAATAGGGCTTTAAAAAGCACTTCAAAAGCTATAACATCTTCCATAACAAATACTGCACCAGACCATAAGCCAATCATAGATGCAAATTGTATAAGCACTGCACCTACAAGGCCAATTACTATATAACTATATATTAGTTTGTTTCTTGAAATTGGACTTGCTAATAAAGGCTCTGTTCTCATTTTCTTTTCTTCACTACTTAGTTTTAATACAAACATAACAACAGGAATAGTTCCAATAACACTAACTATAGTCATTAACATAGTGATAAAACTATCTGTTAAGTTCAATCCTTCAAAGTCAGGAAGCATTTGAAGAATCATTTCACTATTATTTAAAAACCCTTCCAAATCACCTAAAAGTGAACCATAAGCAATTCCTAAAATAAACATAGCAAGAAGCCATGATATAATTGTGGTTTTCTGTAATCTTAGTGCCAAAGCAAATGGTGATCTAAGGAATCTAGAAGCATGACTTTTTCCTTGCCTAGTTGGAAGAAGCCCTGCACCTAAATCTCTAATTGAATTCAAATATAAGGCTATAAGAAAAGTTAACAGGGATATTCCTAATAGAATTAATATAGGCCAGTAATAATTATTAACATAAACTTCTGTCCTAACAATTAGTCCTAGAGGAGATATAAGTGATGATGCACTCGCTGAAACGTCTCCAGCACCTCTAATAATATATTCAATAATTAAAAAGGCAAATGATAAGCCTAAAGTAGCTCTTGAATTAGAAACAAGTTGAGCGAATAAAACTGTAATAGAGGCATAAAAAATACCAACAGCTCCTATAGCTATTCCAAATAATAAGGAACCTTCCAAGTTCATAGTTTCATAGTCCAAGGCATAAATTCCAAGTCCAATAATTAATGAAGTAATTATATGTGTTATAACAAGTAGAATATATGATGATGTAACAAAAGAGAGCCTTCCTACTTGAAGTGAGTTGACCATTTCTGTACGTCCCTCTTCTTCGTCTTCTCTTGTATGCCTTGTCACAAATAAGACGCTCATAATAGCGATAAATATGGCCGTAAAAACTAACATAAAATGTCCCATTACTGCCCCGTCTGTATAATTATCAAGTCCAGCACTATATCCTAGCATAAATGTAATAGCAGGATTTTTCATAGTTTCTGCCAAAAGCATTTTGTCTGTCCCTGCCATATATAATTCTGGCAAAAATGCAGCAATAAATATTGCAAATGCGCTAATGCCAAAAATCCAAAGCAGTAACCTTATACGATCTCTGCGCAGTATGAATCTCATTAACACCCCTGTATTGGCAAAATGCTTTGACATTATGCCTCACCTCCATCATCCTGATAGTGTCTCATAAATAGGTCTTCTAAGGTAGGTAAGGAACTTTCCAATTTTATAACTCCAAACTCACTTATATGTTTAATTATATTATCCATTCTAGCTTGGTCTATTTGAAACATAACTGTTTCACCTTGCTTAGAAATATCATAAACACCTTTTAATTCTTCAAGCATTTCTATAGGACGCTTTGTCTGAACTGATATACTCATTCTTGTTAAATGACGAAGCTTATCTAAGCTACCCTCTTCAATAATTTTACCATCTCTAATAATACTCACTTTATTACAAAGCTTATCTACTTCAGTCAAAATATGACTTGAAAGCAATATACTTTTACCTGTATTTTTTGCTTCCATTACATATTCTTGAAAAATTCTCTCCATTAATGGATCAAGGCCTGAGGTTGGTTCATCTAATATATATAAGTCAGCATCCGATGCAAAAGCAGCTATTAGTGCTACTTTTTGCCTGTTTCCCTTAGAGTATGTTCTACATTTTTTTGATGGATCTAGATCAAATCTTTCAATTAATTCAGCTGTTTTACTCACATTACTTGAACCTCGTAATTTGACGAAAAAATCAATAACTTCACCACCAGTAAGGTTGGGCCAAAGGTTAACATCGCCTGGTACATATGCTACATTCTTATGAATATCAACAGAATCCCTCCATGCATCCTTGCCATGTATAGTGGCCATACCTTCATTTGCTTTTATAATCCCAAGCAACACACGTATTGCAGTTGTTTTGCCCGCACCATTAGGTCCTATAAATCCATATACATCTCCACGTTCCACTTCGAGATTAACCTTATCTAGTGCAGTGACCTTTCCGAACCTTTTGGTAACATTGGACATTTGGATAGTTGGCATAAAGCACCCCCTAAAAGATTATTTTTTTATTACAATTTCATTAGCATTTTTATAAATTGAATCTTCAGGTACATATCCTCTTACCATAGAAAGTGGATATATCTGGCTGCCTCTACCTATAATGCTTCCAGGATTCAAAACACTATTACATCCAACCTCAACATTATCACCTATTAGTGCACCCACTTTTTTTAACTTGGTCTGTATTCTTTCACCAGAGTAGCTCACCGTTACTAATGTTCTATCGGACTTTACATTAGACGTTATGGAACCTGCTCCCATATGAGCCTTGTATCCTAGAATAGAGTCTCCAACATAATTATAATGAGGTACTTGAACCTTGTTGAACAAAATAACATTCTTAAGTTCTGTAGAATTTCCTACCACAGAGCCTTCACCTACAATAGCATTTCCTCTGATAAATGCACAATGTCTAACTTCTGTGTCTTTACCTATAATTGCTGGCCCTGTAATACTTGCACTTTCTGCTACTTTCGCACTTTTTTCAATCCATATATCTTTTGCTACTTGATTGTATTCATCAGCAGGAAGTTTGGGACCAGCCTCCAATATGAAAGCATTGATTTTAGGTAGAATCTCCCATGGATAGTCAGTTTCAGAAAAAAGACTAGCAGCTATAGTTTGTGTAATGTCAAAAAAGTTTTGATTTTTAAGTTTTTCCTTCATAATATTCTTGTATGATATTTATAGCAACCTAAATACATACTTTCCTTTCTTTATATTGTAATACTTCATTTATAATGCTTTGCAACCTCATCAAAAGATTTATTTAAATGTCCTTGGTTATTTAACTTTTTTACTTTAATAGTATTACGTTTTACAAAATCAGCTAATATATTCATATATTCATCTTCAGTAGTTGTACCTTCTTCTACGTATGTTAGACCTTTTTCCCAGCTAGCAGTAAGTTCTGGGTTTAGTAGGGAACGAATAGATGAATCAACTACATCATAAATCATTTCGCCCATTTGTGTTGGCGTTATGATTTGTGTCTTTTTATTAAGTTTTAAATAATTAATATTATTAAGCTTTTTTAATATTTCGGCCCTAGTTGCACTAGTTCCAATTCCACTACCCTTTATTTGGGCTCTAAGCTCTTCGTCTTCAATTAATGATCCCGCATTTTCCATAGCTAAAATTAATGAACCTGAATTATAGCGTCTTGGTGGAGAGGTCTCCCCTTCCTTGATAGTAAAGCTGTTAATATCAAGATACATTCCTTTTTTTAGCTTATCAATTGCCGCAATAAGATTTGAATCGATTCCACTACTCTCTTTCTTGTCATCATCTTGATCTGACTCATCATCCTCTTGCTGACTAGGGGTTTTGTTAACATTCTTCTTTTGAAAAGAATTAGTCATTATCTTAAAATAACCCTCGTCAAGCAAAACTTTAAAAGAACTAAAGAAACTTTCCTTTTCTATCATTGCAGTAATGCTTATCTTTCGATAAATTGCAGGAGGGTAAAATATAGCCAAAAACCTTCTAACAATAATTTCAAATACTTTTGCACTTGTAGGATTTAGTGAGTTAAGGGCATTAAGACCTTGACCAGTAGGTATGATAGCATAATGGTCTGTGACTTGTTTATCATTAACATATCTTGTCTTTCCAATGTTTTTGTGCATTCCCTTTTCTAAAACTTCACTAGCAAAATCTTTTGCATGCACGTATCTAGTTAGGCCTTGTAAGTTTTTATGAATTTCCTTGCCAACTGCACTTGTTAGAACTCTAGCATCTGTCCTAGGATATGTTACAAGCTTCTTCTCGTACAATTCCTGAACCACCTGTAAGGTTTGATCAGGATTTATTTTAAATATTTTCGAACATTCATTTTGTAATTCAGCTAAATTAAATAAGAGTAAGGGGTTCTTCCTTTCCCTTTTCTTTTCTAAAGCACTTATAAGTGCCTTGCTTTTATCTTCTTTAGGAATAGTACATATATAATCCTTCTTATTTCGCTCTGTTTTTTCATCAAAAGAAGGTTCTCTATCTAATAACTCTTTAACAAAGTTTTGTGCTACTGCAAGCTCCTTAAAACCATTATCTTTATATAATAATGGAGAATTAAAGTATTTAGAACCTTCGACTGCCTTGAATTCTCCATCGAAACTTTGACCCGAATAATTAAAGCCACTTAAAACTCGGTAAAAGGGCGTCTTAACAAATTCTCTAATTTCACGCTCTCTATTTACCACCATACCAAGAACACATGTCATTACTCTGCCTGCAGATATTCCTGCATATTTTTTTGTATTGAGATATTTATTCAATTGTGGCCCATATTTAATAGATAAGATACGGGAAAAATTAATACCCATTAAATAATCTTCTTTAGCTCTTAAATATGCCGCACTAGATAAATTATCATATTCAGTTAATGGTTTTGCTTGTCTAATTCCTCTAAGTATTTCATCTTCTGTTTGCGAATCAATCCAAACACGTCGCTTTTCTTTATTTTTAGGGACTTTAGCCATTTGATCAACTAATCGATATATGTATTCTCCTTCTCTTCCTGAGTCTGTACAAACATATATAACATTAGTGTCATCTCTATTTAGTAACTCTTTTACTATATTAAATTGTTTTTTAACATTTGGGATAACTTCATACCGAAACTTTTCTGGTAAAAAGGGTAGATCTTCTTTTCTCCACTTTTTCAATTTAGGATCATAAGCATCTGGATAGCTCATGGTTACTAAATGTCCAACACACCAGGTAATTACAGATTGTTGTGATTCCATATATCCATCATGATTTATAAACTTTTCCTTTAAGGCGCCTGCAAATTCTCTTGCAACACTAGGTTTTTCAGATATGTATAAATTTTTAGCCATGTATGTAACCAACTTTCAAAATTAAATCAACTTTATTCTTTAACTTTACATCTTATAACTTAGGCAAAGTATAGCATATTCAATGTGTTTCATCAAGAAAATTGGTCTGTACTTTTTCTACATTATTACCTATAATAACTGATATAAAGTTGAAACACCACAATTATATTTTCATTACTGAAATAGGCAAAGCTATGATTTTCAAAGAAAGGAATGTGTATTTATGTGCAAAGACGTTAATAAAAATACAACCCCAAAAGAACAAGTTAATGTAAACGTCGAAGTTTATGTAGCTAGTATAGTAAAGTACCTGTGCATTACTAGCATAGCAATTATAACCATTGTATTCGGATATAAAGTTTTTTCAACACTCTATAGTGATAAAAATTAGGAAAAAATAGGTGCCAGGAATCTGTAACCTGGCACCTATTTTTTGTTAGTAAGGAAGTGGATATTTATCTGCTAATTCTTTTACCATTTTCTTTACTTTAGTTTCGTTTCCTTTTAAATCTTCTATACTTAATGTTATTGCCTCAGCTATAATATCCATGTCTTCTTCGTTCATTCCTCTACTTGTAACAGCTGGTGTTCCTAAGCGTATTCCACTTGTAATACTTGCCTTTTCCGGATCATCTGGAATAGTGTTCTTATTACAAGTAATATGAACTTTATCAAGTAATTCCTCTGCATCTTTACCTGTAACACCTTTGCTTCTTAAATCCACAAGCATTAAATGATTATCTGTTCCATCTGAAACTATATTAAATCCACGTTTTTTTAGACCTTCACTTAAAGCTTTAGCATTCTTAACAACCCTTTTTGAATAATCTGCGAATGATGGATCCAATGCTTCTTTGAAGCATATAGCCTTTGCTGCTATTGTGTGCATCAGTGGACCGCCTTGAGTTCCTGGGAATATTGCCTTGTTTAATTTGTGTTCTTTAGCAAACTCTTCACTAGACAAAATTAAACCTCCACGAGGGCCTCTAAGAGTTTTGTGAGTCGTTGACGTCACTACATGGGCATATGGAATAGGACTTGGGTGTTGACCAGTTGCTACTAAACCAGCAATGTGAGCCATGTCCACCATTAAATATGCACCCACTTCATCTGCTACTTCTCTAAACTTCTTAAAATCAATTGTTCTAGCATAAGCACTTGCTCCAGCTATAATTAACTTTGGTTTGCTTTTGTGGGCTATTTCTCTAAGTTCATCATAATCTATAAAACCTTCATCATTTACACCGTAAGGAACTATATTGAAAGTTTCACCAGACATGTTAACCTTACTACCATGTGTTAAATGTCCACCATGATCAAGATTCATACCAAGAACCGTATCACCCGGTTTTAAAAGTGCAAAATACACAGCAAAATTAGCTTGTGCACCTGAGTGTGGTTGAACATTAGCATAAGTACATCCAAATAATTCTTTAGCACGTTCTATTGCAAGAGTCTCAACAATATCTACATACTGACATCCCCCATAATATCTCTTCCCAGGATATCCCTCAGCATATTTATTAGTAAGATGGCTACCCATAGCTGACATAACTGCCCTACTAACAAAATTTTCAGAAGCAATTAGTTCAATATGACCTTGTTGTCTATCTAGTTCTAAGCTCATCGCTTCCGCTACTTCTCTATCGGCTTCTTTAATTTTTTCAAAAGAATACATTCCTTTACCTCCATTTAAATAAATGCTTTATCATATAGTACCAAACACATTTATTATATTTCATAATGTTTAATTATACAAGATGCTTAAAATATATAATAATTAGTTTATCTTATAAGATTAATTAATGTTATGGCAGGAATTTACAGGAGTTCAAGTTGAATATAAGCATTAAGTATAAACAGCTTTAAGCCGATACTATTTTTAGAAACACTTTAGGCATAATATAAAGCCAGATTACAACATAAGAAACAGGAGCTGAAGTGACATGATAAATAAAAGAATTTCATCAATTAATAACATAAGACATTTTGACAGTGACATTGTCAGAAATAGTAATTCATACAAACATTCTCAAACTCCTCTTCAGCCTTCTTTGGAAAAGGGTCAAATACTAAATGGAAAGGTTATTAGTACGGAAGATGGAAAAATACAAATGGACTTAGATGATGGGCAAACTATTGCCGGCTCTCTTATAGATACTGCTGGCTTATCAGCAGGGATGGAAGGAACCTTCCAAGTAGATGAGATTATAAACAATTCAATCGTTCTAAAACTCCTTAATGGAGAAAAAGAGGAAGCAAGTAGTAACTTAACGAAAGATGATTTAGTTAATAAGATTTTAGACAACTGGAACATGTTAAGAAATGAACGCAATACCGAGATTGTGAAAGCTCTGCTAGGTCAACAAATGCCTGTAGATAAAGAAACAATAACCTTTTTTTTAAAACAATCTCGCCTTCACGAAGATATCTCTGTAGAAACTTTAATTAGAATGAAAAATCTTCAAATACCATTAACTGATGAAAATATAAACAAATTTAATTCTATATTAAGTAGCAAAAGCTCATTAATTTATAGGTTTGATTCCTTAATTAATAATGCCATTAAGAGTTTTACAAGTAAAGACAATGTTTCTACATCAGACTTTTTAAATAAAAACTTAACTTTATTAGAATCTTTTGTATCTGACACTGATTTAGCCGACCATCCTTTGTCACAAATTATTTCAAGAGCAGATTACTCTGTTTTAGTCAATAGCACAAAGGATCTTTGGGTTAGAATATTAGACAATAATTATTACCTAGATAAACCTAATAATAGTGGCATAACAAAAGAAAGATTACAGGAAATCTTACTAGATTATAGTCGGATTAATACTAGCACTAGCTCTCAACCCTTTGCTAAAGAAAATGAAATCCCTGTAAATAGAGTACTCACTGATATAATAAATGTCATTAAAACATTTTTAGCTAATGAGGATAATCCACTTAATACTACATCTCACCAAGTTTATCTCCATCAAACTTTTGAAGATGGTCTAAATGACTATCTTTCTTCACTACCCTTTCAAAATTTACTTAAGGGATTATTTGCTGACAAGTATTATCCATCAGTAGATGTATTGCAAAGTGGTGAATCAGTAGAAGACTATTTGATAAATACCATGCTTGACTTGAAAAAATTTGAAAACATAGTTAAAAACGTTGAGAATTATAACTATGAGACTAATTCTACAAAAGACAATAATGCTACAAGTCTTAGTAGTATAGGGAGACATTTAGCTGGGCTAAACTTAGAATTAAATCAGCTAAATGACCAGTTTGATTCTATGTTGCAACTAAACAAATATATTCCATTTTTGCATTTTCCTATTAAGCTTATAGAACAAAATAAACAAGGAGAATTATATGTCTTTACCAAGAAAAACAAAAATAACTTAAAGTCTCTAAATAGTTTGAAAGTTTTAATAAAACTTAACATGGATAACCTTGGAGCCCTAGACATTCAAATTTCGCTAAGACAAAATCATGTCTACACTAAGCTTCTAACAGAAGATGAATCTAGTTTTAAAGTCATCTTTGATAACATAACTAAACTAGATAAACTTCTAGAAGATAAGGGCTTCTCTACAAATACCGAAGTTGAAGTAATGGAAGATAAGGAAAGCAATATTAATGACTTGTTAGATCTTAGTGATACTAGTAGCAATCTTCTTTCTTATAACTTTGATACTAAGGTTTAATTAATTTGCCTCTAGTTTCTTTTTTAATATTTTATTAACTAAATTGGGATCTGCCTTACCCTTCATCATTTTCATAGTTTGCCCCATAAGATGCCTAAAGGCTTTGTCCTTTCCATTTTTGTAATCTTCTACTGATTCAGGAAACTTGGCTATAATTTCATCAACGATAGACCCTAAGGCATCTTCGTCATCAAGCATAGCAAGATTATGTTCCTTTACATAAAGTTCCGGATCAATATTATTATCAAATATCTCCTCAAAAATTTCCTTAGCAACTGTTCTATTTATTTTTCCGTCAACCACTAAGTTTACCAACTTAGCAAAATTAAATGGATCAAAGGAAATATCTTCTACTTCTACTTCCCTATCTCTTACTAGTCTCATTGTTTCTACCATAATCCAATTAGAAACTTCTTTTGGATTGTGGCAAATATCTACAGTCTCCTCAAAAAGTTTTGCCAAATATTTTGAACTTGTAAGAATCTTGGCATCGTAATCAGGCAAGTCATAATCCTTAATATATCTAGCCACTTTATCATCTCTAAGTTCTGCTTGCTTATCTTTAATTGCTTTAATAAAGTCATTATCTACAATAATTGGAGGCATATCTGGATCTGGAAAATATCTATAATCTTTAGCATCCACCTTAGAACGCAAAGCTTGGCTAATACCTTTACTATCATCCCATCTTCTCGTCTCTTGAACTACCTGACCACCTTCTTTTATTAATTCTATTTGACGCTTAGCTTCATAATCAATAGCTCTTGCTATCGCCTTAAATGAATTAATATTTTTCATCTCTGTGCGTGTTCCAAGTTCTTTTTCAGCAATTTCTTTTACAGATAAATTTATATCTGCACGAAAAGAACCTTCTTGCATTTTACAATCAGACACATCTAAATATTGAAGCATTAGCTGAAGTTTTTCCAAGAATGCTATAACTTCCTCTTTTGATTTCATATCTGGTTGACTTACTATTTCAATTAGTGGCACTCCACTTCTATTATAATCAACATATGTATAATCATCACTTTCATCATGAATTAATTTTCCAGCATCTTCTTCCATATGTATTTCTAAAATACCAATACTTTTCTTCTTTTCCTCAACTTCAATTTCAAGACTTCCACTTTGGCAAATAGGCAAATATAATTGGGAGGTCTGATAGGCCTTTGGCAGGTCAGGATAAAAGTAGTTTTTTCTATCAAATCTAGAAAATTTACTAATACTGCAGTTCATTGCTAGACCTGCTGCAATAGCATATTCCAAAACCTTTTTATTAAGCACCGGAAGAGTACCTGGCATAGCTAAACAAATTGGACAAACTCTTGTGTTTGGCTGCCCACCAAATTCAGTAGAACATCCACAAAAAATCTTGCTTTTTGTGGAAAGTTCCACATGTACTTCAACCCCTATAACAACTTCATACTTATCCATTCAATATACCTCATCTCTATATTATCTCTAACTTATAATGCCTATCTAGGCTCTGCTGAATAGGCTGCCCTGATTATATCTCTTTCAGCAAATCTTTTACCTATTATTTGTAGTCCTATTGGTAATTCTTCATTATCTACTCCATAAGGAATAGAAATTGCTGGTGCTCCAATTAAATTTGCAGCAATTGTATACTTGTTATCTGTTTTTTTATGCTTTTGTAAAAAGTCGTTGCCATATTTCTTAAACTTAAATGCTGTATATATATTAGTAGGCAAAAGAATAATATCATATTTACTAAACACCTTGTCAAACTCATTATTAATAAGCATTCTTGTTTTCAAGGCTTTCTTATAGTATGCCTCGTAATTATCAGCACTTAAAACGTAATTTCCTAGAAGTATTCTAAACTTTACTTCCTTTCCAAAAGCTTCTCCTCTTGACTTTCTATAGATATCTTCAAGATTGCTGGCATCTGGGCTAATATGTCCATATTTTATACCATCATATCTAGACAAGCTAGAACTTGCCTCTGCAGAAGATAGGATATAATAAGTTGGTATTACATATTCCATTGTTTCAAAATCAATATAATCTACTGTTCCACCCTTTTCTTTTAAAAGATCGATAGCCTCACTTACCTTTTTTCTCACTTGTTCATTCATAGATATAGTCAAAAATTCTTTGGGAACAGCTATTTTCATACCCTTCACATCATCAATTAAAGCATCTGTATATAGTTCATTCTTTACGTCTACTGATGTAGAGTCTTTTGGATCATATCCTTTTATAACATCTAATACTGCCGCAACATCTGATACATCTTTTGTAATTGGACCTATCTGATCAAGAGAAGAAGCAAAGGGAACTAAACCATATCTAGATACTGTTCCATAAGTTGGCTTAATCCCAGTGACTCCACAATAACTACTTGGCTGTCTAATAGAACCTCCCGTATCAGTTCCTAATGTGTAAAACGCCTCATTTGATGCCACTGCAGCTGCCGAGCCACCACTTGAGCCTCCTGGTACGTATTCTAAATTTGCAGGATTTTTACTAGTCCCAAAATATGATGTTTCAGACGAAATACCCATAGCAAATTCATCTAAGTTTGTTTTTCCTAATAAAATTGCACCTGCCTTGTTTAATTTTTCTACAACTGTAGCATTATAAGACGGAACAAAGTCTGCTAACATTTTAGAAGCACAACTTGTCTTAATATCTTTTGTACATATATTATCTTTTATAGCCATTGGCACTCCAGCCAAAGGGGAATCTTCTAATTCCCCCCTATCAATCATTTGCTGAACTTCATTGGCTCTGTCTATTGCTTCTTCTTCAAGTATTGTAATAAAACAATTGTAATTAATATCATTAGCTTTTATATAGTCTATTTGGGCTTTAGTCACTTCTACCACTGAAGCTTCTTTGTTTTTAATTTTTTTTGAGAGTTCTAATGCAGTTAATTTGCTAAAATTCATTATCGGATCCTACCTTCATTTTTGGTACAATAATAAAACCATCCATTTTATTTGGGGCATTTTGAAGTAGCATATCTTGATTTTTCTTACTCTGATCATTTGTTATAATATCATCTCTAAAAACATTTGAATATTGGTGCACATTAATCATTTCCTCAATATCTTCTGTGTCAGCTTCCTTAACGATTTTAAATGATTTTACCATTTCATTTATATCGGCTGTCAATTCCTGCTTTTCCTCTTCATAAATTTCAAGTTTTGATAAAGTTGCTAACTGCTCAACTTCCTTATTATTTATGTCCATAATAATACCATGCCTTTCCTAGATATTCATTTTTAGTTTTGCTTATATTTTCAAAAATATTCATATGTGAGCTTTGCTTTTCCATCCTTACTACAGAGTGTAGCTAATGCTCCATTTATCATAGAAAACTGAGGTGGTTTATGTCCTATATCAGCTTCTAGAATAATTGGAACTTCCATTTCTCCTAATACCGACATAACAACTTCTTCATAACTACCATTTTTACTGGCCTTTTCGTCATAAAATGTTGGCCTACCAAATACAAATCCCTTAGCATATCGAAACCAACCCGCTTCTTTTAACTGCCATAAGGCTAAGGTAAGCGACTCAGCTGTTAGCGCGAAACTCTCCATATACCACAATATTCCGTCGTCTTTATATTTTTCAACAAATTCTTTAGTCTTATCAAATCTAGTTCCAACCAATGATATTAAGACGTCTAAACAACCTCCAATAGTCCTACCTTTTATTATAACTTCACCATCACGGTTGATATTTCGCCAATTAACAGGCTTTGTTAGAACATAATCTTCTAGACCTGTTATACGTTCATAAAAACCATCCTGATAAGTATCAAAGCTATCTTGAACATTTTCTTCGCCTTGCAAGATGCTTATATTGTTTTTTAGAGACTTGTGCCAATTGTCCATTCCAAAATCCTTAAAATTATTGCCATAAACAGTTGCTTGGTCACAAATTGTGGTTATGGTATGAACCAAACCTGTATTATCAGAATAGCCTTGAAACCATTTCGGCTTAGAGCTTATTTTTTGAAAATCAATATATGGAAGAGTTTCTAAGAGGTAATCTCCACCAGACGCAGACACTATTAACTTTACATCATCATTAGATATAAGTTCCATAAATTCACTAGCCCTTGTTTTAGCATCTGCACTTCGGCCTCTATTGCTGCTTCTAACATGATCTGTTTCTATAATTTTATATCCTAATTCCTCTAGTTTTTTCTTGCCATTATCTAGTCTTACAAAATCTATTTCTTCACTGTTACCATCTGAAGGTGCACTTATACCTATTAAGTCACCCTTCTTAATAAATTCTGGATAATTCAAATTCATCATTCCTTTCCCACTTATGTGTTAATTATAGCAAGCTATAATTATTTTTCAACAAAAAACAAATAGCTCTAAATCTAGTTAAGAACTCGATAAACAGCTATTTACATAAATCATATTAAATTAAGTTCCTTTTTAAAACTAGATAACTTGTGATAAATCCACATCTCCTTCAAATACAGTTACAGCAGGTCCTGTCATAAATATCTTATCTTTTTTGGGGTCATATTCTATTATCAATTGACCACCTAACAAGTTAACTGTAATCTTATTATTAGTTAACCCATTCCTTATAGAAGCATAGGCACTTGCACATGCTCCTGTCCCACAGGCTAAAGTTTCACCAGAACCTCTTTCCCATACTCTCATATTTATGGTATTTTTATCTATCACTTGAACAAATTCCGTATTTACCCTATCTGGAAACATATTATTATGTTCAAACATTGGACCTATTGTTCTAATATCAACATCTTCTGTCTTATCCACAAACACAACTGCATGTGGATTCCCAAAAGATACACAAGTCATATTATACTTATGGCCAGCAACTTCTATAGGCATTCCTATAATTTCTTCTTTGTCACATATAACAGGAATGTCTTTAGGCTTTGTAATTGGATGTCCCATATCAACTGTAACACTAGAAACCTTATTATTCTCAATGTGTAGTGTCAAATCCTTTACACCTGATCCTGTTTCTATTTGTAACTTGTCTTTAGCAGTTAATCCTTTATCATAGACATATTTGCCTACACAGCGAATTCCATTACCGCACATCTTACCTTTGCTGCCATCGGCATTATACATATCCATATAAAAATCAGCAATTTTTGATGATTTTATTAATATAAGTCCATCTGAGCCAATTCCAAAATTTCTATTGCTTAGCTTTTTAGATAATTCACTAGCATCTTCTATATTTTCTTTAATTGCATTGACATAAACATAGTCATTACCAATGCCATGCATTTTTGTAAACTTCATATATTCCTCCATGTTTATAAATTGTTAATAAAAATATTTAGTTGCTAAAACAGTAGCTAATTAACTTTCTCTACACGTACATTTAAATACTTAGAATCATTCTTTAAATCAATTACTTTATCATCATCTAAGCTACGTATAACTGGACGCAAGATAAAATTAGGATGATTTTTTATTACAATTCCTTGTATACCATTACTTAATTCAACTACAGTGCCTTCTGGAAAAACAGCAACACTCTTCGTAAAGTTATCTATAACCTTAAAATCATATAATTTACCACCATCTCCCATTAAATATTCCACTGTCTCCGATGGGGAGAAAGCCTTACGGTAAGACCTGTCTGATGTCATTGCATCATAGGTGTCAGCTACTGCTATAACCTTACCAAAAGAGGAAATATCATTAGAATCTAATCCCCTTGGATATCCCGAACCATCACACCTTTCATGATGATCTAATACTGCAACTTTAGACAAGCCACTTATACCATTATAATCTTTTATCATCTTGTAGCCATGATTAGGATGGTTCCTAATTATATTATATTCATCATCAGTTAACTTTTCTTTTTTATCTAGAATCGATGTAGGTATGTACTTTTTACCAATATCATGAAGCATGCCCGCTGTAGAAACTTGTATTAATTCATCCTTAGTATAGTTAAGCCTAAATCCTATGTAAGTAGATATTACACCTACATTAACACAGTGGGAATATGTATACTTGTGGTAATCGTATAGTTGATGCATAGAAAGCATTACGTCATGTTTATCCATAATACTATCTACTATATCTGTAACAATTGGTTTTATATCAGATACACTGCCATCATGTTCAGCAATACTCTCCAAGCAATTAGCAGCTTTTATTTTTGTTCTTTCATCTATGATTTCTTCAATATATATTCCTGCTGAAATATCATCTTCTACATATACACCTTTATAGCCTAGTGATTTTAACCTTTTTATCATGTTCTCTGTTAATTTATAATCTTTATGTAGGAGAACGGAGCCGTTATAATCATACAAAGACTTAGCTAAATAAGTTCCTGCTTCGATTTTATCAATTGAAATAAAACGCATATTAAAACCTCCAATAATTTCATTTGATTAAGAATAAAGCTAGTCATATTATAACATGTTTACTCAATGTTTAATACAGTAAAATGTGTTTTTGTTTTATTTTAGTAATATTGACAAGGATTTTATAATTATATCTTTTAATAGATGTAACCAGATTCTAAAAAAGAGCATATAATATATAATATCAATATATTTGGGCAGATCTTATGGATGATGTTAATAGATATAAAATAACAAGTGAAGATTATTTCGATTTAATAATAGAATATAATAATAATCTTGATGTTTTGCGTAGCTTTTCAAAAAACTCTTCTTACAATATCCTTAATGATAAATATGCAATTGTTTATACACCACTAAATGATGAGATAGAAAATGCCTACTATTTATTTGGTTATAATTCAATGCCTGATTGTAGCGGACTTATGACTTTAATGAATGAAGACTATACTGAGATTATGCCTACAACTAATATAGACCCCTCTGGTATTCTTTCCGTTAAGAGTAGCATATCATATGACTTGGATGGTAAAGGTGTATTAATTGGAATTATTGATACAGGGTTGATTATAGCAATCCCACTTTACTATATCCAGATAAAACATCCCGAATCATCTCCCTTTGGGATCAAACTATTGACTCGCAAAATTACCCTAAAGATTTCTATTATGGTACAGAGTATAAAAATCACGATATAAACTATGCCTTAAGCCAAACAAATCCTTTTTCCTTTTTACCTAGCATAGATGAAATAGGACACGGAACAACTTTAGCAACTATAGCAGGTGGAAATTTTAATATAGCAAGTGGGTTTTCTGGAATTGCAAATAATAGCGAATTTGCTATTGTCAAACTTAAACAAGCCAAAAACCCCTTAAGAGAATTTCTTAGAATTCCTGAAAACAAGCCATGTTTCCAATCTAATGATATTATGTTTGCAGTTAAGTATTTGATTGACTTAGCTCAAAGTATAAAACGACCTATAGCAATATGTATAGGTGTTAGCACAAGTCAAGGTTCCCATGAAGGCCTGTCTTTCCTTGATACTTATATTTCTCAACAAGGTAGGACATCTAACACTGTAATTCTTGTACCTGCTGGAAATGAAGGAGCCTATGGTCATCATTATTTTGGTGAAATAAATTCTGATTTTTCATATGACGAATTTTTTCTTAATATAGGAAGTAGTAGCCAGGGTTTTACTATGGAGTTTTGGGGAAAACCACCCTATCTTTATAGTATTGATATTTTTACTCCTGATAACAACTTATTAGGAACAATCCCTATGACTTATAGTAATAGTCTTAGCCATAAATTCACCTACGAAAACACTGTGCTTTATGCAAGTAATCTTGTGCTTCACACTTTCTCTGGTGCCCAATTAATAATATTTCGTTTTTCAAATCCAACAAGCGGCATATGGAAATTCAGAGTAAATAGCTGTTGTAAAATGTCATCTCAATATGATGTTTGGCTACCCATTAACAATTTTCTAACAAATGATGTCTACTTTCTAGATAGTAATTACTACACCACCTTAACTGCTAGTGCCAACGCTAATATACCTATTGCAGTAACGTCATATAACACATTATTTAATTCTATATCTCCACAAGCAAGCAAGGGATTTCCAAGATCATATTCATACAAACCAGATGTGGCTGCACCTGGTGTTAATATTATCGCATCTACAAAAGGCAATCAATTAGTTAGTGCATCTGGTACAGGAGTAGCTACTGCCCATACTACAGGTGCAGTAGCTTTGTTACTTGAATGGGGTGTGCTAAGAGGAAACCTTACCACTATGAATACAAATAATGTGAGGAATATTCTTAATCTAAGTGCAGTAAGAGAAAAAGACACTTTTTATCCAAATCAATATTGGGGATACGGCAAATTAAATTTACCTTCTGCTTTAGAATATGCAAAGACCTATAGAGCTTAGTAAATTACTCTTTGCTTTCTTTGTTGAGCACCTGATATATCTATAGTATAATCATCTAAATAAATAAGCTCAGATACTGGAACTAACGAATAATCTTCTTTTTCAAAAAACAATATAACTTCCTCCAAAGCTTCTAATGTGAATTTAGTTCCAGTATGAAACAAAATAATTGAACCATTATCTAGTTTATCTTTTTGCCTGCATTTGTTTACAATATCCTTTCTGCCGTAATCTTTCCAATCTTCTGAATCTATATTCCATTTTATTGATTGATAACCCAAGTTCTTAGCGGTATAAATTACTATATTGCTATAATCTCCATAAGGTGGACGAAAAAGTTTCATATCTACCCCTGTAATTTCTTTTACTTTCTTGTGTAAATGCATAATTTCTTTTTCACATTCTTCTCTACTTAGCAAATCCATATGTTTATGATTATCTCCATGATTTCCAATATCATGGCCATGAAATACAATTTTCTTTAATTCGTGGGGATTATCATCTACCCATGTTCCAGTAACAAAAAAGCTTGCTTTAACATTATATTTGTCAAGAATTTCAAGCACTTCGTCTAAATTTTTATCATTTCTGTTTACATCAAATGTTAAAGAAATTACTTTTTCCTTTCTTTCTACTTTGTGTATTGGAGTTTTTTTCTCATTGCTTTGACTTGTTACAGTAACTACATGTGGAATATATTTTATACTCGAAAAAACTACAGCAATTATAGATAAAACTATAATACCTGTTTTAAAAAATAATTTAATTTCTTTTTTTTCTATTATTTCTTCCATGTATATCTCCACTTTGTTTGTTTATTATAAATATATATAAATATTAGGTTTTCTATTACCATTTGTGCTATTAATATGTATTAAACAAAAAAACATAATTAACAAACTGTTCATAAATCAGCCATAAAATCATCATATATGTACTCTATAATATATTTATAGCAAATAAAACATAACACATACTATGCTGACAAGATAATTTTTTTCATAAAACTAAGCCTAGTAAAAACTCTCCCCCTTGCTAGGCTTCTCCTCTTTTTTAGAAATCAAGATCAAAGATTAACATCTTTCTTCTTGATTTCTTTTTTTCTTTTAATGTTAGTTATTTTTTGTTATAATACGCTATAGAATAACTATCAATATATAGTTAACACATTAGGAGGAAAGTTATGTCTAATTTATTTATAATGGAACATCCCTTAATACGCCATAAGTTGGGAATCATGAGAAAGAATACAACATCCACAAAAGAGTTTCGTGATCTTACATCCGAAATCGCAATGTTAATATGTTATGAGGCTACAAGAAATTTACCCCTTGCTGAAATAGAAGTTGATACTCCTTTATGCAAAACTATTGCACACGAAATAGCAGGTAAAAAATTGTGTATAGTACCTATATTAAGAGCAGGACTTCACATGGCAGATGGTATCCTAAAACTAATTCCAAATGCAAAGGTTGGGCACATTGGCTTATATAGAGATGAAGAAACATTACAGCCTATAGAATATTATTGCAAGTTACCTTCTGATGCTGATAAAAGAGAGTTCTATGTAGTTGACCCAATGCTAGCAACGGGAGGTTCAGCCTGTGCGGCAGTTGAATTATTAAAGAAAAGAGGCATTACAAAAATTGTTTTCTTATGTTTGATCGCTGCGCCTGAGGGAGTAGAAAGATTTCAAAAAGAACATCCTGACGTTGAGCTTTATATAGGTGGTTTAGATGACAGATTAAATGAAGATGGTTATATTTTACCAGGACTTGGTGATGCCGGAGATAGAATCTACGGAACAAAGTAAAACAATTTATACAGAGCGAACTTTCCTATACATCAATAAACCGTCTAAGGCTAATTAGTCTTAGACGGTTTACTTTTTGTCAATTATTCTTTTATTGAAAACTTATATATAGTGGTAGTTTTATACTCTTCTCCAGCCTTCAATATACAAGATGGAAATTCTGCTATGTTGATAGAGTTAGGATAGTATTGTGTTTCGAAACACACACCATCTCTCTTATTATAAATAATTCCTTCTTTACCTCGTTCGTTATCTATAAAATTACCTGTGTATAATTGCATTCCTGGTAAGTCTGTATAAACATCCATTACTCTACCTGTCTTATCTTCAACTAAAGTAGCTACCTTCTCTACTTGCTTTGTTTCTTTCTTCAGAATGTAGTTATGGTCATAGCCTCCTGCAAATAATAAAGGTTCATAATCTACTTCAATATCTTTTCCTAGAGCTTTTAATTCCCTAAAATCCATAGGTGTGTCTGTAAGATCAGCAACTTCACCTGTAGGTATTAATTCATTATCAGTTAGGGTGAATGAATCACTCTTAATCCAAACCTTGTGATCAAGAATCGAACCAGAATTATGACCTGATAAGTTAAAATAAGAATGGTTGGTTAAGTTTACAACTGTATCTTGATCAGAAACAGCATAATAGTTGATAATTAAGCTATTATCCTTTGTAATTGTATATCGCACTTTAATATCTAGGTTCCCAGGAAATCCTTGTTCCATATGCGGACTTGTTCTTGAAAACTCTATAGAAACCGTATCTTCCACCTTAAAAGTTGCAACATCATAAACTAAATTGTTATATCCTATACTGCCACCATGCAGGTTATTATTTCCATCATTTTTTTCTAAATTGTATATAACATTGTTTAGTTCGAAGCTTGCATCTTTGATTCTATTAGCATGTCTACCAATAAAAGAACCAAAACCTGGATCATTATCTTCATAATCTGACACATTATCATACCCTAGAGCAATATCATCTAATTGACCATCTTTATCCGCCACAATAATCTTTATAATATTGGCACCATAATCAGTAAAATGTACCTCCATGCCATTATCATTGCTTAGGATATATCTTGAGACTTGCAAGCCTTCCCTCGTAAGTCCAAAAGATTCTTTCTGTATGTTCATTAGTCCTCCTTCTATTGACAACAAAACTTTGTAATGTTAAAATCAATTGATATTATTATTATAATAATATCACAAATAAATATTTTTACAATAATATCAAGTGGTTATGTATTATTTTTTATTATAATAGTCCATGACATAATAGGGAAACAGGTTAAAATCCTGTACGGTCTCGCCGCTGTATGTGAGGAGTTTTATTTAAAAATGTAGATTTTTGCATTTTAAGTATCACTGAGTATAAAACTTGGGAAGATCTAAATAAAGCATTGATTCACAAGTCAGAATACCTGCTTGTTATTAATACCAGTTAAGCCACGAGTTTTTGGATAAAGGTATAAAATAGGACTTATATTTAATATAAAGTCTATTTTTATAATTCTCCTCCTGTGGCAGGAGTTTTTTTATGCTTATAAAGCAATCAAATTAAAAAGGAGATTATTATGAAAAACAAAAGGAATTTAAAAATTGGTTTATCACTCATTGTTTTTGTGTTATTAATTACTGGAGCTACATATCTATATGGCCAATCACGACAAAAAACACAAGAAGGATCCAAGGCTATAAGTGTTGAAGTTGTTATGTCTGATGATGAATCCACATCTTATGATATAAAAACTGACGCGGAATATCTAAGAGGTGCGTTAGAAGAAGAAAATTTAATCTCAGGCGAAGAAAGTGAACTAGGCTTATATGTGAAAACTGTGGATGGTTATACTATAGATGAAAGTAAGCAAGAATGGTGGTTGTTTATTAAGAATGATGAATCGCTAATGACTGGCGTAGATGAAACTACAGTTCATGATGGAGACAGCTTTAAAATAGAATTGCAAGTAGGATATTGATATGACCCTTCGAAACATACCATTAATAGGGATGCTATCTGCAGTTTTATTAACAGTACAAATCGGATTAGCATTTCTTCCAAATATCGAATTGGTTAGTTTATTAATAATAATTTATACTCTTATATTTAATAAAAAAACCATATACATAATTACTACTTTTGTTCTTGTTCAGGGTTTGTTATATGGATTCGGCTTGTGGTGGGTAAATTATGTATATGTTTGGTTTGTCCTAGCTATAGTTGCAAGAATATTCAAAAAAGAAACATCGTCCATAAGTTGGGCTCTTATATCTGGCTTTTATGGTTTATCATTTGGAGCCTTATGCTCTATTCCTTATTTCTTTATAGGACTCTCTAACGGCACTCTAGAAAGTGGCTTCAATACAGCCTTTGCTTATTGGATTAACGGAATTCCTTTTGATATTGTTCATGGAATTGCCAACTTCTTTATCGCTTTAGTCCTATTTAAACCAATCTACAAACTACTAGATTACTTATACAATAAGTTTTATCTAGTTCAATAATTTTTTTACACAGAAAAAAGGTTATTCCGAGGAATAACCTTTTAATCAATTCGTTTAATACAATATAGCTTTTCTTTATAAAAATTGTAAAACAATTTATCAAAAAAAAGGTACACTGAAAACTTGTATGATTATAATTTTGTTACGTTTGTAGCTTGTGGGCCTTTTTCTCCTTGAACTACATCAAATTCAACTTCTTGTCCTTCTTCTAAAGACTTAAAACCTTCCATATCAAGTCCTGAGTAGTGAACGAAAACATCATTTCCTTCTTCATCAGAGATAAACCCGTAGCCTTTTTGGTTATTAAACCATTTTACTGTACCTTTGTTCATGTATATTTTTCCTCCAAATAAATAATAATTGTTTGCATAATATATGCAACATCTTAATCATATCATCGTTTACACATTATGTCAAACACTTTTTAAGATTTCTTTAATTTTATTTTGCTATGCTTATATAATTTGACCTTTTATCACTTTAAATTTTGTCCATATGCTACACTTTGTTGCCTTTTACTCTTTTCACTCTTTATCTTGTTATAATTAGTTTCAACAATAAAGGGTGGGTAGGAATGAATTTCTCATTAAATAAAAAACTCAAATATTTAAGAAAAAATAGGGGACTGACACAAGTCGATCTTAGCAATTACCTTAATATGAGCAGGCAAGGATATGCTCATTATGAAAATGGTATTCGAATTCCCAATTATCAGGTTTTAGATAGGCTTGCGAAGTTTTACCAGATTAGTGTTGACGATCTAACAGATAACAAGGAGCTTCCTTTAGAAATCATGCATCTATATGAAACTTCTCCCTACCACATAAAAAAAGAATATAATTATGAGAAATCTTCTAAAAACATTTCTATCATGGTAAATCAACGCGAAAAAGAATTAATTAATATGTTTAGAAAATTAAATACTCAAGATAAAAACAAGTTGTATCATAAACTAAAAGCAAAGACTCAGAAGTAATCACTTCCAAATCTTTGCTTTTATTATATTATTCTTCAAGATACGCCTTTAACTTCTTAGTATCTCTACTCATTCTCAAACGACGTAGTGCTTTAGCTTCAATTTGTCTAATTCGTTCTCTAGTTACGTCAAATTCCCTACCCACTTCTTCAAGTGTATAAATCCTACCATCTTCAAATCCAAACCTTAGTCTAAGTATACGTTGTTCGCGATCCGTAAGTATTGATAATACCTCATTTAATTCTTGACCGAGCATAACTTGTTCTACTGACGAAAGTATTTCAGGCATTTCATCATCAGCTACGAAGTTCATTAACACAGCGTCTTCCTCATCACCTATCGGTGTATCAAGAGAAATCGTATCTCCATAAAGTTGTACAATACTTTCCACTCTGTCTTCTTCTATATCTAATATTTCAGCTAGTTCTTCTGTAGTTGGATCTCTTCCGTTATCAGCTAAAAACTTTCTAGATGCCTTAGTAAGTTTATTCATGCGTTCCTTCATATGAACTGGAATTCGAATAGTTCTGGCCTGATCCGCAATAGCTCGAGTAATAGCTTGCCTTATCCACCACATAGCATAGGTACTAAACTTATAACCCTTGTGATAATCAAATTTGTCAACTGCTTTAATTAGGCCTAAATTCCCCTCTTGAATCAAATCAAGTAGAGTCATCTTACTTCCGTTAACATATCTTTTTGCGACACTAACAACTAGCCTCAAATTAGAATTAATCATTTTTTCTTTAGCTAACTCGTCTCCACTTTCAACACCTTTTGCAACTTCTACCTCTTCTTCTGCAGTAAGCAATGGATATTTGCCTATCTCTCTTAAATAGCTTCTTATGGAGTCTACTACATATGGAAGTTCGGCAATTCTTTTAGCGTTTTTTTCATCTTCTTTTGTCTTTTCAGTTAATAGCTTGTCCTTATCTAAGTCATCATCAATAAAGTCAGTCACATGAATATCATGCTTTTCTAAGCTCTCAGTAACATCAACTAAGTCTTCTTTCTCCATATTCTTGCCAAACACTTCATATAGATCATCAATCACTATAATATTATCCTTGTCTTTAGCAATCAATAGGAGTTCTTTTATTCCTTTTTTCTTGTCTTTAATTTCTGCCAATCTATCATCCCTTTTCATTAAGCACACTATATCGTGTAAATTAAAGAATATGTGTTTAGTGTTATTAAACAATTACTAAAAATCCGTTGCACTGAAGTTAAGCGAAACGGATTATTATGAGTTATTAAATTAATAGATTTATACTTATTAACCTATTAAAATTATTAGTTTCCTTTACATTATTGCCCTACATATCATATTATAACACATAAATGAGTTTTTTGTAATTAAAACTGTGTCACTAAATTAATAATCTTCTCTAGGACCAAATTCTGCAGATTCTACCCATTCCTCTGGTCTGCTTGTAAGCTTGATGATTTCCTCTAAAATAATAGAATGTTTTTCTTCTTGCTTTTCCAAATATTTGTATATTTCTTTTCTCTCAGGATCCTTCTCTCTAAGCTCTTTGTAGAATTTGATACTTCTTTCTTCCATATCTAAGGCCTTACGATACACATCTAATTGTTTTGGGCGAGCCTTTTCTGCAGTATCTACTTTTATACCCTTAAAAAGTTTCTTAGCTTGTTCTAATATATCATTCTTTACATCTTCTGATGTTACTTTCTCCATCATAAGCTCTTTGTTTTCAGTTAAAATATAGGCGTGCTTTCTTTCTTCATTAGACAGTATTAGAAACACTTGCTTCAAATGAAGTTCATTATGGTTTTGTGCCTGTTCCATATAAAATTGTTCCATATCTTCTTCTAATGATAATGCTAACTCATAAACATTCATATGTATCTCCTTTTCTTCTTTTTATTCTTATTATTACTTCTCTTCCAAGCTATTAGCTATTTCCTTATCTACTTTAGAAATATGTTTAACTAACCAATCATAAAGAAAGTTCAACAAATCAACTAAGGCATCTGTTTGATTGTAATCTATCTCTTCAAAGTCGTAGCTATCTAGCTTTTCTATGAAGTTATTATGAGCAATTATATGTGTAAACATCTTTTTATAGCCAATTTCTTTCATGTATTCCTGTTCGTGATTAAAATGATACTTAGTATAATCCCTTAATTCATTAAGAATATCTACTATATAATCATACTTATCTATTTTTAATTCGTCCTTATAAATATCATAAGTCCTCTGTGTAAGTTCAAATAGCTTTTTATGTTCTTCATCTATAAAATCTATACCAGTCTTAAATTCATCTTTAAATTCAAACATATTTCTTCCTCCTTAGTGCCAAACATTCAAGCAAGTCCAATATTTTAGTATATACATATATTATCAATCTAACGTCATGAAATCAAGCACAATTAACTTAAAAACAAAAAACAATATATTTGAAACATATAAAAATGGTAGTTAAGTTTTTCTGTTTAACTACCATTTTATAAAAGTTCTTCTTAACAAGTTTATTAAATTTCAGGTATATCAATTTCTATTTCTTTACCTAATCTTGCTGATTTGGCTATTCCGTCGATAATTGCTTGATTATATATAATTTGACTTGATGGTACTGGTGAGCTTTCACCATTTTTAATTGCATCAAGAAAAGAGCGAATCTTTCTATCAAATAAGCTTTCTCCATCATCTTTAATTGCTGGTATTTCCGTTTCTACTTGCTCTCCTGCAACTTCATGATAAATCTTCATGTTTCCACCTATTGTTCCATTCCAGTCCTCTGTAGATGGGATTCTAAGTCCACCTTTTTTACCTAGGATAAGTGTATCCCCAGATGTATCCATATTCATTGCCCATGAAATTCTAAAATCTAGTATAATTCCACCTTCTAAGCGTACAAAGGCTGCTGCAAAATCATCAACACCAAACTTCTTAGCATATTCAGGATGATTTGGATAATATGTCGGATTCGTTCCAAAAAAATCAGACTTGTAGCCAGATACTGTTAATGGCTTTGGATATCCGATTGCATTAAGTACCATATCCAGTGAATAACAACCGATATCTCCAAGGGCACCAATACCTGCTGTATCTTCCTCAATAAAGCTTGTTCCATAGGGTGTTGGAATTCCTCTTCTTCTACCTCCACCAGTCTGAATATAATAAATGTCTCCTAGTTCACCAGACTCAACAATCTTCTTAATCATTTGCATATTTGCATCAAACCTTGGTTGAAAACCGATAGATAAAACCTTACCACTATCTTTTTCGGCCTTCATTATTTCAACTGCCTCTTCTATAGTTACACACATAGGTTTTTCAAGTAGTACATGCACACCTTTATTTAATGCATCAATCGTACACTCTGCATGAGTTGAATTATAGGTACAAATGCTAACTGCATCTAATTCTACTGCATCAAGCATTTCATTATGATCAGTAAAAACTTCAACCTCTGGCATATCATAGCCTTCAAAAAACTCTTTTGCCCTATCAGTTACAATGTCTGCACCAGCAACTATTTCAACATCAGGCATATTTAAAAAACTATTCATATGGGCTGTGGCAATCCAACCTGTACCAATAATACCAACCTTTAATTTTTTACTTGTATCAATTATCGTTTTCTCCTGATTCATTTTATATGCATCTAAAATATTGTCTTTTTTCGCCATAACTTTTTCCTTTCACTTGGTGACTGGCACCCTTATATTTTCTTACAATTTGAGAGTTCTTAAATATTCCCTACTTATCTTTGCTGCTTCTAGCTGAGAGCATGTATTTGACTCGTCTTGTTCTACAATTAAATATGTAACTCCTGCCTGCTTTGATGCTTCAATTATTGACGGAAAATCTTGAATTCCCTGCCCTAGTGGTCTATAGTCAAAGCCATTATCAGAAAGTAAAGTTTCTCTGTCTCCTACTTTGCCTTCTTCGTCTATTAAATCATACACTGGACCACTGCTATCCTCATCGCACACAAAGTCTTTTAAATGAACCACAGGCGCCCTAGCAGTATATTTTTTTATGTACTCCGCTGGATCAATGCCTGCATACTTTACCCAACAAGTATCTATCTGTGTTTGCAATAAGTCTTCCGGAATGCTTTCAAATAACCAATCTAACAAATATTTATCTTCATAGGTCTTAAATTCAAAATCATGATTATGGTATAAATGCGTAATTCCAGCCTCCTTAAGGATATTTCCTACCCTCGTAAACTCTTCCTTTGTTTGTTCGAAGTTGTCGCTAGCTGCATGCCTATCTATATCTAGCCATGGCACAGCACTATACTTTGCACCAATTGTCTTTAAAAATGAAACTGACTCTTCTTCATCTTTTAAAAACACTTCATATGCTTGGTGAACTGATATACATTTTAAATTATATTTTTTTAATAAATCTAAAACTTCCTTAGCAGTCTTCCCAAAATATCCAGCAAATTCGACATAATCATATCCCATGTCCTTTACCTTCTTAAGAGTAGCATCCATATCCTTGCTCATTTCATCTCTAACAGAATACAGTTGTAAACCCACTTTTAATTCTTCCATTTTGCCACCATGCCTTTCTTGTTTTTAAAACCGGACTATTAAATTTTAACTTTTATTACTTCATTTTTCTCTGCAGACTCAAAAGCTGCTTCCATTACCTTCATCACCCTTAGAGCTTCTTCTGGCTTTATTATAAGTTCAGCCTTTCCTTCTATGGCATCAATAAACTGATCATAAACAACTGTTAAATCATCAACAACATCTTCGGGTTCTGATAATTCAATTGTTTCTACTGTATGTTCACTTCTTGGTGCCATGGTCTTTGAAGGACCTGCCTTGGAATAGACAATCTCCTCTTCCCACTGGTTATCACTGTCAATGGAATGAATAATTTTACCTTGGCAATCCCAATCATCAATTACAAGCGTTCCTTTTTTTCCAAGGACATACCATCTAGGATGCTTAATATAATTATTAGTGTATACCTCTATCAAAGAAGTTAATCCACTTTCAAAGACTATAGTAAGACTAAAATTATCCTCCACCTGGCTATATTGAATATTATACATTCTAGAATAAACGCTAACTATCTTTTCGGGGAACATATACATAATTTGATCAATTAAATGTACTCCCCAGTCTAACATCATTCCTCCACCAAGTTCTTTGATAGTTCTCCAGCCTGAAGGCATCCCTCTAGAACCTTCTACTCTTGATTCAATAATATAAGGCTTGCCTATTACACCTGATTCAACATTATCGCGCATTAATACAAAATCTCTATTAGTTCGCCTGTTTTGATTAATTGTAAATACCTTCTTATATTTATTTGCAACTTCAATAATCTCTTCTAATTCTTCTGATGTTAAAGTTACTGGCTTCTCACATATTACATGTTTACCTGCCTTTATTGCATCTATGCAAAGTTCCTTGTGTACTTCATTAGTTGTTGCTATTAGAACAGCATCAATTTCTTCATCATTTAATAATCTCTCTACAGAGGAATAAGCCACAAGCCCCTCTTCTTCTGCATAATCCATGCGTTCACTATTAACGTCATATACACCTTTTACTGATAACCTATTATAGTCTGCCAATTCTTTGTTATGATATGAAGCCATACCACCAAATCCAATTATTCCTAGTGTTAATATCTTGCTCATCTAATCATCTTCCTTTTGCTAAAATTAAATATATTTAATTCCACCATATCTCGCCTGCATCATCAAAAATTAATACTTCTTTCAAAAATGCCACTGCCTTTTCTAATCCTTCTATAGGAGACATAAGAGCATCTTCATGTTCAATACTAATTGCACCATTATAGCCTGTCGCTCTTAAAGTGCTAATTATATCATTCCACTCTTCTTTTCCATGGCCATATCCAACTGTTCTAAACACCCATGAACGATTATTAACATCTGAATAGGATTTATTGTCTAGAACACCATTGACCTCACAATTCATTTGGTCGATTTTTGTATCTTTTGCGTGAAAATGATAAATTGTACCTTCTAATTCTTTTATCGCTGCTACTGGATTAATCCCTTGCCAGTACAAATGACTTGGGTCAAAGTTAGCTCCTATAATATCTCCAACTGCATCCCTTAACTTAAGTAATGTTTCAGGATTATATACAACAAAACCGGGATGCATTTCAAAGGCAATCTTATAAACATTATGTTCTTTGGCAAATACAGCCATATCCTTCCAATACGGAATCACTTTTTCTTTCCATTGCCAATCTAAAATTGTTCCGAAATCATTGGGCCAGGGACAAGTAACCCAGTTTGGATACTGTGATGTTTCAGAATCACCTGGACATCCTGAAAAACCGATAATTGTGTCTACCCCTAAAAGCTCAGCTGCTAAAATGGCATTTCTGAATTCATAATCATCCTTCTTGGCCATTTCCTTATTAGGATGAAGAGGATTACCATGACAACTAATAGCTGAAATTTCAATATTATACTTGGCTAATAAGGACTTATATTCTTCCACTTTTTCAGGATTATCAATAAGTTCTAGTGGTTTTAAATGTTTGTCTCCTGGAAAACCACCTGCTCCAATTTCAATGCAATCAACTCCAATACTGTTCAGATACTTCAAAGCTTCCTCAAATTTAAGAGAATATAAAACTGGATTCATTACACCTAACTTCATAAGTTACCTCCATTCACTTAATATAAAATTTGTTTGATTGAAATTAATTATAGATTAATATTTATTGATATGATACAATTCTTTTATACAAAAGTATCAATATTTTGTCATTTTACTTTTAACATAATTTTAAGGTATAGGTGATTATATGAATTACTACGAAGAGCAAAGACCAACAATCAACGGTATTCCCTCTAATACATATTGTCATTTGCAGGAAAAGGAATGCCAAGGGTTAGTTGTAGAAGCCCATTATCACAATTATATAGAATTGCTTTATGGTTTATCTGGAAATTTTGATGTACATTTAAATGATGGTGTTTATAATTTTGGACCTGGCGACTTGCTTCTAATTAATTCACAAGAAGTCCATCAAATCGAAGCATCCTCTAAAAATGGTGGTAGCTACTATGTGGTTCGATTTGAACCAGATGTAATATATACGCTTTCTCAAAATGTATTTGAAATGAAATATATTCTACCATTTACTCTAAATAATTATAGTCATCAAAAGGTGTTTAAACACGAAGTAATTGATAATACGCTTATTCCAGCCTTATTAGATGAAATTATGCAGGAGTTTGACCATAAGCAATATGGTTATGAATTGGCTATAAAAGCCCATATTTGTAAGGTCTTCTTATGGATTTTAAGATATTGGGATAAGTCAGGTGTAAAGTTAAACAGTATTTATGATATGGATGATTCCTTACTATTAAAATTACAAGACGCTTTTTACTACGTTGCACATAATTATGATAAGAATATTAAGGTTTCAGAAATGGCAAAGATATGTGGCATGAGCTATAGTTATTTTTCACGAACTTTTAACAAGGCTATGAATACAAGCTTTAATGAATACTTAAATTATGTGCGTATATCTGAAGCAGAGAAGCTACTTCTTACAACTGACCTTAATATCACAGAAGTGGCTATGAAGGTTGGCTTTTCCACTGCAAGTTATTTTATAATGCAATTTAAATCCTATAAAAATATGCCTCCAAACAAATACAAAAAAATCTTTCTTCAAACCTTGACCTGATACAAGAGGAAGTTTACAAGCATTTAAAAAGGTGGCCTACTAAGTAGACCACCTTTTTTATATGTGTTTTTTAAATTCTCTAATTAGATCTCTCTTTTCCAATATGCTAGGAAGAAGGCGGAAAACATACTAACCATAAAGCCAAGAAGTCCAGCAATAACAACGTTTCTTTTTATATTCGGGCTTGATTTTGAAGAAGGCTTTATTGGATCTGATAGCTTAGAAACTTCAACAGTATTAATAACTTCTGTTTCAAATTCGCCATTTAGACCATTACTATAATATTCTTCAAGTGCTTCTTTGCTTGCACCCAATTCCTCTATAAATCTATTATATTCAACATTTGAACTCTCTAAGGAGTTAATCTCTTGCTTTATCTCTAATATGTTATATTCTAAATGGGTATAGTTTGGATTAATTATGTTTTCTAAAATAATAAAATCTCTAGTATTATCAATCTCTTCTAAGGCATCTTTTTGGTTAATTGTTATTGGTGTGCTTTCTAACAACCTTTCTTGCCTTGCTAGCAAGTCCTTACTTGATTCCAGCTTGCTTAGATTAGCACTATACTTAACTGTGAATTCATTATAGTAGTGGTTAATAGCTGCATCCTTAATCATTATATCTATAAATGATACATAGCTATCAAAAAGAGCATTAGCTAATTCTACTATCTTATCTGGATCTTGGCCACTTACAGTAATAGGAAATACAGTTTGTCCCTCTCCTGTGTCCTCTATAGCTATCCTACTATTTATGCCAGCTACAGACACTTCACCTTCAGCATAACCCAACTTCTTTGTAGCTTCCTTAACAACTCCATCACTCTTCATTAACTTAACATATTCACTATTAGTAGTTAGGGGAAGAGTATATTCTCCATACTTATTAGTATAAACATCTGGTATATTTACAACCATACTAAACTGAGTTTTATATTCAGGTGTTATAAAAAACTTACTAAAGACCCCTGCAAGCAATGCGAATATTACTGTTATAACAATAATAAGAATTTTTCTATTCCACAAAACCATAATTAGTTCTCTAAGTTCAATTTCATCTTTGTGACTTTGATTATTCACATTTGTTTTATTAGTTTCCATGTATATCTCCTTTAAAATAATAAAATAAAATCAATTCCTAAATACTTACTATAGTATATCAGTAGGGTAAGTATTTTTCAATGATTTATTTGTACTAAAAGAGATTTCAAGATATAACACAAATATAGTTTTTATGCTATAATATCGTTATGTGCACATTTATAGACGCACTTAATAAAGGAGACAGGTTTATAATAGCATATGAGGAGATAAGTTTATGGATATAATTGAAGATGAATTAATCGCTATAATTAATGGTCGACAAATTACAACTGTATTTCAACCAATTGTTTCACTTAAAGACGGAAATATACTTGGACATGAAGCTCTTAGCAGAATTAAGGACAATGATAAGAACGAAAAATCTTCTATTGCTAATTTATTTGATGCTGCTAAAAAGTTTAAAAAACTAACAGAGTTGGAACATCTATGCAGGACAACTGCTCTTAATTCTGCCTATATAAATATGAACCCCCAGTATTCTAAAAAGTTGTTTTTAAATATCAATGCCTACATATTATTAGATGATAGTTTTGAAAGGGATTTTTTAATTCCTTATAAGAAGGCCCCATATAATATCGTTCTAGATGTTTCAGAACAAGATGCTGTAGACGATATGCCAGGACTCCTTAGAACTATTGATTATTACAAATGCCAAGGATATAAGCTTTGTGTTGATGATGTGGGGTCAGGCTATGCAGGACTCAATTTAATAACAGAAACAAATCCAAATTACATAAAAATTAATATGGATATAATACGTGATATTAATACTAATAATTCAAAGTATTCACTGGTTAAGTCTCTTAAGGAATTTTCAAGCTTATCCAACATCGCCCTCATTGCTGAAGGAGTTGAAACAGAAAACGAGAGAAGCAAGTATTGAATTACTTTAATGAAACAGATGCTAAGAATGGATACATTACTACAAAAAATAGACAGGGAAGTATCTGCAAGCTTCCACTAACAACACTTACTATTGTTTCAGTTAATAACAGTTCATATTGTTTTATAGATGAAGCAAGTCTCTCAGAAACCCTAGCTCAGCTTAAGTCAGAAAAAAAGCAAAGCAAGCTAGAAAAATTTAGAATGACTGTATCTTAAGAAGTAAGCTCATTGGGTTAGAATCACAACCCAATGAGCTTATTTTAATCTATTCTTTTATCTCCAACAAAGAAAAGGGCTACTGTTCCTGGACCAGTGTGTGAACCAATTACAGTACCAATGCTATTTATAATTACACTTCCTTCTAGATTAGAAAATCTCTCTTCTACCAAGTCAGCTACTGCTCTTGCATCATCATAGCAATCTGAATGAGAAATAAAACACTTGCCAGAATAATCTGTACCATTCTTAGCATGCATCTCCATCATCTTTACACTTTCCTTTATTACTTGCTTCTTACCACGAATCTTCTTCCTTGGAACAAGCTTTCCTTCGTGGCTTACATTCATTAATGGACATATGTTAAGAAGCCCACCTATAGTTGCTGATGTAGCTGATATACGGCCACCTCTCTTATAGTGGGAAAGATCACTTGAGAAAAACCAATGATGAACACTTAACTTGTTATCTTCTAGCCAATTATATATCTCGTCTAGTGTCTTGCCCTCATCTCTCATATCCACTGCCATATCTGTTAATAGTCCATAACCAGAGGATGCCGCTAGAGAATCTACAATCTTGATTTCTCTATCTGGATACCTTTCCTTAAGGTCAGCTTGTGCAATATGGGATGAGTTATAGGATCCTGACAAAGCTGAAGAAAAGGATATGTGTAAGATGTCTTTCCCCTCTTCTAAAAATGGCTCAAAAAATTCCATATACTTATTTGCATTCACCTGAGATGTAGTAGGCATAGAACCTGCCGCAACTCGGCTATAAAACTCCTTAAAGGATATGGTTTGTCCTAAATCATCTGGGTACTCCTTCCCATCTAACATGTAATTAAAACTTATAAATGGAATATCTCTTTTATTAAAATATTCAAGTGACATATCTGCTGTTGAAGAACAAGTCAAAACATACTTAGTCATATTGATTTATCTCCTTATTTATAATCTTCTTACTTTATAATACTATACCACATTTATACATACTTCTACTATCAATATTTAAAAAAACATTAAAAACTTTTTATACACTATAAAGTAATTCAAAAACCTTCCGATATATATTTTAAGTAAGACAGTATTTCATAATTATTTGTAATGGAGCGTACGGCCTGAACGATAATTAAATATTTCTTACTAAAAACCAATAAAACGACAAGGATGTCGATTACAAAATCAAGGAGGAATTAATTATGAGGATTAATCATAACGTACCAGCTCTTAATACTTATCGCCATTTAAATAAGGCAAACAGTTTCCAACAAGGATCAATGCAAAAATTATCATCAGGACTTCGCATTAATAACGCAGCTGATGACGCAGCAGGACTAGCAATATCTGAAAAGATGCGCGCACAAGTTAGAGGACTTGACCAAGCAGCAGCTAATGCTCAAGACGGAATCTCACTTATCCAAACAGCAGAAGGTGCTCTTCAAGAAACTCAAGATATCTTACAACGTATGCGTGAGCTAGCAGTTCAATCTTCTAACGATACTAACACTGAAGAAGACCGTGCAGAAATCCAAAAAGAAATCAACCAACTAACTGAAGAAGTAGAACGTATTTCTAATGATAGTGAATTTAATACTCAAAAGCTACTTGACGGCTCTTACAATGATAAAGTATTCCACATCGGTGCTAACACTAACCAAAATGTTAGCGTTTCAATTCGAGCTATGGGTGTGGAAGCACTTGGAGTAGGTGCAGAATATACTGTTGAAACTACAGTAGATGGGGATGGTAATGTTACTGATAGTTCGCTCACATTCGTAGATGCTGAAGGTAATGATGTTACAGCTACATGGACAGAAGCCACAGAAGATGGTGTTGCTGTCTCTGGTTATTACACTGGTACAGGCGAGGACGCTGAACTTGTATTAGAAAGCCAAGAAGCTTTGGCAGATGCAGCAGAAGGCGTTTTAGCTCTTGATGTTTCAAGTCAAGCTACTGCAAATGCAGCTATCAAAACATTTGACGATGCCATCAACACTGTTTCTAGTGAACGTTCAAGACTTGGTGCTATCCAAAACCGCCTAGAGCACACTATTAACAACCTAAGTACATCTTCAGAAAACTTAACATCAGCTGAATCTCGTATAAGAGACGTTGATATGGCAGCAGAAATTATGGAGTTAACTAAGAATTCAATCTTAGCACAAGCTTCACAAGCAATGCTTGCTCAAGCAAATCAATTACCACAAGGAGTATTACAACTTCTT
>CAZJCV010000009.1:0-39265 GCA_964544535.1 uncultured Lachnospiraceae bacterium | reverse complement strand
ACAAGCAATGCTTGCTCAAGCAAATCAATTACCACAAGGAGTATTACAACTTCTTCAATAATAAACTTGTCCTACACAATAGATAAGATAAGATTATAAACTAAAAAAAACGACAAGGATGTCGATTACAAAAATCAAGGAGGAATAAATTATGAGGATTAATCATAACGTACCAGCTCTTAATACTTATCGCCATTTAAATAAGGCAAACAGTTTCCAACAAGGATCAATGCAAAAATTATCATCAGGACTTCGCATTAATAACGCAGCTGATGACGCAGCAGGACTAGCAATATCTGAAAAGATGCGCGCACAAGTTAGAGGACTTGACCAAGCAGCAGCTAATGCTCAAGACGGAATCTCACTTATCCAAACAGCAGAAGGTGCTCTTCAAGAAACTCAAGATATCTTACAACGTATGCGTGAGCTAGCAGTTCAATCTTCTAACGATACTAACACTGAAGAAGACCGTGCAGAAATCCAAAAAGAAATCAACCAACTAACTGAAGAAGTAGAACGTATTTCTAATGATAGTGAATTTAATACTCAAAAGCTACTTGACGGCTCTTACAATGATAAAGTATTCCACATCGGTGCTAACACTAACCAAAATGTTAGCGTTTCAATTCGAGCTATGGGTGTGGAAGCACTTGGAGTAGGTGCAGAATATACTGTTGAAACTACAGTAGATGGGGATGGTAATGTTACTGATAGTTCGCTCACATTCGTAGATGCTGAAGGTAATGATGTTACAGCTACATGGACAGAAGCCACAGAAGATGGTGTTGCTGTCTCTGGTTATTACACTGGTACAGGCGAGGACGCTGAACTTGTATTAGAAAGCCAAGAAGCTTTGGCAGATGCAGCAGAAGGCGTTTTAGCTCTTGATGTTTCAAGTCAAGCTACTGCAAATGCAGCTATCAAAACATTTGACGATGCCATCAACACTGTTTCTAGTGAACGTTCAAGACTTGGTGCTATCCAAAACCGCCTAGAGCACACTATTAACAACCTAAGTACATCTTCAGAAAACTTAACATCAGCTGAATCTCGTATAAGAGACGTTGATATGGCAGCAGAAATTATGGAGTTAACTAAGAATTCAATCTTAGCACAAGCTTCACAAGCAATGCTTGCTCAAGCAAATCAATTACCACAAGGAGTATTACAACTTCTTAGATAATTAAATAATATATACTATAAAACTATAAACGACAAGGATGTCGATTACAAAAATCAAGGAGGAATAAATTATGAGGATTAATCATAACGTACCAGCTCTTAATACTTATCGCCATTTAAATAAGGCAAACAGTTTCCAACAAGGATCAATGCAAAAATTATCATCAGGACTTCGCATTAATAACGCAGCTGATGACGCAGCAGGACTAGCAATATCTGAAAAGATGCGCGCACAAGTTAGAGGACTTGACCAAGCAGCAGCTAATGCTCAAGACGGAATCTCACTTATCCAAACAGCAGAAGGTGCTCTTCAAGAAACTCAAGATATCTTACAACGTATGCGTGAGCTAGCAGTTCAATCTTCTAATGATACTAACACTGAAGAAGACCGTGCAGAAATCCAAAAAGAAATTAACCAATTAACCGAAGAAGTAGAACGTATTTCTAAAGATAGTGAATTTAATACTCAAAAGTTACTTGACGGCTCTTACAATGATAAAGTGTTCCACATCGGTGCTAACACTAATCAAAATGTTAGTGTTTCAATTCAAGCTATGGGTGTAGAGGCACTTAAGGTTGGAGAAAGTTATGTTGTTAACGATGATGGAAGCGAAATAACTTATGGCGAAAATAAAGTTGTAGCTACATGGGTTGAAGCAGGTGAAGACATCTTAGAAGCAGTTACTGAAGATCCTCCACAAGATGCAGTAGTTGCTACTCAATCTGGTTACTACACTTCAGATGCAGCTGAACGTACAGTTAGACTTGTATTAGAAAGTGAAGAAGTATTAGATGCAGATGCAACAGGTGTTGTAGCTCTTGATGTTTCAAGTCAAGCTTCTGCAAATGCAGCTATCAAGACATTTGATGATGCCATCAACACTGTTTCTAGTGAACGTTCAAGACTTGGTGCTATCCAAAACCGCCTAGAGCACACTATTAACAACCTAAGTACATCTTCAGAAAACTTAACATCAGCTGAATCTCGTATAAGAGACGTTGATATGGCAGCAGAAATTATGGAGTTAACTAAGAATTCAATCTTAGCACAAGCTTCACAAGCAATGCTTGCTCAAGCAAATCAATTACCACAAGGAGTTTTACAACTTCTTCAATAATAATTTCATGAGTTTATTTGCAAAATTACGAGACCCTAGATATTCTAGGGTCTCCTTTTATATTTAAATTGTATTTTTAAGTAGTTCTTTTACATATTCTAATTCAAACTGAGTGCCATAAGTTACAACCTTACCATCCACTACTAATGCTGGTGTTTCTATTACACCAAATTTCATGATATCAGGGTTGTTTTTTAAAAATAAAACTTTATCGGTATATCCCATATCTTTGATTGCTTTTTGTATATTATTATAAGACTTTTTATCCTTTCTTCCATGAGTGCCCAAAAATACAAAACGGAATTTTCCTATATATTCATTTTCTTCATCCGTCAAATTATACAGTGGTTTGTTATCTAAAGTTCTACCACTATAAGGTTCTTTGTCTTGTTTACCAAATGCAAAATCAAATAGGCCCATCTTTTATCTCTCCTTTACCTATCTAATATATATTCTTTTATATAATAGACGAAAGAGCTTGCTTTCTGGTATTCCAACCAAGACTTCTTGCCCAGGCACGCCTATCTGACATTTCTTCTTTATCATCACCTTCATATACAAATCCTAAGAAATTAGCAAATCCACTTAAATTACCAACATCATCAAATACAGATAAACCATCTTTATTTATACATACTGGCTTGTGTTTACTTATAACAAGCTCTTCTGCTTTTTCGATTTCCATCTTATCAACTAGATTTTTTTTCAGCAAGTCTCTGTAATCTTTATGCCTAGTAATTTTAACTTCCCAATTGGCACCGAAATCATAATTATATATAAGTTCATCGGTTACAGGAAATAATTCTTCCGAAGAGAGAACTTCACCTTGAGCAACAAGCAACTTGTCCACTTCTAGTCTCTCAAGTAAATTTTCTGTTGAATTTCCAATATCTAAGGATGCATGCATCTCTTCAAGCGTTAAGTCAATGAGTGGTGCTCTTTTTATCGTTTTTATTTTTGCATCTTTATCTTCTTTTAGTCTTTCCCAGTACTCTTCAAAGGGTTCTTTAACATCCAACATACTAGCGCTATCTAATAGGTCTTGTACGTCTTGCCTGGCCAGTTCTCTTTCCTCAATACTTCCACCATATACGTAGGGGCCTGTATATTTTTTTCTTAGCCAAGTACTTATACTACCACTCTTATAATCATCATCCCAAAAAAGATCATCTTCCATCTCAGAAGGTGGTTGGAATAGAATTCCCACCAAATCAGACCATCCCTTAACAGTTCCCTTAGTCAAACTATTAAATATATCCTCGGGTAAATAAAATCTACGCAAATGGGAATTTTGCCAGCCAAACAGCTTTTGAATTGCATAATGCAAATTATGTAGTGGCATATCTGAAGGAATAATAATATCCCTTGATATGGAATTACCAGTTGAAGATTCTCCATATCTTTTTAACATTCTTTGCTCATAATCCAGCATATAATCATGTTCTAGTTCCAAATGAAGACATAGAGTCTTAATATCTTTTTTCATTTTTGGCTCCTTTATCTTTATTTCACATTTCTTATCATATCATATGTTTAAGCCAATTACTAGAAACTTCTCTTTTCATAAAATTAACCGCTATTTGCAAATTAAAATGAAACACTTTTTATCTCTGTTATTAATTTTATTTTATCGTGTGTATTTGTTACGCAACTTTATTTGTCTCATTGGCAATAAATTCTGAAGCACTTCTTCCTTAAAAAAAATTAGTAAAGAAATTAGTGCAGGAAATGAATATACATATGAATGGATCCTTACAATACCTTAATAAAAAAAGAAAGATATTTATTCTTTTTCCTTATGTCAGCCTCCTAATAATATAATGTCAAAGTATTAATATCGTATTCAATAGTATCATAATCTTTAGAATAAGAAAAGAAAAAAAGAGATGGCATATACCATCTCTGTCTTTATATTTATACTTTTAAATTATAGTTTTATTCCTTAACGCCACCTAATGCTACTCCGGCAATTATATACTTAGATAATAAGAAATATACAATAAACAACGGAATTACCGTTAGTGCTAGTCCTAAGTAGATTGAACCAAACTCTGTTTTATAAATATCCCCTTTTAATAAGCTTACCATGATTGGCATTGTGTATTTCTCTTTGTCTGTTAATAATATTGTTGGTAAAAACAAATCATTCCACTTGGCTACAAATGAAAATATTGCTTGTGTTGCCAATGCAGGTTTCATAATCGGTAAAATTATACGATTAAAAGTATGGAGTTCTCCTGCTCCATCAATTCTTGCAGAATTAACAATATCTATCTGTAGAGAACCAAGTAGATATTGACGCATAAAAAACACTGTCATTGGTGCTGCAATTGAAGGTAGTATTAGCGCAAGAAATTTGTTGTTCAGTCCAACACGATACATCAACTGATAAAAACCAATACTTGTTACAGTAGCAGGAATCATCATAATCGCCATTATAAAAGTAAAGAAAGCTTGACGTAATCTCCAATTATATGCTACTAATGCATATGCTGTAAGCGAGGAGAAATATATTGTTAATGCAGTTGAAAAAGTAGATATAATAAAGGAGTTAATAAATCCTACCATAGGATCAAAACTTTTTCCTGTCAATATATCAAAGTTTTTTATCAAATGAGTTGATGGTATTAGAGATATAGCATTCTGCTGAATCTCAGGTGTACTACGAGTTGCATTAATTATCATTATAAGAAACGGAAAAATACTTAGCAATGTTAGAAGTATGCATACAGTATAAATAATTGTTTTATATAAATGTTGAGGTATTTTGTTTTTCTTACTCATTGCTCAACCTCCTTGATGCCTTTTCTGCTTTTTTATATTCTTTCATTCGCTTTTTTTCCAATTTTCTATGTTCTATTTCTTCTTTATCACGCATTATAAAAAATACAATAGACGAAGAAATTGCAATCATAATAAAGAGAATCATACTTGCTGCTGCAGCACGGTTATACATATAACTTCCCTGGAATGCCTGATTATATATAAACACATTTGCTGTAAGAGTAGCATTATCAGGTCCTCCATTTAAGAATAACTTAGGAATATCATACATACTTAATCCACCAATTAAACTTGTTATAAGTGTGAAAACCAAAATTGTCCTTATGTTAGGAAGAGTTACGAAGAAGAATGACTGCCTACTTGTGGCTCCATCAATATCTGCTGCTTCATATAACTCAGGATTAATTGCAAGAGTACCAGAAATAAGTATAATCATAGTATAGCCATACCACATCCAAAACTGAATAAATGCAACAACTCCTCTTGCTATATTCTTGTCCATAAGAAAATATATTGGCTCTTTAGACAACCCTAAATTCTGAAAAAGTGAATTTATAGGTCCTGTAGGATATCCAAACATTGCACTAAATAATATAGCAACAGTAGCTGCAGTTATTATATTAGGCATATAAAATACAACTTTAAAAAAGCCTTGCGCTTTAATCTTGCGACGATTATTAGTAAACCACGCCGTTAATAAAAGTGCTAATAATATCTGTGGTAAAAAGTTTGCAATCCAAATAGCAAGTGTGTTTTTTATAGATGTCTGAAATGAAGGATTATTCAAAATAAGTTTAAAATTATGAAATATATCATCCAAAAATTTGAAATCTTTCCTTCCTATTCCTTGAAAATCAGTAAAACCGATCACTAAAGTAAATAAAGTAGGTATAAAATTAAAAATTACATACGCAATCACAAACGGTAACGAGAACAAATAACCGTATTTTGCGTAATTGATGCCTTTGCGACGCATATTCTTCACCTCCGGGGTAAACTAGTAGACTATTTTATTCCATAAATTTGGGGCGGTAGAAAGTCCTTCGCCGCCCCAAATGTTGGACTAAATATTTATTATTCTACAATAACATCAAGATTATCTGCTACAAGCTGTTTAAAGTCTGCAATAGCCTCTTCACGAGTCTTGTTTCCAGCAGTATACTCACGTACTTGACCACGGAAATGACTGTTAATAGTTTCATCATACTGTGTTAAGTTTTTACCATTAGCGAATTCGCCAGCAGGAACGAATACATCAAACATATTCTGTCCATCTAAGAACTTAAGTGTACCGTCGGATCTCTTCATAACAGCACCTGAAGCAACTGCATCTTTTGTTCCACCAGGACCATTAAGTGTTCCATTAGCCCACATGTATTGAAGACCATCATCTGTGGCATCAAGTGTAATCCACTCAAGAATGTCTCCTACAGACTTAGGAACCTTAGTTTCTTTATTACCAAGAACCCATGTACCACCCCAGAAGAAACCTACTGGAGGTTCACAAACTGCCCAATCACCATATGTTCCTTCGCCAGGATTTTCTCCTCCACAATTATCGGCTATAATATAGTTGATTAGCCATGCAGGTCCGAAGAAACCAAATATTTCTTTCTCTCCTTCTCCCTTCATATCAGCAAACCAAGGATCTTGCCAGTCTTCTGTATCATTATGATAATCGTTGTCTTTTAATTTTTTAGAAAGGTCTAAGAACTCTTCACGTTTAGGATCAATTACAAGCTTACCGTCTACAACCCAGCCTTGCTCAGAACTGTTCTCAACCGCATGCCATACATCTCCGTCACCAGATACAATTCCATATCCTTTTGCTTTTAATTCTGCTGCTGCTTCATAGAACTTATCCCAACCAGGACCAACCTTAGCTTGGATTTCAGCAGGATCATCAGTTCCCCAAACATCTTGAGCTATAGAACGACGATATATAAATGCGCCACCTGTAGCTTGGTATCCAAGTGCTACTAGGTCTCCATCAGGGTTCGTTCCAATTTCAACTGTATATGGAGCAATTTCTGATTCTTCTACCATAGTGTCAACATCAATTCCTAAACTCTTATAAGGAGCTGCATAACTATAAGCATCACCTTGAGTATACTTAAGTACGAAAGCTGCTTCAACTGCATAAATATCAGGAGCATCTGAACCTCCGCCTGATAGTGCTTGGTCAAGTGCAGGTTGATATGCACCATCTGTTGTAGCTACAATTGTTTCTTTAATTTCAAGTGCGAAGTCAGGATTTAATTCTTTAAACTTAGTCACCATTTTAGGAACTTCATCTGTAAATGACCAAAGATTAAGAACTGATATGCCTTCTTCATCTTCTACTTCTACTACTGGTTCTGGAGCATCAGTTTCAGGTTCATCAGTTTCTCCACCACCATCAGTTTCTCCTGTGTCTTCTGTTGCTTCTTCTGTTTTTGTTTCTTTCTCATCGTCATCACCGCCACAAGCAGTGAAAACTAATGATACTAACATTAAGCAAGCAATTAATAAAGTTAATTTTCGTTTCATGTAATACCCTCCTCTTGTTTTTTGTATTCACAAATATACAAACATATTATAGCAAGTCTTTAATGCTTTCGCCTATCAATTCTTGCTAACCTTTGCTCATTTCTTGCTTTTTTGTGCAATGTTCATATATTCATACTGTATAAATCAGGAATTATTGACATTTCGAAAGTTTTATTTGTCAACTATCCTTGATTTTGAATATTTTAATGGCTTCTTCAAGTTTTTGAGCATCATTTTCTAGCACAATTGCCGATTCACGCAACTGTTCAACTGCCTCTGCTTGAAGTTGAGCTGTTGCACTCATCTCTTCTGACGCTGCCGCTGTCTCTTCAGTAACTGAAGAAATATTCTGTATCGAATTCAGCGTGCCATCTTTAGCTTCTTCAATATTCTGTAACCTAATTAAAATCCCCTTAAAGTTCTCTGCTAAATTATTTACATGGTTACTTATATTATCAAACACACTAATAGTATTGTTCAATGCTTGTGTTTGTGATGCTACTATATTTTTTGCCTCTTCTGCTGTTGCTATAGTCTCTTTGTTTTGTATAGTTATTTCTTTTACAGTTTGTTGTATTTGGTTAGATGCTTCTACTGTCTGATCTGCTAGTTTTCTTATCTCTTCTGCTACAACTGCAAATCCTCTCCCTTCGTGACCAGCTCTTGCTGCCTCTATAGAAGCGTTCAAGGATAGTAGGTTTGTCTGTGAAGCTATCTCATTAATTATATCTACAAAAGTACCAATCTTACTAGATTGAATTCCAAATTCCTGTATCTTTAAAATAACATCATTTGTAATGGCTGATGTAGCCATAGATTTATCACTTAACTCTTCAATAATATGAATTCCTGAATTAGTTACAGTTCTTGTATCATCTGCTATCTTTTCATTTTCATTAGTATTTTCGTACAACTGATTAATCTGTTCAGAAAGTCCCGACATTTGAATTAAACAATTCTCTGCATCTTCAGCTTGTTGAATTATTCCTCCACCAATATTTTCTATTGTAGCTGTTATACCTTGAGTTGAATCAAGTAATTCTCCGGATGTACCAGCTAATTCCTTTGCTGAACTACTTACTGTACCAGTTACATGCTTAACATCACCAATTAAGTTGCTCATATGGTCAATCATATCCGAAATTCCAGTAGATAATGTCTTGAATTCGTCACTTCTTTCCCTGTCAAAGTCTACAGTCAAGTCACCCCCTGCTACTTTAGATATTGACTTATTCATTCCTAAAATTGTACCTGTAATGCGCTTAGTTATAATTACAACCACAACAATTGCAAGTATACATGCTAAAGTTGTAAATAAAAAACTTAAAATCTTAATTCCTCTAACTTCATTAACGATAGTACTTTTGGGAATTAAAGAGCAAATTGTACCAGGAATTTTTTCAAACCGACTATATATAAACAAATAATCTTCCCCTGCATATTTTACATAAGAATATCCATTGCTTTCTTCTGATTCTAATGCCTCTTGGAAAAAGTTTAGTTCTGAGAATATAACTTGCTCATCTGTATTGATTAGAGTTTCCTTTCCATCAGCTGTTATAAACCCTGTAATACTACCTTCACCCATGTCGTACTCTGAAAACATCTCTACAATATTTTTCTTAGAAACATCAACAATTACATATCCTCTACTATCTGAGAACTTTCTTATAGCAGATGTTGAATAAGAGTCCGTATTATATACTGCAGCACCTTCTAACATCTCTTGGTCAAGTTCCTCATGATTACCTATCCATAAAAATGGTTGTCCTGACTTTTTAAAGGTTTCTCCAACTTCTGATTCCTGAATTGTTTCATATAAACCTTCTCTAACAGATGAATTGGTGGAAATAGTCATTCCTTTTTCACTTATTATGTGAATATCTTTTATGAAATAGTTAGATGACGCAAGCAAACCAATTCTGTATTCTAAATCCTCAACACTTCTTCTCATTGCCTTCGCTTCTTCATAATCTTTCTCAAAAAACTCCTTAAAAGTAGCATCATATACAAGTTCCATTGTAGCTCTTTCTGCCGTACTCAAACCCAAGTTCATATACTTGTTAACAGCATCAATTGTATCAGAGGAGCTAACTTCATAGTTACCTATTATGGCTCTTTCAGATCTCTTATATGATACTACACCAAAAATGGCTAAAAATATTATGGGAATAAGAAGACCTACAGATAACTGAAATTTGATGCTACCCCATTGTTCGGATAACTTGATATTACGCAACTTATTAGCAGTGGATGACATAAAGCCTTTTAGATTATTTTTATCCTCTTTCATGTACATATGACCCCCTCAGTGGTATTTAATTGTTATGTTGTATTGTGATCATTTTTTCATATATTACCAAGAATTACTTTGTTACATATAATATATCAACAAAAGTAAATAAAATCAATAAGTTTTGAATAAATACTTATTAATAAACAACATTTTTAAAAAGCTCTTTTAAATTACAATTTTATTAATATTTGTTGTATGTATTTTTATTTAAAACATTATGGTGTATAATACCAATAAATTGAGTGTTTATACATTTATATTTTTAAATTTTGATACAAAAGGGAGGATTATAATGAACAAGAAACAATTGATAGGATTAGTAGTAGCAGGGATGGTGTTTGCATTTGTAGGTGCCATTAGTATACTTATTAATCATGCTGCGGAAACTCTTTTTCCAAGCAAATCAATAATTGATTCACTGGCACAAGCAGATAGTGGATTCATACTACCAACTAAGGATTTCATAGGCGTTATTGACGTTCAAGGCAATATCATGGACTCCGGGAGCACTTCTATGTTTGATACAGTTTCCTATGACCATCAAGGAACAATAGAGTTAATTGAAGCGTTAAAAAACTCCAACTATAATAAGGGAATTTTTCTAACCGTTAATAGTCCAGGAGGTGGCGTATATGAGAGCGATGAGCTATATTTAAAGTTAAAGGAATATAAGGATAAAACTGGCAGGCCAATATGGACATATATGGAGACTCAAGCATGTTCAGGAGGCTATTATATTGCAATGGCTTCTGATAATATTGTTGCTAACAGAAATACTTGGACCGGATCTATTGGAGTTATTTTTGGCATAGGCAATTATAAAGAACTTGCAGAAAAAATTGGCTATAAAGAAGTATACTTCACAAGTGGAGATAACAAGACAATGGGTAGTCCTTTTTTAGATATTACTGCTGAACAAGAAGAAATTTTCAAAAGTCTAGTAGATGAAGCTTATGAGCAGTTTGTTGGTATTGTAGCAGAAGGAAGAAGTATGGATGTTAGCGTTGTTAAACCAATTGCTGATGGAAGAATATATACTGCACAGCAAGCCTTAGACCTTGATTTGATTGATGGAATTGATACATATGAGAACACTCTGGAAATTATGAAGAAAGAAACAAAAGCTTCTACTATATATGAAGTTGAACAAGACCTTTGGGGATTTGCTTCCTTATTTGGCGCTGCAAAAGAATTAAAACCAAGATCTGATGCAGAAGTAATGAGCCAGCTTTTTGAACAACAAGGAAATGGGGTGCCAATGTATTATGCTTATCCAGGACAATACTAATACAACTACAACTGATACAATTAATCCAACTAGTACCACTTATGCTGGTTTTTTCGTTAGGTTAGCCGCTTATCTTGTTGACTTTATTATCGTAGGGTTCGCTTTGTTATTAGTTAAAGTCCCTATGTGGTTTTTATCATATGCTAGCTCCTCTGATTTTTTTACACGATATGTATTGTTTGAATTTTCTATATGGGATATTTTCTTTTATTTACTTACAGTACTTTACTTTGTACTTATGACTTATTTTAAAGGCGCTACTCTAGGCAAGCTTTTATTTCGTATAAGAGTAGTCTATGATGTTCCTGATGAGAAACTTACAATTATAAATGTTTTATACCGTGAAACAATCGGAAGATATCTTTCAAGCTTATTGTTTGTTGGTTATATATTAGTTGGAGCTACTAATGATAAACGTGGACTTCATGATATGCTTTGCGATACTCATGTCGTTTATGTGTAGTTAGTAGCAAAAATCAAGTAGAAAAAGGAAGCACATTGTGCTTCCTTTTTCTACTCTTAATAATATTTATTCCACTTTTGCACCAAAGGGCATCAAAGCAAGTTTTGCCATCTTAAAATGCTGCAAGCCGAAAGGTATACCTATAATAGTTAGGCATAACATAGCACCAATTAATGCTGACTCTACCGCAAGAGCAAGTCCAGATAGTACTATCCATACTATGTTTAATAAAAGTGATCCTGCCCCTCCACCATAATTAACTTCTTTTCCAAAAGGCAGAAAGGCTAGTTTGGCTAATTTAAAACACTGCTTTCCAATTGGAATACCTATTATTGTTATGCACCATAGACATCCCATTATAAGCCAAGTTAAACCACTTAAAAACCCTCCCAAAATCAACCATAAAATATTTCCCAAACATCCCATATGTTAATCCTCCTTTTGTTACCTCCCTTTTGTTAATGTGGTCATAAATATTTTCTTCTTATAATATTCATCTCTTCTATTCGTAATAATTTTCACTTGCTTTATTATAAATAAAACTAATTATAAAGCACAAACATCCTCCTAATATTAAGGCAGCTACTTTTGTGATTGAGTTTTCTTCATATAAATCAACCAAGATAAACTTTGCAACCATTATAATGGTTAATACAAGTCCGTAAAGTCTTATGCTTTTGATTCTATACTTAAATCCTAGAGCTATACAAATTATGGAAATTAACAAGCCAATAACACTATATGCTGCAGATGCTATACTTAATTCGGAAAATGACCAAAGTATAGTCCAAGTTAAAATCAGGTGTTTTATCACAAACCATAATCCGTACAATGCCATGTCTCCACTAATATTCACAGACAGTACCTTAGTTTGCAATACCGTTATTGCAATTGTTGCTAATATAAATATTATCCGAAGAACCATTTTGTCTGCAAAAGCTATTCCATCTATTCCTATAAAGTATAATAGTGTTGAAAGCAAATAGAATACAAGCTCCATATTGAAGTCTCTTGGGGTCTTACTGGCTGCCGTGGCAAGTTCAAAGTCTTTACTTCTCCAATCGTTAAAATAACCGATTTTAAACAAGCCTAATATAAGGACAACGGCAAGTACATATCCTATCGCATCTCCAGTGTATCTACTTACGTATGATATATCAGTGAATTTTATAATATTGACAGGTATGACAAAACTATTTATCATTAGCACTATTAAAGCCATTATTTTGAAAACATTAATTCGTGTAAATACTTTCCTGTCGATGCTGTCCCATAAAAGATATATTATTACAAATATCTGAAGCAAGCCATAAAATGTAATTATTAAATGAGACGAACTGCTAAACAACAAATATACTGAGTCTAGCAAAACAAGTACTCCAACTAATAAAGGTTGGGCTTTTCTTTTAAATATCTTTTCGCAAATAATTAAAAGAAGAGCTACTATGATAATTCCAGTTAATACTTCAAACTTTTTTACATTTATATACATAGATGTCCATGCTAAAACAATTGCATAATATATTGTCAGACCTTCATAAATCCTTTTATAAAGTACATAATTTAATATGAGCTGAATCAAGTTAATAGCAAAAAATATTAAATAGGCTTCTAATATTCCTAATTTAAAAGGACCATAAGTTAGTTGACTAACAAAAAATATGGTTAATAGTGTTATAACTGGAGCACAAATAAGATAAAAAGGAAACTTTGTTTTCTCATCATTTAACTTAAATAGCATGTTCATAAGTATATAAATAAGTAATAGTATAATGGTTTGTGACACATAGCTATTTAGAATTGGCTCAGTAAAGAATGCTCCATCAAAAAAGGAACGAACTAATATAGTTGAATAGCTTACTAATGCACAAATTATACTAACTAGAAATTCTGTACTTTTTTCTTTATAAGTTGTAAACAGCATTAAAACCGAAATAGCCGTAGCAAACATTAGCAATGCCCATAAGTCTGCATCAGCTTTCATCAGTGATAAACCTAATAACAAGGTGAAGTAGCTACCTATATAAGCTATTATAGTTGTTAAAAACATCTGAGTGTAGCGAGAGGATAAGATAAACATCACAGCCCACAAAGCAACCAATAGTATTGACACATTATTTCCTATTAACTGAAAGGCTAAGTTGGCTGATAGGATCGCAATAAATATTAATCCCGCCCCTGTACCTAGGATTATAGATGTTATTACATTCTTCTTTTTTCTAACAAGCCTAAAACCTACTAGAGATAAGGCAATACCTACTAAAGATATTATGGACAGTTTGAACTCTACCGTCAAATATTTCCATATCAAAACAACAAAGTATATAGTACCTATAAATACAAGTATAGAAGCTAATATGCCTATTATGTATTTCCCTATAAAAGCTTCACCACTTTCACTTTTGCTTGGTTCTGGAGAGCTGTATTGTTTTGAAGCCACTTGACTTTGTATAACTTTCTCGGTTTTTTCAATAGGCATAGGCTGAGCAGGCATTTCTACTTCTTTCTTCACCTCTACTTCTTTTGTAGTTTTTGCTTTTTCTACACTTTCTTTCTGTTCTACATTCTTCGGCTTCATTATATCTGAGTATCTCATGATATTTTCTAGATGATTTACTCTTCTTTCTAATTCTCTTATCTTTTTCTCTGATGATTTGATTTTATATACCCCCTTATATATATTATTCTAATTATAACATATTTTACCTTGAATGTCTCCTTAAAGAATAACGGGGATATTACGCTAGTTGTTTTTCTTCTTTGACTTTTTGTGATATCATAGTAGCTCTGTTGTGCCTAGCCTTGTGAAGTTGAATTAACAAATGAAGTATATAGTAAAATCTGTTTTAGTTATTGTATTTGTAGCCATTTTTTTTACTGTATTCAATGCATGTTTTTATGCAAAACAATCTGAACTTTGAAGTGGAATAGCCTTATGAAAAAATTCACTTTGCTTATAATGAAGAAGATTATACACAGTTAGACAAAAGGATTACTGCAGCTTATTACTTTGCCATTCATGAAGGAAGTCAAAGAGAAGTATACGTATATGAAACTAAGGCAGGAAAAATTATAGAAATTGAAAAAGAAGGAATTGCTTTACAAGAGTTATTTGAAATGTTTGACAAGTAAAATTCTACTCTGAACTATGGGGTTCTATTAATAATGTTATTTTCTCTTCCATTTTTTAGCTCCTTGTATTATAATGTATTTAATTCCTTTATTAGGCAATCTTTGCTGTATATTGTACAAAATATCTTTAGGAAATTGTCTAGATAGGAATAGAAACTAATAATACATATTTTATTAAGGAGGTTTAGCATGAAGAAAAGAAAAATCGTAGCAACACTAACAGCTTTTCTACTAATCATTTCAATCATTGCTCTTTCTAACATCCCAACATCCAAGGCAGCTAGCACATTAATTTATGATGACTTTGAAGATGGATTAAGCGGTTGGGTTATAAGAGGCGAGGATGAAATTGTTGAACTAAGTACCGAAGAAGCTCACTCAGGTACCCAAAGTATTAAAGTCAGTAATCGTACAGAGACTTGGAACGGACCAATGTGTGATAAGACTGAAGAACTAACACTTGGAGTAACATATGACTTTAGCATCTATGTTAAGTATGCAGGTAACTCTTACTCTAATAGTCATAATTTCAGCTTACAACTTCAGTATAATGATGGCGTAAATGATCAGTATAGGAACATTATGACTACTTCTGTTGCAAAAGGACAATGGACTCTTCTAGAAGGTGAATACACTATCCCTACAGACGCATCAGACGTTCACCTTTATGTAGAAACTGAGTATAACACATCACCATCAGCTCAAGACTTAATGGACTTTTATATTGATGACTTTACTGCAAGACCAGCTGATTTGCCAGAGATCGAACAAGACATTCCAAGCTTGAAAGATGTGTTCGAAGACTACTTCTATGTTGGGGGAGCTGCCACTGCAGGCGAACTCGGTCCTGCACCTGCAAGGGAACTTGTGTCAAAGCATTATAATTGCCTAACCTTTGGTAATGAACTAAAGCCAGATGCTGTGTTAGATTATGATGCAACAATCGAATATATGGAAGATAATAATGACCAAATTAATCCTCAGATAAACTTAAGGGCTTCTAGAACATTATTCGAATATGCAGAAGAGCACAACATTCCAGTAAGAGGACATACCCTAGTTTGGCATAGTCAAACACCAGATTGGTTCTTTAGAGAAAACTACTCTGATAACCCAAATGATCCATGGGCATCAAAAGAAGTAATGCTTCAAAGACTAGAAAACTATATAAAAAATGTAATGGAGCTTGTTGAAAAGACTTATCCAAATGTAGACATTTATGCCTGGGATGTTGTAAATGAGGCAGTTGATCCAAACACATCCTCCGGTATGCGTAATCCCGGTTCAAACAACTTAACAAATGGAAACTCTCTTTGGATGGAAACAATTGGCGAAGAATTTATAGTAAAAGCCTTTGAATATGCAAGAAAATATGCACCTGAAGATTGTAAGTTGTTTTATAATGATTACAATGAGTATGAAGATAGAAAAAGCGACTTTATCTATGACATTCTAGTAGACCTAAAGAGTAAAGACTTAGTTGATGGTATGGGTATGCAGTCTCATTGGGTAATGGAGTATCCAAATCTCAGTATGTTTGAGTCTGCAGTACGAAAATATGATTCTTTGGATCTTGAAATACATCTAACCGAACTGGATATGAAGCAACCTAATAACGACTCTAGTGCATTAAATGCACAAGCTAACCGATATAAATTATTAATTGACAAGGTTATTGACTTAAAGAATGAAGGCATGAATATCACTACAGTTGTCTTTTGGGGTGTAACAGATAAAACTAGTTGGCTTGGTGGCTATCCACTATTATTTGATGGAGATTATAAGGCAAAACCAGCTTACTATTCAATTATAGAAGATTACATAGGAGAAACACCCACACCTACTCCTAATCCTGAGGACCCAACACCAACTCCTGAGCCCGAAGACCCAACACCAACTCCTATTCCTGGAGATATACAGGCAGTTGCAAGAGTAACAAGCACAAGCAGTGGTAATACCGTAAATCAAAACTATTCAATAGTTTCAGAAAAAGGTAGTATTGATTTATCAAAATTAAAAGTTGTATTCACTGCAGATGGTATGAGTAGTGCCGACCAGAATGTATGGTGTGATAATGCTGCCCTACAATTAAACAATGCACCCTGGTATACACCATTAACTCAAGTAGTAGAAGGCAAAATAACAGACCAGAGTTTAGTTCTTACATTTGATACTAACAAAACTCTTTCAGCAGGTGACGGAACTCTTACAATGAATATTCGTTTTGCTAAAACAGATTGGTCAGATTATGGAACCCTTAGCAATCAAAAAGTAAATGTATATTACGACGAAAAACTAGTGCAGTAATTCATATAACCCTTTTAAAACAAGTAGGAGCTAGGTAATTATCTTACCTTGCTCCTACTTGTTTTTTATATACATCCTTAAGCATATATTGACAAGATATTTTGAGCAATATATAATTCAAACAAAAATGAGATACTAAAAGATGGGAGAACAATATGCACGAAGTTAAAGCAAAGGGAATTTTATCAACTAAAAATGCAAATGAACAACTAACCTTGCCAGGATTATAAAAGGTAATCATACTCACTAGTCTTAGTTTCTTTGTCCTCTTCTTCGGTTATTTCATAATTAGCTCTTTATAAATTTTCTTTAATTTCATTGAAGTATAATTATAATAAATTAAATTATTTTGTAACCTTTTGTGGCGCTAAAGGATGTATATTATGAGAGCGAAAGGAGAGGGAGCAGTTGATAGGAGATTCGTCACGTAATAAAGAAGACTTTATGCAAGTATATGAATCTTATAAGAATACTGTTTTTGGAATTGCTTTTAATTATACCAAAAACAATTCTGATGCCAATGACATACTTCAAGATGTCTTCTTAAAGTACTTTACAAGCAAAAAAAATTTTAACGACGATGAGCATGTTAAGGCATGGCTTATCCGGGTCACCATTAACGCTTGCAAGAAACTTCATATTTCTTCATGGAGAAAAAAGACTGTGCCCTTAGACGAAAACCTTCCCTTTGAGGATAAAGAACCATCTGAACTTTTTAATACAGTTATGAACTTGCCGAAAATATATCGTATAGTTGTTCATTTGTATTATTATGAAGGGTTCTCGATTCAAGAAATATCATCAATCCTCAAAGTCAAAGAAGGAACAATCAAGGTTCGTCTTATGAGAGCCAGAAGCATGTTGAAAAACAAATTAAAGGAGGCTTAGTTAAATGAGTAATAAGAAATTTTACAAAGAAACATTTGATACTTACTATGAGACAGCAATAGAGGACTTTCCTACTTCTTCTTTGCAAACTGGTAAAGAAAGATCTAATACAATTCGTAGATTGTCATTTGCTTGTTTTTCATTACTATCTATCTTTATTGGAGCAACAGCTATTTCTGTAGCTGCGGGATGGGTTGATATATCCCAGATTTTTAGTAACATCTTCAATGATTCGGTTAGTGGTAATCTTGTTGAATCTGGTATTGTACAAGAATTAAACGTGGTTAAGGAGACTGAGGATTTTAGAATAAAGTTATCTGCATTTACAGGAGATATGGATACTCCAGTAGCCTTATTCGAGCTTACACTTAAAAACAAGGAGGAAAATATTGATAAAATCATACTTTTAGGACAGGATTTAAACCCCCTTGCTCTGGAAAACTATGATTCATTTGATTATCCTATTAATGAACTGGAAGGAGTATATGATAATGAGACTAGTACTTATTATTTTACCTTTAAATTAGGATCATATTTGATGAATGATTATTATGATGATAGTATAATAAGATTATTAGGTGCTAAAATACATGATGAGAGCGGTATCAAAGAAATAGACTTTAACATGGATTTTACATTCACAAAGGATAAGTCATTACTAGAAAATCCTTATACCGCTGAGGTTAATCAATTGTTTACCAAGAAAGTATACGAAAGCATCTCCTTTATAGATGAAGAGGAATATGATAATCCTTATATTCATAAAGGAAAAACAAATGCTCTCACCAAGGAAATATCAATAAAAATAACTGATATGCAGGTTTCAAATTATAAGACAACAATGAATGGCTTTATAATGGATGATACCCTTTCTGAAGAGAGTCTTCCTAAACCAAGTAGCATAAGAAACCAATTTGTTGTTCCAGAATTTGTGACAAATCACTATTGGAATGGATTGGAAGACAAAGAAGCTTGCCAAATGGCTCTCATAGATAATGAACAGCGTATAAGATTATTTGTAGATAATAAAGAAATGGCCTTCCATGAAAGAACTCTAGATGACGCACCTTATGATATAAACGATGATGGACTTTATTCAGTTTATATGGAATTTGATGGATTCGATTATGAAAGTGCTAATAAGGTCGAAGTTCATTTTGGAGATGAAGTTATATCAATCAAATAATTAATTGTAGGACTTTCAACCATTAGATTAGGTCCTTGCTAACGCACTTCAAGACAACTCAAAGCTTTACGCTTTGAGTTGTTTATATTACTCTAGCTTTCCTTACATAATACAAACTACTTTTTGTTTGCTCCAGTAAACTTTTTGCTGATTTTCTTAGTGGTAAACATAAATATAAAATAAGCAATAAAGTATGATATATATACTACTGTACTATACTTGCCTTCAAAATATATCTGGGAAAAACCTAGTAATGCCACAATAATACCCATCAAACTATAGGCTAAGCCATATGCCATTGTAAACTTCTTAATATCCTCTTCCTTTACTTTTTGTACATTGTAATCTAAAGTATATTCCGCTTTTTGCCCTATCCATATAACTAAGCCATATATAGTTAATGCAAGTCCTAATAAAAGTATAACGTTGTTAAATATCTCTGTAAAACCCATAATTTCCTCCTGATAAACTTAAATAAATATAGTAATTTCAAAACTATTTATTATTATAACAAATAAATCCAATCCTTGCTTTTACAGACCAATAATATGCATCTGTTGGTATATCTTATTGATCAAAACCTAAATCTTTTTTATAGAAAAATCCATCAGCATCGAAGGTTACACAGTTTGTCAATACCTAGGCCGAGTTCTTTGTAATCAATCGCATATTGTCTAGCCTCTCCTTTTGTATATTTTGCAACATGGACACTTCTGAAGGATATATATACCAATATTACAACTTATTACATCCCATAAACACAAGATTCTTTTAATATTTTTATTAACTTTCATCTAGACATAAAGTATTTAAGCATATATAATGTATGATATTGTTAACAGTGCCTGGCACCAATAAGGCACTACTAGAAAGACACCACTAGAAAGGTAGACATAAGATGAAATATTTTTTTAAGAACAGGATCAACAAGACACTTACTCCCAAAAAGAAGAATATGTCAATGTTTCATTTGGCATGGCCTATATTTGTAGAAAGTATTTTAATGATGCTAGTTGGTAATGTGGATCAATATATGGTTGCTAGCTATTCTGAGAATGCAGTTGGTGCAATAGGCAATGCCAATCAGATTATTAATCTACTACTTATTATGTTTAGTGTAATTATCATAGCTACAACAATATTGGTTTCCCATTATATAGGTTCAAAAAATACAGAAAAACTGCCTGTTATATATACCCTATCCTTTACATTTAACTTGATTTTTAGCATTACAATTGCAATAATTTTATTATTCTTTTCAAATCAACTTTTTAATTTTATAAGTCTCCCCGAAGTTATTTTTGCTGATGCAGTTACATATCTAAAATTAGTAGGTGGATTTATATTCTTACAAGGGATAATAGGTACATTTTCTGCTATATTTAGAGCAAATAAGTTGATGAAAGAAAATATGCTAGTATCTATTGCAATTAATGTTTCTAATGTTGTTTTTAATATTTTCTTAATTAATGGTTTTGGACCAATTCCTGCTCTGGGAGTTACTGGAGCAGCTATCGCTACTAATGTAAGCCGAGTAGTTGGAGTAATACTCTATATAATTATTTTCATTAAAAAGTTTGATACAAAAATTTCCTTAAGATACTTAAGACCTTTTCCAACTACTGAGTTAAAGAGAATGTTATCAATCGGTATTCCTTCTGCAGGAGAATCCGTCAGTTATTCTTTTGCAATGACTATGATTACAAAGATAGGAAACATACTTGGTCTTGCTTTTGGAACTTATGTTATTAACACAAGGATTTTTTCAAAAACATTTGCTTGGTTTTCCTTTTTATATGCGTCAGCAGTTGGTCAAGCCTCCCAGGTCATTATCGGAAATCATATGGGAGCTGGTGATGTTGAAGAAGTTGATAAGGTAGTTATGAAAACCTTAAGAAACTCAGTGCTTATTAGTATATGCATATCTTTAACCTTGTTTATATTCAGCGATACCCTGTTTGGCTTATTTTCAAGTGATCCAAGGGTTCTTGAACTTGGTAAGAAAATTATGTTTATTGAAATCTTTCTTGAGATAGGAAAGTCCTCAAATATAACCCTTGTACGCTCTTTACAAGCAACTGGAGATAATAGATTCCCAACTATGGTTGGCATTATATCTATGTGGCTTTTTGCTGTTGGAGTAGGTTATCTACTAGCCACAGTGGGCAATCTAGGTTTAGTAGGTTTATGGATTGGTATGACCTTAGACGAAGGTCTCCGTACTATAATATTCTTTATTCGCTGGAAGAAGGGCAGATGGAAAAACATCAGACTTGTCGATAGATAATTACTCCGTATACTTTGACAAAACCCCCTCTACACCTTCACGGTATTCTTCATTATAGTCTAACCACTATTGGGCATGCTCACTATCTTCTACAGTATAAAATAAACGTAAGTTTATCTATATTTTTTAATATCGAATTGAGAATTGATAAGAAGCCAAAATTGAGAATCATAATTCATAATGTTCCAAATGGCAGTGCCTAGAAGTTCATGTTCTATTAGCAAATTTAACAAGGCATCTATGCTTCTGGCATCGATAAACCATACAATGTGTTCAATCTCCCTTCCACCACTTCTTAAAGTATAATTAAAATATGGAGTTTGAGATTCTTCATCAAATTGTATAACCACACCTTCATTACGTGCTAAATCAATTGCATTATCTACAGATATTGAATTAACACTAGTGACCCCTGCATAAAAGGGTAGTTCCCAGTCATAACCTACCGTTGTATTTCCAATAATTAATTTATTTGTTGGGATAAATTCCTTTAGATAATTTACATATGCCTCCGTACTCTTAATAGATGATACTGGTGACGGTGGAGTCTTGTTCATGGCAGTAAAATAATTTAAAAAAATGGTGTTTTGAGCTAGTTGATTTACAATGGAATAATCTATACTAATAAATTTTACTTCACTATTAACAACACTTATATTGGGGTTAATTGTTGCAAATGCTTGATATCCTTCTTGGTTTAAACGATTCACCATTTTTTTATAAAACACTTCATACAGTGGAATGTTTGAAACACTTACGTATTGGAATGAAACATTAACTCCTTCGTACCCTTTAGTCTCTAATATATTAATCACATTATCTATATATATGTCCTGTATGTCTTCATTTAATATAATTTCATATTCTGCAACAGCATTTGCTTCGCCTCTTAGAGACAATGTTGTTAATAACATAAATGGTCTAACACCATATAACTTTGTCAATTGAATAATTTCTGTATCATCATAATATGTTTTTATTTCCCCTTCTTCAGTAGAAGTAAAGTTAAAGATTGAAAGATAGGTTAAGTAGGGTAATGTCTTTCTTAGAGTGTCCATACTCATATAGGGAAATGCATATCCATGTGTGGTAATTGTCCTTATTTTATTAAAACTGATAACAAGAACATCTCCAGGATAAATGAATTCTCTATCCCAAAGCCATGGATTATTTGCAAACAAGGACATGGTACTGACATTGTTTATTTCAGCGATATCAAATAAAGTATCTCCTTCTTGAACTCTATATGTTAATTGTGGATATACAATAACTATTACTTGCCCAACCACTAAGCTATCTCGATAATCTAACTCATTGTCAAGAATTAAGCTTGTTGCAGAAACACCGTGATTTGCTGCTATTGATTCTATTGTATCACCTTGCTCAACTACATGTAAAATCATTTCTAACCTCAAGAATCTTTTATATAATTGTATGTAAAATAATATAAAAGTAACACACATAACTCAAAGAGATTAAGGAGAAAGAGTACTCCTACCCTAGTCATCATCAAAGTTTTTGTAGCCACTATTGTAGTATATATCCAAATGACTATTATGATCTTTAAGTTGGGACTTCATTCGCTTTCTACCTATTATCTTTATTATTATTACAAGACCTATTAGGGATATACTTGATATAAGTATTATTTGAATCTTCTTTTCTTTTACATCTAAAAATCCGTCTTCTTCACTCTCTTCCACTTTGTCTCTTATATCTTCTGTCTTTTCATTATTTTTATCTATATTTTCATCGTCTATATCAATAGTCACTTCATCATTATTATCTGCAATGACTTTATTATCTTCTGTAAGAACTGCAATAATATAAGTTCCAGAATAAGCTGTTACAAATTCAATATTATCATCTATAATTTGAGCTTTCATATCTGTTTTAGTCCCATTATTATTAACTTTATATATATTAATAAACTTGTCTTGTTGAAAACTTTCAGGAGTCGAAATAGATACCTTTATTCTTCCATCTATAATTATTGATAGATTATCTTTTTTTAAGGAAATGTTATAAATCATAAGGTCTTTAAGTCTTAGCTCTTCCTCATTAAATGAGTCTATGATATGCTTTCTGTTTTCTTCATCATTCTCATTCCATAGTTCTATATCAAAGCTGGCACCCTCTTCTATGACACCAGGGTCTGCAGATATTTTAAACTTCACAGTTTCATCTTTTGCATCAGTCTTAAGGGGAATTTCTTCAACTTGCTCAAACTCTTTGAGACCTTTGCTTTCTTGGAGTACTTCTGATTTGTTTGATAACTGTCCTTTCCATGACCCTACAATCCCTTCACCTGAGCTGGGATATTCTGAGGGTTCCCATGAACGTGGTGTCTCCTGATTCTTATCTATATCTATTATTTGGGCATCAGTAAGGAGCAAGTGATCTTCTAAAACTTTTCCCTTAACATCCGGTATTGGGTCATCCCAAGTTATATCCATATGAAGCCACTGACCATCTATTTTTACTAAATTCCATGAATGTTTCATTTGTGCACTACTTATAATTCTTGTTGGAACTCCTGCATCATTCAACATTTTGTAGGCTAATAAAGTATATCCTTGGCAAACTGCCTTTCCATCATACAAGGCTTCATAAGCAGTAAATCTTGAAAGAGAAGTATCATATTCTACATTATTGACTATATAATTATGGATAGCTTTTGCCTTTAGCTGATCACTCATTCCATCTTCAATAATATTGTCTAATATTTCATTTACCCTATTATTAACATAGTCTTCCTGCTCTAAAGTTGTTCTGTAACCTGCTGTTATAGTCACGTCTATTGGCTTCCTTATCTTCCCTTCTGAGCCATCAGGGTTTTGAATATATGTATAATCAGACTTACTATTCATACTTGTAAAGGTATACATAACATAATGATCATATTCAAGCAGTTCGTCAATTATATCCTGAAGCATGTCCTTAAACTCTTCAGAACTAGCCACATCGTCATTATACTTTATCTTGATAGTAGTACTTCTATTTAATATTTCACTATAAATAACATTTTTTAATTCCTCTCGGGAACTTGCTTCCTTGCTACTTCCTGGGGCAAGAAATGAAACGCCTTCATAAGTGTTTACACTTGTAGCATATATGGCTTTATTTGACACCTGTGAAGGCAACAAAACTAGGCTTAAGACTAATGTCAATAATATCTTTTTTCTTCTCAGCATTTCCTTATCCTCTTTCGTTTTGAAATTTGTTCCTTTTATAATTATAACTTAAAAACTCAAGCATTAATAGTTGAATATTATTTTTCTTTTTGTTTACCCTATTATATGAAAGGAAAATTTAAGCTGACTCTGATATAGTTTGCTTGGATTAAAGGTGGTATTATGAATAAATTATTAAGCGAAGTACCTATTGGTTTTGGTATGCATCTGGCTCAAAATTTAGATGCAATGACCACTTTTGCAAATCTTGACAAAAAAGAAAAGGAATAAGTTGTAAGTCATGCCAAAAATATTAGTTCAAAAGAAGAAATGGGACAGTTTGTGGCAGGTTTAGCCGGTAAAACAAGCTTTAAATAATAAAATTAAGCTTCTAACTATCATCCAATATTCTTATTTTGACAGCCAATCTCATTGTCTAGTATAATTAACAATTATACTAGACAAATTTTTAGCTACAAAGGAGGTTGTTTATTATGAAAGACTTAAGTTTACTTATATCTTTAATAGGATTTATACTTATTACTTTAAGTGGATGTAGCTCTAAAAAAGAAGTGGATTCCATTTCCTTTACTAAAATATCTGGAGTCCAAGCAAAAGAAATGATGGATGCTGATAGCTCTGTTATTGTACTGGATGTTAGAACAGAAGAAGAATATAATCAAGGACACATTGAAGGGTCCATACTTATTCCTAACACCGAAATTAATAAAAGGGCAAGTGAAGAACTTCCAGATAAAGATGCAAGCATATTGATATATTGCAGAAGTGGTAATAGAAGTGCTATTGCTGCTAAAAAACTTGTGAATTTGGGATATACTAATGTTTATGACTTTGGTGGAATTAATGACTGGGAATACGAAATCATTAAATAAAACCAAATAACTATCAGGCACCATTAGCTAATGGTGCCTGATAGTTATTTTATCATTTTTGCTGTAATCTCTTGTATATTAATAATTATTTGTTCATTTAGTATATTTCTTAATTCTTCTATTATTTTCAACTCTTGAAGATTCTCATCTTTAGGGTTAGTGGCTGCTTTGTAATTTGATAAATTAAATTCAACATTTTCACCTACTAATGCTTGCTTAACCTTTACTATGTAGTTTTGTGTCTCTTTAAATGGTGGAATGCCACCATATTTTGCAACATTTCCTGGTCCAGCATTATAGCCAGCTAAGGTAAGTTCTAAATCTCCATCATACTTTTTATAGAGACTAGCTAAGTATTTTGCACCGCCATTAATGTTTTGTTTAGCGTCAAATACATCCGTTACTCCAAGCCCTCTAGCTGTAGCAGGCATAAGTTGCATAACTCCACTTGCCCCACTTCTAGATACCGCATTTGAATTATAATTTGACTCCACTTTTGCAACAGCTACAAGTAAGTTAGTGGGGACACCATGCGTACGTGATGCTTCTTCAAAGATCTCACTTAAGTTTGTTCCTTTAGCTTTATTAGCCTTTAATACGGCTTCAAAGTTTGGTTTTTCTGCACTATTTGGTTTTGCTACAGCATGATTTTTTATAGGTATATTGTTTTGAATTCTATTAATATTCATCTTTTTGTACTCCTTGCTGTGTAATCAGATAATCGTTGTCAGGCTCCTTTACTTTTCATTGGTTCTAGTTCTATTATTATGTACTTCTTATGTAAAATTATATAAGATTATAATAATTATAAGGCTTAAATGTCCATACTGCAACAATAGTTTAAGCAAATGAATTGTCCATTATTAGAGATTTATAAAAAGTATTTTACCCTTCTTGATAAATTAAATTTTAACAAGAAGGGTAAAGGCTGTCAACTAGGTAATATGCTAGTTACAATACTTAATATATACATTAGTTCTACTTACACCTTTTGGCACAAGAAGAGACATAATGCAAAATCTCCTATGAAATAATTATTTCTTCAACGTCTTCTGGCTGATGCTGATAAGTGAACTTATCTGAATTTGTCAATATCCACCTGTTTCCATTTTCAGAAATCCTTATTCCATTATATTCATTTCCATTGTAATCCGCTTCTTTTGAAACTTTAATAATCCTTTTATCTAACAACTTTCTAAAGCAGATATTAAATACTACTTCATTATAGCCATTATTTTTCATTTGCTCCTTAACCCCCTCAGAAGATACACTTTCATCAGGGATATCTTGGGTTACTAATATAGCAGCAATAAAAGCAACTTCTTCTTTTGATAAGCCATTAATACTATCTACTATATCATTAACCTGATTTACCTGATTTAACAATTGACTATTCTTTAGTTTTTTGATTTTATTTGTAAGGGTAATCCTCAATGAATTAAAGTCACTTTGAGATTCGTTTTTATATTTTGTCACACTTCTTTGCCTAATATCGAATGGGTAATTATTACTTCTCTCCTCTGAACACAGTAATATTGTTATCTTGTTACTTGCAAACGCATAGCCCACTTCATACCAAACATTCGGATTATCTTCTGTAATATCAGCTAGACAGATAGTAGATGATCTTATTCTTTCCTCTATTGCATTAATTGGAATTGTGACAGAATCATCTTCATCTACTCTGTAAGCTTTTAAACCAGCGTCTTCTATTGCTGGCTTAAAAATATCATAATATCTTTTGTCATATTTCCCATTGTCAAATGGTTGTATTACAAAACAATAATCGTTCATTTCTCCTCCTAATCTACACATTTACACTTACTAAAACATGTCGAATTTGGCTAGTCGTTTTATTTCCTTGACTAAGATCATAGATATTTTGATAAATTATCGTAGAAATACTTTTGACAGCTTTAACATCAGCAACAGTTTGTCATCTTCTTTGTTAAAAACTGCATGGGTTATTCTATTTATATATATTACAAAATAAGCTAGGTCACAAAAAAGATGAGTTTGTTAATATAGTTCTTTAAACACTTTTACTACCACCTCCTATATATGCGTCTCTAAATTTGTATATTTACTGTAGTATAAATATTATAACACGTTTTACTTTTTTAACCAATACTTTCTAGCAATTTCTTGTAAATATTTTTAATTATTTAAACTTTGCAAGATTATCGTTATTTTTTGTTTTTGAATTGACTACGAACACCATCAAAAACAAATAGTACACCAAGAATAGCGAATACCCCATAAACTAAGTAAAAATACCATGGTGTACTTGAATCGACTTCCTCTAAAATATCGGTTATTCCAGAATAGGATAGGTAGATAAGATATCCGCCTGCTACTATGCGTAACACGCTTCTTCTGTATTCAGCCATATGTCTTTCTTCATCATTCTCAGATTCATCACTTTCAGCTTTAATATTCTCAGCCCCATTACTCTCAATTTCATTGTTTTTATCTGTGAATTCATCAATAACTTCTGTCCCTTGATTATTATCTTCTTGACTCTCAGTTTCTTGCTTATTGTATTTTGAATACTTTGATATGTTATTTTTCATAATAATCCTCACTTTTTCTTTATATTTTTTTTAAATTGTATTTATTCTATATTTGCGAAAATTAATTTCATATAATTCAATGCCTATGGGCTTTTATCCAGTTGCTTGAATAATTGTATAGCCTTTAGCAATCTTTTTCAAGATAATACACTTTTTTTATAATTCTTTCGTTTAGTAATCTACCACAAAATATATCTAATAATAGCAATCAAATGTCCATGTTTCATTTAGCATGGCCGATTTTTGTTGGAAGTGTTTTAATGATACTAATTGCTAGTGTGGACTGTTGCCGTTGGACTAGCTTATCTACCAGGTATAAAGGCTAATTTAGGTTTAGTAGGCTTATGGATTGGAATGGCACTAGACGAAGTTATCCGTGCAATAATATTCATCATCCGCTGGAAAAAGGGTGGTGGAAGAAAATCAGGCTTGTAGAAAAAAGGTTGTATAAAATATACACCTCATTTTGTGTTTGGTTTATGGTATACTTATAATATGTAACATTTACTTTAAACAATAAATATACCAATGGAATAGGTGTTATTATGGCTCTTACAATTGTATTTATGGCTTTATTTTCAATTCTTTTAGCAATACGTAATTTAAAAAGTAAATACAATCTACTATTTATTGTAATGGTGCTAGGAATGAGCCTATCATTGCTTACAATTATTTCCGAGGTTTACAAAGGAAGTAATTACCACATTCCTTCGATCATCTCATATAGAGGCATCGAGTACAGGATGTTTCTTTATATAAGTCGTATATTTACTTTATCCCTTTCAAATTTACAGATTCTAAGAAATTTTGGTATCATGTTGTACTTAACCGCAAATATGTCTTTTGCGATAACTTTTAATAAAAACATCAATGTTGAAATAAATAAAAAAGGAGTGAGAAAAATTAGAAAAGCTTTTATATATGCTTTCCTAATTGCTTATCCTATACTATATTTTTTGTTTTATAATCCCAATACTGCTTATAATATATTTCTTTTGAGCAATAAGTTAGACGGCATTCAAAAAACTCTTTTCGTTAACATAACCATCATAATTGATTATCTAATGCTTTTTAGCACATTAGTATATCTTATTTACCCAATATATATACTCTTTCGTAGCTTTATTAAAAGCAAAATATCTTTTTTGGCAGAACAACTACTGGCCCTTGCGATTAGCCTGTTCCTACTTAACTCCATATTCTTTATGGTCTTTTTTACAGGAGCATTTAAAACATCTATTCACAATGTCTTAGACTCTGCATTTTGGAGATATGAGTTGGATATAATCGTTCCTGGATACTATATATCAGTATTACCTATATTTTCTTTTGTAATTTTACTAATAATATTGTTTATAACATATAAGTTTAAGACTGATAGAATGATTAGCGGAATAAAGGAACGAACAATTAAGAAAAACCTTGACTTGTTAAATACTAACTTAAAAGATGTATTACATTCAGATAAAAATATTATGTTTAATATAAAAATACTTTCTCAGGAAACTCTTGATAATTATGGAACAGAGTTGGGTAAACAGAAATTAAACAGGATACTAACAATAAGTGAAAATCATATGGAAAGCATATCAAAAACCCTTGATAGCATTCGTGAACTTAGAGTTCGAACAATACGCAGCAACATTATAGATGCTATAGAAAATGCAATAAAGGAAGTAACCATACCAGAGACAATAGTTTTGACTAAGTCATATAAGGATCATCCTCTCTATTGTAACTTTGATATGTATCATATGACTCAGGTTATAGCTAATTTAATTACTAACGCAATTGATGCTATTAATTGTGGTTCAAACAAAGATGCATATATAGAAATTACTGTAGATACAAGTAATGAGTGGATTTATATTTCTATAAAAGACAACGGCATTGGTATTTCAAAGAAAAATCAAAAAAAGATTTTTACACCTTATTTTTCTACAAAACCGAAGCAAAGTAATTGGGGTATGGGATTATCTTATGCTTTTAGGGTAATAACCAGTCATTATGGTTATCTTAGAATCAAAAGTAAACCCGGAGAATATACAAATGTTGAAATTCTATTACCCATGGCAAAATAATTCATATAACTATCTGAAATGGGAGGAACAACTATGGATAAGATTAAATTACTAATTGTTGATGATATGACGGATATACGAAACCATTTTAAAAAGATATTGTCTAATGAACCAGATATTGATGTTATCGGGATGGCTTCTTCTGGAAATGAAGCCATACAGAAAGCCCAAGATTTAAAACCCGATGTCATCTTAATGGATGTTCAGATGGAAACTAGAACTGCTGGTATTGATGCTACAGAAACCATCCTTAACAATAATCCAGATATAAAAATAATAATTTTAACCATACATCAAGAAGATGAATATTTATTTCAAGCCTATTGTGCTGGAGTCATGGATTATATAGTAAAGACAGATTCTACAACACAAATTATTAATTCTATTCGTACTGTTTATAACAATAAACTTATGATTAGACCAGGTGTTGCTGATAAAATTGTTGATGAATTTGCCAGATTAAAGTCTCAGCAAAAAAGTTTGATTTATATGTTAAACATAATTTCAAGTCTTACAAATAGTGAATTTGAAGTTCTTAAATGTTTTTATGAGGGTGACACCTATAAGCAAATATCTGAACAACGGTTTGTAACCATTGCTACAATAAAAAGTCAAGTCAACAGTATTCTTAAAAAGTTTGAGATGAAAACCATGAAAGAAGTAGTGAAACTTCTTAAACTGTTACATTTTGATGAGTTTCTAGAAGAAACACACCTTGAATAATCAAATAAAACTTTATTTTAAAAAAGGATGCTGATATTCCTAATAGACATTATGGAATATCAGCATCCTTTAAATTTATTCTTTTATTATAATATTGTATTTATTTGGTTTCCATCCATCCATTTATATACATTATCAAAGGTAATTACTGCTCTTTTTACCATAGATTCTGCTGTTGCAAATGCTATATGAGGTGTTAATAGTGCACTCTCAACATCAAACAACACATGATTAGTTGGTAGAGGAGGTTCAATCTCGAAGACATCAATAGCTGCTCCAGCAAATTTCTTCTCTTTTAATGCTGTAGCCACTGCCTCAATATCAATTACTGGCCCTCTTGCACAGTTCACTAGTAATGCTGTTGGTTTTAACAGTTTAATATTATCACTGTTGATTAGATGAGTTGTTTTTTCTGTCAACGGTGTATGCAAGGTTACTATATCACTAGATTTTAATAGTTCATCTAAATCAACATATTCTATGCCTAACTCTTCACCTTCCTTGCTAGGTGTATTGTTGTTACCTAGTAATTTACAACCGAAAGCCTTTAATAGCCTTGCTACTCTTAGTCCAATAGCACCTGTTCCTACAATTCCTACTGTCTTACCAGCAAGCTCATATCCTACTAGACCATCTTTAGTCTTTCCTTCTCTTATTACCTCATTACACTCTACAATATTTCTTAATTTAGAAATAATCATACCAATCACTAGTTCAGCTACTGACTGATTACTATAGCCAGCTGCATTAGATACTTTTACACCTTTTTCAGCACATGCATCCAAATCAACATGGTCTACACCAGTAAATGCAACTGAAATAAATTTAAGTTCATCTACTGACTTAATAACTTCTCCTGCTAGTGGATTGTTAGCAATAATGAGAGCATCTGCTCCTTTTGCCCTAGCTTTTAATTCTTCAATATCATTTGTTACAGTATTATATACAACTAATTCATGGTTTTCTTCTTTTAGCCTTTTAGACAAGTCATTAATAACTTCCTCACTAACTGCTAATGGCTCTAACATAACTATCTTCATTCAATAACCTCCATATTATGAAAACTTATAATTTATTTGTTTAATTACTTAGTTTGTTCTGGTATTTTAACACCTTGATCTCTTAAGATTTCTTGTAGTTCCTTGACATTAATCTTTTTAGGAGATGTTTCATCTTTACATGATAAGCCAGCTGCAGCCCCCGCTGCCTGACCTGTAAGCATACAAGCTGATATACCACGGATACTACTTTCTGCTAATTGATCTGCACTAATACATCTTCCTGCTACAATTAGATTGTCTATATCTACTGGCAATAAACTTCTATAAGGAATTGTATAGAACCTGTCATCAGTAATGGGTTCATATATATGACCTTCATACCCTTCTCCTTCTAATTTGCCGTCTCCATCCATATTTCCATCTGGAGATAACAAATCATATATACGAGGGTAGGTTGCAATAGCATCATCGAATATAGTCTGAGCTTCAATATCTTCCTTAGTAAGACGATATACACCTTTTATTCTTCTACTTTCTCTAAATCCTATCTCTGGAGCTATTGATGCTAACTCAACATTCTCAAAACCTTCAAAGTTTTTCTTAGCGTATTCATAAAACTCCATAATATATTGTCTACATTCTAGCTCTCCCTGAGTTAAACCATCTACATCAGTTGGGTCAATCTTATAAGAGCATGGGTAATTTACATAACTTACCTGTCCGCCAGGAGTAAGACGGCCAAAGGGAAGATCTTGACGCTTACAGCTTAGACCTGTTTTCCCGGCTCTATAATCTTTGTTGAACTGCTTTCCTATCGCTTTAAGTTTATCTTCATCACCATCTATTAGCTTTTCAACATCAACTCCAGCTAATCTAAAGTTAACTGTACCTGGTTGGCAAAGTCCATCAGTATCTCTTCCTTGCTCATAAGGTATTCCTGAACTAAAAGCAACATCACCATCACCAGTTGAGTCAATAATTACCTTAGCCTTAATAGCCAGAGGCCCTTTTTTACTTTGGATAATAACACATGCTATATTATTACCTTCAATGATTACGTCATTAACAAATGAATGGAACTTAATTTCAACTCCTTCATTTTTCAAGAAATCATCTAAGAATATCTTTAGATATTCACTGCTGAATCTATGAGGTGAATTTGGGCGAATATCATGGGATTTACCAAATCTTTCTTTGTATTTATCCTCTATCTCCCTATAAATGCCATCTGATTCAAAATTAGTTCCATGAAGAAAATGATTACATGTCTCTACATAAGATCCTGTAATATTCCCTCCTAGAAAACCTCTCTTTTCCAAGAGCATAACTTTCTTACCACTTCTTGCTGCTGAAACAGCAGCTCCTATACCTGCTGGTCCACCGCCAACAACTAAAATATCAACTTCTTGTTTTACATCAACTGTTTTTTCCTTGATTGTGTATCTCATTTATATCCTCCTACTTTTGCTTACCATTCTATAGTAATTATAATCTTCTTACTTCCTGAAATTATCCATGATTTCTTGAGGATGTTCATATTCCTTAAGTACATCTGCCGGTAGTTTTTCTAGGGCAGTATTGTATTGCTTATCCAAATTCCTCAGAACCGTTTTAGTATCCTGTCCCTCATACACATCAGCAAATATGTAGTTAATTGTCTTCCTATATGTGTTACCTTCTAACGAAAGCTGCATATCTGGCATAGGTAAGAAAAACACCGTATTAGAGGTCTGAGCAAAATCTTCAAATCCTTTTTTCCTTGGTTTTGAAGTCGCCATATCAATTGCATCCTGACTATATGGAATATATAAAGAATTCTCATACATCTGGGCTGCATTCTCATCAGAATAGAAGAACTTGAAAACTTCCATAGTTTTTTCTTTCTTGTCTTTAGCTGCCGTACCTACTCCTAATAAAGAAGTTACATCGGCAAACTCCTTATAACTTGAGCCCCCATCATCAAAAGCAGGGACAGGTATTACGGACCAGTCAAAATTCGCAGTAAACTGGTCATTATAGACATTAATATCAAAACTAGCTGCAGGTATCATTCCTATTCTTCCTTCAGCAAACTGAGCCCTTGCCGCATCTGCATCTAAGCCTTCATACCCTGGGAATACGCTTCCATCACTTATCATACCTTGTACAGCATCAATAACCGGAGCAAATTCTTCAAATTCAAACTTCATTTTCTCATGGTTAAATCCAACATGTCCCACATTTGCGCCATTAGGTCTAATTAGGTATGTACTTATCATCCAATCAGATTGTAAGCCCAAAACCCAACCAAATGCCCTACCATCACTAGACTTGGTAATTTGCCTGGCTGCTTGTCTTACTTCCTTCCAGGTTTTTGGATATTCCAAAATTCCAGCCTTATTAAACAATTCATTATTAACAATTAACTTATATGTGGTCAAATTATATGGCAAAGTATATACCTCGCCGTCAAAGATATGTTGATCAATTACAAGATCGTCTTTGTATTCTGATACCATCTCTTCCCCACCAGGTAGGTCTGTAATAGGTATCATATAATCACTATCAACAAATTCCTTCATAAAGGTAGTCGTCGGTCTAAAAAGTTCAGGTGCATCACCACTTTGTGCTGCTGTCTTAATTACATCCTGATAATTAGAGCCATAGACAGTATACTCAATCTCTATACCCAACTCTTTTCCTTTTGTACTATTAAATGCTTCAATCTGACGTAGACGCAATTCTTTTTCATGGGCATTATCAGACCATACCCTAATTTTTTCCATAACATTGTCATTTATAGGGGCATCATTGTTATTCATATCACTATTGTATTTACTATCACATCCAGTTAATATTACTAAGAATATTAAAATGACAGGTAATAATCTTTGTTTGTTTTCCAATAGTTTCATATGGCCAACCTCCATATCCTAAGAAAATAAGCCCGCAAGCATTACAATAAAAGGTATCGTTATTGCAGATAATAGTGTAGTTACTGTAAATATTTCAGCTGAATAAATAGCATTCTTCTTATATTTTATTGCAAACAATATTCCTGTTGTTGCAGTTGGTGCTGCTGCCATAATAACCGCTGTAGTAAACACTTTGTTGCTGATCGGAAGCATGCCATATATTAACAATAAAACAACTGGAATAAGTAATAATTTTATAAATGCTATAAAGTAAAGTCTATAATTTGTTATTAATTTCTTAAAATCTGTTTTTCCAATTGTTACACCAGCTATTAACATAGCAAATGGAGTATTTATATTGGCAACATGTTGAAAGGCATCAAAAACCACATCTGGTATCATAATTTGAAATAAGAAGCATATTAATCCTAGTGCAATAGCAATGATAGAAGGTGACAAAAGTTTTTTTAACATACTCTTTAGGCTCCACTCATTGTTTCCACTCATCATAACTACGCCATGGGTCCATAAAAATATATTAAAAATTGTTACAGAAGCTGTCGCATAGAAAACTCCCTCTGTTCCAAATATACCATACATTAATGGTATTCCCATGAATCCAACATTGGAGTAGATACTAGACATTCTTTCTACTTCCACATCCTCGTTATCCACATACTTATTAATACTATGGTTTGCTATGTTTCCCTTTTTTCTCCTCTTTTTCTTAATGAGAAGATGTGATATTAAAATACTAATAACATGAGTTATTACGGACAATAAAAGAGAAATAAGTAAGCCTTCTAAGAGTTCTTTTTCAAACTCTCTCTGATATGAAACAAAAATCACCATTGGGTTAACTAACATTAATAAAATGCTGGATAATCTATTATTGGTTTCATCATCAATCAACTTAACTTTATAGCATATAACTCCTATTGCGATTATTATAAAAATAATTAGTATTTGATTAAAAGTAATTATTGAAGTTGACATATTTCTCTCCTATGATACAACATTAATTGGTGTTTTTTCTAAAAATGCTTTTAGATTTTCTATACTTATATTCATTAGTCTCTGTCTTGCTTCCTTTGGAGCCCAAGCAATATGGGGCGTTATTATAGTGTTGGGAGCATCCAATAATGGGTTGTCCAGCTGTATGGGCTCTGATGAAACAACATCCACTGCAGCACCAGCTACCTTTCCACTGATTAAGGCATCCCTTAAATCTTCTTCAACAATTAAGGGTCCCCTAGAATCATTAATTATTAGAACTCCATCCTTCATCTTACTAATTGTATCCTTATTAATGATTCCTTCTGTTTCTGGTAATAACGGACAATGTAAAGAGATTACATCAGAGTCAACAAGTAGTTCATCTAATGATACTTGTTTTATATTCTCATTGAGGTTTTCACTTGGGATTTTACTTGGATTATTAGCAAGTATTTTCATTCCCAATGCCTGTGCTATTCTAGCTGTTCCCTGACCTATTTTCCCAAAACCAATAATACCTAATGTCTTTCCAGATAACTCGATTAAAGGATAGTTCCAGTAGCAGAAATCTTCACTATTTGTCCAATCTCCTCGCTTTACACTATCAGAGTGTGCTCCAATGTGATGACAAAGTTCCAACATTAAGGCAATTGTATATTGACTAACAGCATCTGTTCCATAGGAAGGTATATTTGTTACAATTATATTTCTCTTTTTTGCTGCTTCAATATCTATAACATTATAACCTGTTGCTAAAACTCCAATATATTTGATGTTGTCGCACTTTTTCATTACCTCTTCTGATATCACAGTTTTATTAGTGAGTACAATTTCTGCATCCCCTATTCTCTCAACCACAAGATGTGCCGGTGTACGATCATATACAGTAAATTCACCTAGGGGCCAAAATCCATCCCATTCTAAATCTCCAGGGTTTAAGGTATATCCGTCTAAAACAATGATTTTTTTCATTATGTTCATTCCTTTCAAATTAATCTTCAAGTAAAGCCCAAGCGCGATTTATAACCCTCTTAGTATTGGCTAAGACTATATCTCCATCTTCACCCTCTTGTAGGGTAACTTCTATGGAAAGTACATAGGGATCATCAGCCCTGAAAAAACCTTCTTCCTTTAATATCCTGAAGAAATCCAATAGCTCTGGTGTATCATTAGCACTATTGGGAAAACCGAATCTAGGATGTTTATCTCCATACCCATCAAATCCTGGTTTTACAACAGCATTTCCTATATGAAAATGTGTTATATAAGGTTTCAAGGTTTGTATTACAAACCTGCTTGTCTCATAAGTTGTTGGAAAATGAGACAAATCAACTAACAAACCAAAATTGTTACATACTGTCCTAACATCAGCTGCAAATTTAGCAGCATATGGAGCAGGACCTATTAAAGCAGCCTTATCCATATCATAGTCAAAAACTTCAAGGTTTACTGCCATACCTTTTTTTGCAGCATAATTACTTACATTGATTGTAGTTTTTAATAGTTGCTCATAGGCTTTGTCTTTCGTTGCCTCTTCCCATTTACCTGCTAAGAAAGCGATTCCCTTAGCTCCTAAATACTCTGCCTCGTCAACAGCCTCTATAAGAGTTGCTTCTGCTTTTTTACGACCTTCCTCATCAATATCATTTGGATTAAGTCCTGTTGATAAAAGACGTGGTTGTGCCCCATAACATACTTTTATATGGGACTGGTCTAATAGAGCTTTAGTTTCAGCACGAAGCTCATCATCCTTAATCTGTGTAATTTCAATAGCATCAAAGTAGTCATCAGTTAATATCTTTTTTAATGTTTCTTTATAATCATATTTTGTAGGTGGATAACTCATCCATAAAATTGTACCAATATTAAAATATTTATGAATACTATCTTTCATTATACTTTCCTTTCTTAATACAGCTAATATATTTATTTTGTTAAACACTTATCATTATTCCATCATAATCTTGTAACTTATCCAACACTAAGTGTATGGTTGAATCCTTGTATTCATACTTCACACTTTTGCCAGTTCTTAGACTAACAGCTGACTTGGGTTTTTTATCACTTAGTATATTTACCTTACAGTCATATATGGGAATAGGATCATAAAAACTTAGGGAGAAACAACCACTATTGTTTATAAACTGAACAAATATATCTCCGTTGTCTTTACCTGAAAGGCTTACTTCCACCATGGGGTTTAAGTCTTCTCCTATTGACTGTATGTGACAAACATTTGTTAATATATCTTTCATAAAGCGGAATGTATTACTATGCCCTCCTAGGTTATAAAAACTACCTGGTAACCAAGGAATGTAAACGGATTTACCTTTACCGTAAGAATACTTGGTGACACCTGGTGTATTGGCAATCTCAGTAAAATAACAACGTTCTGGTGGACCGTACATATGAGGGGGGATTAATTTTAAGTATTTCTCTACATCCTTTTTAGTTTCTACAAAAACCATATCATCGCCCACTGGTATAACATCTGTATCTGCATATGAAGTGAATATCTTCTTATCCTTGTCTGAAACTAAAAACATTGAAGAAATCATATCTCTTCTTATTTGCTTAACATAATCCACACCTAGACATTCTAATATCTGTTCTTTCCTAAGTCCAACATAGGGATCATATAATCCAGTCTCCCCAGTTGCTATAAGCATTCCACCATTTTTTACATACTCATCTACTTTTCCTGCTTCTTCATCTGTAAAGTTTTTTATATCTGCTAATAATAATAATTTATAGTTACTTAAATCTGTTTCCATAAATTCCGAAGGTATTATCTCAGCGAAAGGTATGTGACATTCTGTTAAGGTTCTAATCCATCCCTTTTCTTCAGAACTAATCTCCCATCTATGGGTTCTCTTTAATAATACCTGAGCTTTGTTTTTTAATCCACTATAAGCCTGTTCATTCTCTGCATGAAAATGAAAAACTTTCTTAATTCTACTAAAAGAAGAACGATCAAGGTGATTATCAATTCTGCCCATAATATAGTAGTCTAGTGAACCTAAATTAGTTAAGTTTTGCCAGAGCCTTAATTCTTGTAGGGCTGGAGAAACAGATACATGACGTAATGAATAACCTATAAATTCCACCGAAGTATTAGAGCATATTATGTTGCTTGTTCCATCACCAATTACTGCACGACAATTACTTGATGCTAAGTAAGGAAAATGCGGGAGTTTTCTCTTGTATTCAGTTGAAGCTTCAATTCTACCATATTCTTCATCATCAAAGCATATTTCACTACTAATTCCTTTTATATGTTTTACAACTTTTTTTCTATAATCCTTTAGAATATTCTCTTGGAAATTAAGATACATACTATAAGTAGGGTTATTAAAGTCCACTTTATCAGGCAAGTCTTTGCCATACATTTCTTTAAACTTACGTCTACAACTATTACAGTGACAAAAACCATAATCTTTAAAATCATAATCCCTGTTTTGAAAACCACCC
>CAZJCV010000008.1:77509-79596 GCA_964544535.1 uncultured Lachnospiraceae bacterium | reverse complement strand
GGAAGTCAGGCATAATATTTGCAAGTCAGATCTTAAAGGATGAACACCTTGCAGAGGATGTGGTACAAGATTGTTTTGTAAAGGTATATATCCTAAGGGACAGATATAAACATACAGGTTCATTTAAGACCTATCTATTCACTATGATTAGGAATCGTTCCATAGACTACATAAGAAAACAAAAGCATGTAATGAGTCTACCTGATGTTGACATTATCAACAACATTTACTCAAAGAGTACTGAAGATATTTATATTGAAAAGGAAAAGATTAAAGCCATTAAAGATCAGCTAAAACTCATATGTGATGACTCTAGGCAGATGATGTATTTGTATGCAATTGAGGAACTTAGCTATGATGAGATTGCAAAAGTAATGAAGCAGACAAAGGCACAAGTAAAAATAAAGCTTTATCGTGCCAGGAAGCTATTAAGATTATATAGGCAGAAGGAGGGCTAACATAATGAAAAGTGATCAAGAATTTTTAGATGATATGTGGTTGAAGGTTGAACTAATGGAAGATAAACTAGTGGAAAAAGAAGAAGTTCGCCTAAGGACAAAAAAACTTATAGTAAAGAAATTAATTATTAGCTCTATATTTATTCTTTTATCTTTAACATTGTTTGTGTTGAATTTGTATACGGATTATTTACCCACATATTTAACAGCTTTTTTAATTATGGGAGTGGCCTATATCATAGAGGAAATTAATTATACTAATGTGCTGGCAAATTAGTTCGAGGAGGAAAAGCAAATGGAGATAAGTATTGATAATCTGACAAAAAACTTTGGCAAAACGAAAGCTTTAGATAATATTTCATTAAAAATAGGACAGGGTATGTTTGGACTTCTAGGTAAAAATGGTGCTGGAAAAACGACATTAATGAGAACTATTGCCACCCTTATAAACAAAACCCAAGGTGAAATAACAGTATGTGGTGTTCCGGTAGAAAAAAGCGCCCAGGTGAGAAAGATAATAGGTTACTTGCCACAAGAGTTTTCACTTTACCCGAAAATGAGAGTTTTTGATGTTCTAGATTATCTTGGAGTATTGTCTGGTATGAGTAAAAAAGAAAGAAAAGCTTCTATTGACAAAGTTTTAGAAGAAGTTAATCTTTCGCAATATAGAAAAGCAAAAGTAAAGGTACTGTCTGGTGGAATGAAAAGACGGTTAGGTATTGCTCAAGCTATTTTACATAATCCAAAGGTGCTTATTGTGGATGAACCCACAGCAGGCCTTGACCCTCAGGAGAGAATTAGAATTCGTAACTTACTTTGTGATCTAGCTAAGGATCGAATTGTGATTTTATCAACACATATTGTGGAGGATATACAATCTACCTGTGAGGATATAGCTATACTAGATAATGGAAAGATACTATATAAGGGTAGGGTAAATGAACTGATTAAATCAGCCCAAAATCATGTGTTTACAATAAGGACATCCAGAGAGCAGTCAGAAATAATTAAGAGTCAATTTAAAGTAACAGCTATGGTCGTAAGCGGTGAAGATATAACATTACGCTTAGTATCAGAAGAAAAGCCATTTCCTGAAGCTCTTGTAAGTGAGCCAACCATGGAAGATGCATATATGTATTTGCTAGGGGGTGAAGCTAATCATGTTTCTTGATTTGTTTGGCCAGGAATGCAAGAAGATTAGTAAAAACATATTGTATTATGCATTGATAATTATAATGATTTTATTTTACGCTACTCAATATGCTACAGATAGCTCAGAAGATATTAGTCTTATGATTAGGGAACCTAGAGAAAGCGATGCTGATTATGGTTATAGATATGCAGAGATTCCTGAGCAGGTAATGTCAGAATTAGCAGGCAATTTATATAGAGAATACTCCAATAATAATTATCCTTCATATCCTTTTGGATTTATCAAGTATGTGAAGCTAAATGCAAATAAACAGGCAAGAGCTGCGGAGATATTTCATGAGATTACGGGATACACCATAGAGGAATATAATGACTTTCTTGTTGTTGAATACAATAAACAGAAGGAAGAATTTAAAGAAGAATTTGAAGAAGAGTTTGGAGAAATGATTTTAGACGGTTATACGGTATCAACGCCTA
>CAZJCV010000008.1:0-77499 GCA_964544535.1 uncultured Lachnospiraceae bacterium | reverse complement strand
GCAGAAACAATGACCTATGAAAGATTTAAAGAACTTATGGGGCAAATGAGTGAAATGGTAGGAGTTGGTTCATCTTATTCAAATTTTGAACGATATGGAAAAGAAGAGTTAACTTATGAAAATGCCATAAAAGAACATGAAAATCTTGTGAAAAAGGATAAGGTTAGCGGAGCATATGCCAGAAATTTTAGTGATTATATGGGAATTGTGCTTGGACTTTTTCCAGCATTTCTTGTTGTAAGTTTTTCCTTAAAGGATAAAAGAGCAAAGATGGAAGAACTTATATATTCGAGAAAGGCATCATCTCTAGCGATTGTAGGAAGTAGAATGCTAGCCCAAACTATAATGGTGTTCTTGCCTCTTCTTATACTTGGGCTTATATCAACAATAGAAATATTTCTTGTGGCAAAAACCATGAGTTATGGGATTGACCTACTTGCCTTTGTAAAATACTCATTTGCTTGGCTATTGCCTACGCTGATGTTTACGGTTAGTCTATCATATTTAATTACAGAGTTGGCTGAAAATGCAATTGCTATATTAGTTCAAGTAGTGGTGTGGTTCTATAATATATCTGGTACTTTGCTTTATGGTGATTATGGGTTGTCATTAATGATTCGTCATAATATATTTGGAGGCTATGAAATATATAAGGCAGGATTTAATGAGATAGTTAGAAACCGCATATTTTATGGTATGCTTTCTTTAATATTATTCTTTATAACTACATTTGTTTATAGTCAAAAGAGGAAGGGAAAGTCTTATGTTAAGAGAAAACCTATCAAGGTATTTGCGGATTCTTCAAATAAATCTGTGGCTTAGCCATGGGGTAAATATGTTGTTGGCATTTTTATTTCTTGCTCTAGCGCCTATAATATTTAGTATTAATGATCTTACTTATAGTGAAAGTGCAAGAATAACCGAACAATATGTATCAGTAATAGGAATCTTTCTGCTTACCCCTATTTTCAGACCTGAATCTGATCATGATATTAGGGAAGTCGTGGAATCGAAATATACTTGGCAGATTGGAATATATTTAATTAGGATAGGAATGGCTGTAATTACAATAATCTTATTAACCATGGGCTTTATATTTTGTATGAAGACAAATAATAGCATGGTGGTGTTATGGGATTACATATTTGCTACTTCGTGTACTGCCTTGTTTTTAGGAAGCATGGGGTTACTAGCATATGGAATTAGTGATCAACTTATCTTAGGGTACATGATTCCCCTAGGCTATATTTTGCTGAATATGTTTACTGGCAAGAAGTACGTTAAGAAGTTTTATCTTTATTCACTTATGAAAGAAAGTATGGAAGAAAAATATTGGCTACTAGTTGGTGCAATTCTCATGATACTAGCAACCTTAATATATAAATGCTTGCTAGCAAAGAGAAGGTAGTATTATAGACAGAAGTTATATGGTATAATAAAATATGAATTCATCCATAGTATAAGCATGAGAGGAGATTGATCAATGAACAATAAACATTTTTATAAGTTATCTAATGATGTATCAATACCTGTTTTAGGTTTTGGAACGTGGAAAGCTGAAAATGGTGATGAAGCTATTAGTGCAGTAAGTGAAGCCTTACAAGCTGGATATCGACATATAGATACAGCTATTATGTATGGGAATGAAGAAAGTGTTGGAGAAGCAGTAAAGGCATCAGGAATTTCTAGAGAAGAGGTATTTATAACAAGCAAACTTTCTAATACAGTAAGAGGTTATGAAGAGACAATAAAGGCAGTTAACGAAAGTCTTGAAAGAATACAAACGAACTATATTGATTTATTTCTAATACATTGGCCAAATCCAATTAAATTCAGAGACAACTGGAAAGAAAAAAATGCCGAATCTTGGAGAGCATTAGAAGACTTGTATAAAGAGGGTAAATTAAAGGCTATTGGAATTAGTAATTTTGAGCCACATCATATGGATGCTTTACTTGAGACTGCAACTATAAAGCCAATGGTCAATCAAATTAGGGTTTGCCCTGGTGATGAACCTATGGAAATAATTAAGTATTGTGATGATAAGAATATATTAATTGAGGCATATACTCCTTTAGGTAGAGGGAAGTTGTTAAATAATGAAGTTTTAAAAGAATTAAGCAAAAAATATAACAAAACAACGGCCCAACTTGCAATAAGATGGCATTTACAAAAAGGATATTTACCACTTCCCAAGTCTGTTACACCCGAAAGAATAAAAGAAAACTTTGAAGTCTTTGATTTTGAAATAAGTAGTAGTGATATGGATACTATGTCAAAGATAGAAAGTTGTTTTGATGGACCAATTGTAGCAGATGAAATTCCATTTTAAAGATTGTTTTTTCGGATCTAGCAAATATTTTATTTGACTTGAAATTTCTAATCTGATATACTTATTAAGTTAGAAGTCGAAATTTTGTGCCTAAGAAGATTATTTTGAAATAATAGTGTAAGTAACCATTAGAGATAAAGTAAATATCAAAGAATATGATTAATTGAACTCTTAATCAATGTTGATTAAGAGTTTTTTGTGGGTACAATATAAAAGAGAAAGGAATTAATGAATGCAAATAGTTAAGTTTGAAGAACTAGGAATTATGGATCCTTTACGAAGAGCGATAGAGGAAATGGGATTTGAGGAGGCTTCAGCTATACAAGCCAAGGCAATTCCTGCAATGCTGTCAGAAAAGGATATAATAGGTCAGGCACAAACTGGAACAGGTAAAACGGCCGCTTTTGCAATACCGATGTTACAATTGATAGATCCAAGTATAAAAAGAATACAAGGTGTTGTTTTGTGTCCAACAAGGGAATTGGCTATTCAAGTAGCAGATGAATTTAGAAAATTAGCTAAGTTCATACATGGTATAAAAGTACTTCCTATATATGGTGGTCAGCAAATATCCAAGCAAATACGCTCTCTTAAAGGAGGCGTACAAATTATAATTGGAACTCCAGGTCGAGTTATGGACCATATGAGGAGAAGAACAGTTAAGTTGGATAATGTTAAGGTGATGGTGTTAGATGAAGCTGATGAGATGTTAAATATGGGATTTAGAGAAGACATAGAGACTATATTGAAAGACGTGCCAAAAGAGAGGCAAACAGCCTTATTTTCAGCAACTATGCCAAGAGCAATAAGAGAGATTGCCAGAAAGTATCAAAACAAGGCAGAAGTTATTAAAGTGGTAAAAAAAGAATTAACAGTGCCAGAGATAGAACAATATTATTATGAAGTAAGTAGAAAGAACAAAATAGAAATCTTGTGTAGGTTATTAGATATGTATAATCCTAATCTATCATTAGTATTTTGTAATACAAAAAGACAGGTAGATGATTTGGCCATGCAACTACAAGGAAGAGGATATTTTGCTGAAGGCTTACATGGTGATTTAAAGCAAGTACAAAGAGATAGAGTTATGAATGGCTTTAGAAATGGAAATACAGAAATTTTGATTGCTACTGATGTGGCAGCAAGAGGTATTGATGTAGATGATATAGAGGCAGTATTTAATTACGACGTACCGCAAGACGACGAATACTATGTACATCGTATTGGTAGAACAGGACGTGCGGGAAGGACAGGAAGAGCATTTACCTTAGTGGTAGGTAAAGAAGTATATAAACTAAAGGGAATTGAAAGATACTGTAAGTCTAAGATTGTTTTACAGCCAATACCATCAATTGATGATGTTACAACTGTTAAGGCTGAAAAGGTTCTAGAAAGTGTTAAGGAAGTAATAGATTCTGAGGATTTATCTAAATATATTGATATAGCAGAAGCTTATATTAATAATGAAGATTATACGGCTCTTGATATAGTAGCGGCACTCCTTAAAATTAATATGGGAGCAGGTAATGCTGACTTAGAAGAGGAAGAATTCTTTGATTATGGCAATACTGGAGCTGAAAAAGGAATGGCTAGACTTTTTATCAATATAGGAAAGAAGCAAAAGATAAGGCCTGGGGATATACTAGGGGCTATTGCGGGTGAAACAGGAATGCCTGGGAATTTGGTTGGTACAATTGATATGTATGATAAATATACATTTGTAGAAGTTCCAAGAGAACATGCTAGTGAAGTAATTAAAGTTATGAGAAAATCTAAAATTAAAGGTAAAAGTATAAATATAGAACCGGCTAATTCAAAATAGGAATAAATAAAAGTAAAAGATATAAATATCATAGTATATTTATATCTTTTATCATATTATGAACCTATTTTTTGATTAAGCATCTTTACATTCAAGACATCTTCCGAAGAATAATGTACTATGACCAAGGATTTCACCATCAATTTCAGACTTAGCAGAATCTGTTACCATGGATATAAAGTTTGAACTCATAAAAACATCTGAAACATTAGAACATTCCGTACATACAAAATGGTAATGTGGGGATGTATTTGCATCAAATCTATCCTTGCCGTCACCAGTAGCAAGCTTAATAATATCACCTTGTTCTACCAACAAATTAAGATTACGGTATATAGTACCAAGGCTTATATTAGGAAATTCTTTGCGAATATTTGAATAAATCATATCAGCTGTAGGATGCTCTACAGTATGAGCTAAATAATTTTTAATTGATTCGCGTTGACGGCTATACTTTAATGCCATTTTATCCACCTCCTTGGTATTATTAATATTATTGCTGTTTTAGAAAAAAGTCAAGTACATCTAATAAGTTTATGTGAATTGTTATTGCTTATGTGGGAATTGGAAGAATTGCCACAAGCATGAATATAACATGACAAGCGCTACCAGCCATTACAAACAAGTGAAATATTTCATGAGCACCAAAATTGGGGTGAATTTTATCAAATAAAGGAAGCTTAAGAGCATAAATCACTCCACCAACTGTATATAAAATCCCACCTGCAAGTAACCATAGAAAGCCTTTTGGAGATAGAGTCTCAAATAAAGGCTTGAAAGCAAATATACAGGTCCAGCCCATAATAATATATATAGTTGAAGACATCCATTTACGAGGATTAGACATAAAAAGTGTAACAAATAATCCTGCAATGGCCATAAGCCAGATTATAGTTAGCATAGCATAGCCTACAGGTCCTTTTAATATAGTTAGGCAAATGGGTGTATATGTGCCAGCAATCAAGCAATAAATCATTATGTGATCAAACTTTCTTAGTTTTTTGTTGGTCTTGTCGGTTAAATCAAGAGTATGGTATAATGTACTTGCAGTATATAAGGAAACAAGACTAAGAGAAAATATGGCAATGGAAAATATATGTGTATAACTATAATGTTTTATAGTTCTCCACATAAGGAAAACTGAAGTGAAAACTGATAATATTGCCCCAATAAAATGGGTAAGTGCACTACCTGGATCCTTTACTCTACTTATTAGTTTTGTCAACAATAGGTTCTCCTTTCAATTTAATAATAAGAATATATCAATGATAGTTTATTTATGGAATAAAATCAAGAAATATTTGTTAATATTATGGAGGTTTTATATGAAGGATATTAAGGCAGTTGAAGTTGGTGATGTTGTAAGATTAAAAAAAAGTCATCCCTGTGGTAGTTTTGAGTGGGAAGTCTTACGTGTAGGAATGGACTTTAGGCTCAGGTGTATAGGTTGTAGCCATCATGTTATGATTCCTAGAAGGAAAATAGAAAAAAATATAAAGGAAATTAAAAAGAAGAAAAGCCTTGAATAAGGTTGCAAATTATGTTAAAATTCATAGTTGTGATATGTTACACAAATTTTCCTTGCTCTTTACAGATATCTATTAGAGATATCAGATAGAGGGCCAGAGACCAAAAGGAGGTGCAAGCAACTATGAACAAGTATGAATTAGCTTTAGTTGTTAATGCAAAAATCGATGATGAAGCAAGAACTAAAACAGTTGAGACTGTAAAAGGACTCATTTCACGATTTGGAGGAACAATTACCAATGTTGATGAATGGGGTAAGAGAAGACTAGCTTATGAGATTCGAAAAATGCGAGAAGGATATTACTACTTCATCCAATTCGATGCTGATTCCAATGCTCCGCGTGAAATAGAAGATCGTATACGTATTATGGAAGACGTAATCAGATACCTGTGCATTCGACTAGACGCATAATAGAAGGAGGTTATCCGAAGTTATGAATAAAGTAGTGTTAATGGGAAGACTAACAAGGGATCCAGAGGTTAGGTATGCAAAGGCAGATAATAGTTTAGCAATAGCAAGATATACATTAGCAGTTGATCGCCGTTTCAAGAGAGAGGGAGAGCAAGATGCAGATTTTATCCCCTGTACTGTATTTGGTAAGTCAGCTGAATTTGCCGAGAAGTATTTCCATCAAGGAATTAAAATAGTAATCTCAGGAAGGATTCAGACTGGAAGCTATACTAACCAAGAAGGACAAAAAGTTTATACGACAGAAGTTATAGTAGAAGAACAGGAATTTGCTGAAAGCAAAGCTGCATCTGAAAGATATCAGCAGCAAGGTCAGGGTTACACTTCTAAGCCAGACCCTGAAGATGCCGTAGGAGATGGATTTATGAACATTCCTGATGAATTAGAAGAAGAATTGCCATTTATTTAATTAGGCAAGAAGGAGGTTTGAAGTGGCATATAATAATAGAAACAGAAATTTCCGTAGAAGAAAGAAAGTATGTGCTTTTTGTGCGGATAAAAAATATACTGGAATAGACTATAAAGACACAATGAAAGTTAAGAGATATGTATCTGAAAGAGGTAAGATTTTACCAAGAAGAGTTAGTGGTACTTGTGCAAAACATCAAAGAGCTTTAACAGTAGCTGTTAAAAGAGCAAGACACGTTGCACTAATGCCATATACAGTGGATTAACTTTCTGGTATATTAACGAAAAGAGTTAGTGTGATTTTAAGTTTATAATAATATTAAAGCCCTTGAATAAATTATAGAAATATTTATTCAAGGGTCTTTTTATTTTATATAGAATAGTATAACGTTTATTTATTGACAAAGCTTAAATCATTAATATCCAAAAAGTCTTTAACTGCGACAGAAACTCCACCTAATAAAACAGAAGTATGATGTAAGCTAGATGGATAAATATGAAGGACATCATTTAATCTACTATTAAGAGAGAGTTCGATTTCTTTAGTTAATTCGGGATAATGATGGGTAAAGGAACTATTTATTATTACAATATCAGGATTGTACAGGTTAAGAATATTGTTAATGCAAATAGTCATATACTTAACAAACTTTTGAAATATAGCAAGAGCATCTTTGTCGGCAAGTTTATACATTGAAGATAATATATCAAAATCAACATAATCCAGTTTTGCTGCTTCTTTAAATTCTTTTAATAAGGCTTTTTCTGATAGATACTGTTCTAAACATCCCTTATTACCACATGGACAATTCCTACCATCTACATCAACAATAGTGTGACCAATTTCGCCAGCATACCCACTAAAACCAGTATATAGGTCGCCATTAATAAAGAGACCTAGCCCCACTCCAGAATGAACACTAATGTTTGCTATGTTTTTATATTTTGGAATATATGATATTTCACCCAATACAGAAAGATTTGCTTCATTTTCAATAAAAATCTTTGTGTTAAAACGTTGCTTAAGAAAACTTGACAAATCAAATTCTGACAAGGCATAATATGGGGCAAATGAAATCTGATCATTATGTATAACACCATGTATTCCAAGGGTAACTCCAATAAGTCCATAAGTCGAAGGTTTTGCTTCTTGATTTATACTATCAATAATTTCAACAAGAGCTTCTCGAATTCCATCGTTGTTATTTGGAGTTTCTTGTTCCAAAATTTTAATTTTTTCTCCTAATAAATTAGACTGTAGAGCAACAATTTGATCTACTCCAATCTCTATACTAACAACATATCCAGCATTTGCATCAAAAGCAAGAAGGATGGGCTTTCTTCCTAATTTTGTGTTGTCACTTCCGACTTCTAAAACAAACTTTTTTTCTATAAGCTTTGCAACAATAGAAGAAACAGTTGTTTTGGTTAAGCCTAATACTTTTGATATGTTTGCACGAGATATCGGTCCTTTGTTTATTATGGTTTCTAAGACTAAAGTTGAATTTATGTCTCTTATTAATTCCTTACTTCCGGTTATCATATTATCTTCCTTTTGAAATTTCTCATTTTTAAAAATATTATATGCTTGATTACATATAATAGCATAGTAAGTACAAATTTTAAAGAGTTTATAAAAACTTCACAGTATGTATTATGAATAATCCATAAAACTATACAAAAGGGATTGACAAATCATGAAGAAAATAGTATGTTATAAGTAGAACAATTAGTTAAGTGACTAAACAAATAGGAGGTAATGTACATGCAATATTTTAAAGATGTAGAGAAAATCAATTATGAAGGACCAGAAAGCAAGAACCATATGGCATTTAAGTACTATAATCCTGATGAAGTAGTAATGGGCAAAACTATGAAAGAGCAATTAAGATTTGCAATGTCATGGTGGCACACATTTACTTATATGGGAGATGATCCATTTGGTAATGAAACAATGTTTAGACCATGGGATCAAAATGACGATCCAATGGCTGTAGCAAAAGAAAGAGTATATGCAGCTTTTGAATTTATGGAAAAAATGCAAATTCCATTCTTCTGTTTTCATGATGCAGATATTGCGCCTAAAGGTAAAGATCTTGCAGAAACTAATGCAAATTTAGATGAAATTGTAGCAATTATAAAAGAAGAAAGTGAAAGAACAGGAATCAAGTGTTTGTGGGGAACTACAAATGCATTTAGTGATCCACGTTTTGTACATGGTGCAGGAACATCTTGTAATTCTTCAGTATTTGCCTTAGCAGCAGCTCAGATAAAAAAAGCCATGGAAATCACTAAAGAACTTGGTGGAGAAAACTATGTATTCTGGGGTGGTAGAGAAGGATACGAAACATTATTAAACACAGACATGAAACTAGAATTAGATAACTTTGCTAGACTTTTAAGTATGGCTAGTGATTATGCTGATGAAATTGGTTTTACAGGTCAATTACTTATTGAGCCAAAACCAAAGGAGCCAACAAAACATCAATATGATACAGATTGTGCAACAGTACTAGCATTCCTTAAGAGTTATGGACTAGAAGATAAATTTAAGTTAAATATTGAAGCAAACCATGCTACATTAGCTATGCATACATTCCAACATGAATTAAATTATGCTAGAATTAACGGAATGCTTGGTAGTGTAGATGCAAACCAAGGTGACTATTTACTAGGATGGGACACAGACCAATTCCCAACAAATGTATATGATACTACATTAGCAATGTATGAAATTCTTCTAGATGGTGGATTTACGAAGGGTGGACTTAACTTCGATTCAAAAGTTAGAAGAGCTTCTTTTGAAGAAAGCGATCTATTTTATGCATATATAGCTGGTATGGATGCATTTGCAAGAGGATTAAAGGTTGCTGCAAAACTTATAGAAGATAAAGTGTTTGAAGACTTTAAAGAAAATAGATATGCAAGCTACAATGAAGGTATTGGTAAAGATATTGTAGAAGGAAAAGTAGGATTAAAGGAATTAGAGGATTATGCTCTTAATAACGAAGTGAGCCCTAACACTTCAGGTAGACAGGAATACCTAGAAGCTGTTTTGAATCAATATATAATGGAAACAAAATAAGGAGGGGCTAACATGCTATATATTGGTGCAGACTTAGGTACTTCATCAGTAAAGCTTTTATTAATGGATGAGCTAGGTGATATAAAAAAGATAGTAGTTAGAGAATATCCTATTTACTATCCTAAAACTGGCTACTCTGAACAAAATCCTGAAGACTGGTTTGAACAACTAATGAATGGCCTAGAAGAGTTACTAGAAGGGCAGGACAAGAAAAGTGTTGACGGAATAAGTTTTAGTGGCCAGATGCATGGGATGGTTATATTAGCTGATAATGATGAGGTTATTAGACCGGCAATTTTATGGAATGATGGAAGAACTCAAGAAGAGTGTGATTATTTAAATAATGTTATAGGGCAAGAAAAAATATCTAGCTATACAGGAAACATGGCCTTAACAGGTTTTACTGCACCTAAATTATTGTGGGTAAAAAAACATGAGCCAGATAATTTTAAAAAGATTAGTAAAGTAATGCTTCCTAAAGATTATATTGCCTATATGTTATCAGGTATCCATTCAACTGATGTTTCAGATGCCTCAGGTACACTTTTGTTTGATGTAAAAAACAAGGAATGGTCTCGAGAAATGTTAGACATAGTGGGACTTAAGGATGAACAAATGCCAAAAGTTCATGAGAGTTATGAAAAGGTTGGAACTTTAAAAGAAAGTATTGCGAGTCAACTTGGTTTAAGCTCTGCCGTAAAGGTAATTGCAGGTGGTGGAGATCAAGCTGTTGCATCAGTGGGAACAGGTACAGTAGGACACGAAATGTGTAATGTGTCTTTAGGGACATCTGGTGTAGTTTTTGTGGCAAGCAAGCACTATAGTGATATAGAAGATAATGCCTTGCATGTATTTGCACATGCAGATGGTAAGTATCACTTTATGGGAGTTACACTTTCAGCAGCCGCTTCAAACGAATGGTGGATGAATAGCATTTTAGACACTAAAGATTACAGTAAAGAACAAGAGAACATCACTAATCTAGGAGAAAACGATGTATATTTCCTTCCTTACTTAATAGGTGAAAGGACTCCTCATAACAATCCAGATGCAAGAGGTGCCTTTTTCGGACTAACTATGGAAACTACAAGAGAACAGATGACACAAGCAGTATTAGAAGGTGTTGCATATTCGCTTAGAGATTGTCTGGAAATTATTAAGGAAAAGGATATTAATATTGATCGTATTCGTATAAATGGTGGTGGAGCTAAGAGTCAACTTTGGTGTGAGATTATTGCTAACATATTTGATGTGGAAGTAAACAAAATTAACAGTGAAGAAGGTCCAGCCTTTGGCGCAGCAATATTAGCGACAGTTGGTTGTAATCAGTATTCATCTGTAGAAGAAGCCACATCAAAATTAATAAAAATAACTCAAACTATTAAACAAGATAAGGACATAGTGGAGAAGTATAATAAAAAGTATGAAATTTTCCATGACTTATATCCAATCTTAAAACCTATGTTTGATAGAGTAAAAAGCAATTAAACATTTATTTATCAAATAAGTAGTTTAAAGAAAAGCCTACAGCAGAAAATGTTGTGGGCTTTTCTATATGAAAACACTTTGATTTATAGAATTCTAATGTTATAATAATAAGCAATGTATTCTAGGGTTAAAGATGCTTTGTGCAAAAATAGAGAAAGGTATGCTTATTTAAATGGGAAAGATAGATAATGAAAATAAGATATTTCGTAGTTTCAGATACTGGCAATTACTTGTCATTGTTATGTTTTTGAGCCTAACGATGTTGTTTTTTACAATTAACGACACGGCTGGCTTTATTATGCTTATCACAACATTTATTTATGCAATAATTATAACTTCTTATTATTTCATAAAAAGACCTAGTATACTTAGGGAACTTGTTCAATTTGGAAGTAATTATAGTCAAGCTCAGAAATCAATTCTCAAAGAACTAAGATTGCCATATGCTATTCTTGATTATGATGGTAAGATGCTTTGGGCTAATGACGAATTATATGACATAATTAAGAATGAAAGAAAAGCTCAGAATTCTATTAGTAATATCTTTCAAGAAATAAGGAAGGAAGATTTTCCAAAGGATATTCAGGATGTTAAGATAATAGCGAGAAAAGATAATAAAGATTATGAGATAATCTTAAGAAAGCTTTGTTTTGAAAGCACAGATTCTATTGAAGCTATGGGTGGCGATATAGATTATGCTAATAAAACAAAAGACTGCCTAGTAGCAATGTTTGTCTATGATATAACAGAAATTAATCAATTAAAAAGAGAGAATGAAGATCAAAAGATGATCGTAGGTTTGCTATATATAGATAATTATGATGAGGTTATTGGAGCGACAGACGATGTAAAGCGTTCATTATTAGCAGCATTAATAGATCGAAAGATTAATAAATATATGCAAAATATAGATGCCATTATTAAGAAACTTGAAAAGGACAAGTATATTTTTGTGTTTAAACAAAAGTATCTACAACAATTGCAAAACAACAAATTTAGCTTATTAGAAGAAGTTCGAAATGTTAATATTGGTAACACAATGTCAGTCACAACTAGTATAGCTATAGGAATTCATCAAGAATCATATGCTAAAGCATATGATTATAGTATTGCTGCTATGGATTTGGCCCTTGGTAGGGGTGGAGATCAGGCAGTAATTAAAAATGGAGATAGAATAAATTACTATGGAGGCAAAAGTGTTCAAGTAGAAAAAAATACTAGAGTAAAAGCAAGGGTAAAGGCACATGCCCTAAGGGAGCTTATTGAAACTAGAGATAATGTGGTTGTTATGGGGCATACTCTCCAAGACGTGGATTCATTTGGTGCTTCCGTAGGGGTTTTTTGTATTGCTAGGGCATTGAACAAAAAAGCTCATATAGTGATTAATGAAGTTACAAACTCAGTTAGACCATTTATGACTCGTTTTATAAATAGCCAAGATTATGAAGAAGATATGTTTGTAAACAACCAACAAGCCTTGCAGCTTGTTGATAATAATACGGTTTTAGTAGTTGTTGATGTAAATAAGCCAAAATTAACAGAATGTGAAGAGTTATTAACTATGACTAATACGATTGTACTTTTAGATCATCATAGACAATCAGGTGAAGCAATCACTAATGCATCATTATCATATATTGAGCCCTATGCATCTTCAACCTGTGAAATGGTAGCAGAAATCCTTCAATATATAGGAGATGGAATCACTTTAAAACCAGTAGAGGCTGATTCTATGTATGCAGGTATAATGGTTGATACCAATAATTTCCTTACTAAAACAGGTGTAAGAACCTTTGAAGCAGCAGCATTTTTAAAAAGAAATGGGGCAGATGTAACAAGAATTAGAAAAGCCTTTAGAAGTGATATGGGTGAATATAGATTAAAGGCACTGGCAATGGGAGAAACTGAAATTTACATGGACTCATTTGCAATTACTTGTCTTCCTAAAAATGATGAGGAGAATCCAACAATAATTGGAGCCCAAGTAGCTAATGAATTATTAAATATTATTGGAATAAAAGCTTCCTTTGTCTTTAGTGAATATAATCATAAAATTTATGTGAGTGCAAGATCTATAGATGAAGTAAATGTACAAGTAATCATGGAGAAACTTGGTGGTGGTGGTCATTTAAGTTCAGCCGGAACACAGTTTGAAGATATAAGTATGGAAGAAGCTATGAATTTAATAAAGGAAACATTAAAGACAATGTTAGACAATGGAGACTTATAATTTTGATTTATTTTAAAGAAAAAGGAGAAAAAATATGAAAGTAATATTAACGCAAGATGTTAACAAAATAGGAAAAAAAGGTGAAGTAGTTGATGTAAAGGATGGTTATGCAAGAAACTTCTTATTGCCACAAGACCTTGCTGTTCAAGCTACGCCTAAGAATTTAAAACAATTAAAGAAACAGGAAGCGGCGATTGAAAAGAAAAATGCAGAAGAATTAGCAAAAGCCCAAGAACTTGCCAAGGAAATAGAATCTATTCAGGTCGAAGTTTCACTTAAGTCAGGTGAAGGAGGAAAAACATTTGGCTCAATTTCATCAAAGGAAATAGCAGATGTTTTAAAGTCAGGGTTTGACTTAGATGTAGATAAGAAAAAGATTCAAATTGAAGAAGCAATTAAGAGTATAGGAACACATATAGTTACTGTAAAGTTACATCCTGAAGTAACTTGTGAGTTAAAAGTTAAAGTAAATGAAGAAAAATAGTTAATGAACTTAAGAATTTTATTTGTGGCTATAAGCTAATAATCAGGAGGCAATAACATGGATTTGGATTTTATTAAGAAAGTCCCACCACATAATTTGGTAGCAGAGCAGTCTATAATTGGCTCGATGATTATGGACAAGGATGCAATAGTTGTAGCAGCAGAGATTGTTACAAAGGAAGACTTTTATGACCAAAGATATGGTGTCATATTTGAAGCAATGATTGAATTGCACAGTGAAGGTCATCCAACTGATTTGATTACTCTTCAAAACAAATTAAAAGAAAAAGATCTTCCTCCTGAGTTAAGCAGCTTAGAAGTTATTAGGGATTTAATCGCTTCTGTACCGACATCTGCCAATGTTAGACATTATGCTAATATAGTAAAAGAAAAGTCTGTTCTTAGGCAAATGATTAAGGTAACAGAAGGTATCTCCAATGAGTGCTACCTTGATAAGAAGGGTACAGAGGAGATTCTAGATAATGCTGAAAAGCAAGTGTTTAATATTCTGCAAAAGCGAAACACAGGAAATGTTGTTGATATAAAAGATGTTGTTGTTGAATCTTTAGAGAGTATTGAAGCAGCCGCACGTAATAAGGGAAGTGTTACAGGTGTTGCTACAGGATTTTATGATTTGGATTATAAGACGGCAGGGCTGCAACCCTCAGATTTAGTTTTATTGGCAGCAAGACCTTCTATGGGTAAGACAGCTTTAGCATTAAATATTGCAGAACATGTAGCTATTAAAAACAATATACCAACAGCGATATTTAGCTTAGAGATGTCTAGAGACCAATTGGTAAAGCGAATTATGTCAATGCATTCTAGAATAGATTCACAAACCATTAGAACAGGTGACTTAAATGATGACGAATGGGTTGATCTAGTTGAGACATCAAGAATAATAGGTAATTCAAATTTGACAATAGATGATACAGCGGGTATTTCCGTAAATGAATTAAGATCTAAGTGTAGGAAGTTAAAATTAGAAAAGAATCTGGGTTTAATAATTATAGATTATCTACAATTAATGTCGGGTTCTAAGCATTCAGAATCAAGACAACAAGAAATATCCGAGATATCACGTTCTCTGAAGGCTCTAGCTAGGGAAGTTGATGCGCCAGTATTAGCCTTATCTCAACTAAGTCGTGCTGTAGAACAAAGGCCAGATAAAAGACCAATGCTCTCAGATTTGCGAGAATCAGGAGCCATAGAACAGGATGCGGACGTTGTTATGTTTATTTATAGAGACGATTATTATAACAATGATTCTGAAGAAAAGGGAATATCAGAAATTATAATTGGCAAGCAAAGAAATGGTCCAACAGGTACCATCAAACTTGCTTGGCAAGCAGAATATACAAAGTTTGCAAATCTTGAAAGATAAAAACATATTAGATAAAAGCTTGTATTTATCTGCTCTTATAAAGGCTTTTATGTCGAAAAAATCTTTATAAAATTACCTACAAAATATTGAAATGAACTTCTGCTATGTTATAATAAAAAGCAAGTAATTGGAAAGGCTTGGTGACTATATATGCATGAAGTTCGGTATATGATATCTGAGGCCTCAAAATTAATTGATGTTGAACAACATACTTTAAGATATTGGGAAGAGGAATTAGAACTTAGCATTTCAAGAAATGAGATGGGACATCGTTATTATAAAAATGAGGACATAGAATTACTTAAGGCAATTAAGGTTCTTAAGGAAAAAGGATATCAATTACGTGCTATTAAAATGTTAATACCTACAATACTAAAGAATAATTGTTCAGATTTGGATAATATTAACCCGCTAAGGGAAACGTGCGATAAACAAGATTTTAAGGAACTATCAGATAATCAAGCTTTTACGGCAATAGAGCAAGACTCAAATAACAACAATGATAAGGTAGATAGTATTAATTATGCTAACATGGATAATTCCACAGACAAGTTAGAGCAATTTAATAAGATCATGAGAAACCTAGTGACTGAGGCTCTAGAGAATAATAATGGAATATTAGCTGAAGTGATAAACGAAGAAGTGACAAATTCAGTTATTAAAGAAATGGATTATCTACTAAGAATAAAGGAAGAACGTGAAGAAGAGAGATTTAAGCGGTTTGATCGAACCATAAGAGAGGTTCAAAATGCGAGAGGACAAGCTGCAGCAACCAAAACATTTAAAAAAAAGAAAAAATACAAGTTTTTCAATTAAAGAAAATAGCCAAGAAAAAATAACTAAATTTTTCTTGGCTATTCTTGATGTGATATGTATTATTTATCCTTCAATTGCACCTGTTGGACAAGTGGATTCACAAGCGCCACAATCAATGCATAGCTCAGCATCGATTTGATATTTGTCTTCGCCTTCAGAAATGGCATCAACTGGGCAATCATCAACACAAGCACCACAACTAATACAAGTATCAGTAATTGTATAGGCCATATTTTTCCCTCCAATCTTTTCACAAAGTATATTTTAATATAAAAGAAGATATAAAACAAGTATAAATATTTAATTCGATTTTTCAAGAAACAATAATCTTGACGCGTATAATATCTTAGATTATAATGTAGTGGAAACAAAATTGAATATTAGATTTTGATATATAGTTAGGAGGAAGCAATATGGCACAAGTTTCAAAGGACATGACTATTGCTGAAGTAATCAGTGTAGATCAAGGAATTGTACAAATTCTAATGGCTAATGGCATGCAATGTGTAGGATGCCCATCTTCACAGACAGAGACTCTTGAAGAGGCTGCATTAGTTCATGGAATGGATATTGATACACTTATGAATTCAATTCAAGAATATCTTGCTACAAAAGAATAATAGTAGAAAAGATAACTATAACACAATAAAAAAGTCCAAGATTAAAACTTTTAGTTTTAATCTTGGACTTTTAAGTTACTAACTTATGAATGATAAATCTTAATCAGCTTCTTGTTAGAGATAGGATAATACCTGAATGGTATTGTCTTTTATAATTAAATCAAAATGCTCTTCATAATAATATGGACTTGCGTAAGTACTTCGTTCTTGTAGTCCATACTCGGAAATTAAATTCCCGATTTTATTAAATTCATCTGTTGTATGCTCAGATTTATTAGCCACCAAATAATATATTAGATTTACCGGGTTCTTGTACAAGCTATTCTTACCATTGTAGAATTTGGAAACAACACTTGACATCTCAATTACTTCTTCTAAACTTTGGAAAGAGTATATTTTTACAATGTTAACAGGAAGTTTTGGAGATTTTCCTGACTTTAGATCTTTTTCTTGTTTCTTTCCAGAAGAAGACTTTGGCGTCGGTAAGAAGTTGCGAATATCATCATCTTCATCCTCGTCTGAACTTTCGGTGTAGTCATCCGGATATTCATCAGAGGATTTTTTTATGGGATCAAAGGAAAAATAATTGTCATCTTCATCTTCGCTACTATCATAGTTATCGGAATCATCTGGTGAAAATTTTGAAAATCTGGTATCTAATTCTTCTGGATCCTCCACCTTAGTAATTACTAGTACTAAGCACTCAGGGGACACAGGAATTGCTTCAATCATTAAGGGTATATCCTCTGCATCAAAACCAAACTCATAATTAGCTTGTTGCATCATGTCTCTAAACAAGGCTTTTGCTTTTTCTGTTCCGTAAGCTAGTTCGCTGATTCTTAATTCTCTGTTAATAAGATCTTCGTGACTAAGAGTACAGCGGATCTGATTATCACTAATTTTTTCAATCTTCATAGAATCACATCCTTTTTAATGGCCCTGTAAAATACAAAATAAAGTTACATATGTCATAATAAAAGATATGGAAAAAAACTTTTACTATTCCGTGTAAACAAGTATAGTCAATAATTAATTTAAAGTCAATATAATAAATAGATATAGCTTGTATAGTAAATATATCGACGTTAAAAGCATTTTTAGTAATAGTTCTTAAGTTTATTCTAGCATAATTTATAAAGAATGTTAAGATATTTGTATAAATTGCTTAAAGAAGTTTTTGCTAATAATACAAAAGAGCAAAAAGGGTGGATAAATATGGTAACTATGCACAGCGAATGCCAGTATTAATATACAAGTTGTCAGATAAACGGCTTAAAGAAGTTATTAATGTTCTTAGAAATTACATAAAAAATGGTAAAAATTTTGTTATATTAGCAAATAGATATTTTTTAAAAAAAGGTGTATATTTATATTGGGTTGACAACTTAATAGATAGTTTAACAGTAGTGGAAAGGAGGCAAGAACAAAATATAGTATATTAAGAGCAAGTCTTTAGTAAATTTCACAAACAATACCATATAAGCGAGAAAAGTTATTGTTTAGTTGAAATTCAAATCTGTGGTTTATTACAATATCTATATTCTTTAGAAATCCCTTTTATTATTTGGATTTAAAACAAATAGTAATCTTATTATTAATTCAAAAGATAAAATCAATTAAACTTGGAGCGTCTCTATATATAAAAGTAAATAGTTAAAAGTAAACATTAGCTATAAACAAGTCTATGGGATGGTAATAAATCATTATTAATGTGTAGAACAAAACTACGAAAAATAAAAAGTAATTCCTACTGTTAAACAAAATGTAACAAACTATGTTGTAATTGCAGATATGCAACCTAGATGTAGAATATAAAGATAATGAGTTTACATATGTATATAAGGTAATAGGATGTTGCTAATTTTAGAGGGGAAAGCCACACCCTTAAAGAATTAGTGACATGAGCTGAAAACAAAGGATAATTATAAAGATGTTCCAAAGATTTTGATATTTGGATTTATAACATATCACAATGTACCTCCAAATAGCAAACAAAAAATTAGAAGCCTTTCACTATATATCCTCAATGCATAGGAAGGGTAAGATTAAACCTCATAAGATAGTGAATTCATAATACTATTTTATGAGGTTTAATAGTTTTCTGTATAAAATTTGCGTTTTGTGATGACGTAAAAACAATTAGATGCTATAATTACCAATATACAAAAGATTTAGTGGGAGGACTATTATGAACCGAAAAGGCAGATATACAATAATTGGACTTGTCTTTGCAGTTATTGTGATTATAATTACAATTTCTTTAGCAATAATTAAAAAATACAAGCCAAGTAAAGAAGTTATGGATTTAAATGATTATTATCTTGTGAATGAAGATGAAGCACTTATTGTTTTTCAAGATGGTATATATGAAAAAAAGGCAATTTTTGAAGATGGAGCTATTTATCTAGATTATGACACAGCCGTTAACTTGTTAAATAAAAGATTTTATTGGGATACTAAAGAAAACCTTTTGATTCTTACTACTCCAACCAAATATATACGAACAGATATAGGAAGTAAAAGTTTTTCCATCAATAAAAACAATGATGAATTAAAGCATCCTGTAACGAAAACAAAAGATGGAACCCTATATATTGCTATTGATTTTATAGACAAATATTCTGATATGGAATATCAATTTTTTGAAAACCCTAATAGGGTTACGATAAAAAAAGATTGGGGACAGTATTTATTTTCTACAGTAGAAAAAGACACTCAACTGAGAGTTAAAGACAGTATAAAAAGCGAGATATTACTTGAATTAACAGCAGGTACTGAACTAATTTATATAGAAAATGATACTGTATATAAGAATGGGTTTTGTAAAGTGATAAATGATGAAGGAGTTATTGGTTATGTTAGAAGCAAAGATGTTTCAGAATCTCAGTATAAGGAAGTAAAAAGTTCATTTGTAGAAGAAGAGTATATTCAAACTAAGAAAGATGAACCCATTAAGCTTGTTTGGCATCAGGTTACTAACCAAAAGGCTAACAATAATTTGTTAAACGATCTAGAAGGGACAAAGGGAGTTACAACAATATCCCCAACATGGTACAGTGTTACAAGTAACGAAGGAACAATTTCCTCTCTAGCGGACGAAACATATGTGTCTAGAGCTCATTCCTTAGGAATTGAAGTGTGGGCATTAATAGATGATTTCAATACAGAAGTTAATATGGAAGAGGTATTATCTCGTACTTCTAGAAGAGAAAAACTAATTAACGAATTAATTTCTTCGGCTATAAAATATGATTTAGATGGCATTAATATAGATTTCGAACATATTCCCCAAGATGCTGGTATTCATTATGTTCAATTTCTTAGGGAGTTATCTATAAGATGTAGAAGCAATGGATTGGTATTATCAACTGACAATTATGTTCCCTCTGAGTACAGATCTTATTATGATATAGAAGAACAAGGTGTGCTAGTAGACTATGTTGTTATAATGGCTTATGATGAACATTATCGAGGCTCTAGTGAAAGTGGACCGGTAGCATCGATTAAGTTTGTAGAAGATGCTATTGAAAAAACAATAGCTATGGTTCCTAAAGAGAAGATACTAATTGGAATACCTTTTTACAATAGAATGTGGAAGGAAGATGATTCAGGAATAGTAGAAGTTATTGATTTAGCAATGACTAATGCAGAGGATATGTTTAGGGTCAATGGAGTTGAGGCGGAATGGGATAAGCAAACAGGACTTTCCTATGGCGAATATGAAAAGGATGGCTTTATCTACAAGATGTGGTTAGAAGACGAAAGCTCTATTGATCTAAAGTTGCAAACAATTAAAGAATCAGGTGTTGCTGGTATAGGAGCTTGGAAGCTAGATCTAGAAAAAGAAGAAATATGGAATGTTATTAATAAGTACTTAAATTAAAGAATAATATGTTTTGCTTTATATAAAAACGACACTATAATTCATAAGACTACTTATGATTTTCATAGAATATACAAATATTAGTTAAGGAAAACACATGCAGAGATATAAAAACAAGAGAAGCCGTAAGAATAAAAATTTCATAATAATAATTTTAATTCTAATTGTTTTGTTTTTTGTAATTTTAAAAGGTGCGGGCTATATAAAAGGGATAATTAGTTCGTCATCGGATATAGAAGATATTAATTTTAGTAATCCAAATCAAGATGATGAAGAGGTTATTGAAGATAATGGTATTACTGTTGCTATTGATCCAGGACATGGTGGAAGAGATCCAGGAAAGATAGGAATTAACGGAGCTTTAGAAAAAGACATAAACCTGAGTATTGCAATGAAGCTAAAGGATCAGCTAGTAAGCAGTGGGTATAGGGTTGTAATGACACGGGAGGACGACATTAGTCTGTCTTCAGAAGAAGATAATCAAAAGCAACTTGTAGACTTAAGAAGACGAGCAGATATAGTCAACAATAGTGATGCAAAACTGGCAGTATCTATTCATCAAAACAGCTTTAGCCAGGAGGATTGTAAAGGTGCTCAAGTGTTTTACTATGGTGGTTCCCAAAAAAGCGAAACATTCGCGCATATTATGCAAGAGCAGATAAAGAGTAGCATTCAAGATGATAATAAGAGGAAAGCACAAGCAGAGAATTCTTACTACATGTTAAAGAATACATATGGCACAATTATCATTGTAGAGTGTGGATTCTTGTCAAATAATGAAGAGGCTAACTTACTAATGCAAGATAATTATCAAGAAAAAATGGCGGAGGCTATATATTTAGGAATTGAAACATATATGCGAGAAGGACTTGATTGATAAACTTAAATGAGGAGCATGGTCATTATAATGGATACTAAAATTATCAAAATTGATAGAAGCAATTTTGACATAGAAGATTTAAAAGAGGCGTCAGAAATTTTACAAGCAGGGGGCTTAGTTGCTTTTCCTACTGAAACAGTATATGGTATAGGAGCAGATGGTTTAAATGAAGAGGCATCTAACAAAATATTTTGTGCAAAGGGTAGACCTTCTGATAATCCCTTAATTATTCATATAGCAGATTTTGATGCATTAAAAGTAATAACAAAAACTATACCAGCAAAGGGGATAAAATTAGCAAAACAATTCTGGCCAGGACCGTTAACTCTTATATTTGACAAAAGCAAAGTCGTACCTTACAGTACTACAGGAGGTTTAGAGACAATTGCAATTCGGATGCCTTCTCACCCAATTGCCTATGAGTTAATTAGGACATCAGGTGTATATGTAGCTGCTCCAAGTGCAAATATCTCCGGGAGGCCAAGCCCAACAAGAGCAGAACATGTGGTAGATGACTTAGTTGGAAAAGTAGACTATATTATTGATGGAGGAAAAGTAGATATTGGATTAGAATCTACAATTGTGGATGTAACAAGTCCTACACCAACTATATTAAGGCCAGGTTATATAACAATGGCTATGATAGAAGATGTGGTAGGCCCTGTTAATGTGGACAAGGCAATTATTACCAAATCATATAATTCAAATATAATAGCAAAAGCACCAGGCATGAAATACAAGCACTATGCACCAAAGGCCGAACTTATTATATTTGAAGGATCTATGAATAAGGTTATAAAAGAGATAAATGAAGCCACAAGGGAAAAGTTAAAGGAAAACTATAGAGTAGGTATTATAGCTACAGATGAGTCTATTAATCTTTATTTGGAAGGTGAAATAAAAACTATTGGTACAAGAAAAGATGAAGATACCATTGCAAGTAGTTTGTTTGAAATTCTAAGAGACTTTGATGATGATGGAGTTGATTACATTTTTACAGAAAGCTTTGATAGCAGTAATTTAGGACAGGCAATCATGAATCGTTTGTTAAAGGCTGCAGGTTATCGCGTTGTAACAGTAAAGTAAGTCCTGTTTAGCATCAATGGAGGTAAAAAGAGCGATTAATATGAAAAAATATAACAAATTAATTTTTGTATGTACAGGAAACACATGTAGGAGCCCCATGGCAGAAACAATATTTAAGAGTATGGTAATAGATAGTGATCTAGAAGTTTTATCTAGAGGTTTGGTTGTGTTGTTTGCGGAACCTTCTAATCCAAAAGCAGATACAGTTCTTAAAAGTCATAATTTAGACTTAAAGAATCACAAATCAAAGGGTTTGAATAATAAAGAAATTGATGAAGACACCTTGATATTAACAATGACAGAAAAGCAAAAAAATAGTGTTTTAGATAGTTATGAAAATGCAAAAAGTGTTTATACTATTAATGAATATGTAGGTGAAAGTGGTGAAGTAGAAGACCCTTATGGGGGAACTCTAATTGATTACGAGGATTGTTATGCACAACTATCATTATTAATAAAAAAACTAGTATATAAATTGAATGAGGGAGGTAGCATATGATTGGAATAGGTAGTGATCATGGTGGTTACGAATTAAAACAAGAAATTATGAAACATTTAAAGGAAAGAAATATTGAATATAAAGATTTCGGCACTAACAGTATGGATTCGTGTGACTATCCTGTATATGCAAAAAAGGTAGCAAGAGCTATATTAGACGGTGAATGTGATAAAGGTATATTAATTTGTGGTACAGGAATAGGGATTTCTATAACAGCTAATCGTATGAAGGGAATTCGTGCAGCACTTTGTCATGATTGTTTCAGTGCGGAGGCAACGCGCTTACACAATGATGCTAATATTTTAGCTTTAGGTGGCAGAGTTATTGGTGTGGGACATGCCCTTAAAATTGTAGACACATTTCTTGATACTCCATTTTCTGCTGATGAAAGACACAATAGAAGAATTAATTTAATTGATGAAATTTAAACTACAAATAAAAGTTCCTTAAGATACTATAGATTCTTAGTATGTAGAATATTATAATATCTTAAGGAACTTTATATCATTGATAATTAGAACCAGCGCCGTCTACTTCTATAGCGTCTACGCCGGTTTAGGAGTTCCTGGTATAACAAGATTTCTATTAGGTCTCTAAGCCAGTTGTTGCTTCTAACTGGATTTCTAGATCCTCTTCTGCTTGAAGGAGATGTTTTTATCTCAACCTCTTCTTTTTTGTAATCATGTGAAGATTTTAAATTTTCTGTATACACAATAGGTTCTTCAATGACTTCTTGCATTTTCTCGTATATTTGTTCCACAATTCTTCCGAGGTAAATTTTATCGGGATATTCGTCAAACATACAACTTCCATCGTATTCGAGTTTATCACATTCCTCGTCTATTTCACGCAATATTCTCAGTGCAATATTTGGGTACATTTGTCTAAAGTAACCCCAATCTTTTTCCGAATCCTCTAAGTTGTCATAACCATAGAGTGGCATTAATGGAACTCCTATAGGGACGTTATAATTTGTTTCATTTGTAGCTGGTGTTGTTCTTTGGTTTGGCAAAGAGTTATAACTAGAAGCAGTATAATTGGGGATTTTCACCCTTGGAGTATAATTTGCCCTTGATGATTTGGGATTATTACTATTTGAATTTTTGTAAGATGGATATCCAGATGAAGAGAATTTCATTAGAGCCTCCTTGGCACATCTATACATTTTATTTATCAGTATATGCGTAAACTATTAAAGAGTGATAGTATAAAAAGTCCTACTTTTGAAAAACTATATGATTATCTTGTAAAATATGCTAGAATATCATCTAGAAAACCATGTTATTAATACATAGGAAGAATATATTTTTAATAAAGGATGGGTTTTATGTTAAAACATTTATATAAATTTTTAATATTGTTAGCCGTTTTTGGCTTTAGTTTATATTATTTTAGTGGAGATATAAAGGTAGAAGATAGACAGGAAAGACTAGAGACGGTTAAGATGGGAAAAACGTCTTATCCAACAATTTCGATAATGTTAGATAATAATGAAGTAAACCTTCTTCATGGATATAGCAATTATATAAATGGTAGAACGAATAGAGAAGGCTTGTTACCTCTTGATATTGAGCAAAGTTTTAAGATACGTATAAATGAATATGATTATGAAATAAAAAGAGTGGATTATGAACTGCGCTCTATATATGATGATAAGTTAATTGAAGCTGATAATATTAAAGCCTTAGAAAAAGAAGGAGATAATAAGTTTGCTAAGATTAGATTTAAAAGTGAACTATCTAATGATCAAGAGTACTATGCAAGAATAACTTTAGTGACAAACAAAAGCAAAAAAATCAACTTTTATACAAGAGTAAAAAGTATAGAAGAGTCTTATTACAAGGAGAAACTTGACTATGTAAAGTACTTTCATGATTCAACATTTAGCAAAGATGAGAGTATTTCAATATATTTAGAGGAAACAGATGCCTTGCTAGATTCTTTATCACATGTAACAGTGAATTCCAGTTTTGATTTAGTCACGTGGGGAGATTTAAACCCTAAAGTTGTTGGAGAGATAATACCTACAATTAAAGAGATTAGTAATGAATTTGCATCTATAGAATTAAAATATATGGTATCGGCTGAGACAAAATCAGGAACCCAATATTATTATGTGGATGAATTTTATAGAATTAGACATTCACAAACTAGAATGTATTTATTGGATTATGAACGAACTATGGAATCGGTTCTTAGCAGTGATATGCTAGATGGAACAACAGGAGAAATTAAGTTAGGTATAAGTAACAATCCAGAGCTTGAATTAGCTCATAGTTCTGATTTTACAAAAGTATCTTTTGTCTTTAATAGAGAGCTGTGGTATTTTGATCAAGCCAATCAAGAAGTTGTGAAGGTGTTTTCCTTTATGCAAGATGAAAGTGATTATATTAGAGACGTTTATGATCAACATAATATAAAGATTGTAAACATAGATGAAAATGGTAATATTGATTTTATGGTTTATGGTTATATGAATAGGGGAGCTTATGAAGGATATGTAGGTATAGTATTATACCGTTTTTATAACATGGATAACCGTATTGAAGAGTTAGTATATATACCAGTAAATGAAAGTTATCAGTTTTTAAAAGAGATGGTTGGAGATTTTAATTATATAAATGAGCTTGAAACATTTTATTTTCATATTAATGACACAATATATGGATACAATCTTCTTACTAAAAAAATAAATGAAATTACAAGCAATGCTGATGAAGATGATATCATTTTTAGTAAAGAGGAGCAGTATATTGCTTGGGAAGAAAAGGATGAAAGTGGTTTATCCAAAAAAATTATTATATATGACTTGGAAAGTGAAGATAAAACTGAAATAGTTACCGAAGTAGATACGGTAATAAAGCTACTAGAAATAGTAGGAGTTGATATAGTTTATGGTATTGCCAATACTAAGGATTTAGTAACAACGATAGAAGGCGAAAAAATCATCCCGATGAACAAACTTATTATATCAAATCAAAAGGGAAGAATATTGAAGGAATATCAAGGTGGAGAATATGTTATATTAGATATAAGAGTAGAAGATAATATAATCACCATAAAAAGAGGAGTTTTAAATAATGAAAAAGGTGCTTCATATATACTTCCTGCAAAAGATGATAATATATTAAGTAATATGGATTTAACAAATGATAATATAAAAGTTGAAAAGAAAGATTCTGAAGTTGCGTCAAAAGAGTGGTATATAAAGATTCCTTCATTATCATCAAACAAAGAACAATATGATTATAGTCAAACTATTAACACTGTAGTAACAAAAGATACTACACTTAGATTAGAAAAAGAAATTGAATATCCAGGACAATATATAGTGTATGCTTTAGGTGATGTAATGGGAATTTATAAGACTGCTAGTGAAGCAATTTCGCAAGCTGACAATCTTGTTGGCTTAGTTTTTGGAATAAACCAACATTTAATATGGGGGCGTGGTTTTACAGAACCAAGCAATCAAATAAATGGTATAGGAACTGACAAAGCGAAGCTAGGAAAAGATAGTTTTGAGGCTTCTGTGATTACGATTCTCAATTATAAATATAACAATACCAACATTTCTAGCAACTTGAGTGGCTACGAGATGCTTATGGAGCATCTTGGTGATTCTTATATAAATCTTACAGGTGCAGAATTAGAAGAAGTATTGTACTTTGTAAGTGAAAACAGGCCTGTAATAGTTATGGATAAAGTAAATAACTATGTAGTGATAACAGGATATAATAGTTATAGCATAAATATACTTGACCCATTAACAGGAAGGCAAAAGAGTATAAGCAAAGAGCAAGCACAAAGTCAATTTGAGGAACATGGTAATGTTTTTATATCTTATAGTGAAAAATAAGAGAGGAAGGTACAATTTATGGATGAAAGAGTTAAAGTACTAGCAAAGACCTTGGTTAATTATTCAATGAAGGTACAGAAAGATGAAAAGGTCTGTGTACATTATACTGGAGAGGCAACACAAGGATTAGCAAGACAAATAATAAAGGAAGTATATAAAGTAGGAGGAATCCCATTTCCCCAATACACAGATACAAGAGTTCTAAGAGAGACATTATTGAATTGCACAAAGGAACAGATGGAGCTAAAGGGCAAAATAGATGCCACCTTAATGGAAGAAATGGACTGCTATGTTGGAGTTAGAGGCAGTGATAATGTTTCAGAACTTTCAGATGTACCATCTGAAAAGATGGCTATATACGAAAGATACTACTCTACACCAGTTCACCATGATGTAAGAGTTAAGAAAACCCGCTGGGTAGTTCTTAGATATCCTAATAATGCAATGGCACAATTAGCAGATTCAAGTCTAGAAGCATTTGAGGATTTTTATTTTGATGTTTGTAATTTGGACTATGCAAAGATGCTTAAGGCTATGACTCATTTAGTTGAATACATGGATAATACTGATAAAGTTAGAATTGTTGGTCCGGGAACGGATTTAACATTTTCTATTAAAGGAATACCAGCAATTGCTTGTGCTGGGGAATCGAATATTCCAGATGGGGAAGTGTACACTGCACCAGTTAAAAACTCAGTAAATGGAAGCATAAAATATAATACACCAGCAGTGTATCAAGGTTTCACATATGAAAATATCAGTCTAACTTTTAAAGATGGACAAATTGTTGATGCTTCATCCAATAACACAAAAAGAATAAATGAAGTGTTTGATACGGATGAAGGTGCTAGATATATTGGTGAATTTGCAATAGGTGTAAATCCTTATATAACAAAGCCTATGAAAGACACTTTGTTTGATGAAAAGATTATGGGTTCTTTTCATTTTACACCAGGAAGTTGTTATGATGAGGCTACTAATGGTAATGTTTCAGCAATTCATTGGGATTTGGTATGCATACAAACACCAGAGTATGGTGGAGGGGAAATATATTTTGATGATATTTTAATTCGTAAAGATGGGAGGTTTGTGATTCCTGAACTTTATAGTTTAAACCCAGAGAATTTATTATAAAAGAGATTTATATCTAACGGTATGATACAATATGTAAAAGGGTATAATGGAGGAAAAAATGAAACTAATAAGCTTTGCAATTCCTTGTTATAATTCACAAGAGTATATGACTAACGCAATTGAGTCCTTACTTGCAGGTGGAGATGATGTGGAAATAATAATTGTTAATGATGGTTCTAGTGATGATACAGGCAAGATTGCCGATGAATATGCTAGTAAGTATCCTGACATAATAAAAGCTGTTCATCAAGAAAATGGTGGGCATGGACAAGGAGTTAATACCGGTTTAGAGCATGCTACGGGCTTGTATTACAAAGTAATTGATAGTGACGACTGGGTAGACTCAGATGCACTAAAAAGCGTAATTAATAAATTAAAAGAATTAGCTAAAGAAAATCTGGACTTAATGATAGTAAACTATGTATATGAAAGAGTGAATATAGGCAAGCAGAATCCGATAAATTATAAGAATGTATTGCCAGTAGACAGGATATTTACATGGGATGATACTAAACATTTTAGGATTTATCAATATATTCTTATGCATTCAGCTATTTATCGTACACAATTACTTAGGGATTGTGGATTCAAGCTACCCAAACACACATTTTATGTGGATAATATATTTGTCTATCAACCATTGCCATATGTGGAATCTATTTATTATATGGATGTTGATTTTTACAGATATTTCATAGGTAGGGATGATCAATCGGTTAACGAAGATGTAATGATGAAAAGAATTGATCAACAAATCCGCGTTACAAAGATAATAATTGACTCGCATGATGTGGTAAATTTAGAAAGTAAGAAACTAAAAAATTATATGGTTAAATATGTTTCGATGATGATGACCATATCATCAGTTTTCTTAATTAAAATAGGAGACACAGAGAGTATTGAGAAAAAAGATGACTTGTGGGAATACTTAAAGGCTAAAAATAAGAAACTACACAAAGAGGTACGAGGAGGGCTACTCGGTCTGGCCTTACATCTTCCGGGAAAGCCAGGGAAAGCTATAATAAAAACAGGATATAAAGTAGCAAGAAAAATAATTGGATTTAATTAGAACTGAAGTTTGCAAAAGTTTTTTCTTTAACTGCATCTGCAGGGACTTCCTTGATGGCTTTTCTTTCAGAAAGGCCATATACAAGAAAATACATTACTATAGATAAAGCAATAGAACATAAACCATCAAAGGCAGAATGTTGTTTTATAAATATAGTAGACAGGCATATTGAAACACAAAGCACAAATGAGGAAAATTTAATTAACTTGTTGCTTCCAAGCTTTGAGTTCTTGCTAATTGCTATATGTGTACCTATTGAATTATAAGCATGAATACTTGGACATACATTAGTAGGAGTATCTGCTGCATAAATATTTGAAATTAAACGTATTAGTATGTTGTCTCTGCCCAGACTTGATAAGTCTGGCCTAAGGTTTTGCATGTTTGGCCAAATGGTATAAATAATTAAGCATATGGTCATTCCAACAAATAAAAAAGCAGTATAACTATAGAATTCTTCTTTTGAATTAAAAAGGAAATATACAACTGTAATGGCAACATAAGCAAACCATAAAAGATATGGAATTACAAACCATTCATTAAAAGGAATGTAGTTATCTAATTTTATATGTATGGATATGTGTTTTCTTGAAGTGGAAGACTCAAGAGCTAGGAACCAAGGCATATAGATAAAAAAATATAACAAAACTACAGAATGTTTATATTTCTTAAGGAAACTCTTCAATTCAGATCACCTTTCTTAAAGCAACTGTTTCATTTTCTGTTTATTATAGCATAATGGATTTTTAATAACAACAAAACCAGAAGACAAATCAAAAAGTTAAAAAATCTTAAGAATTTATTTAAGAGAAAGGAATGTTATGAAAAGAATATTCTTGATAATTTTAGATAGTTTTGGAATAGGGGAATTGCCAGATGCGTACAAATTTGGTGATGAAGGAAGCAATACTTTACGTTCTGTATACTCTAGTGAACACTTAGACCTTCCAAACATGACAAGACTCGGCTTGTATAATATTGATGGTATTGAGGTCGGAGATAAGAGTCAAGATTTAATTGCTAGCTATGCTAGAATGGCAGAACAGTCTATGGGCAAAGATACAACGATAGGCCATTGGGAGATTGCGGGGATAATATCTCCTAAACCATTACCAACATTTCCAGAAGGATTTCCCAAAGAATTACTTGCTAAGTTTTCAGAAGGTACAGGCAGAGGAATACTTTGTAACAAGCCTTATTCTGGAACTGAAGTTATAAAAGAGTATGGTCAGGAGCATATAAAAACAGGAGACTTGATTGTTTATACCTCAGCAGATAGTGTTTTGCAAATAGCCGCGCATGAGGATGTTGTGCCAATAGAAAGACTCTATGAATATTGTGAGATTGCAAGAGAAATTTCTATAGGTGATTGGGGAGTTGGAAGAGTTATAGCTCGCCCATTTGAAGGAGAATATCCTAATTTCAACAGAACATCAAGAAGGCGGGATTTTTCTCTGCAACCACCAAAAATAACAATGCTTGATACCTTAAAAGATAATGATTATAGTGTAATAGCTATTGGAAAAATAAAAGATATATTTGCAGGCAGAGGTATTACAAATAGCACAAAAACTTCTAATAATGAAGAAGGTATTGAAAGAATTATAGAATGTTTAGATAAAGATTTTGAAGGAATTTGTTTTGTTAATTTAGTTGACTTTGATATGTTATATGGACATAGAAATGATATAGATGGATATGCAAAAGCTTTAAATTATTTCGACAATCAACTTCCGAGAATAATAGAGAAGTTAAAAAAAGATGATGTTCTTATGATTACAGCAGACCATGGTTGTGACCCTGGAACAGAATCAACGGATCATTCCCGTGAATACATTCCATTACTAGTCTATGGAGATAATGTTAAAGCTGGAGTAAACCTAGGAACTAGAAAAACTTTTGCTGATATAGCTAGTTCTGTTCTGGACTATTTTGAATTAAAGGATGAACTAGACGGAGAATCTTTTTTAGACAAGGTATTAAAGTAACAGGTAAAAAGCAGGCGAGGAGATACTAATGAAAGTTATTATACAAAGAGTAAGCAAGGCTTCTGTAACGATTGAAGGTGAACGTAAAGGAAGAATTAATAAGGGCTTAGTGTTATTGGTAGGAATTGGTTCAGAAGATACAAAAGAAGTTGTGGAAAAGTATGCTAAAAAGATTATTAAACTAAGAATTTTTGAAGATAAAGAAGGAAAAACAAACTTGTCTTTAAAAGATGTTGACGGAGAGCTACTAGTTATTTCCCAATTTACTTTATATGCAGATTGTAAAAAAGGAAACCGTCCAAGCTTTATTATGGCAGCAGACCCTCAAAAAGCAGAAGATTTATATGATTATTTTGTGGAAGTTTGTAAGAGTTATACTGATGTTGTAGAGACGGGAGAATTTGGTGCAGATATGGATGTAGAGCTTGTCAATGATGGACCATTTACCATTATATTAGATGAGTATTGAGATTAAAATATGGTGAAAAAAAACGATCTAATACTAATAATTTCATTGCTCTTATTTGCTCTGTTATTTTTACTTGTGATTCTAGGGCGAGGAGAAAAAGGTGGAGTAGTTCTTGTTAGTGTTAATGGTGAAGTTAATAAAGAATTTAATTTATCCGAAGAAATATCTTATAGAATCAATATAGGCGATGGAAGATATAATATGTTAATTATTAAGGATGGATATGCATATATAAGTGAAGCTAGTTGTCCTGATAAAATATGTGTAAATCATAAGAGAATCCAAAAGTCTGGAGAAACTATAATATGTGCGCCTAATAAAGTTGTTGTTGAAATAAAAAGTAAAAGCAAAAATGAGATTGATGCAATATCAAATTAAAATACTAAAAGGATAGATTTGTTATAACAAATCTATCCTTTTTAAAGTGGATCCTAATTTTAGTTTTCAGCTGCTGCTTTTTGAAGTGCTTCATTAGTAAGACTTACAAAGGCAGAAATGTCAATACTTACGCCTGACACGGCATCTGTCTTACCATCATCATCCATGCTAAGGTTATTAGTTGATTGGTTTTTAATAACGTGCTTTGCTAACAAATTGGCCTGTTCTTCCCAGTTGGGATTGCTATCAGTCATAGTATACTCACCAATAGAAGACAAATAAACTTTACCTTCACCCTCTTCATTTAATGCGTCATATTCAAGTGAAGTGATTTTACCATCTTCCACAGTTAAAGTAACAATATCAGAAAACCCATTGCTAGGCTCATTAGCTTTCGCGGTATATGTTCCATCTATCAACAGTTCAGGTGTATTTGCAAAGTTCTTATTGGGGTTATTGTAGTTTGAGAGTATTCTAGAACCAATGATTACTAGAATAGACATAAGAACTATAGCAAATATTGTTAGTATTTCGGTTGATTTTCTTTTGCTTCGCATAGGTCATCCTCTTTTCCTTTGTATTTAAAATGAATTTAATTTTACCATGCTTATTATGATTCGTAAAGGATAAGTTTTTATTCGTTGAAAAAATCATATTATATTGGAAAAATAAAATACAAAGGTATATAATAAATCATATATATAGAAGGAGTATGAAATAATGAAAAACAGCAATACTAATTATAACAAGTATAAGAGTCAAAAATATATATTGCTAATAATCTTATTTTTATTATTGCTAGTAGTTTGGGGATGTAATAAAGCAAACAATGAACCAATAAAGAAAACAACATTTGCCCTAGATACTATAATTAGTATCACTATATATGACTCAAAGGATGAAGATGTTTTAAACTCTGCTATAGACTTAGTAGAGAGTTATGAAAAAATTTTTAGTAATACATTAGCAGAGAGTGAGTTATTTAAACTAAATAACAGGGTTTTAATGAATAAAAGTATAAGCCCATATAAGTACCAAATATCTGATGAATTAAGTGAATTATTAAAGTATGGCTTAGAATATTCATTACTGTCTAATGGCTCTTTTGATATAACTATTGAACCTTTATCTTCGCTTTGGGACTTTAAAGCAAAGGAAACTAAAGTGCCTGATATTAATTTAATAAATGATGCCGTTAAAAAGGTTGACTATAAAAATGTGAAGTTAGAAGGAAACATTATTACTTTAGAGAATGATGATACAAGGATAGAAGTGGGAGCAATAGCAAAGGGATATATAGCAGATAAGGTTAAAGATTATTTGTTAGAGCAAGGAGTAGAAAGAGCGATTATAGATTTGGGAGGAAATATACTATGCATTGGTGGAAAGAAAGACTCTATGCCATTTAAAATAGGAATTCAAAAACCCTTTGCAGGCCATAATGAAGTAATAGCAACAATGGATATAACTGATATGTCTGTAGTTACATCTGGCATATATGAAAGGTATTTTATTGAAGATGATAAAATATATCACCATATTTTGAATCCAGTTACGGGTTACTCATACGATAACAACTTGCTTTCGGTAACAATAATATCAGCAAGTTCTTTAGATGCAGATGCACTTGCTACTATATGTTTTACTTTAGGAGTAGAAGAAGGTATACAATTAGTAAATTCTATAGAAAACACTCATGCAATTTTTATTAGCAAGGATTATAAGTTCCATTATTCAGAAGGTTTCCATGATGACATAAAGGTAAGAGATATAAAAGCACCTTAAGTGCTTTAGCTTCATTTTAAATAAGATATAATTTATAATAATTATGCATATAATATAAAAACAACTATAAATAGGGGGATATCCTTTTGAAAGACTATATAGAAAAACGAGCTATTGAGATAGCTAACTACATAATTGAAAATAATGCGACAGTGAGGCAGACAGCAAAGCAGTTTGGCATTTCCAAATCAACTGTACATATGGTTGATTCTTAAAAGAACGTTTATAAGTTGCTTTAATAAAGGTCATTAAACTTTAAGAAAATCTTAATATTTTATTGAAAAAAGATAGGAATCATATATAATTAGTGTGGGAGAGAAAACGTGGTAATATTTTTTTGTTTACATAAATTTTCATTAGACCCTATTGACACAAGGAGACAAGAACAGATGTGATTATGGTCTGTTATATTCTCAAAATTCTATTAAAAAGAGAAAAGGAGTTCGTTTATGGAAAAGTTTTTTAAGCTCAAGGAAAACAATACTAAGATATCAACAGAAATTATAGCTGGCTTTACTACTTTCTTTGCAATGTCTTATATTATTATTGTTAATCCAGACATATTATCAGCGTCAGGAATGCCTATGGGTGCAGTGTTTTTAGCAACAATTATTGCTTCAGCAGCAGGAACCTTATTTATGGGGTTATTTGCCAACGTTCCATATGCCTTAGCACCAGGGATGGGACTTAATGCTTTCTTCACTTATGTAGTTGTATTAAAACTTGGATTTACATGGCAAGAGGCATTATTAATGGTATTTATTTGTGGACTTATTAATGTTTTCATTACTGTGACAAGATTACGAAAGTTAATTGTGCAGTCCATTCCACTTAGCTTGCAGAATGCAATAGGCGGAGGTATAGGTGTATTTATAGCTTATATTGGTTTGTTGAATGTAGGATTTATTAACTTTGAAAGTGGAGTTCCAGCACTTTCTTCATTCAAATCACCTGTAATTTTACTAACAGTTATTGGGCTGCTTATAACTTTAGTATTGTTAGTGCTTAATATAAAAGGAGCTATTTTAATAAGTATAATTGCTACTACTATTATCGGTATACCTATGGGAGTAACTGATTTATCACAAATTAATGAAGGGACAAGCTTTGCAGATGCATTTGCAGAACTTGGCACTACCTTTGGTGCTGCTTTTGGGCCTAAAGGACTGGGATCCTTATTTAGTGATGTGTCAAGAATACCACTAGTTCTTATGACGATTTTTGCATTTAGTTTAGCAGATACATTTGATACAATTGGAACATTTATTGGAACAGGAAGAAAAAGTGGAATCTTTGATGATGAAGATGAAAAAGCTTTACGTGAAAGTTCAGGATTTAAATCAAAGATGGATAAAGCTTTATTTGCAGACTCAGTTGGTACATCTGTTGGAGCTTTAGTTGGTACTTCTAATACCACGACATTTGTTGAGAGTGCTGCAGGAATTGGAGCAGGCGGGCGTACTGGTTTAACTTCAATAGTTGTTGCAATCCTATTTATTGCAAGTGCCTTTCTTTCACCATTAGTTTCAATTGTTCCAAGTGCGGCAACAGCACCAGCTTTGGTAGCAGTAGGTATTATGATGCTAGCATCCTTTAAAGACGTTGACTGGAACGATCTTGAAGATGCAATTCCAGCTTTCTTTTCAGCAATTTTTATGGGCTTTAGTTATAGTATTTCAGATGGTATTGCAACAGGTTTTATTGCTTATTGTATTGTTAAAGTTGCAAAAGGCAAAGCAAAAGAAGTACACCCAATTATTTGGGGAGCTTCAGTGCTTTTCGTAATAAATTTTATAATTACATCCCTTATCTAGAACTAATCATCGATAGATGATTAAAGTTATAAATAATAAAGAGTATGTCAGGATAAGACACCTTGTCCCTGACATGCTCTTTTTTTGAAATAGGAAGAATGAGCTTGTATTATTTTGAAGGCTGACACATATAATATAGAAATCATAATAAAGGGGGGCTGCTAGGTGGAAAGGCAGCTAGAAATTATGTTTCATAATCCAAATGAAGAGGAAGAGATGGCCACTTACTTATCTGTTTTTTTGGCAGATATATTAGTTACTAAAGCGCTTGAAGAACCTAAGAAGTTTTGGGAAGTAATAACATTGCTTGTAAATGGAGGGGAAATTGAAGACAGTAGCTTATTGTAGAGTATCTACGAATAAGGAAGAACAGTTAGATAGTTTAGAGAGACAGCGTAGTTTTTTTCTAGGATACGCAAAGAAACATAATTATGATTTAATAAATATTTATGCAGATGAGGGTAAATCGGGTACCACAATGAAAAAAAGATTACAGTTGCAACAACTCTTAATTGATGGGAGGCATAATAAGTTTGAATTAGTTTTAATTAAAGACGTGTCAAGGTTAGCAAGAAATACTGTTGATTTCCTAACTAGTATACGAGAGTTAAAATCGTATGGCATAAAAGTTGTGTTTGTAAATTATGATCAAACTTCTTCAGATAGTTCTGAATTTATGTTAACCATGTTAAGTGCGATTGCTCAGGAAGAGAGTGCAAGCATTTCGAAAAGGATAAAATTCGGGAAAAGGGTTAATGCTGAAAAAGGAAGAGTTCCAAATCTTTGTTATGGATATGACAAAATTAAGGGCAGATATTATGAATTAGAAATTAATAAGAAGGAAGCAGAAGTAGTAAGTAAAATATTTGAAATGTATACAGAAGACTTAATAGGAACAAATGGTATAGCTAAACTATTAAATCAAAAGGGTATTAAAACTAAGAGAAATTGTCAGTGGACACAAACTGCTGTCAGACGTATTTTGTCTAATGAAATATTCATAGGAAAGGTTGTAAATCAAAAAGAGGAAGTAGTTGATTTTCTAACGGGTAAGAGAAGTAAGTTATCAAAGGACAAATGGATAGCTGTAAATAATCCGGATCTTCAGATTGTGTCTAAAGATATTTATGAAAAAGCTAATTTTATGTTGGAAAAAAGAAAAAACAAATATAGTAAAACTGGCAAAAGAACTTCGAACAAGAATATTTTTAGTAAGTTAATATGGTGCAAAGATTGTAACTATAACTATCGAAGAACAGTAAGAAAATATAAAAACACTTATATTAGGTGGGTATGTAATGGACGTAATAGTCAGGGTGTGGATTTTTGTCCTAATAAGAACTCAGTTGAAGAAAAACAACTGTTAGATGCTGTAAGTAAATACATTTTAGATAATTTGAAGGATAAGCCAAGGTGTAGAAGAATTATAATTTCTGAATTTTATAAGAAATTTAAAAAAAAGAATCACGATTTTCTTATGGAAGAAGATTATAAAAAACAGTTATGTAAGTTGGATCTAGCAAGGAACAAATATATAAACTTATATAAAGAGGACATTATTTCTTTAAATGAACTAGAAACTTACATAGAATCAATTGAGGATGAAAAGAAAAGTGTTAATGGCAAACTGTGTTTACTTAGTAAGGTTGAAAATAATATAAAGCTTTTTAAGCAAGCTTCAGAAGAAATACTTTCTAACCTTAATCTTATCATGGAAAAGTCGTTTATTAGTAACATTCAGTGTAGAAAGCTAATTGATAGAATACTTATAGGTGAAGATGGGATAGTAGATGTATATATTCGTGACTTTTCAAGAAAAGATGAGTTTTAATCTTTCGTTTAGTAATCAACTGTACATAAAGATGTAACAGAGCGATTAGAACAAATAAGTCCATCCTTGGCTCAAAGAGTCAGAAAAGTCTTGGATATCAATAAAAAGGAAAGGCATATACGAGGTGGAATGGCAACAAGAGAAAAATATCTTAATAATAGAAAAAGGGAAAATTCTTAGGAAAAAAAATTAGGATAATTTTAAAAGCTCCCATGTATATTATATGCTTTTGATTGGGAGCTTTTGTTGACACATGCTATTGTGGGAATTATAATGAAAAGTACAAGTTTAAATAAAGACTACGAAGGAAGGGAGATAAAGAATGGGATCAAACTACAAAGGCGGGATTCATCCGTATTATGGTAAAGAATTATCTATGGACAAGCCTATTAAAGAACTTTTACCCAAGGGAGAAATGATATTTCCATTAGTTCAGCATATTGGAGAACCTGCACTAGCTATTGTCTCCCAAGGGGATTATGTACTTAAAGGTCAGAAAATAGGAAAAGCCAACGGAGTTATTTCTGCTAATGTTATTAGTTCGGTTTCTGGCCTGGTAAAAGCAATTGAACAAAGGCAAACTTCTTCTGGAGAAATTATAGAATCTATTATTATTGACAATGACAATAAGTATCAGGAAGTTTTGGGACTTGGAGAAAAAAGAGATCCTTCTCAACTTTCAAAAGAAGAAATAAGAAATATTATTAAAGAAGCAGGTATTGTAGGCTTAGGTGGAGCTGCATTTCCAACACATATTAAGCTTACGCCTGAGAATGATGAGAAAATTGATTATATGATTGTCAATGCTTCCGAGTGTGAACCCTATTTATCAAACGATTATCAGACTATGATAGAAATGCCTGAAAAGGTTGTAGGAGGACTTAAAATAATATTAAGCATGTTTCCTAAGGCTAAAGGTATTATAGCGATTGAAGACAATAAACCTAAGGCAATTAAGGTTCTTAGAGAGTTAGCTGATAAAGAATCAAATATTCAAGTAAGAGAAATCAAAACCAAATTTCCACAAGGCGGGGAAAGACAAATTATTTATACAATTACTGGTCGTAAGGTTAATTCTTCTTTACTGCCTGCAGAGGTTGGATGTTTAGTAAACAATGTATCTACAGTTATTGCTATTTATGAAGCTGTTGCAGAGAGTACACCACTTATAACAAGAATAACTACAGTTACTGGTCAAGCAGTATCTGAACCTCAGAATATTAGAGTAATGAATGGGACTAGTATGAAAGAAGTTATTGAAGCTGCTGGTGGGTTTAAGCAAGAGCCTGAAAAGATAATATGTGGTGGTCCTATGATGGGCTATGCAGTATATAACTTGGATGCACCTATAAGTAAATATACTTCGGGTTTAGTTTGTTTTACAGAAGATGAAAATAAAATGTGGGAACCTATTGCATGTATTCGTTGTGGTAGATGTGTAGAAGTGTGCCCTGTTCGCATAGTGCCTCAAAGGATGTATGAATTTTCAAGTCGTTTTGATGAGAAGAGCTTTGAAAAGATAGATGGTATGGAATGTATAGAATGTGGATGTTGTAGTTATGTATGTCCTTCAAAGTTAAGACTCACACAGTCTTTCAAGGAAACTAAAAAAAGTATTCAAGCTAAGCGAAACAAGAAGAAGTGAAGTTTGGAAGAAAGGGGTGTAAAAGTTGAAAGATATATATAATGTTTCTTCATCTCCACATGTATTTAGTCAGGGCAGTGCACAGACAATAATGATGGATGTAGTTATTGCATTGATTCCAGCTGGGATTTTTGGCATATATAATTTTGGTATAAAAGCTTTATTAGTAATACTAACTTCTATCGTTTCGTGTTTATTAACAGAGTATATATATGAAAAACTTATGAAGTTACCACTTACTACAGGTGATTTAAGTGCAGTAGTAACGGGTATGCTTTTGGGACTAAATATGCCAGTTAGTGCTCCTTTGTGGATGTCAGTATTAGGAAGTGTTTTTGCCATACTTATAGTTAAGATGCTATTTGGTGGAATAGGACAAAACTTTATGAATCCAGCACTAGGAGGTAGAGTGTTTCTTGTAATTAGCTTTAGCAATATTATGTCGGATTTTTCTATAGAAAATCTAGATGTTATAGAGCCTAAACTTACAGATTTTATAATGAATGGTGCTCTTGCGGTAGATGGAGTTACAGGGGCCACGCCACTAACAGCCTTAAAGGCAGGCGAAAGTGTAGATATTTTAGACATGTTTTTTGGTAATATTAGTGGTGCAATTGGAGAAACTAGTGCAATAGCTCTTCTTATTGGAGGCGCTTATTTACTAATTAAAAAAGTTATAAATTGGAGGATTCCAGTTACTTATATAGTTTCATTTTTAATATTTATTGCTGTTTTTGGAGGAAAAGGATTTGATTTATATTTCTTGCTTGCCCACTTCTTGGGAGGAGGCTTGTTAATAGGTGCTATTTTTATGGCAACTGATTATACCACATCCCCAATTACTGCAGAAGGAGAGATAATTTACGGCATAATGATTGGAATTGTGACAGGGGTTTTCCGTATTTATGGAAAGACAGCAGCAGGTGTTTCTTTTGCAATAATATTCTGTAATTTATTTGTTCCCCTAATAGATAAGTATATACACCCGAGATATTTTGGGAAGGGGGTAAAGCCTAATGAGTAATTCTAACGGCGATAAGAAAACACGAAAATCAATTTTTAAAGATGCAATGGTTTTAGCAATTATAACAATAGTGGCAGGACTTGCATTAGGCATCGTATATAAAATCACAGAACCTGTAATTGAGCAAAGAGCACTTGAACAAAAGAAAGAAGCTTATCAGGGGGTTTTTACTAATGCCAAGACCTTTGTTGCTGATGAAGAGCTTAATTCAAAGGCTAAGACAGCCGGGGAGGATTTATTTGAACCTAAGGGGTTTGATAATATTACTATAAATGAAGTTCTTATTGCACAAGATTCGAATGGAAACGCTCTCGGTCATGTAATGTCGATTTCTACAGAAGAAGGATTTGGTGGGACAATTACTATATCCTTGGGTTATTCTCTTGATGGTACTATACAAGGGCTTGAATTTTTAGTTATTAATGAAACTGTTGGCTACGGGCAAAATGCTACAAAGCCTGAATTTACAGATCAGTTTTTTGGCAAACAAGTAACTGAACTTGTATCGACAAAATCAGGTGCTTCATTGGAAAATGAAATTGATGCGTTGACTGGGGCAACAATTACTACGAATGCAGTAACAGATGTGATTAATGCAGGGCTTTTATTTCTCAACGAAGATGCATTAGTTAGTGATTAGGAGGTGGATATAATTGAATGAAAGTAAAGAAAAGAGTAATATAATTAAAAAATATACAAAGCCTTTTTTTGATGGATTAATACACGAGAATCCTATCTTTGTATTAATGTTAGGCATGTGCCCTACTCTAGCGGTTACTACTTCTGCAAGTAATAGTTTGGGTATGGGATTATCAACAGCAGCAGTTTTAATTGCATCTAATGTGATGATATCTATACTTCGTAAGATTATTCCAGACACTGTGAGAATGCCATCATATATTGTAATAGTTGCATCTTTTGTAACTATGGTGCAGTTTCTATTAGAAGCTTATCTTCCTAGCCTGCATGAGTCCTTAGGAATATATATTCCTCTAATAGTAGTTAACTGCATTATTTTGGGGAGGGCAGAAGCCTATGCATCTAAGAATAATGTTTTGTCTTCTTTTATGGATGGCTTAGGAATAGGGCTAGGATTCACAATAGGCTTGCTAGCTATTGGTGTTGTGCGTGAACTGTTAGGAAGCGGTAGTATGTTTGGTTATCAAGTCATGCCAGGATCATATACACCAATTAATATATTTATACTTGCACCAGGAGCTTTTTTTGTACTTTCAGGTCTTACAGCTTTACAAAACAAGTTCAAGTTAAAGGCTAATAAAACTAGTAAAGTAGAAGGTAAATAGGAGGGATGATTTAGAATGGGAGATTTGTTACTTATTTTAGTAGCAGGAATGCTTGTAAATAATGTTGTGCTAAGTCAATTCCTTGGCATATGTCCTTTTATTGGCGTTTCTAGAAAGATAGAAACATCAACGGGAATGGGGATTGCAGTTGTGTTTGTTATAACCATATCCTCAGCAGTTACAAACTTGATTTACAATTTGATTCTTGTGAAAATGGGTTTGGAGTATTTGCAAACAATTGTTTTTATATTAGTAATTGCAGCCTTAGTACAATTAGTAGAAATGGTAGTAAAAAAGCATAGTCCTTCTCTTTATAATTCACTAGGTGTATATTTAACACTTATAACAACAAATTGTGCAGTCTTAGGTGTGGCTCTAATAAATGTTCAAAAAAGTTATAAATTTATAGATAGTATTATAAATGGATTTGGAACTTCTGTTGGTTTTCTGATTGCAATTGTACTTATGGCAGGCATAAGAGAGAAAAGTGAATATAATAATGTTCCAAAGGCATTTCAAGGAACTCCTATTGTATTAGTATCTGCAGGTCTTATGGCCATGGCCTTTTATGGATTCGGAGGATTATTGTAGAGGAGGAGCATTTTGAATTTTCAAGACATATTTAATGCAACAGCTGTAGTTGGAGGAATGGGAATTGCTATAGGCTTATTACTTGGACTTGCTGGGAAAGTATTCGAGGTAGAAACAGATGAAAGAGAAGAACTTGTACTTGAGTTGCTTCCAGGGATTAATTGTGGTGCATGTGGATATCCAGGATGCGACGGGTGTGCAGCAGCTATAACCTCAGGAGATGCATCTGCAAATGCTTGTACAGTTGCCAGTAGTGATACTCATGTAAAAATAGCTGATCTAATGGGAACCAAGGTAGAAACAACTGTTAAGCAAGTTGCATTTGTAAAGTGTGCAGGAACTAGTGAAAAAACACGAGATAAATACAATTATAATGGAATCATGGATTGTAGAAAGGCCTTTGAAGTCCCAGGTCATGGACCCAAACAATGTGTTTTTGCATGTACTGGATATGGCTCTTGTGTAAGAGTTTGTAGCTTCGATGCTATTCATATTGTGGATGGAATTGCCTTGGTAGATAAGGAAAAATGCACGGCATGTGGTTTGTGTATAGAAGAATGTCCTAAAGATCTTATAGAATTAGTGCCATATGATGAGACTGGTCATTTTATACGATGCAATTCAACTGATAAAGGAAGAGATGTAAAAAAAGCATGTGATATTGGATGCATTGCATGTAAATTATGTGAAAAAGCTTGTGGATATGATGCGGTTCATGTTACGGACTTTCTTGCAAAGGTTGACTATGACAAGTGTGTTAATTGTGGAGAATGTGCAAAGAAGTGTCCAACCAACGTAATCCTGTCGGAGTTTATAAGGTAGAAGAATGGAAAGGTGTAGACATGACAAACCCTACTACTAAAAGAACAGCATACCTAGGGTTGTTTGTGGCCCTAGCTTTTATACTTAGTTATATTGAAGCTATTATTCCCTTCTCCATGGGAGTTCCAGGAATCAAACTAGGTTTAGCAAATATTGTAGTGGTAATAGTTCTTTATGCTTTTGGAACGAAAGAAGCATTTTTGATTTCACTTGTTCGTATAGTTTTAGTTGCATTTACTTTTAGTAATACATTCACGATGATCTATAGTTTGTCAGGTGGATTTTTGAGTTGGGCTGTTATGAATATATTAATGAAGATAGATAAGTTTAGTATAGTAGGAGTAAGTGTTGTAGGCGGTGTATCTCATAATATTGGACAATTAATCGTTGCAGCAATTTTAGTTCAAACAAGTAGCCTTATATATTATTTACCTATATTAATTATAGGTGGTGTAATAGCAGGAATAATAATAGGCTTACTAAGTGCTAGAGTTATGTTGCTTTTAAACAAGCATATATAGAATATAAACTTAACAATGAAAAGTATTTTATAATGTTTTACAAAAAAATATTGACGTACCTATAAAATTATGTTATATTTATCTAGCGATGGAAGAGGTCTTTTTTTTATGCCTAAAATCTTAGTAAAAGTTTTAGGTATATTTAAGTAGAAATTAACGGAGGTGGAAGTTGTGCGCACAAAAATGACACTAGAATGTACAGAGTGTAAACAGCGTAATTATAACACAACAAAAAACAAACAAGCTCATCCAGATAGGATGGAAACTAAAAAGTTTTGTAGGTTTTGTAAAACACACACAATGCACAAAGAAACAAAGTAATATTTATATGCTAGAATTCACACAATTTTTAATGTAAGTAAAACTTGCAAGAAAGGGAAGTGAAACATGGGAGATGCTAGTAATAAAGCTACAAGGCAAGTTAGTAAACCAAGCAGATGGCAAGGTATAAAAGCCGAATTTAAGAAAATTTCTTGGCCTAAAAAAGAAAGCCTTATGAAACAATCTGTGGCAGTTATTATTATAACTCTTTTACTAAGTATAATAATTGCTTTGATTGATTTCTTAATAAAATCTGGTATAGGACTATTTATATAATAGGATATGGGTGATAATATGTCTAAAGCGAATTGGTATGTTGTGCATACCTATTCAGGATATGAAAACAAAGTAAAAGCCAACATTGAAAAAATTGTTGAAAACCGAAAACTTCAAGATCAAATTTTGGAAGTATCGGTTCCTCTTCATGATGTAGTAGAGGTCAAGAATGGAGTCAAGAAAAAAAACCAAAAGAAAATTTTTCCTGGTTACGTATTGTTGCATATGGAAATGAACGATGATACTTGGTACGTGGTGCGAAACACAAGAGGTGTAACAGGCTTTGTAGGACCTGGGTCCAAACCTGTTCCATTAACTAACGAAGAGATATTAAATATGGGTATCAGGGAAGAAAAAGATGAGGATATAGTGGTTGACTTTGAAGTTGGCGATACAGTTGAAGTGTTTTCCGGTGTGTGGGAAGATACTACAGGTATAATTAAGTCTATAAATACTCATAAACAAATTGTTACTATTAACGTTGATATATTTGGCCGTGAAACTCCTGTAGAGATTAGTTTCACTGAAGTCAGAAAAATTTAAACTTATCCAACCCAAAAGTATTAAGGGTCAGGATGGTGGGAGGGTAATCCCGATAAAACCACATTAATTCAGGAGGTATGCTATTATGGCAAAGAAAGTTACAGGTTATATAAAATTACAAATCCCTGCAGGTAAAGCTACACCAGCACCACCAGTTGGGCCAGCATTGGGACAACATGGTGTTAATATCGTGCAATTCACAAAAGAATTTAACGCAAGAACTGCAGACCAAGATGGAATGATTATTCCAGTAATTATTACAGTGTATCAAGATAGAAGTTTTACTTTTATAACAAAGACACCACCAGCATCAATTCTTATAAAAGAAGCATGTAAGATCAAATCTGGTTCAGGCGAACCTAACAAAACAAAGGTAGCTACAATTTCTAAAGAAGATGTTGAAAAAATTGCTGAAATAAAGAAGCCAGATTTAAACGCTGCAAACTTGGAATCTGCAATGAGTATGATTGCAGGAACAGCTAGAAGTATGGGCGTTAACGTAGAAGAATAATATTATTCGAATGTGGGAGGGAAATCCCGCTAATACCACTAGGAGGATTATAAATGAAAAAAGGAAAAAGATATTTAGAAGTTATAAAAAACGTTGATAGAACGAAATTATATGATACAGATGAAGCAATTAAGCTAGTTAAAGAGAATGCTACTGCAAAATTTGATGAAACAATAGAAGTACACGCTAGACTTTCTGTTGATGGTCGTCATGCAGATCAACAAATACGTGGAGCTGTAGTTTTACCACATGGTACAGGTAAAGAAGTTAAGGTTCTAGTATTTGCAAAAGATGCTAAAGCAGAAGAAGCTGAAGCTGCTGGAGCAGATTATGTTGGAGCAGAAGAATTAGCAAGCAAGATTCAGTCTGAAAACTGGTTTGATTTCGACGTAGTTGTTGCAACTCCAGATATGATGGGTGTAGTTGGTCGTTTAGGTCGTATTTTAGGACCAAAGGGTCTTATGCCAAATCCAAAATCAGGAACAGTAACCCAAGATGTTGGGAATGCAATAAAAGAAATTAAAGCAGGAAAAGTTGAGTATAGATTAGATAAAGCTAATATTGTGCATACGCAAATTGGAAAAGCTTCATTTACAGAAGCACAATTAGCGGACAACTTCCAAACGCTTATGGATGCAATTGTTAAAGCAAGACCAGCGGCAGTTAAAGGCCAATATATAAAAAACCTAACCCTAGTTTCTACAATGGGGCCTGGTATAAAGGTAAATCCTGCAAAGGTACTTTAAGTTAATGAAAAACTGTTTTGTTTTCAATTGACATTATAAAATAGATATGATACAATGCAAAAGCATTATACCGAAGACAGTAGGTGCTTAAACTGTTTAGTTAAAGCATAAGAAGAAAACGCCTACCGAGGGACAAATTCAAGAATAATTATAATGACTTGAACCCCCTACTGTCTATCAGTATGGGGTTTTGTTTGTAAAGAAATATATTATATAAGGAGGTGCACAAACTTGGCAAATATTGAACAAAAAAAATCTATAGTAGAAGAAATCAAATCATATATAGAAACGTCAGATGCAGTAGTATTAGCAGATTACCGAGGGCTAACAGTAGAGGAAGACACTAAACTACGTAGAGAACTTAGGGAGGAAGACGTTGTATATAAGGTTTACAAGAACACATTACTAAAACGTGCATTTGAAGGGACACAATATGAAGAGCTGTCTAAACACTTAGATGGACCTACAGCGGTTGCCTTTGGAATTTCAGATGCAACAGCTCCAGCAAGAGTTATTGAAAAAAATGCAAAAGAAATTAACGCACTTGAATTTAAAGCGGGAGTAGTAGATGGAACATACTTTGATAAGGAAGGTATTACAGCTATTGCAAAAATCCCATCAAGAGATGTACTTATTTCAAAATTACTTGGAAGCTTACAGTCACCAGTCGCGAATTTTGCACGCGTAGTCAAACAAATTGCAGAAAAGAACGAAGAAGTAGCATAAAAAAAGAATATTTGGAGGAATAATAAAATGACAACTCAAGAATTTATCGATGCTATTAAAGGCATGACAGTTTTAGAATTAAATGAATTAGTAACAGCATGTGAAGAAGAATTTGGTGTATCAGCAGCAGCAGGAGTGGTGGTACAAGGAGATGCTGGAGATGCTGGAGCAGCAGAAAGTGATCAAACAGAATTTGATGTAGAACTTACTGAGGTAGGACCTAACAAAGTTAAGGTTATCAAAGCTGTTCGTGAAATCACTGGACTTGGATTAAAAGAAGCTAAAGCAGTAGTAGACGAAGCACCTAAGGCAGTTAAAGAAGCTGTATCTAAAGAAGAAGCAGAAGGTTACAAAGAAAAACTTGAAGCAGAAGGCGCTGTGGTTACACTAAAATAATAATCCTTGAACAATAGTAAAAACCTCGTAGAAAGTGACAACTAAAGGAACTTTCTGAGAGGTTTTTGTTTTTTGTTTGTGGCTACTATATTTATATAAATAAAAAAGTCAACAAAAGAATGTTGACAACTTGAATGCTGTGTGTTAGGATGAAAGATGCACTATTGTGCTAAGAAACAAATAATATAGCTAATTATAGCACATATCTGTATAAAAGAAAAGAGATTTCTTTAAATATATTCAAAAACATTCCCAAAGGATGTTAAACACTCTAGTTTTTGGGAACGCTTAGAATATCTAATTAAATTCAAGGGGTGATACATGTCAATGGTTAAGAACAGAATACGTCCAGTCCAAGCAGACAAAGGCGTAAGAATGAGCTACGCAAGGCAAGAAGAAGTGTTAGAAATGCCCAATCTTATTGAAGTTCAAAAAGACTCTTATCAATGGTTCCTTGAAGAAGGACTCAAAGAAGTTTTTGACTACATTTCTCCAATTACTGATTATAGTGGTAATTTAAGTTTAGAGTTTGTTGATTTCAAATTATGCGAGGAAGATATCAAATATTCAACAGACGAATGTAGGGAAAGGGATACAACTTATGCCGCACCTATTAAGGTGAAAGTCAGACTCCATAACAGGGAAAATGATGAAATTAATGAACATGATCTTTTCATGGGAGATTTACCATTAATGACTGACACTGGAACCTTCATTATTAATGGAGCGGAAAGAGTTATAGTTAGTCAATTAGTTCGCTCCCCCGGTATTTATTATTCTATTGAACATGATAAAACGGGAAAAAGAATATTTAGTAGCACTGTTATCCCTAACAGAGGCGCTTGGTTAGAGTATGAAACGGACTCTCGTGATGTTTTCAACGTAAGAGTAGATAGAAACAGAAAGTTACCAGTCACAGTATTAATACGTGCACTAGGAGTTAGCACAAATGCGGAAATTACAAAAGTTTTCGGAGAAGAACCCAAAATCATGGCAAGTTTAGCAAAGGATCCATCTGATAGTTATGAAAGTGGGTTACTTGAGCTATATAAAAAACTACGCCCAGGTGAACCTTTATCTGTTGAGAGTGCGGAAACCTTAGTTAATAGTATGTTTTTCGACTCAAGAAGATACGACCTAGCAAAAGTAGGTAGGTATAAATTCAATAAAAAACTTCATTTTATGAATAGAGTTATAGGGTTTACCTTAGCTGAAGATGTAATAGATCAAAGTACTGGAGAGATAATTGCAGAGACTGGAGTAGAAATTACTGAAGAATTAGCTATCAAGATGCAAAACGTTGCAGCTCCATCAATTGTTGTACAAGCAGAAGAAAGAAACATTAAGGTTCTTTCTAACTTAATGGTTGATATAAGTAATTATTTAGATATTGACGAAAAAGAAAAAAAAGAATTAGGAATAAACGACAATGTTTATTATCCTGTTCTAAGCCAGATAATAGAAGAAAACGACAATGAAGAAGATCTTAAGATGGCGATTCGTAGGAACATAAATGAATTATTACCAAAACATATTACAAGAGAAGATATACTAGCATCAATCAACTATAATATTCATTTAGAGTACAATGTTGGGAATGCGGATGATATTGATCATCTTGGCAACAGAAGGATTCGCTCGGTTGGTGAATTGCTTCAAAACCAATATAGAATTGGTATATCTAGGATGGAACGCGTAGTGCGTGAACGAATGACTACACAAGATATTGAAACAATATCTCCACAGTCATTAATAAATATTAAGCCAGTTACAGCTGCAGTAAAAGAGTTTTTTGGAAGTTCACAGTTATCTCAATTTATGGACCAACATAATCCTTTAGGAGAGTTGACTCATAAGAGACGATTATCTGCTTTGGGTCCAGGAGGTTTATCACGTGATAGAGCTGGATTTGAGGTACGTGACGTACATTATTCTCATTATGGAAGAATGTGTCCAATTGAAACTCCAGAAGGTCCAAACATTGGGCTTATTAACTCTTTAGCTAGTTATGCTAGGATTAATGAATATGGATTTATTGAAGCACCATATAGAAAAGTAGATAAAACAGACCCTCTAAATCCCAAGGTAACAGATGAAGTTGTATATTTAACAGCTGATGAAGAGGATAAATATATAGTTGCTCAAGCAAATGAACCACTAGATAAAGACGGACATTTTATTAACAATAATGTTTCGGGACGCTATAAGGAAGAAACATCAAATTACTTAAAGTCAAGAGTAGACTTAATGGATGTTTCGCCTAAAATGGTATTCTCTGTGGCAACTGCTATGATTCCATTCCTTGAGAATGATGACGCTAATAGAGCCCTGATGGGAGCTAACATGCAGCGACAAGCAGTTCCGCTACTAAGGACAGAGTCTCCAACTGTTGGAACTGGAATGGAAAGAAAAGCAGCTTTAGATTCAGGAGTATGTATTATTTCTGAAAAATCAGGAGTAGTAGCAAGTGTAACAGCAACAAATATAATTGTTAATAATGATGACAATACTAAGTCTAATTACAAGCTTGTTAAGTTTGCAAGAAGTAATCAAGGAACTTGTATCAACCAAAAACCTATTGTTGAAAAAGGTGAAAGGGTTGAAAAAGATCAAGTTATTGCAGATGGTCCTTCTACAGATAATGGTGAGATTGCCCTAGGCAAGAACCCGTTAATAGGATTTATAACTTGGGAAGGTTACAACTATGAAGATGCTGTATTAATAAGTGAAAGACTTGTTAAAGATGATGTTTATACATCTATCCACATAGAAGAATATGAGTCTGAATCAAGAGATACCAAACTTGGTCCAGAAGAGATTACAAGAGATATTCCAGGTGTTGGTGATGAGGCGCTAAAAGATTTAGATGAAAGAGGAATTGTTAGAATTGGTGCAGAGGTTCGTGCAGGTGATATTCTTGTTGGGAAAGTTACTCCTAAAGGAGAGACTGAACTTACAGCAGAGGAAAGACTGCTTCGTGCAATATTTGGTGAAAAAGCCAGGGAAGTAAGAGATACTTCGTTAAAAGTTCCTCATGGTGAATTTGGAATAGTTGTAGATACTAAGGTGTTTACAAGAGATAATGGAGATGACTTGCATCCAGGAGTTAACGAATCTGTAAGAGTTTACGTTGCTCAAAAAAGAAAGATTCAAGTTGGTGACAAAATGGCCGGACGCCATGGAAATAAGGGTGTTATTTCACGTGTGCTACCTGAAGAAGATATGCCATATTTACCAAATGGTAGACCCTTGGATATTGTCCTTAATCCACTAGGAGTTCCTTCCCGTATGAACATTGGTCAAGTATTAGAGATTCATTTAAGTTTAGCTTCAGAAGTTCTTGGTTTTAAGGTAGCAACTCCAGTATTTGATGGAGCCAATGAAGATGATATTATGGATACCTTAGAAATGGCTAATGATTACGTAAATACCGACTGGACCGAATTCCTTAATAAATATGAAGATCTACTTGATCCAAAAGTGTTAAAACATTTAGAAGAAAATGAAGAAAAAGCCAAGAATGATTGGCAAGGAGTTACAATTAATCGTGATGGTAAGATAATATTACGTGATGGACGTAGTGGAGAACACTTTGACAATGCAGTTACAGTTGGATTTATGCATTATTTAAAACTGCATCATTTAGTAGATGATAAGATACATGCTCGCTCTACGGGGCCATATTCATTAGTTACACAACAGCCACTAGGTGGGAAAGCACAATTTGGTGGTCAAAGGTTCGGAGAGATGGAGGTTTGGGCTTTAGAGGCATATGGAGCAGCATATACCTTGCAAGAGCTCCTAACTGTTAAATCAGATGATGTTAATGGACGTGTAAAGACATATGAAGCTATTATTAAGGGAGACAACATACCTAAACCAGGTATACCAGAATCCTTTAAGGTACTTTTAAAAGAATTACAGTCCTTAGCCTTGGATGTTTCAGTATTAGATGAGAATATGGAAAGAATTAAAATGTCTGAGAGTGATTCATACATTGATGATGACTTAACTCCATTAATTGAAGGTGAAGAAAATCAGAAATATGATGAGGATTATGAAAAAGCTGGTTTTAGTGAATCGGAGCCTGAAGAGAGTGTGTTCGGTAACTTTGATGATGAATAACAATTCTTATAAAAAACTACTATGAAAGGAAGTGCCAGATAGTGCCAGAAGTAGTAAATAATGAAAAAGTATCAGAAACTAACTATGAAGCTATTAGAATTGGCTTAGCTTCGCCAGACAATATCAGAGAATGGTCACATGGTGAAGTAAAGAAACCTGAAACTATTAATTACAGGACTCTTAAGCCAGAAAAAGATGGACTATTTTGTGAAAAAATATTTGGCCCAAGTAAGGATTGGGAATGTCATTGTGGTAAATATAAAAAAATAAGATACAAGGGAGTAGTTTGTGACCGTTGTGGTGTTGAGGTTACAAAATCAAGCGTTCGTAGAGAAAGAATGGGGCACATTGAACTTGCTGCACAAGTGTCTCATATTTGGTATTTTAAAGGGATTCCTAGTAGAATGGGACTTATACTTGATATGTCACCAAGGACTTTAGAAAAAGTACTTTATTTTGCTGCATATATAGTTATTGATCCAGGAGAAGGTACAAATTTAGAATACAAACAAGTTATAAATGAAACAGAATATAGAGAAGCCTATGAAACCTATGGTAACGTATTTCGTGTAGGAATGGGTGCAGAGGCTATTGAAGAAGTTTTAAGAGCTATTGATTTAGGCAAAGAATCTGCTGAGTTAAAAAAGAACCTAAAAGATTCAAAAGGCCAAAAGAGAGCAAGAATTATAAAAAGAATTGAAGTTGTAGAAGCTTTTAGAGAATCAGGAAACAGGCCAGAATGGATGATTATGTCTGTTGTTCCTGTTATTCCACCAGACCTTAGACCTATGGTTCAGTTAGATGGTGGCAGATTTGCAACTTCAGACCTGAACGATTTATATCGTAGAATTATTAACCGTAATAATAGGCTTAAAAGATTACTTGAGCTTGGAGCGCCAGATATTATTGTTAGAAATGAAAAGCGTATGTTGCAAGAAGCAGTAGATGCTTTAATTGACAATGGTAGAAGAGGAAGGCCTGTGACTGGTCCAGGCAACCGTGCACTAAAATCCTTGTCTGATATGTTAAAGGGTAAGCAAGGCCGCTTCCGTCAAAACTTATTAGGAAAAAGAGTTGACTATTCTGGACGTTCAGTTATTGTAGTAGGTCCAGAACTAAAGATTTATCAATGCGGACTTCCTAAAGAAATGGCAATAGAATTGTTCAAACCATTTGTAATGAAAGAATTAGTGGAAAAAGGTACTGCGCATAATATAAAATCAGCTAAAAAGATGGTAGAAAAACTTGATACTGAAGTTTGGGACGTATTAGAAGAAGTTATTACTGAACATCCGGTAATGCTAAACCGTGCACCAACACTTCATAGGCTTGGAATACAAGCTTTTGAACCTGTCCTTGTTGAAGGTAAAGCAATCAAGTTGCACCCACTCGTTTGTACGGCCTTTAATGCCGACTTTGATGGCGACCAAATGGCAGTACATGTTCCTTTATCAGTTGAAGCACAGGCAGAATCACGCTTTTTATTACTGTCTCCTAATAACCTACTAAAACCTTCTGACGGAGGTCCTGTAGCTGTTCCTTCTCAGGATATGGTTCTGGGAATATATTATCTTACAATGGAGAAAGATGACCAAAAAGGTCAGGGATCTTTCTTTAAAAATGTCAATGAAGCAATTCTTGCATATGAAAGTGATTTAATTACTCTTCATGCAAAAATAAAAGTTAGAAGAACAAATATTGACAGTAATGGTAAGGAAAGAAGTCAGATTATAGAATCTACACTTGGTCGTTTTATGTTTAATGAAATATTAAGCCAAGATTTAGGTTTTGTAGATAGAACAAAGGAAGAAAATGTTAACAAGCTAGAAGTTGATTTTCATGTTGGAAAGAGAGAATTAAAACAAATACTTGAAAAGTATATTAATACACATGGTTCTACTAAAACTGCAGAGGTTTTAGACTCGATAAAAGATTTGGGATTCAGATATTCAACTAAAGCTGCTATGACAGTTTCAATTTCTGATATGACGGTACCAGATGAAAAAAAGGTTATATTAGAGAAAGCTGAAGAGAAAGTAGAAGCAATTTCTAAGAAATATCGTCGTGGACTGGTAACAGACGAGGAGAGATATAGGGAAGTTATTGCCATATGGAAAGAGGCAGATGATGAGATTGCAGATTCTCTTCTTAAAGAACTAGATCAGTATAATAACATCTTTATGATGGCTGATTCTGGTGCACGTGGCTCTGATAAACAGATTAAGCAGTTAGCAGGTATGCGTGGACTTATGGCTGACACATCAGGTCGAACAATTGAACTTCCTATTAAGTCTAACTTCCGTGAAGGATTAGATGTTTTAGAATACTTTATATCAGCTCATGGTGCAAGAAAAGGTTTGTCAGATACTGCACTTCGAACTGCAGATTCAGGATATTTAACACGTCGACTAGTTGATGTATCTCAAGAGGTTATTATCCAGGAAACAGACTGTTGTCATGAAGACGATGAAGTTACAGGAATATGGATTAAGGCATTTACTGATGGCGATGAAGTTATAGAATCCTTGCAAGAGAGAATTACAGGAAGAAATGCAGCAGAAACTATTTATACAGACGATGGAGATGTTATTGTTAAGGCAAATCATATGATAACTCCCAAACGTGCTGCTAAAATCATGGATACTAAAGCTATAAAGGAAGCAGGAAATAATGCAGCAGTAAAGATACGTACAGTTCTTACTTGTAGCTCAAAATTAGGACTTTGTTCAAAGTGCTATGGTTCCAATCTAGCTACTGGTGAAGCAGTGCAAGTAGGAGAAGCAGTTGGAATTATTGCTGCTCAGTCGATTGGAGAGCCAGGAACTCAGCTTACTATGCGAACATTCCATACAGGTGGTGTAGCTGGTTCGGATATTACACAAGGTCTTCCTCGTGTCGAAGAACTTTTTGAAGCTAGAAAGCCTAAAGGTTTAGCAATAATTGCAGAGTTTAATGGAAAGGCTTCGATTAGAGACACAAAGAAAAAACGCGAAGTAATTATTGAAAACTCTGAAACTGGCGAATCAAAGAACTACTTAATACCTTATGGATCCAGAATAAAAGTATCTGAAGGTGATAATATAGAGGCAGGAGATGAACTTACAGAAGGTAGTGTGAATCCTCATGACATCTTAAAGATTAAAGGTATGCGAGCGGTTCAAGACTATATGCTAAAAGAAGTACAAAGAGTATACCGTCTACAGGGTGTTGAGATTAATGATAAGCACATAGAAGTAATTGTTCGTCAAATGTTAAAAAGGGTTAGAATAGAAGAAATTGGAGACGCTGACTTATTACCAGGAAAGTTAGTTGAAAAGTTCGACCTTAAAGAAATAAATGATAAGATAAGAGAAAAGGGCTTAGAAGAAGCTACAGCAACACAAGTAATGCTAGGAATTACTAAAGCTTCTCTGGCTACCAACTCGTTTTTATCTGCGGCTTCATTCCAAGAGACAACAAAAGTATTAACAGAAGCTGCTATTCACGGTAAGGTTGATCCTTTAATAGGTCTAAAGGAAAATGTTATAATAGGTAAACTGATCCCAGCAGGAACGGGAATGAAAAGATATCAAAAGATTCAGTTAGATACAGACCTAGACGAAGAAATAGATATATCTGAAGAAAATTTAAACGAAGAAGACTTTGAGTTTGGGTTAATAGAGAATACAAATGAAGAAGCAACAGAAGAATAGTATAATTACTATATCTTAAAGAGGTCTCGGTAATAATTCAATGTTTAAAGTATATGGTAATGGGGTGGGATACTTCCTGCTCCATTATTTATATAAGATAAATACTTGCTTTAAAAAACATCTTGACAATGTTTTGCACAAGAAGTATAATCTAATAGCGCGATTTTTTATCGCGTTATGTTGCATGGATATGTAACATAAGCAACCCAGTATATAATAATTTTCAGGAGGTGAAAATCAGTGCCAACATTTAATCAATTAGTAAGAAAAGGTAGAAAGACTACTGGCAAAAAGTCCCAATCTCCAGCTTTACACAGAGGATATAATTCATTAAACAAGAGATATACTAAGAATTATTCTCCACAAAAGAGAGGAGTTTGTACAGCAGTTAGAACTGCCACACCTAAGAAGCCTAATTCAGCGCTTAGAAAAATAGCAAGGGTTCGTCTTTCCAACGGAGTTGAAGTAACTAGCTATATTCCAGGTGAAGGACACAATCTTCAAGAGCATAGTGTTGTTTTAATTAGAGGTGGAAGAGTTAAAGACTTACCTGGTACGCGCTACCATATAATTAGAGGTACGTTAGATACAGCAGGTGTTGCTGATAGAAAGCAAAGCCGTTCTAAGTACGGAACAAAGAAACCAAAAAAATAAAATAACATTTTTCACTAATCATTAAGTGCCGGACTAATTTTTGCATTCAAATTATGATAAAACATAAAGGGTTGCATTTATCACCGAAAATAATTCACATTTTATATAGACGGTAATAATTTGGAATAAGAGTTAAGCTGGGCATGAACACAATGAATCCATGTAATGGGCAATGTGAGTACCGATGATTTAAAGTGAACCTTATTGTAGAACAATAAGCATGATTAAGGAGGGAAGTAACGTGCCACGTAAAGGACATATACCAAAAAGAGATGTATTAGCTGATCCTGTTTATAACAGCAAGATTGTTACTAGACTTATCAATAACATTATGTTAGATGGTAAAAGAGGTACAGCACAAAAAATTGTTTATGGAGCTTTTGAAAAAGTAGCAGAAAAGACAGAAAAAGATGCTATGGAAGTATTTGAAGAAGCAATGAACAATATTATGCCACTACTTGAAGTTAAAGGAAGACGTGTTGGTGGTGCAACGTATCAAGTTCCAATTGATGTTAGGCCAGAAAGAAGAACTACATTGGCTCTACGTTGGTTAACACTTTTTTCACGTAAACGTGGAGAAAAAACAATGGTAGATCGTTTAGCTGGTGAAATAATGGACGCTGCCAATAGCGCAGGTGGAGCAGTTAGAAGAAAAGAAGATATGCATAAGATGGCTGAATCTAATAAAGCATTTGCACATTTTCGCTGGTAATTTTTAAATGGAGTTTCTTAATATAGAAACACTATAGAACAATGTAAATATACCTATAACTTTGAAGTTTAGGTAAAACACTAGACATAAGGAGGAATTTTCCTTGGCTGGAAGAGAATATCCATTAGAAAGAACAAGGAACATTGGTATAATGGCGCATATAGATGCTGGTAAGACAACACTTACAGAGCGTATATTGTATTATACTGGTGTAAACTATAAAGTGGGTAATACTCATGAGGGTAATGCTACCATGGATTGGATGGAGCAGGAACAAGAAAGAGGTATTACCATAACTTCAGCCGCAACTACTTGTCATTGGACACAGGAGTATCAAGCTAAAAAGATAGAAGATGCTCCGGAATATCGTATTAATATAATTGATACACCAGGACATGTTGACTTTACTGTTGAGGTAGAAAGATCACTTCGAGTACTTGACAGTGCTGTTGGTGTGTTTTGTGCAAAGGGTGGTGTAGAACCACAATCTGAGACAGTATGGCGTCAGGCTGACAAATACAACGTACCTAGAATTGCATTTATAAATAAGATGGATATAACAGGTGCAAATTTTTATAATGTTGTAGATATGATAAGAGAAAGATTAAATAAAAACCCAGTTCCTATTGAACTACCCATCGGAAAAGAAGATGACTTTAAAGGCGTTATAGATTTATTTGAAATGAAGGCATATATTTATAATGACGAAATGGGTATAGATGTAACAGTAACTGATATACCAGAAGACATGGTAGAAAAAGCAGAAGAACACCGTGAAATGATGATTGAATCTATCTGTGAAACGGATGATGAATTAATTCTCAAGTTTTTAGAAGGAGAGGAAATCTCAAATTCAGAGTTAAAGGCTGCACTTAGAGCCGCAACACTTTCTGTAAAAATTATACCTGTACTTTGTGGTTCAGCTTACAAAAACAAAGGTGTACAAAAGCTTTTAGATGCAGTTATAGAATACATGCCTGCACCTACGGATGTAGCAAGTATAAAAGGTGTTGATGAGGAAGGTAATGAAACTCAAAGAGAGTCATCAGATGATGAACCTCTATCAGCATTAGCATTTAAGATTATGACAGATCCTTTTGTAGGAAAGTTAGCATTTGTACGTATTTATTCTGGTACAATTAATTCAGGGTCCTATGTTTATAACTCTGTAAAGAAAAAGAAAGAACGTGTAGGACGAATTTTACAAATGCACGCCAACCATAGGGCAGAATTAGATAAAGCATACTCAGGAGATATAATTGCTTGTGTAGGTCTTAAGTTTTCCACAACTGGAGATACACTTTGTGATGAGAATAGCCCAGTAGTACTAGAGTCAATGGAATTTCCAGAACCAGTTATTGAGGTTGCTATTGAACCAAAGACAAAAGCTGGTCAGGACAAGATGGGAATGGCTCTTGTGAAACTTGCAGAAGAAGATCCAACTTTTAAAGCATGGACTAATGAAGACACAGGGCAAACAATCATAGCAGGTATGGGAGAATTACACCTTGAGGTTATCGTAGACAGACTACTTAGAGAATTTAAGGTAGAAGCTAATGTTGGTGCACCTCAAGTTGCATATAAAGAAACAATTACTCAAGAAGTTGATATTGACAGTAAGTATGCAAAACAATCTGGTGGACGTGGACAATATGGTCACTGTAAGGTTAGATTTGAACCTATGGATCCAAACGGAGAAAAAACTTACGAATTCGAATCAAGTGTTGTTGGAGGAGCTATTCCCAAGGAATATATACCAGCAGTTGGAGCAGGTATTGAAGAAGCTACACATGCGGGACTTCTTGGTGGCTATCCAGTAATAGGTATTAAAGCAAATGTATACGATGGTTCATATCATGATGTTGACTCAAGTGAGATGGCGTTCAAGATTGCTGGCTCCATGGCATTTAAAGATGCTATGAGAAAAGGCGGTTCAGCTTTATTAGAACCAATTATGAGGGTAGAAGTAACAATTCCTGAAGAATATATGGGAGATGTTATTGGAGACATTAGCTCCCGTCGAGGTCGTATAGAAGCAACGGAAGATCTAAACGGCTCTAAGATAATCAAAGGGCATGTTCCTTTATCAGAGATGTTTGGATATACTACTTCACTACGTTCTAGAACACAAGGAAGAGGAGCATACTCAATGTTTTTTGATGCATATGAACCTACACCAAAGAATGTTCAAGAAAAAGTACTTTCAAAGACAGATAGTGAGTAAGTTGAAAATATAAATAATTTTATGTAACTAGTAATTATGCTTGAAAATATTAGCAAACTGCAATATAATTAGGCATAAGCAATGGAAAAGTATGAGATGTGGGAAATAAAAGATAAAACACCCATATGTAGCCCATAAGAAAAAATAAAAACCTTAATGGTAATAATTTATTTTAAAGGAGGAAAGCTAGAATGGCTAAGGCTAAATTTGAAAGAAATAAAACACATGCTAATATCGGAACTATAGGTCACGTTGACCACGGTAAAACTACACTAACAGCAGCAATAACAAGAACTCTTGCTGAAAGATCAGGTGAAGGAGACGTAATGTCATATGACATGATTGATAAGGCTCCAGAGGAAAGAGAAAGAGGTATTACTATCTCTACATCTCACGTTGAGTATGAAACTGAAAACAGACACTATGCTCACGTTGACTGCCCAGGGCATGCTGACTATGTTAAGAATATGATTACAGGTGCTGCACAAATGGATGGTGCTATCCTTGTAGTTGCTGCTACTGATGGTGTTATGGCTCAAACAAGAGAACATATCCTATTATCCCGTCAGGTTGGAGTTCCTTATATCGTTGTATTCATGAACAAATGTGATATGGTTGACGATGAGGAATTACTAGAATTAGTAGAAATGGAAATAAGAGAACTATTAGACGAATATGAATTCCCAGGAGATGACACTCCAATCGTTCAAGGTTCAGCTCTTAAAGCACTTGAAGATCCAACTAGTGAATGGGGAGATAAGATTATTGAATTAATGGATGCAGTTGATGCGTGGATCCCAGATCCAGAAAGAGAAGTTGACAAACCATTCTTAATGCCAGTTGAAGATATATTCTCAATCACAGGACGTGGTACTGTTGCAACAGGCCGTGTTGAACGTGGAACTGTTAAGTTACAAGATGAAGTTGAAATCGTTGGTATCCGAGAAGAAACTCGTAAAGTAGTAGTTACTGGTATTGAAATGTTTAGAAAGTATCTAGATGATGCTCAAGCTGGTGACAATATTGGTGCACTTCTTCGTGGTGTTCAAAGAGAAGATATTGAAAGAGGTCAAGTACTTTGTAAGCCAGGTAGTATTACACCACACACTAAGTTTGAAGCTCAAGTATACGTTTTAACTAAAGATGAAGGTGGACGTCATACTCCTTTCTTTGACAACTATAGACCACAATTCTATTTTAGAACAACTGACGTAACAGGTGTTATTACATTACCAGAAGGTGTAGAAATGTGTATGCCTGGTGATAACGTTGAAATGACAATTGAACTAATTCACCCTATTGCTATGGAACAAGGTTTAAGCTTTGCTATCCGTGAAGGTGGAAAGACAGTTGGTTCAGGAAGAGTTATTGCTCTAAGTGAATAATAAAAAGATGATATAAATAAAAAACACCCTATTGCTTTTGCAATAGGGTGTTTTTTATGGAAAAGAAGGCTTTTTGTTTTAATATAACAAAAAAATCAAATATATAAAATATGTGATATATTTAAGATGTTAATCGTATTAGTATTGAAGGCCTTTAAATTACAAATGATGAAGGAGGTGAATTGGCTTGAAGGACTTTGAGTTTACTGAAAAAGTGAATAGTTATAAAAATATGGTATTTAGACTTGCAATAACTTATTTGAAGAATGTGCAGAATGCAGAAGATGTGACTCAGGAAGTTTTTATTAAATTGTATCAAAATGATAAAGAGTTTCAATCTAAGCAACATGAAAAAGCATGGTTGACGAGGGTCACTATTAATGCTTCTAAGGATGTTCTTAAGTCTGCTTGGATGAAAAAGACTGTTCCTATAGTAGGTGATATTGTTTTTAAAGAAAAAGAAGATGGTGATTTATATTATGCTATTCACAGACTAAAACCAAAATATCGTACTGCAATTCACTTGTATTATTATGAGGACTATTCAGTAAAGGAAATTGCTGAAATTATGGATGCTACAGAAACATCAATTCAAACCATGTTGTATAGAGGACGCAAACAGCTTAAGAATATATTAAAAAAGGACTATAGTATGTATAATAGTGGTAAAGAGGAGGAGAAATATTATGAGACAGGAATATAAGAATACTTTTGATAAAATACATGTAAGTGATGAATTAGAAGAGAAACTACTAAACATTCCACAGGATACAAGCACAGATAATAGCCAAAAAAGATATATAAGTAGAAGATTTGCTTATGTAGCTCTTATTGCAATATTATTTTTTATTCCCACCATATCTGTATTGGCAGCAAACGGATTTGATGTTAGTGCAGTATTCGGACGTTTTTTTGGTGATAAAGTTGCTTTAGTAGAAGATAATGCCACACTTCCAGAGGTTAATGTTTTGTCTAACACGTTTGAAAATATCGATATTGTACCTACAGGAATTGTTGGAGACATGAACCTAGTTTTTATTACTATGGATGTAATAAAAAAGGATGGAAGTAACTTTAATGAGGAAGAACTATTTAAGACAGAAGAGGAAGAAGGTATTCTTAATAGTGAGATCATGTTAAAAAAAGCGAAAGATATATTAAATTGGGATGATAATACAAATAATAAAGACTTATCTGCTTCTGATGTGGAGCAGACAGACTTGGATAATATAGAATATAATTCGACATATACCATGGGTTTTCTTCCTATTAGCAGTGATGATGTAGAAGGTAATAAGTTATCATTAGTTTTTTTTGTAGGTGTAAAAACTGAATTTGACGGAAAAGTTTATGATGTGCCAGGTGAAACATATTGTCTTAGATTTAGCAATGACAATACTAAAGATGATTTTGGCTCTGGTGTATGGGAAGGAGAAATTACAATTAATTATAAGGAGGCTGATTCAATTAAGCTTGATGTAAATAAACTTGCACAAATGCCTGAGTGGGGTAAAGATAATGAGTATCTTGAAGAAACAGATATGATGATAAAATCTATAGAGTTGTCACCATTTAAATTAAAATATGTTTGTGAATATAAAAATAATAAAGATGATTTGATGAATGGTGAAATTTATTATTGGGATCAGATTTATATTGTAATGGATGATGGAAGTATTGTAGGGGACAGAAATACTTTTGAAAATTATGTTAATAGGTTAAAGGGGGATAGAGAAAATACAAAAAACATATGGTTTGATATTTCTGGTTCGTCAATAAACGGTGAAGACTGGGAGTATGATGCTATTTTTAATAAACCCATAGACATTAAAAAGGTAAAAGAAATTCATATTGGAAACTTAACTATAGACGTTAAGTAATGTATAAAACTAGATTAATATAGGCAATTACTGTTAGTAAAAAAGGGTGGAGTTTAAGAAACAACTTTCTATTGAAAGCCAGCTAGGATGAGTAAACTATAAGTTTTACTCATCCTAGCTGGCTTTATGTTCTTATATATACTTACAAAGTTACATAAATAATGTAAAATATTAATTTAAGCCTTTAAAAAAATTGTAAATCAGTATATAATGAGATAGTATATGTTTAATTGTTTACAAGATGGCAAAAATTAGAATATACTTAAATTAGAATAAAGAGTTTATAGGATAGGACAAGCTCTTAATTATAAAATACTGAATTAATAAAACTTGTTATAGCGAAAGGAGAAAGTAATGGTTAGTGCAAATATTGGAATCGACCTAGGCACTGCAAGTGTGCTAGTATATATAAAGGGAAAAGGTGTTGTTTTAAGAGAACCTTCTGTGGTTGCATTTGACAGAGACACAAGTAAGATAATGGCAATAGGAGAAGAGGCAAGATTGATGCTTGGTAGGACTCCTGGGAATATTATAGCTGTTAGACCCCTTAAGCAAGGAGTTATCTCTGACTATACAGTTACAGAGAAGATGCTAAAGTATTTCATACAGAAGGCAGCTGGTAAGTCACGTTTTAGAAAGCCTAGGATTAGTGTATGTGTACCTAGTGGAGTTACAGAAGTTGAGAAAAAGGCAGTTGAAGATGCTACTTATGAAGCAGGTGCTAGAGAAGTAGCTATTATAGAAGAACCTATTGCAGCAGCAATTGGTGCAGGTATAGATATATCTAGGCCATGTGGTAATATGATAGTTGACGTTGGTGGAGGGACTACTGATGTTGCAGTTATTTCATTAGGTGGAACTGTAGTAAGTACATCAATTAAGATAGCTGGTGATGATTTTGACGAAGCAATTATTAGATATATGCGAAAAAAACACAACTTATTAATTGGTGAAAGAACAGCAGAGGAGATTAAGATCAAGATTGGTTCTGCATATACTCGTCCAGAGAAAGCAACACTTGATGTAAGAGGAAGGAATCTAGTTACAGGATTACCAAAGACTATAACTGTATCCTCAGACGAAACTGAAGAGGCATTAAGAGAAACGACTTCACAAATTATAGAAGCAGTTCATGGAGTACTTGAGAAGACACCACCAGAGTTAGCTGCAGATATTGCAGATAGAGGTATAGTACTAACAGGTGGAGGTTGTCTATTGTATGGTCTTGAGCAATTAATTGAAGAGAAGACAGGAATTGATACAATGACAGCAGAAGACCCAATGACAGCAGTAGCAGTTGGAACAGGTAAGTTTGTAGAATTTTTAAGTGGTAGTAAAGGATAAGAACTTGTTAATTTTTAAGGACAAGACAGAGTTTGTACAAAGGAGGTCATTATGGTTAGAGGTTTATACACAGCATGGACAGGAATGGCAACTGAACAAAAAAGATTAGATATTATAACTAATAACTTAGCCAATGCATCGACCTTAGGATATAAAAAGAATTCAGTTACAAATCAATCCTTTGATGATGTGTTAACTGTAAAGATCAAAGATCAATCTGAAAATGGTCTTATGAGAAACATAGGTAGTATGAACTTAGGTGTTAAGATAGGTGAGGAATTTACCCATCATACGCAAGGGTCTTTAAGAGAAACAGGCAACAGTCTTGATCTTGCAATAGAAGGTAGTGGTTTCTTTGCAGTCAATGTAGCAGATGATGATGGAGCTGGCAGGGTTTATTATACCAGGTCAAGTGCTTTTACCCAGACAAGAGAAGGCAGAATTGTAGATGTTAATGGTAACTTTTTACTAGGACAAAATGGCATAATAACATTGCCGATAGATACCAATGATATTGCCATATCCACGGAAGGATATGTCTTTGCAGATGGTCAAATAATTGATCAGATACAAGTGCAAGATTTTGAAAACTATCAATCACTTGAGAAGGTTGGAGATACATTATTTCTTCCAACAGATACAACAGTAGAAATAGAAGCCGATTATCTTATTCATCAAGGGTTTACAGAACAATCTAACGTTCAAGTAGTATCAGAAATGGTAGATTTAATCGCAATTACAAGAGCTTATGAGGCCAATCAAAAGGTTATACAAACAATAGATGGAAGCTTAGAACTTGCGGCAAACTCTGTAGGAAAAGTCTAATATGATTATCAATTGACAAAAGAAAGGATGATGATCTATGATGCGTTCGTTATGGACTGCGGCATCAGGTATGATTACCCAGCAGACAAATGTAGATGTTATAGCTAATAATATATCTAATATTAATACAACTGGATTTAAAAGAGAAACTCCACAATTTAAGACATTACTTTATCAAACAATACAAGATGAATCTACAAATAGAGAAGGAATGACTAAACCTATAGGGGTACAGGTTGGATTAGGGGTTAGGAATTCAGCAGTAAGATCAGAATTTACACAAGGTATATTAATAGAGACTGGAAATGATCTTGATTTAGCTATTGAAGGCCAAGGGTTTTTCATGGTACAACAAGCAGATGGACAAACTGCTTATACACGTAATGGGTCATTTGGAATATCTATGGGCAATGAAGGTAGTACACTCGTTAATTCAGAAGGTCAGCCTGTCTTAGATATTAATGGAAGGCCAATTATTTTTGGCAATAACTTATCTACAGATAATATTACTATTGATATGAATGGTGATGTCATATATGACGATGGTATGGGTAATTACCAACAACTTTTTAAGATAGGAATTGCGCAGTTTAATAATCCAGCAGGCCTACATAAAATATCTAACAGCTTGCTTTTGGAAACTGAGAACTCTGGGGTGGCAAGGGTAGAAGCTTTTGATGATGGCTTAGCAGATTCTAAAGTAATAAGCCGATATTTAGAAGGTTCTAATGTAGATGCAGCCAATGAGATGGTTGATTTAATAATAGCACAAAGAGCTTATGAAATGAACTCGAAGGCAATCCAAGCTTCAGATGAGATGTTACAACTAGCTAACAACTTGCGTAGATAATTAGATGGCATTATTGTAAGGAGGTTTTATTATGTTGATTAATAATCATGTTAACTTGGGTGATTTGATGTCACAAGGCCAGAACTCACAAGTTATTGACAAGCTAAGATCCCAAGTACAAGCTCCTGCAAATAATTCTTCTCCTGCATTAGATAAAGAAGCTAGTGAGATAAATGAAGAATTAATGGAAGCGTGTAAATCATTTGAAACATACCTTGTTGAACAAACAATAAAAGAAATGCAAAAGACAGTTTTAAAGGATGAAGAAGATTCCGATCATTTTGGGCTGTTTCAGGATTTGTTATATAAGGAATATGCAACGTCTATTACAGAACAAGGAGATCTTGGATTAGCAAGGGAACTTTACGAATCAATGAAAAGAAATATGGATGTTGATTCTTAAATTATATAGAGTAAGAAGGTAGGTAGAAAATTTGTCAGAAGTACTAGAAGGCTATGTTGAAAAAATTATATTCCGAAATGATGAGAATGGATATACAGTTTTAAACTTAGCTTGTGAGAACTTTGAAATGACCTGCGTAGGCTCTTTCCCCTTTATTAATGAAGGGGAATATTTAAATGCTAAAGGTATTTATATTGAACATCAGCTTTATGGAGAGCAGTTTCAAGTTGAAGGATATGAAATTAAAGAACCTGAGGATCTTCTTGCAATAGAAAAGTATTTAAGTTCAGGTGCAATCAAAGGGATAGGTGAAGTTTTAGCAGCAAGGATAATAAAAAAGTTCAAAAACAACACACTTGCAATCATGGAAAATCAACCAGAAAGATTGGCTGAAATAAAAGGTATCAGTGATAGAATGGCAAGAGATATTGGGGAACAGTTTTATGAAAAGAGAGAATTACGTGAAGCTGTTATTTTTCTTTCTCAGTATGATATTTCCAACACCTATGCTGTAAAGATATATAATGCATATGGACCTAAAAGATATAAAGAAATTATTAAAGAAAACCCTTACCAAATAGCAGAACACATTGCAGGAGTTGGCTTTAAGATAGCAGATGAAATTGCTGCTAAGGTTGGTATTTTGCAAAACTCTGAACATAGAATACAAGCAGGTATAATATATGTTTTGTTACGTGCTAGCAATGAAGGACATGTTTATTTACCTAAGCAAGTTTTGATTAGGAAGGCTGCTGAAATTTTAGGAGTTGATTATAGTAGCATAGAATATAATTTGACTAATTTATATTTACTCAAGAAGGTTATAATCAAAGAGGTTGACAAAGAAGAACAAGTTTATTCGACTATTTACTATTACAAAGAGAAGAATATAGCAGAAATGCTAATTAAGCTAAATGTTAGATATTCTCTCTTAGCAGAAGAAGTTGAACAAAACATTTCCAATATGGAAAAACAATTAAGCATAGATTTTGATGAATTACAAAAGCAAGCAGTTACAGATGCTGCTCAAAATGGTGTATTAGTTTTAACTGGTGGACCAGGAACAGGTAAGACTACTACAATTGATGCCATTATAAGATTCTTTGAAAGTCAAGATTTAAAAGTATTACTAGCAGCTCCAACAGGAAGAGCAGCTAAGAGAATGGAAGAAACCTCAGGACACGAAGCCAAAACAATACATAGATTGTTAGAACTTAGTCGTGTAGCAGGGGATTTGCAAGATGATAGATTGCTCTTTGATAGAAATGAGCATAATCCTCTTGAATGTGATGTTATAATTATAGATGAAATGTCTATGGTGGATATAAACATATTACACTCTCTCTTAAAAGCGATTACTGTAGGAACAAGATTAATAATGGTAGGTGACGTTAACCAACTACCATCTGTTGGCCCTGGCAATGTTCTAAAAGATATTATTAATTCTGAAAGTTTTCCTGTATTAAGACTAACTAAGATATATAGACAATCATACGAAAGCGACATTATCCAAAATGCCCATAAAATAAATGCTGGACAGTCGATTAAAATGGATAATAAAAGCAAGGATTTCTTTATGTTAAGAAGAGATAATGTAAATATTATAGCAAAGCTTATGGCTACTCTGGTTAAAGACAAAATTCCCAAGTACATTCAAGCAACTTCTTTTGATGTTCAAGTACTAACCCCAATGCGAAAAGGCGAATTAGGAGTAATTAGACTAAATGAAGTTTTACAAGAAAGTCTCAATCCTAAGACCAAACAAAAGAAAGAAATTCAATTTCGTAATCATATTTTCCGTGAAGGAGATAAGGTTATGCAAATTAGAAATAATTATCAAGTGAATTGGGAAACAACAAGTAAGTTTGGTACAATAGTGGATAAGGGAACAGGAATTTTCAATGGAGACATGGGTATTATAATAGAAGTAAATCAATTTTCTCAAATAGTTACAGTAGAGTTCGATGATGGCAAAGTAGTTGAGTACCCTTATAGTCAATTAGATGAATTAGATTTAGCATATGCAATAACCATACATAAGTCTCAAGGCAGTGAATATCCTGCGATTATATTACCCTTGTTATCAGGTCCAAGCATGTTAATGAACAGAAATCTTTTATATACAGCAGTTTCAAGAGCTAGGCAATGTGTAATAATTATTGGAAGAGAACAAACAGTTCAATTAATGATAGATAATGTATCAGAACAACGTAGATATTCAGGTTTATCTAGTAGAATTAGGAAGATAATGGAGGAGTAAATCATGAAAGAAACAACACTAGTAATAATGGCAGCAGGTATGGGCAGTAGATACGGAGGAGTTAAGCAATTGGATCCTGTAGGTCCAAGTGGAGAGATTATAATGGACTATTCAGTTTATGATGCTATTAGTGCAGGATTTAATAAGGTAGTATTTATTATTCGCAAGGAATTGGAAAAGGATTTTAGAGAAGTAATAGGAGACAAATTTTCAAAGGATATAGAAGTTGATTATGTTTTTCAAGAACTAGATGACCTTCCAGATGGTTTTGATTTACCTAAAGGAAGAACAAAGCCTTGGGGAACGGGCCAAGCTGTTTTATCTTGTAAAGGTGTTGTGAATGAACCATTTGCTGTAATTAATGCAGATGACTATTATGGCAAAGAAGCTTTTATTAAAATTCATGATTATTTAGCATCTCTTGATAGTTCAGCAGACAAATATGCATTTTGTATGGCAGGATTTGTTTTAGGAAACACTCTAAGTGATAATGGGACTGTAACTAGGGGAGTCTGTAAAGTTGATGAAGAAGGAATTTTAATAGATATTAATGAAACTGCAGATTTAATACAAGTTGGAGACCTTGTTGAAGGCAGAGACTTGATGACTGATGAAGAAGTTAGTTTAGATATTAATAGTGTAGTGTCTATGAATATGTGGGGATTCACCCCTGAGTTACTAGAAGAGTTAGATGCAAGATTTAAAAATTTTTTAAAAGATTATGGTAGTCAATTAAAGACAGAGTATTTACTTCCAGATGTGATTGCTGATTTAATAAAAGAAGATAAGGCAGATGTTAGGATTTTATCCACTAAAGATAAATGGTTTGGAGTTACATATAAAGAGGATAAAGAAAAGGTAATGGAATCATTTCAGGAACTAATTGACAAGGGATTATACCCTAATCAATTATTTTAGTAATCAAGGAGGTTTTATTTGTTAGAATATTTAATAAATTTACTATATCCAAGGAGATGTCCTATATGTGGAGATATTGCTAGTCCAAGAGGAAGTCTTGCATGTCCGTCTTGTAAAACAAAAGTAAAACTAATTGAAGAGCCTAGATGCAAAAGTTGCAGCAAGGGTCTAGAGTTTGAAGAACAAGAATACTGTTATGACTGTGAGACAAAGAAATATCATTATACATATGGCATATCACTTTGGGAATATGACGAAATTATGCAAAAATCAATAGCTGCTTATAAGTATAAAGGAAGAAGAGAGTATGCAGATTTTTATATAGAGGAATTTATTAAATATTATGCTGATGAAATTATAAAGATTGATCCTGACCTTATAGTTCCTATTCCAATACATAGATCAAAACTAAAGACTAGGGGTTATAATCAAGCGGAAGTTTTAAGCACTGGGATTAGCAAAGCATTAGGTGTTGCTAGCTCGCCAAACTTACTGCTTAGGGATAAAAAGACATTACCTCAAAAACAACTTAATGATAAAGAGCGTTTGATAAATTTACAAAAGGCTTTTTCCTTTTCAAACAAGGAATATAAAAGGCTCAAGAGAACAATAAACAAAGTACTACTTGTTGACGATATATATACTACAGGTAGCACTATAGAAGCTTGTACAAAGATATTACTTGATAATGGAATAAAGGAAGTTTTTTTTATAAGTGTTTGTATAGGTAAGGGATTTTAAAGAGCTGTGTTTGTAGAAAGGTGTGGTGATTTAATGGAGATAAAAAACTGTAAAAGTTGTGGAAGAATATTTAATTATTTTGCGGGTAATCAATTGTGCCCAACATGTACGAGAAAATTAGATGATCAATTTGAGATAGTTAAGGATTATATATATGAACATCCAGGCGCAGGCATACAAGAGGTGGCTGAAGAATGCAAAGTATCAACTAATCAGATAAAAAAATGGGTAAGAGAAGAAAGATTAGAATTTGCTGAAGATTCTTTGGTGGGAATTGAATGTGAAAGTTGTGGAGTCTCTATTCGTACTGGACGATTTTGTGCCAATTGTAAGGCTAAACTAACCAACGATTTAAATTCGTTATATAAAAAGCAAGAAAGTTCTGCAGAAATAGGCAAAAGGCAATCCCGAAATCATAAGATGAGGTTTTTGAAATAAAGCAAATTTATAATAAAAAAAGCCCTTGTTTAGACGTTTTGTCCAAACAAGGGCTTTTTTACGAATCCTTATTATTGAGTTCTATTCCGTCTCTCAAAATAATTATCTTTCCTTGTTTTTGCAGATGGCCAATAGCTCTTTTAAAGGCATTTTTACTAATGCTAAAGGTCTTTTTAATTTCATCAGCAGCAGACTTATCATGGTAGGGTAAAAAACCAGAAGGTGCTTTATTAAGTCTTTCAAAAATCATATCCCCATCAATATCTATTTGTATATGGGCTTTTTTGCGAAGGCTTAAATCCAACTTACCATCACTTTGTACTCTTGTAACTCTAGCCTCAATATTGTCTCCTACTTTCAATGGAGTGAATATTTCTTTTTTAGGGATGAGACCACTATACTTATTATCTACAGCAACAAAGGCACCAAAATTATCAATTATTTCGTAAATGGTACCCTTAACAACACTGTCTTTTTGATATGGTGGGTTAGTCTGCAAGTAATCATATACTTTCATAGTCGAGCAAAGGCGGTCACTCTTATCAATATAAAGAGCAACAAGTACTTGATCACCGTTATTTACTTTAGTAGTTTGTTCTTTGAATGGCAATAGTAAATCCTTTAAAAGACCCCAATCTAGAAAAGCTCCAATAGAAGTCACATCTTTAACTTCTAGTAGAGCTACTTCTCCTAAAGTAAGTGGAGGGGTTGTAGTAGTAGCAATTAATCTATCTTCCGAATCTCTATAAATAAACACATCTATTTCATCATTAACTTCCATGCTTGCAGTGACTTCGTTTTTTGGAAGTAACACTTGTGTTTCGCCATCGCTTAAATATATACCTTGATCTAATTGTTTTGCAATTTTAAGTTTTTGAACTTCTCCAAGTTTCATAAAGTGTCTTCCTCCTATTATTTAAATTCAAGAGTTGTATAAGGCTTACCTTTAGTATCTGATAAAACAACAAAATATGAATTATTTGTTTGTGTAACATGTGGAACTATTATATCACCAAGTTTTGCGGCTTGCCTATAGTCTGCACGCATTTCCCTTGTTTTAAAATCTTCTGATATAAATTCTTCTGCCATCTTTATGTATTGACCATTATTTACATGTTTATTAGTATCTATATTAGCTCGAACAACGGGAAAGGGATTTAATGCTTCTAGAGTTTTAGGTATTGCTATTTTTCTAGGTGCATAGTTCATATCAAGTTTTTCTTTTAATTTATAAGTGTCTATTAAGTCCGAAGAAACACGTATAGGGAGTCCGGTATTTGTATCAATACAGACCCATATAGAATTAGCATAAGCCAAAGTCTCTTTTTGCTTGTCTTGTATTATAAAGTTACGATAACCGTATATACCTTTGAAATCATATGGCCACGTGGAAGTGGTAATCTCATCGCCCAAAGAGGGATAATTATTAACAATTATCTGCCAAGAACTTAATAGCCAAGTACGATTTGATTTTTCAACATAATCCAATCCTACTCCTAAGTCTTCTGATTGAAAAGTAGAACAATCCTGAAAATAATTAATAATAGAAGAAAGATCTAATTTTTTATCATAGCCTACTTCACTATATCTAATTCGACTTTTAAAACTGTACATTTTTAACCATGCCTTTCTTATAAAATCTTTGCCTACACCATTATACCATTAATTTGTATTATGTGATACAATATTTAATGATTGAAAGACTAGGGAGGACTAAGATGCATAGAAAAAGAATCAAAGAGATAAATATAGTGTTTCTTATGACTATAATTTTCTCCTTATTTGGACAAGAATTAAATTCAATAATTTATATATATTCTGCTGATTATTTGCTAACTTTATTGTCATCTCAACTACTACTTATATTACCATCAATTGTTTATATAATTAAGTATAAACTTAATATACAAGAAGCGATTCGCTTTAAGAAGATCAAAGTAGTTAATATAATATTGTTAATAGTTTTTTCTTATTTAATTACACCCCTTATGTCATTTGTTAATGCCCTATCAATGTTATTTTTTCAGAATACTACATCTTCATTTATGGGAGAAATTATTAATGAAAACGGATTTTTCTTAAGTATATTAATTATAGCTCTTGTACCTGCCATTTTTGAAGAAGTTGTATATAGGGGAATGTTTTATAATGAGTATAGGAAGGTAAAGCCTTTGCAGGCCATTTTTTTAAGTGCTTTTCTTTTTGGAATAATGCATGGAAATTTGAATCAATTTATATACGCTTTCCTAATGGGTATAGTTTTTGCACTTATAATAGAAGTAACAGATTCTATTTTATCAACTATGATTATTCATTTTTTCATTAATGGTACATCTGTAACAGCTTTGCACCTATATAGTAAGAGTATGAATGTGGAAGAAGAGGCTTCACAGTTAGAAGCAAGTCTAGATCAGATTTTAACTTTTTCCGAGATAATGAAAACCTTACTTTGGCCAGCCATTATCTGCACTATACTAGCAACCTTTGTATATGTTGCTATTGCGAAAAACGAAGGTAGATGGGAATGGATAAAGGAAATTTTCACCAAGAGGAAGAGCCAAAATAAAGAAAAGCTGATAAGTACTAGTCTGCTTATTGCAATTGTAATATGTATTGTTATAATGATTATGAATGAAATTTATTTGCAAGGACTTTAAAGAAACTATAAAAAATAATGTGTAAAACAAAAAGTGTATAAACACTTTAGGTTTAGAAAGGTGAGGTTATTATGAAGGAGAAAACATACGAATTAATAATAATTGGTTCTGGGGCAGCAGGACTTACAGCAGGTATATATGCAGGTAGAGCAATGATTGACACCTTGGTAATAGAAAAGCTACCAGTTAGTGGTGGACAGATAGTAAAAACATATGAAATAGACAATTACCCAGGTTTACCTGGAGTAACAGGAATTGATCTGGGACAGAAGTTAAAGGATCATGTAGAACGATATGATTTAGAATTTACAAATGGTGAAGTAACTAAATTTGAAGTGAAAGATGATATAAAAGAGATTACTTTAAACAATGATAAGGTATATAAGGCAAAGGCAGTATTAATTTCAACTGGTGCTGATCCTCGCAAGTTAAATATTAAGGGCGAAGATAGCTTGCAAGGTATGGGAGTATCATATTGTGCAACTTGTGATGGAGCATTTTTCAGGAACAGAACTGTAGCCATAGTAGGCGGAGGAGATACAGCGGTTGAGGATGCTTTGTTTTTATCCCGTATATGTGAAAGGGTATACATCATACATCGAAGAGATGAATTTAGAGCTGCAAAAACATATGTAAGAAAAGCTAAAGAAACAGAGAATGTTGATTTAATATTAGATAGTGTGGTAGAAGAAATTACAGGTACAGACCAAGTGGAAAGTATTAAGGTACGTAACAAGAAGACAGATGAAGTCAATGAAATAGATGTAGATGGTGTGTTTATAGCAATTGGCAATCATCCTAACTCTGAGGTGTTTAAAGGTATAGTTGACATGGATGATGAGGGATATATTATTGCTGGGGAAGAAGGTAGAACTAATATTCCAGGTGTATATGCAGCAGGTGATATTAGAACAAAGCATTTAAGACAAGTTATAACTGCAGCATCTGATGGGGCTAATGTAATATCTTCAGTAGAACAATATCTGAACAACTTATAGTAATAATTTTGGTAGAATTCTGGAAACACCTATTAAAATGGCTAAAAAACCATAATTATCATAGCTTTTTATAGTTGACATGCCGAAGTTACTTTGTTATAATTGCTTTAAGAATTTAATAGTTTTGTAACATTTAACAAAGTGACTTATTACTAATAAGTTTGGATGAGTACTTTTGGAGGTAAAGGCTATAATGTTAAAAGGTAAAGTTTTGAAGACATCCCTATGTGTATCAGCATTTGCATTATCCCTTGGATTTTCACAAGAAGTTAGTGCTGCAACAAGCATAGGCTCAGATATAGGAATTGCTGGAATTACACCAGTTATGGATAACTATTATTCTTCTAATGGAGAAGAAGACTTAGGCGAAGCGGAAGAATATGTAATTAATTTATTGTTACAATTAGACCAAGAGAATGGAACAAACTTAACAGAGATTGTTTCACCATATGCCAACTTAGGAATTTCTACAGCTAATAGTTATGTTAATATTAGGACTGAACCTAATACAGAAAGTAAAGTTGCCGGTAAGCTTTATAGTGGATGTGCAACAGACATACTTGCAACAGAAGGTGATTGGGTTAAGATAGAATCAGGAAATGTAGAAGGATATATTAAGTCTGAGTATTTGGCTATAGGTCCACAAGCAGAGGGATTGATTGAAGAGGTTGCATCTAAGAGGGCAACAATTCAAGTACAGACACTTTATGTTAGACAAGAACCAAACACTGAATCGGATATTGTAACGATGGTTCCTATCGGAGAGAAGTATGACATAATAGAAGAACAAGAAGATTGGGCAAAGATTATTATTGATGACCTAGAAGGTTATGTATCAAAAGATTACATAGAGATAGACGTAGACTTTGATTATGCTATTTCAATAGAAGAAGAACAAGCCAGAATTGCAGCTGAAGAAGCAGCAAGACAGGCAGAGGAAGAAAGACAGGCACAGTTAGCTAGAGAAGAAGAAGAAAGAAAAGCTGCCAAAGCTAATGCCAAGAAGAATACAGCATCAACTAATAAGAACACATCAACTAATAAGAACACATCAACTAAGAAAAGCACATCAACTAAGAAAAGCACATCAACTAAGAAGGTATCAGCGCCAAATCTTAGTGCAGAAGGAAAAGAAAAGGGTCAAGCCATTGCAAGTTATGCACGTCAGTTTGTTGGTGGACCATATAAACCAGGTGGTACAAGTTTAACTAATGGAGCAGACTGTTCAGGATTTGTACAAACAATTTATAGTCAGTTTGGATACGGCATTCCAAGAGATTCAAGATCACAAGCATCAGGTGCAGGTTATGAAGTAAGTATAGGAGATCGTCAGCCTGGAGATTTGATTTTCTACACAAAAGGTGGAAGAGTTAATCATGTAGCTTTATATATAGGCGGAGACCAAGTTGTTCATGCAAGTACTCCAAAGAGTGGAATTAAGATATCAAGATACAATTATCGAACACCTTATAAAATTAGAAGAGTAGTTAAGTAAATATATTTAAACTTAAAACAATTAGAACAAATTATATATAATCAGTACTGTAGATTGTATTTGCCAAGCGCAGAACAATTTACAGTACTTTTTTTGCTTTTGACTGTGAATGGAATTTCCATAGGTATGCAGGTCTCAGGGCAAATCGATAATGGTTTGTATATTCAGAATATTCAAGCATATGTAAGCAAATACTGTTTATTTAATAAATGTTTTTAAAAGCTAAAAACAGCAAAATGCACAAAAAAAAGATAGATAAAAAAGGTTACATTAAATGTAATAAAAAACCTTTGGATATCCCAAAAGTTATCCACAATTCTAAGCTTGTATTTAATGACTTTCAGAGTTATCAACCGAGTTATCCACATTATCCACAATTAATAACCACAGTTGTCGAATGTGTTTTTCTTGTCAACTCGGAACCTATGTTTTGTTAAATATCATGAAAATCGACAAAAAGACAAGAAAAACTGGACTATTAAAATGTTTTAATATTCAAAAAATATAGTTTAATTTGAAACAATTTAGAGAAGTATGTTGAAAAAGCAAGAAAATAGTGTTTTATAAACAGAGCACTGATTTTGAACTAATGATATCTTGTAACAAAAGTTCCCATATGATATAATTGCATTAAGCAATAATATTTTGCTTTGAAAAACAAATAAATATGAAGAAGGAGTGATTTTATGCGTTTTATAATTAGCGGTAAGAATCTAAATGTGACAGATGGGTTGAGAACCGCCGTTCAAGAAAAGATAGGTAAACTAGAGAGATATTTTGCTCCTGAAACAGAAATACATGCAACACTAAGTGTGGAGAAGGAAAGACACACAATTGAAGTTACAATTCCTATGAAAGGAACAATTATAAGAGCAGAGCAAACAACAGAAGATATGTATGCATCCATAGATGCTGTAAAGGATGCAATTGAACGTCAGCTAGAGAAGTACAAAGGCAAACTAACTTCACATAAACATGCGGCTAAGAACTTCAATATTGATTTTATTGAAGAAAATCAAAGGGAAGAAGTAGATGAATCCGATGAGATAAAGATTGTAAGAACGAAGAGATTTGCTATGAAGCCAATGTTTGCAGAAGAAGCTTGCATACAGATGGAGTTATTAGGACATGACTTTTTCGTATTCAGTAATGCAGATACAGGAGAAGTTAATGTGGTTTATAAACGAAAGAAGAAAAATACTTATGGAATTATTGAACCAGAATTCTAATTGAACAAGTTCCCCAGGTAATTTGGATATTTGAATTACCTGGGATTTTTTATTTGCTAGGAAAGAGCCATTTTACGTTCTTTAATTATTCAATAAATTAATTGATAAAATCTACATCACAGATTATGATGTGGGGCATATATGGTAAATTTTGAATGAAACTACAACTTTGGAGGGGATGATTTCTATGGAATTAAAGATAGAAGTAATTGCTTATATCGAAAATGATGTAAATGAACAAATGGATGTGAACTGGGGTAATATCACATCTAGGATTAGATTGCTTGAAGATTATGTCGGTGGTTTATCAGGTTTAGAAAGTTTTTCTCATGCAATGATTTTAACATATTTGCATGAAGCGAAATTTACACGAGAAAGACATCTAGAGAGACGTCCAAGAAACCTGCCTGATATGCCCCTGGTTGGTATATTTTCTCAAAGAGCAAAGGATAGGCCAAATCCTATTGGTTTAACTTCTGTCAAGATTGTGGAGGTGGGGACAGATTCTTTATTAGTTAAGGGTTTAGACGCAATCAATGGAACACCGGTACTAGATATTAAACCTTATTATCCACAATACGATAGAATTAGCAATGCTGATGTACCTGAATGGGTTAATCGCTTGATGGAGAAGTATTTCTAATGTAATTATGCTATTAATCTACAGTATATAAGGAAGTTTTTATATGGATTCAATAGGGTCAGTTGTTGCACGAACGATTAATTACGTTTTAATATATATACTGGTCAGATTAATTTTTTTAAAAGTATCAATAAGTGGACAACTTTCTCATAATATTGAAGAGGGAATTCAAATTAATAAAAAGAACATATCTACAATTTTTCTTGTAGTGGCTATATTCAGTACAGCATTAGTTTCTTATTTTAGCACCTTACCATCTAATGTGGAAGGAACAACAAAGTTAATTGTGAGAATGATTGGAATTACTTTTTGTGTGTTTTGTTACATGATGAGTATCGCGTATAGTCTATGGCTTATAAGGTTAAATAATACTGAAATATTATACAGGAGTTATCTAGGCAAGAAATCGGTAATAGCACTTACAAGTGTTACTTCAGGCCATGTAGATACTTTAGTATTTCCTTTTGAAAGTAGTAATGTTTTATCCCCTGATACTGACCAAGATGAAGAAAAATCACCTACTACAACTGAAGATACAAATTCTGAAGGCACAGACCCTGAAGGCACAGACCCCGAAGGTACAGATGCTGAAGGTACAAAAAGTGAAGATGGTGGAACACAAAAAGTAATAACAAATGATTCAGAAGGGATTCCAAAAACAGGAAAAAATATAACTGTCGGATTTTATAGTGTCTTGCTTATGGGAAGCTTAATTACAATAATGATTGTTACAAAGAAAAAAAGAGTATTCAATTAAAATTTAATTTACTAGAAATATAGCAGGCACCGTATTAACACACAAAACAGTATTAAAAGGCGGTGCCCTGCATTTTTAAAATCAGGCTCTTTGTCAACTGTTGGGGTGTGATTCTATTGAATCACCCTCCAATATTAGACTTGGGGCCATTTTAATGTCTACATATATTGAGGAGTGTTTTTAGGAAAACTTAATAAACCTGCCATTATTTATTTTTCAAAACTTCCTGTTATTCACACATATGTAAAATTCTATTTATAAATCTGTCAAAATTCCTTATTCCGTAAGAAACTCTTTTTAGTACCTTTATCTTGTTATTGTAGCCTTCTTCTAATTCGATCAATAGTCCAAGATATTTGTCTAACAAAATGATATTTATCTACAATGATTTTTACATTTGGAAAGAATGTTTTTGCCACGTCTCTGTAAGGCTCCCACATATCTGTAACAAAAAACTCGGTTTTCAATCTTTCGCTTCTTGGTATATCAAGCTTGTTTATATAA
>CAZJCV010000007.1:0-82461 GCA_964544535.1 uncultured Lachnospiraceae bacterium | reverse complement strand
GAAGGGAAAATATAACGGTTGACTTTTAGTAATAAAAAGGATATAGTTTAAAGTACAGCAAAAAGCTGATGAATAAGTTATAAAGCTTCCGTGCAGCCGGGGAGATAGCGGTGCCCTATACCTGCAATCCGCTATAGCAGGGGTGATATCTTGCCTCGGATGAGTGTTTGTGGGGCTGCCTTTTATAAGTGATGTTGACGTTTGGGTCTTACGCAACAGGAACTTGCGAATCGTGTCAGGTCAGGAATGAAGCAGCACTAAGCAAGAGCTCTTGTGTGCCGTAAGGCAACCTAGACCGAGTTAACTGTAAAAGTAACGCTTATGTACACCATACAAAGCAGGATGCACGGAATTTTATATATAATTTAAAGATGCCATCATAAATTTTTTATGATGACATTTTTTTTGGATAAAATTAAAAGTTTAACAAGAACTTCTTTTCTTTATGCTTGTTTAATCTATTATAGAGTGATAAGATAAGTTTAAGGGAGAAAAACTCACATAAAGGGATATTTTATCAAAACATAAGTCCGTTAAGAAAGATGTAAATTGGGAGGATTATATGGAAAAATATAAAAATATTATTAAAATAGAAGAAGTTAGGCGTTTAGCAGCAAATAAAGACTATAAAAAAGCAGCGCTTATAATAGATAGCATGAATATAAAAAAAATAAAGGCAATTATTGACTTAACAACTATTGCTGATGTCTTAACCCAAAACCAGAGGTATGAAGAGGCCACTAAAGTTTTAAACAAAGTATATACTAGAACCCAGTCTAGAAGAGTTGTTAATCAGCTTTTAGAAGTTTCAATTAGAAGAAAAGACTTGCCTTTAGCAAAGAAATACTATGGTGAATATATTGAGCTAGCTCCTAGAGATCCGTGGAGATTTATATTTAAATATTTATTATTAAAGTTAGAAGATAAGCCAATAGAAGAACAGATTACTCAATTAGAAGAACTTAAAAATTATGAATATATAGAAGAATGGGCTTATGAACTTGCAGCTTTGTATCATAAAGCAGGGATGGAAAAAGAGTGCATAAAGGAATGTAATAATATTATACTTTGGTTTGCCACTGGAGAGTATGTAAAAAGGGCGGAACTTCTTAAGGATCATTATGAAGGTAAAATTGATTTATTGGACATCCTTAAAGAGAAGCAATTAGAAGAGCAAGAGCAAAAAGAAGTAAGAGAAGAAAATGAAGAAGATATAGATGAAAAAGAAAAAGAGGAACCTCAAGAAGATACTCAGGAAGAAATGGATATTTTGGAGGAATATTTTCAGGGAATAGACATTGACTATAAAGAGATATTTGCAAATTTTCTTAATAATATTGAAATAAAGCAACAAATAGTTAAAATATTAGAGGAAGTAGACAACAAAAGGGCTACCTATCTTAACTTAATTATAAGTTCAGATAAGTCTGTAGCAAACAAAGAAAGTGAAAAAGTAATAGATATGGTTTCTTTTGCGAAAGCTTTATTAAAGGCACTATATAGGTTGAATATGATTAAGTGTGAAAAAGTAGGTATGATAGATGCTAAAGACTTCAATTCTATTGATTATAAACGAAAGAAAAAGGTTATAAAAAATTGTTCTTTAATTATTGAAAATGCTTCATTTATGGAGGAACAAGCAGTAGACGATCTTGAAGAATTGATTTTAGATAAGAATCAAAAGATTTTAGTTGTTTTATTAGATGATGAAAGAAAAATGAATGAGTTGTTTGAAGAGCATCCCCAATTGTTTTTGTACTTTCATAATAGGGTAATGTTATAATAAAGTTCATTATATTATTTGAATTTGAAAGGATATTTTAAATGGGCAATATTATATTAATTGGTATGCCTGGAGCAGGTAAGAGTACAGTTGGAGTAATTCTAGCTAAGGTGCTGGGCTATAAATTTATAGATTCTGACCTTTTAATTCAGAGACAAGAAAAAAGCTTATTAAAAGACATAATTAAGGAAAAAGGATTAGAAGCTTTTATAGAAATTGAAAACAGGATAAACTCAGAAATTACGGCAGAGCAAACAGTAATTGCAACAGGTGGAAGTGCTGTTTATGGCAAGGAGGCGATGGCTCACTTAAGTAACATTGGTACTATTGTATATATCAAGCTAAGTATGGAGATTCTTAAAGATAGGCTTGGTAATATGAAACAAAGAGGGGTTGCATTAAAAAAGGGACAAGATTTAAAAAGTCTTTATGAAGAGCGAACCCCTTTATACGAAAAATATTCAGACATTATTGTAAATAGTGATGGGAAATCAACAGAGGAATTGTTGAATATTATTATAGAGAAAGTTAGACCTTTAAGAAACTAAAACTAAGGCTTTAAATGTGCACAAACCTGTGTTATAATAATAAAGACATTGGTTTTCAAATTATGGAAAATCATAAAAATAAAAGCATATTATTTGCAGAATAGAATATACTATATACATATGCCATTTAATAAATAAAAAGAAGAAAACATCATATAAATATTGAGATAAAATGAGGTGCGGGATGAACCAATATATAGTTAAAGGTGGAAAACCTTTAAAAGGAGAAGTTTGCATAAGTGGGGCAAAGAATGCAGCTTTAGGAATTTTAGCAGCAGCAATCATGAGTGAGGAAACAGTAGTTATTGATAACTTACCAGATGTTCAAGATATTAACGTATTACTAGAAGCGATAGAAAAGATTGGCGCAAAAATTGAAAGAATAGAAAAGCCTACAGGTCATACAGTTAAGATTAATAGTTCTAACATTGATTCTTTTATAATTGACTATGATTTTATTAGAAAAATAAGAGCATCCTATTATTTACTAGGAGCTTTATTAGGCAAATACAAAAATGCAAAAGTGGCCCTACCCGGAGGTTGTAATATTGGAAGTAGACCAATAGATCAACATATAAAGGGATTTGAAGCATTAGGGGCAAAGGTTACAATTGAACATGGAATGGTAGAAGCTAGAGCAGAACAGTTAAAAGGAAACCATATTTACTTAGACGTAGTTAGCGTTGGTGCCACCATTAATATTATGATGGCAGCGTGTATGGCTGAAGGAACTACCATTATAGAAAATACTGCAAAGGAACCACATATAGTTGATGTGGCAAACTTTTTAAACAGTATGGGTGCCAATATAAAGGGTGCTGGAACTGATATTATACGTGTTTCAGGAGTTAAGAGTTTAGGAGCAACAGAATATTCAATAATTCCCGATCAAATTGAAGCAGGAACGTTTATGTTTGCAGCAGCTGCTACAAAAGGAAATATATTAGTTAGGAATGTAATTCCAAAGCACTTAGAGGCAATAACTGCAAAGTTATTAGAGATGGGTGTTACCATAGAAGAATTAGATGATGCTGTAAGAGTAATAGGTCCAGATAAAATAGGAAACACTCATATAAAAACCTTACCTTACCCGGGATTTCCAACAGATATGCAGCCACAGACGACAGCAGCTTTAACATTATCTTCAGGAACCAGTATAGTTACAGAAAGCATATTTGAAAATAGATTTAAGTATGTGGACGAGCTTTCAAGAATGGGTGCTTCAATTAAAGTAGAAGGTAATTCAGCTATTATAGATGGTGTTGATAGTCTTACAGGAGCTATAGTAAGAGCACCAGACTTAAGGGCTGGAGCTGCACTAGTTATTGCAGGATTGCTTGCTGAAGGATATACTCATGTAGAGCAAATAGAATATATTGAAAGAGGCTATGAAAACTTTGAACGCAAACTACAAGGTCTAGGAGCAGATATAGTTAAGGTGAATTCTGAAGATGAAAAGGCCATTAGAAAATTTAAGTTAAAAGTTAGCTAAGAATAATTTTATAAAATATAATAGTAATCTCTTATTCAGAGTGACGGAGAGTAAGGCTCTATGAAGTCACGGCAACCCCTAACATTTAATATTCTGGAAGGTGCTAACCTGAGCGAGTAATTCGAACAATAAGAGGAATTGGTTTAACTATCAAGTCCGTCTTAGACGGACTTTTATATTTACAATGATAAATTTTATAGAAGGAAGGTTATAATATGAAAAGATTATTTACTTCAGAATCTGTTACAGAAGGTCATCCAGATAAGATTTGTGATCGAATATCAGATGCTATTTTAGATGCATTACTTGAACAAGATCCAATGAGTCGTGTAGCTTGTGAAACTGCAATTACAACAGGACTAGTATTAGTAATGGGAGAAATTACAACAAAGGCCTATGTGGATATACAAAAAATTGTTAGGGATACTATTTGTGAGATTGGTTATACAAAATCTAGTTATGGGTTTGACGGCAATACTTGTGGTGTTATTGTTGCTATTGATGAGCAATCATCAGATATTGCTCTTGGTGTAGATAAGGCTTATGAGTTAAAGGTAAAAGATGCAACAAATGATAATGCTAATGGCGCAGGAGATCAGGGCATGATGTTTGGATATGCAACAGATGAGACTGACGAATATATGCCATATGCTATATCTCTAGCTCATAAATTAACAAAAGGATTAACCAAGCTTAGAAAAGATGGAGTATTAACATATCTTAGACCAGACGGTAAGTCCCAAGTAACTGTTGAATATGATGAGCAAGGTTTACCTACTCATATAGATACTGTAGTGTTATCAACACAACATGATGATCATATAGCAAGGGATCAAATGGAAAAGGATATTAAGGAATTGTTATTCGACAAGGTTTTGCCAAAGAATTTAATAACTAATGAAACCAAATATTTTATAAATCCTACAGGAAGATTTGTTATTGGTGGACCTTTAGGAGATAGTGGTTTGACTGGTAGAAAGATAATTGTTGATACCTATGGTGGATATGCAAGACATGGTGGCGGAGCATTTTCAGGTAAGGACTGTACAAAAGTAGATCGTTCTGCTTCTTATTATGCCCGTTATATTTCTAAAAATATAGTTGCAGCAGAACTAGCTAAGAGATGTGAGATACAATTATCATATGCTATAGGTGTAGCAAAGCCAACATCCATTATGATAGATACATTTAATACAGGGAAACTAGAAGATGAACAATTAATAAAAATTATAGAAAAACACTTTGTTTTAACACCTACAGGAATCATAAATGATCTTGATCTTAGAAGACCTATTTACAAACAAACCTCATCTTATGGTCATTTTGGAAGAAATGACTTAGATTTACCTTGGGAAAAGCTAGACAAAGTTGATGAACTTAAAGAATATTTATAATATCATAGCAGGTAAATAGCAGGTGATAAGATGAAGTTAAAAACAAGGTTAATAATAGCTTTTTTAATTACAATGTTTTTACCTGCCATACTCTTTGGTATTTCTGGATGGAGGATTGTTCAGTATCAGAGCAAGTCTATTCAAGAAGAGTACGGCCTTAGCATAGATATTTATGGAATTTTATCTAATCCTCTTCAAGTTTTAAACAAGCTTACCAGAGGAACCTATAATAAAATTTATCTAACAGCAAGAGAAGCCCCAGAAAAGTTTGAGAGTCTTGATTTTATCAAAGAATTAGATGAAGATTTAAAATCGAGATATTCCTATGTGATTCTTAGAAAAGGCGATGATATTATATATAAAGGAGACGAAAAGGATGGTAATTTAAAAAAATATCTGCCAAGGTTCGGAGAGTTTGATACAGATATTGAAGGAGGATTTTATATTGATGCTAATACTCCTGTTTTGTTAAAGCAACAAGACTTTTACTTTGAAGATGGGTCAGAGGGAAGTATATTTATTATTACTGATGCCAGAAACTTAATTCCTCAAATTAAATCATCCTTTGTACAATTGTTATTAGCCTATATGAATGTTACACTATTAACAGCAATAGTTATTGTATATTGGATATACTTAAGTATCATCAAACCACTTAATGTCTTAAGAATTGCCACAAGTGAAATAACAAAAGGAAATCTCAATTTTTCTATAGAAGGAGACTTCAAAGATGAAATAGGGCAATTAAGTATTGATTTCGAAGAAATGAGAATTAGAATTAAAGAATTGTTAGAGTTGAGATTAGAGAGTGAAATAAAGACAAAAGAGCTAGTTGGAAATATTACTCACGATTTAAAAACACCTATTACAGCTATAAAGGGTTATTCAGAAGGTATAATGGATGGTGTTGCAGACACTCCAGAAAAACAGAGGAAATATATAGAGACCATATACAATAAGGCAAATACTATGTCTATCCTAGTTGATGAGCTTTTACTATATTCAAAGATTGAGAATAATAAGATAGAATATCATTTTACTAAGTTGAACATAGATGATTTTTTTAGTGATTGTATAGAAGAAGTAAGTTTAGATTTAGAACTTAAAAACATTGATATCTCTTATGAAAACAAGGCAGACAAGTCAATATATATTTTAGCTGATCCTCAACAACTCAAAAAGGTTACAAGTAATATTATTATGAATTCTATAAAATATATAACTAATAAAAAAGGTTTTATTAATATTGAAAGTGTAGATGATAACGAACATATACAAATATGCATTTCTGACAACGGTATAGGAATACCTTCTAAGGATTTGCCATATATATTTGAAAGGTTTTATAGAAGTGATGAGTCCAGAAACACGGCAAAAGGAGGCTCTGGCCTGGGTCTATCAATTGCCAAGAAGATTGTAGAAGATCAAAATGGGGAAATATGGGCCACTTCTCAAGAAGGCAAAGGAAGCAGCATATACATAAGGTTTAGAAAGTATGAGGTATCATAGTATGAAAAAAATACTAATTATTGAAGATGAAACTGAAATTGCTGAATTAGAAAGAGACTATCTAGAAATAGAGGGATTTTATGTAGAAATTGAAACAGATGGAAAAGAAGGCCTTAAGAAGGGGCTAGAAGAAAAATTTGATTTAGTAATTTTGGACTTAATGCTTCCTGGTTTAAGTGGGTTTGATATTTGCAAGCAACTAAGAGAAAAAAAAGATATTCCAATTATAATGGTGTCTGCAAAGAAAGAAGATATTGATAAAATAAGAGGTCTAGGTTTAGGTGCAGATGATTATATGACAAAGCCTTTTAGTCCAAGCGAACTAGTTGCTAGAGTTAAGGCTCATTTAAAAAGATATGAACAACTAATAGGCTCTGCAAGAGTGGCAAATGAAATCGTAGAAACAGGTGGAATAAAAATAGATAAAAGTGCTAGAAGGGTGTTTATCGATGGAGAGGAAAAAAACTTTACTACTAAAGAGTTTGACCTATTAACATTTTTAGCAGAAAGCCCAAATCGTGTTTTTAGCAAGGAAGAACTGTTTAGGGAAATATGGGAAATGGAATCAGTTGGAGATATAGCAACTGTAACAGTGCATATTAAAAAGATCCGAGAAAAAATCGAAAAAGACACTTCGAATCCACATTACATAGAGACAATTTGGGGTGTTGGTTATAGGTTTAAGATTTAAGAACTATGATAGATAAGCTTGAGTTAAACTTTACGAAATAAGTAGCTAATGCTATAATGATGAATAATAAACAGAAATCAATACTACTTTTGAAGAAAGGCATGGTTGCTAGTATGCATATTACAATAACAGGAAATCTAGGAAGCGGAAAATCTACCATATCTAAGATTATACAAGAGAAATATGGATTTGAAATATATTCTACAGGAACAATACAAAGAAAACTGGCCAAGGAACTAGGTAAAAGCACCTTAGAAATGAATCGGTTAATGTGCAATGATCCACAATACGATAATATGATAGATGATGCAACAACTAGAACAGCTAGGGAAAACATTCATAAGAATATAATCTTTGATTCTAGACTTGCTTGGAACTTTGTTGAAGAGTCATTCAAGGTTTTTGTATCAGTTGATATAGGTGAAGCAGCAAAGAGGGTTTTTAATGATAGTAGAGGTGATGTAGAAAAATATTCATCTTTAGAAGATACAAAAGCTCAGTTAATGGCTAGAGCGCAAACAGAAAATGCTCGTTTCAAGGACATGTATGATTTAGAGTATTTTGATTTTGCCAACTATAATCTAATAGTTGATAGTAGCTATAATTCATCTGAAGAAATTGCCAAAATAGTTATGGAAGAAGCGAAAGAGTTTTATAATATGATTGAGGATTTAGGTTTTGAAGACTCAAATAAGGGATGGAATAAGATTTTAGTTTCACCTCAAAAGCTACTTCACGAAGAGATAAATAAGGAAGAAGAGGAAAAGGTAAAGGCTTTAGCTGAAGAAATAAGCAAAGATAGGAAAACTCTTTGTAAGAATATATTAGTAAAAGATGTGGATGGCGAATATCATGTTGTTGAAGGAAAAGATATGGTGATAGCGGCCAAGTTAATAGATTTATCCTTTTTAGAGATTGTTTTAACTAAGTAAGCTAATACTTGACAAAATAATGATACTAGCATAGAATAAAAGACATCTAAACGTTGAAGAGGACCAGTATATCATTAAGATTATTTCAGAGAGGAAACAAGAGGTGTGATGTTTCTATAATCTGTGATAGAACCTACCTTGGAGTTACTGTATGAAAATACGGCGTAAATCGTGCGTTAACGATATAAAGAGAACTGTAGCTTTTATCTATGATAGTGCAGTTAAAAAGGGTGGTACCGCCGAAGTCTTTTGGTCCCTTGTGGATGAGAGGCTTTTTTTGTGTCTTTAGATAAAATTATATGATAATAACAGGACTAATAAATGATAAATAAAAGGAGAAAAACATGGCTAAAAACAAAAAATTAGTTGAAGAAATTACATCAATGGAAGAAGATTTTTCACAATGGTACACGGATGTTGTAAAAAAGGCAGAGCTTATTTCTTATTCAAGTGTAAGAGGATGTATGATTATTCGTCCAGAAGGCTATGCTATATGGGAAAACATTAAAAAGGAAATGGATGATCGATTTAAAGAAACGGGAGTAGAGAACATCTATATGCCAATGTTTATACCAGAGAGTTTGTTGCAAAAAGAGAAAGACCACGTAGAAGGCTTTGCACCTGAAGTAGCATGGGTTACACACGGAGGAGAAGAAAAACTACAGGAAAGACTTTGCGTAAGACCTACATCTGAAACCTTGTTTTGCGACTTTTATTCAGAGATCATTCAATCCTATAGAGATCTACCAAAAAATTATAATCAGTGGTGTTCTGTAGTTAGATGGGAAAAGACAACGAGACCATTTTTACGTTCTACTGAATTTTTGTGGCAAGAAGGTCACACTGCTCATGAGACAGCAGATGAAGCACAGGAACGTACAATTCAAATGTTAAATGTATATGCAGATTTTTGTGAAGAAATTCTTGCAATCCCTATGATTAAAGGTCAAAAAACTGAAAAAGAAAAATTTGCAGGCGCAAACTCTACTTATACAATTGAAGCTTTAATGCATGATGGAAAGGCTTTACAATCAGGAACGACCCATAATTTTGGAGATGGGTTTGCTAAGGCTTTTGATATTCAATATACAGACAAGAATAACAAACTTCAATATGTGCACCAAACTTCTTGGGGAGTTTCTACAAGAATAATAGGAGCAATTATTATGGTTCATGGTGATAATAGTGGACTAGTATTACCACCTCGTATTGCTCCAACACAAGTAATGATAATCCCTATTGCACAGCATAAAGAGGGAGTACTTGACAAAGCAAGTGAAATAAAGAAAAGATTAAGTAGCTTTAGCGTTAAAGTAGATGATTCAGATAAGAGTCCAGGCTGGAAGTTTAGTGAACAAGAAATGCGTGGTATCCCAATTCGTATTGAAATAGGCCCTAGAGATATTGCTGATAATCAGGCAATTATAGTAAGAAGAGATACAGGAGAAAAGATTACTGTTTCACTAGATAACATTGAAGAAGAAGTCGAAAACATACTTGAGAAGATTCAGAGTGAAATGTTAGAAAGAGCTAGAAGGCATAGAGATGAACACACATACAGTGCTTATACTTATGACGAGTTTAAGGAAATAGTTGAAAATAAGCCAGGCTTTATAAAGGCCATGTGGTGTGGTGAAGAAGCATGTGAAGACAAGATAAAAGAAGATACTGCTGCAACCTCAAGATGTATACCTTTTGAGCAAGAAAGTATATCAGGCACATGTATATGCTGTGAAAAAGAAGCTAAAAAAATGGTGTATTGGGGAAGAGCTTACTAATAACTTTAAGTTATAGTTGAAACTTCAGGAAGGAGGAAGTATGAAAATCAGATTACCTGATGGTGTAAATGATATCATAAATATTTTGATTGAAAATGGATATGAAGCTTATGCTGTAGGTGGATGTATAAGAGATTCTATCTTAAATATTTACCCAGAAGATTGGGATATTACCACTTCCGCCAAACCTGAAGATGTAAAAGGTGTTTTTAGAAGAACAGTAGATACTGGGATTAAGCATGGAACAGTTACAGTTTTATATAAAGACGATAGTTATGAAGTTACTACTTATCGAATAGATGGTGAATATAAAGACAACAGACATCCGACATCTGTGGAATTTACATCCAATTTGGCTAATGATTTAAGGCGTAGAGATTTTACCATAAATGCAATGGCATATAATAAGCAAGAAGGTCTTGTTGACTTATATAAGGGGATGGATGATTTAAAAAAAGGTATTATTAGATGTGTGGGAAATCCAGTCCATCGTTTTGAGGAAGATGCCTTACGAATACTTAGAGCTTTTCGTTTCTCAGCTCAACTTAACTTTAAAATTGAAGAAGAGTCACATAAGGCGGCTTGTCTTCAAAAAGAAAACTTAGCAAATATAAGTGCAGAAAGAATAAGAACAGAATTAAATAAGCTTATATTAAGCTCTCATCCAGAAAAGCTTATGGACTTATACCATGCAAAAATTACAAAAATTATTCTGCCAACATTTGATTTAATGATGAAAACCAAACATTATAAAAACCCAAAAGAGACAGTTGGATCTTTTGCTATAAAGGCAACACAAACACTTGAAAATTCTAACCTTGACCTAGAGGATGAATCAGAACTGGTTTTAAGGTGGACTTTATTGCTCCATGAGCTAGAAGGCCCTCAAGCAAACAACTCTAAACAGGCAAGGAATATATTAAAGAAATTAAAGTTTGACAATAACACTATTGAAAAGGTAAGTCGTTTAATAAGATGGGTCCACGTACCGTTTGACTTAAGTTCTTATGGTATAAGAAAAGCTATTAATGAGGTTGGTATTGACATTTTCGAATTACTTTTTATTGTTAAGAGAATCATATTAAGCACTCTTGACAGAGATTATTATAAGGAAAAACTTAAAGAATTGAACACTGCACATGATATTTATAAAGATGTTATAGCAGATGGAGACTGTACTCACCTTAGTATGTTAAATGTTGACGGAAGAGATTTAATTAATATAGGGTATAAGCCTGGAAAGGAATTAGGTAGAACACTAAACAGACTACTAGAATTAGTATTAAAAAACCCAAGTCTAAACAAAAAATCAACCTTATTGGCAAAGGCAAAAGAATATCTTGACATTATTTAAATTGCTTTAACATAGGATTAAAAAGAGACACCTTTAGGCAATACCAAAATTTGGATTAGGGGGCTTTCCTGTGGACGCAAAATACCAAGAGGTTTTAAAGCAATATAATTTTAAGATTAATAATACTTTTAGGATTAGGGGGGCACATATAATCGAGACAAATGAGGGGGCCAAACTATTTAAACATTTGGGATGTTCTAAAAAACGAGTGGAGTTTGAGGATAAAATCCAGAAGTTTATGATAAGTGAGGGCTATCCTTATATCGATTCATATGTATACAACTCAAAAGAAGAAATTATCACATCTGATTCTATGGGAAATGCTTATGTGATTAAGGATTGGCATTATGGAACTGAAATTGATTTAAGAAACGAGGAAGATGTTATAAAGGGTGTAAAAAACCTTGCATTTTTACACACTATTTTGCGTAATGTTCCGATAGATGCAGAAGACGTATCTTATAACCTAGAAGTAAACTTGCACAAGATTTTTGAAAAAAGAACTAGAGAGTTAAAAAGCGTAAGAAGTTATATAAAGCGAAAACGCAAAAAAAACGAATTTGAAATATGTTTCTTAAATTGTTATGATCATTTACTTCAACAAGCCATACTAGCAAAAAAACAACTTAAAGAAATGCGGTATGATACTATACTAGAAGATGCAATTTTGCATAGAAATGTTTGTCATGGAAACTACACTTATCATAATGTAATTATCTTAGATAAAAAACACCTTAAAAACAAAAGAGCAAGCAATAATTTTTTTAATGAAGAAATTGGAACTACTAATTTTGAAAAAGCTATAGTAGGAATTCAGATAAATGATTTTTATCATTTTATAAGAAAAACTATGGAAAAGAACAATTGGGATATTAATTTAGCAAATAGAATGATTGAAACATACAAAAAATATTGTAATATTTCTGAAGAAGAAAAACAATTATTATATATATTAATACTATTTCCTGAAAAGTTTTGGAAGGTGAGCAACTATTATTTTAATGGAAAAAAAACATGGGTACCTAAACGAACAATAAAAAAGTTAACAGATGTTCAAAAACAAACTGAAAAAAAAGATATGTTTTTAGAACAAACTAACTTATGCATTAATTAGAAAACTCTCTCATAAAATAAAATAAGTGTTTTTATATGGAGGGGTTATGAAAATTAAGAAAGGTATTATTGTATTAACAATAGGATTAACATCACTATTATTAGTAAGTTGTAGTTCAAACAAGTCCAAACCTGACAAATTAAAGGGCTTAGAATTTACGGTTGTTGAAGATGCAGATGTACCAGAGAAGTTAATGGAGGCGATTAATGAAAAGAAAAGTCAACCATTTAAAACAACATATTCAGACGAAGAGTATCTTTATATTGCGGTTGGATACGGAGAAAAACCCACAGGAGGTTATAGTATATCCGTAGATGAATTTTATTTAACTGATAATGCAATCTATGTAGATACTAATTTAATAGGTCCTTCACAGGAGGAATTTGTTTCAAACGCTGTTACATATCCATACGTAGTTCTTAAGACAGAGTTTACTGATAAAAGAGTATTATTTGATTAAATTAAAAGGCAGAGAATTATTTATTCGTGCAAGATTCTCTGCTTTTTATCGTTTTTGAAAAAAACCCCAAACATTTTTGGTATATATCACTAATTGTAAAGGAAAATAATATAAAAATTGTATAAAATGTTAGGTATATTAAGAGAGATAAAAGCTTTGAGACATAAATAGAATAATTATTATTTTGAATAATTGAGTAATCTGTACATAATTTCGTGATAAATACGCAAACTAACGCCAAGTTGTCAGAAAACACTTTGACAAGAGAAAGGATTTGTGATATACTTATTATGATTTGTAGTCTATTTATGATTCTTTAGGAGGCAGTTATTATGGTGAGAAAATCTGATGTTCATAAAGTTCGAAGAGAAGTAAGGGACAATATTGGCAAGCGAGTTAAAGTAAAGGCTAACAAGGGGAGACGTAAAATAGCTATAACAGAGGGAATTATAACGGAAACATATCCAAGTATATTTCTAATAGAGACAGATGATGATAAAAGTTTTGCAAGGACAATGTCCTTTAGTTATACCGATGTACTAACAAGAGATGTAAGAATGACACTTTGTTCTTAATTAAACACAAAACAACATAATACAATATAAGATAATAAATTATGCTTCAATTTCAACTGAGATTGGGGCATTTTTTCGTTATTCTTTAATCATAAATAATATATAAAATGAATAAAGTATTATATAAGACAAGGAGGAATTTTCATGGAATTAATCAAAAAGAATATTCATATGAATAAATTAAAATGTAAAAGTGATTTGCAGATTACTGTAGATGATGACTTTAATGTTCCAGATGCCAAACCTGATATTTACAAAATCATAAAAGAACAAGGAGAAGTTAGAATACAAGATGTAAAGACATCAAACGAGAAAATAATGGTAAAAGGAGTATTAGTTTTTAATGTCTTGTATTTAAGCGATGAAAGCACAAGGCCAATTTATAATGTATCTAGTGAGATACCTTTTGAAGAGACAGTACATTTAGATGGAGCAGAAGCAGAAGATGATGTAAGCATTAATGTGCTAATTGAAGATTTATCTGCGGGACTAATTAACTCAAGAAAACTAAACGTAAGGGCGATTATAACACTTGTTGTTTTTGTTGATGAATTATATGATGAGGCAACAGCTGTTTCAGCTAAAGATGAAAACGGAGTAGAATTTATTAATAAAGAAATAACAGTAACAAATATTGCAATTGATAAGAAGGATACATATCGCTTTAAGGATGAATTACATCTACCTTCAAATAAAGGCAATATACAAGAAATTCTTTATAGCGAGGTTGAGCTTAGAAATCCAGAAGCTCGTGTACTAGAAGACAAGTTTAACCTAAAGGGCGAACTTTTGGTTTTCATATTATATGCAGGAGAAAGTGAGGAAACTCCTATAGAATATTACGAATCAGAACTTCCTTTTTCATCAACAATAGAACTAAATGGCTGTAGAGAAGATATGATAGATGATATAAGGTTTAATATGGGGAGTAAAAGCTTGCAAGTTCTTCCTGACAGTGATGGAGAGGACAGAATTATAGATGTAGAAGCTGTAATAGAAATGATTATAAAAATCTATCAAGATGAAGATATAGAACTTCTTTATGATATTTATTCAACAGCAAAAGAACTTACTCCAATATGGCAAGAAACCTCTTATCAAAGTTTGCTAGTAAAAAATAACAGCAATACTAGAGTAAATGACAGAGTAACAATAAACAAAAACCAACCTAGCATTATGCAAATTTGTCATACAGATGGGGCTGTTAAGGTTGATGAGATTAATGTAATAGAAGATGGCTTAGAGGTAAGTGGAGTTCTAGAGGTCCAGATACTTTATATTAGCTCAGATGATCAAATCCCTTTAAATACAATAAAAAGCATGATACCATTTTCACAAACAATTGAAGTGAAAGACATTAAGGAAAATAATATTTACGATGTAAACGCCAGACTTGAACAACTAGGTATTATGATGCTAGATAGTGAAGAAATTGAGGTAAAAGCAGGAATAGGATTAAATGCAATAGTTTTTGATAAAATTAGTGCAAGAGTCATTAATGATATTGAAGTTAGTGACTTTGACAAAGAGAAGATTCAGCAAATGCCAAGCGTAGTAGGCTATATGGTAAAACAAGACGAAACACTTTGGGATGTTGCAAAAAAATTTCACACAACTCGCCAAAAGTTGATTGAAATAAACGAACTAGAAGGTGAAGATATAAAGCAAGGAGATAGAATTCTTATTACTAAACAAATTGATTTGTTAATTTAGTTGATTTTAAAAAAGGATATATATGAGGAAAGATGTTAGCCACATAATATATCCTTTTCACTTATGTAATAAGTTAATTTTCTCAATGGGTCTACTAAGAAAAACTTGATATTCAAAGTTAAGAACTTTGAAATAATAATAAGCATCTTTTGCTTTTTTTAAATCATCAAATATTCCAAATACTGTGGGGCCACTTCCGCTCATCAGTGAGTTAATGGCGCCTTGTTTTATCATAAGGTTTTTAATTTTCTCGATTTCTGGATACTTGTTTATTGTTACAGTTTCTAGAACATTGCCTAGATGCTTTGCAGTTTGATATAAGTCATTATCTTCTATACCATGAATTATTGAATCAATCTTAGGGTGATAGCTGACTTTTGACAAATCAAGGTCTTGGTATACCGTTTGCGTAGAAACATTGATGTTTGGCTTTACAATGAGGATGTGGCAAAAAGGTAAAGGAGCTAGTTTTGTTAACTTCTCACCAATTCCTTCTGATAAAGCAGTCCCGCCCATAAGGCAATATGGTATATCAGCACCTAATGTTAGCCCAATTTCCATAAGCTCTTTTAAAGTTAAATTTAAATTAAAAAGTTTATTCATTCCATGTAGAGTGGCAGCAGCATCTGTACTACCACCTGCAAGCCCGGCGGAAACAGGTATTTTCTTCATAATATTTATATAAAGCCCAGAACTTATCTTATATTTTTCTCTTAATAGAGATGCAGCTTTATAGACAATATTATTTTCATTAGTGGGTAAATAGGGCAAGTTAGTTTTTAGTTTGATCTTAGAAGAATTAATAAGGTGGATGGATATTTTATCAAAAAGTCCTATGCTTTGCATAATCATACGTACCTCATGATAACCATCATCTCTTTTGCCAATAACATCTAGTCCAATATTAATTTTTGCATGTGCTTTTAAATGTATAGAATTGTTCATACTTATCAAAATCCTTACAGTTATTATGAATTTATAAATATCATAATATGATTATATCAGTAATGAAAGGAAAATCAATTATAGTAATTTATATTCTATTATTAATTCAAATTAAAAAAGTCATTCAATGCAGGAAATAACTTAAACTTATATTTTTTTTCACAAATTGTATTATCATCACTAGGATTAGTATTATCTTCGTCTAGCAGTATTTCATCGTATTCTTCTTCAGTCAAAACATCTTGTAGTTGTTCTTTTGAAGAATCTGGAACTACGCTATAAGTACTATCTACAAAACACAAGGGAGGAAACATAAGACACCACCAATTTTGGCCCTTAGCACTACCAAGTTCAATTCTTACAGCTTCATAATTTCCTGGAGGTAAGGCTATATCTCCATAAACCTTTAATGGGAAATAATCATATTTCAAAGAAGCTTTTGCAGAATAATTAAAACCATTAGCGGATATTAGTTCTTTGGATAGCTCCTCCATATAAGTTAAATTGTCAGACAAGATAATACGAGCTTCTTCAACAGAATTAACATTTTCAAGGAGTGGTTTTAACTCCTTAGTTATTTTGTCTTTAATCTTTAACTTTAGTTCTTGGTCTGTTTTTGAATCACTATTGCCAATAACGTGAAACCTTACTACTTCAGAGGCAATGCTTTCCTGAAGACTTTTTGCCTTATGTACATCATAACTATTTAAAAGTAATATAGAAATTATTCCAATAATAAGAAGTGTTTTTTCTTTCATTTCACACCAAACCTTTCATAAAGAAGAAAACAACATATATTTCTTCAAGAATATAATGGTGAGTATTACCTTTAAAAAAAAAAATATTCATTTAATAAGATAAATAGTATATAATAAGAGATGTTGAATGTTTTAAAGATTAATAGTAAAATGGTGTATGGTGAAAAGATAATAAAGGAAACAAAGGTTTATAATATACATTTATTTTATAAAATTATCTAGAAAGGATATAAAATGAATAAAAAAACAATTGCAGTTTTATTTGGAGGACAGTCTTCTGAACACGAAGTATCTTGCCGTTCAGCAAGCACTGTTATTTCAAATATAAATAAAGAGTGGTATAATATAGTGCTTATCGGAATTACAAAAGAGGGAAAATGGATAAAAGTTAATTCGCTAGATGAAATTGTATCTGGTGAATGGAAAAGTGGAAAGGTTACAGCACTTATTTCTCCAGATGCAACCCAAAAAGCCATATTATTTTTAAAGGGTGATAGTTATAGCATGGAGCCTGTTGATGTTATTTTTCCTGTGCTTCACGGCTTGTACGGCGAAGATGGAACTATACAAGGATTATTTGATTTAGCAATGATACCATATGTTGGATGTGGTCTACTAGCGTCAAGTGTTTCTATGGACAAATTATCTACTAAGCTTTTTGTAAAAGAACTCGGAATAGAGCAAGCCAAATATGTAGCTGTATACAAAAAGGAATTATTTAAAATTAAGCAAGAGAGAGAAATAGAAGAAGATATAATATGTGAGATAGAAGACAATCTCGAATACCCCATGTTTGTAAAACCATCAAATGCTGGTTCTTCTAAGGGCGTTTCAAAGGTATATAATAAAGCTGAATTAATAGAAGGTTTGATAGAGGCATCAAGACATGATAAAAAGATTCTTGTTGAAGAAACAATAGTTGGCAGGGAAATAGAGTGTGCTGTTTTAGGAGGAAAGAATCCAAAAGCATCAGGAATTGGTGAAATAATAGCAGAAGCAGATTTTTATGATTATGATGCAAAGTATAATGATTCAAAATCTCAAACTATTATTTCTCCAGATGTTGACAAGGAAGTGGAAAAAGAGATTATGGAATATTCCACAAGAATTTTTAATGCTGTAGATGGATACGGTTTAGCAAGAGTAGATTTTTTTATTGAGAATGATACAGGAAGAATCATATTTAATGAAATTAATACAATGCCAGGTTTTACAAGCATTAGTATGTACCCTATGTTGTGGGAAGCTAAAGGAATAGGCAAGCCACAATTAATAGAGAAACTAATACAGTTAGCCATGCGTAGATGGGATGAGTAGGAGGAGTTTTTATGCACAGTGCCAAACCCATTGGAGTCTTTGATTCTGGAGTAGGAGGCTTAACAGTTGTAGATGAAATTATGCAACAATTACCAGAAGAAAGAATAATTTACTTTGGTGATACTGCTAGGGTTCCATATGGAAACAAATCAAAAAAATCTATTTTAAAATATTCAAAGCAAATAGTGAATTTTTTAATGACAAAGAATGTTAAGGCAATTGTAATAGCATGCAATACAGCAAGCGCTTTTGCCTTAGATGAGATAGCATTGCAGATTGATATTCCTATTATTGGAGTAGTTAAACCAGGTGCAAGAACAGCAGCTGCAGTAACAAAGAACAATAATATAGGTGTTATTGGTACTAATGGCACAATAAACAGTGGTATGTATCAACGCTATCTTAATATAACAAATCCAGAGGTTAATGTATTTGCGAAGGCATGTCCTCTTTTTGTTCCCCTTGTAGAAGAGGGTTGGATAAATGATTCCATAACCAAAGATGTGGCGAGCAGATACTTAGAGGAATTTGCCAATTTCAATATTGACACATTAGTATTAGGTTGTACCCACTATCCACTACTTCGAGAAATCATAGCTTTGGAATTAGGAAAGGAAGTTGAATTAGTAAACCCGGCATATGAAACGGCTAAGACTTTAAAAAAAGTTTTAGAAAATAAAAAAATTAAGAATAAGTTTTTTAATGGTAAACATGAATTTTATGTAAGTGATGGAGTTGATAGGTTTAATAATTTTGCAGATGGAATTTTGCCACATTATTTGAAAGAAGCAAAAGAAATAAACATAGATGAATATTCAGACTCAATAAACAAAGAGTAGAAATAGACTAGACATTGAAAGGTGGGTCTTATATGACTAAGGATGTACTCATTACTGTTAATGGTTTGAGACTAGAGGGCAGTGAAGCTGATGATATAGAGCTTGTAACGTCTGGCACATATTACTCAAAAAGAGGTAAAGATTATATTTTATATGAAGAACATCTTCAGGAAACAGATGAGGCAACAAAATGTAATATTATAATAGATAATAATAAAGTTGACATTATTAAACACGGTCCAGCTAATGTACATATGATTTTTGAAAAACTAAAAAAGAATTCATCCTATTATCAAACACCCTTTGGTAGCATTCTTGTAGGATTTTATACTACAGATTTAAAGGTAAAAAAAGAGGATGATGAGATTAGAATATCTATAAAATATAATCTAAACGTTAATTATAATCACATATCAGAAAATGATATTATGATTAAAGTTCAGGCTAAGGGCTAAAGAAGTTAGCGACGGCTCATCATGTTTTATTGTAAACAGGATGAGCCGTCACTTAATTTTATTTTTTCTTTTTATTTTGTTCATTAGTATATTTAACAGCTTTATTTTTCAATTTTTTGAAGAAGCCTTGCTTTTCTTGCTTCTCTAAACCTGAACGAAGTCCTTTAACCTCTATAATGTAAAGTCCATTAACTACAGCTTTCACTTCTTTTTTAATAGGGACTAGGTCGAAGATTCTCTCATCACAAATAAAATTATGAATTTGTGGTCCGACTTTTGCCTTTACAATTGGTACCTTCGCAGCTCGCATATACTTAGGTGTTTGTTCTATAACAAACTGTGGAAGGCCTGCATCTTTTAGTCGCAATCTCTTCTTGTCTATAATTAACATAGATGTAGTTTGTGCAGATTGTTTTATTTCTTGCTCGGTTGCCTCTGCTTTTTTTTGAGCCTTTCTGCTCCAAATTATGAAAGCGATAAAAGCAATAATAATTATAGCCAGTATAACTAAAAGAACTATTGTACCCGTTTTCATATATTATCCTCCTTCAACAGGCAAATGCATGAAAAATATGTATGCATTTTGCACTAAATTATTCTATCATTAAAACTTTTAAAATTCAAGACTTGCTTCATTTTTTTCAAGGGTATCAGCTATAATGTTTTGAACATACTTAGCAAGTGACTTATGTATGTCTCGATCCAACTCTTTTGGATAAATGGGCTTGCCATATTCAACTATAACATGAGCCTTTTTAACCCAAGGAATATGTTTCTCAAAAACACTATCGGCATTATTAATTGAAACGGGAATAATTGGACAAGAAGTCTTTTCTGCAATCTTAAAACTGCCTTCTTTAAATGGAAGTAAACCTTTTTCGCGATTTCTTGTACCCTCAGGCGAAATAAATATGGAATACCCGTCCTTAACCATTTCAATTGCTTGTAATATGATTTTTAAGCTTTGCCTAATATCATCACGGTCAATGAATAAGGAATTAATAAAGTACATCCAAACATTAATAAAAGGAAATCTTTTCAATTCTTTTTTTGCAATAAAAGCTGACATTTTAGGTAGAGAGGCATAGCTAACTAAAATATCATAATAACTGCGGTGATTAAATACAAACAAGGCACTCTCATCTTTTGGAATGTTAGAGTTACCGATAACCGTTAGTTTTACACCAGATAAAAACAATATAATTCTACATATAATAGACACAATCTTTTGACTGATCTTGGATTTTTGGTAAGGGCTAAACAATCCTATAATTAATATTATAAAAAAAAGGGGTATACTTATTATAAAAAACAATAATAAAAATAAAGCTACTAGTAATGTTCTCATAAAGTCCTCCTAAACAAAGGCGATTTAACTACAGGAACAATTATAACATATTATTTGTAGATTTAAAATATTATGCTATAATATACTAGAGAAAAAGGAAGGCAAGGAAGCTGACATGGAAAAAGGAAACTTAACTTTATTAACGGATTTTTATGAATTAACTATGGCACAAGGATATTTTAAAAATAATTTTAATAATAGAGTGATTTTTGATGCGTTTTATAGAAAGAATCCTTCTGGAAGTGGTTATTCAATTTGTGCGGGATTAGAACAAGTTATTGAATATATAAAAAATCTTAATTTTTCAAAAGAAGACATAGAATATTTAAGAAGTTTAGAGATTTTTGATGAAGACTTTTTAGAGTATTTGTCTGACTTTAAATTTACAGGAGATATTTATGCTATTCCAGAGGGAAGTGTAATATTTCCAATGACGCCAATAGTAAAAGTAGTGGCACCAATGATAGAGGCACAATTAGTAGAAACAGCCATACTAAACATTATAAACCACCAGAGTTTAATTGCAACCAAAGCTGCTCGAGTATGTTATGCGGCGGAAGATGATGGTGTAATGGAATTTGGACTAAGACGAGCCCAAGGACCAGATGCAGGAACGCTAGGAGCAAGAGCCTCTGTAATAGGTGGATGTGTAGGAACAAGTAATGTTTTAGCAGCAAAGGAATTCGATGTTCCACCAATGGGTACTCATGCTCATAGTTGGATTATGAGTTTCAAGGATGAGTTAACAGCATTTCGTAAGTATGCCAAGCTTTATCCTGAAGGAACAACACTTTTAGTAGACACCTATGACACACTAAAATCTGGACTGCCAAATGCTATAAAGGTATTTGGGGAAATGCGTGATTCAGGCATCTTATCTAAGAAGTACGGTATTCGTTTAGATAGTGGTGATATTGCATATCTATCAAAGGAATCTAGAAGGATGTTAGATGAAGCTGGATTCGGCGATGCATTTATAACTGCTTCTAGTGATTTGGATGAATATACAATCCAGTCATTAAAAGCACAAGGTGCAGAAGTTGATTCATGGGGTGTTGGAACAAACTTAATTACTTCTAAAGACTCTCCCTCCTTCGGAGGAGTTTATAAACTGGCAGCCATTGAAATAGATGGTGAATTTATACCAAAGATGAAATTATCTGAAAACACATGGAAGGTTACTAACCCAGGGAACAAGGTAATTTATCGTGTTTATGAAAAGCATAATGGAAAAGTAAAGGCTGATCTTATTGCCCTTGAACATGAAACTTATTCAGAAGATAAAGATTTGCTACTCTTTGATCCTATTTCCACATGGAAGAAGACATATTTAAAGGCAGGTTCATACACTTTGAGGAAGATGTTAGAGCCAATATTTATTAATGGTAAAAGTGTTTACCAATCTCCAGATGTTATGAAAATCAGAGATTATTGTACAAAAGAAAAGGATTCCTTATGGGAAGAAACAAAACGTTTCTTAAACCCTCATGAAGTTTATGTGGATTTGTCTCAAGAATTGTATGACTTAAAGAACAATCTAATAGATGAGCTTCATAATAGTTACTACGAATAAAACTCAAAACATATAATTAACAAATAAATTAAAAATGTGAATTATAAGTCTTCAAATCGGAGAAAGTATCTAGTGATAAAAACATTTAACTTACGATTGGAGGAAAATTTACATGGAAAGGAAAACCATTTATTTGTTGATATCTATGACTATATGCATATTAGTTTTATCAGCTTGTAACAACTATCATACGGACTTGTTGGAATTTGGGAAAACATCCGATTATGGTGAAGACATAAAGACCCAAGTACCTCTACTAGAAGAAAACTTTGAGAAAACAAAACTTGAAACTTCAATGGATTTAAAAGATGTTTCCATGGAGATAGTAGAAGATTCAATAACTCCAACAGGATTTAACATTATTTTTGAAAATAGTTCAGGCAAGAATATTGTTTTTGAAGACAATTTTATTATAGAAACAAGACTAGAAGAAGAGTGGTACGAGTTACCAATGTTAACAAATGATTATGATTTTAGTGATGCTGCTTGCAAGATGCCTTATAATCAATCAAAAGAGATAAGCGCCAATTGGGAAAGACTATATGGTACTCTAGAAAAAGGAGAATATCGTATTTTAAAAGAAGTTATGGATTTAAGTAATTTCAATAGCTATAACAAAGAATATTTAGTAGCAGAATTTAAAATTGATTAACACAATGTTTGACAATACACGTTAATTGTATTATTATAAAATTTAAATACAAAATACGATGATGGAGACAGTAGGAATTAATGAAAAGGGAAAGCGAATCAGAGATAGTGAGAGTCTGGTCTAAGTAGTTAATATCTAAAAATCACTCCTAAGTAGTAAGCTGAAAGTCTTTAGATAATTAAGCTGTGCCGGCATCCACCGTTATATGGAAGCATATCATATTAATTTATTGTATGTAAATAGGTGGTATAATGATTGCATATATGCTCTCATCCTGTTTATGGATGAGAGTTTTTTATATAAAAATAATAATAAATTAAGCTATTAGGAGGAATAGTAATGCATAAGAAAGTAACTACAGATCTTAATTTTATAGAACGTGAAAAAGATATCTTAAACTTTTGGAAAGAAAACAACATATTCAACAAAATGGTTGACCACAGAAAAGATGGAAAAGATTATACTTTTTATGATGGTCCACCAACTGCAAATGGTCAACCACATATTGGTCATGTATTAACAAGAGTAGTAAAAGATATTATTCCAAGATATAGAACCATGAAAGGATATAATGTTCTTCGTAAGGCTGGCTGGGATACTCACGGCCTTCCGGTGGAGCTAGAAGTTGAGAAAAGATTAGGAATAGATGGCAAGGAACAAATTGAAGAATATGGTCTTGAACCATTTATAGAGGAATGTAAAAAGAGTGTGTGGAAATATAAGGGTATGTGGGAGGACTTTTCCGACAGGGTAGCATATTGGGCTGATATGGAGGATCCTTATATTACTTATGAAAATGACTATATTGAATCTATATGGTGGGCTTTAAAACAAATTTATGATAAAGGATTATTATATAAAGGTTTTAAGGTTGTTCCTTATTGTCCTAGATGTGGTACGCCTCTTTCTAGTCATGAAGTTGCTCAAGGCTATAAAGATGTAAAAGAAAAGTCAATAACAGCAAAGTTCAAAGTAAAGGGAACGGATAATGAGTATTTCTTAGCTTGGACAACTACACCATGGACTCTACCTTCTAATGTTGCGCTTTGTGTTAACCCTAGGGAAGCATATGTTAAGATTTCAGTAAAGGTAGATGAAAAAGAAGAAAAATATATTTTAGCTGAGGAGCTTCTTTCAATCATTCCTGGCGACTATAAAGTTGAAGAGACATTTATAGGTGCTGATTTAGAATATAAAGAATATGAGCCTTTATTTAACTATGGAGACTTCAAGAAAAAGGCTTACTATGTTACATGTGATAACTTTGTTACATTAACTGACGGTACTGGTATAGTTCATATTGCACCAGCTTTTGGTGAGGATGACTCCCTAATTGGACGCACTTATGACTTACCATTTCTACAGTTAGTAGATGACAAGGGAGAGTTTAAAGAAGAAGCAACTGATTTTGCAGGTATGTTTTGTAAGGATGCAGATGAAATGATAATGAAGTTGCTTTATGAAAGAGGATTGCTATTTGAAGTATTACCATTTGAGCATACTTATCCATTCTGTTGGAGATGTGATACTCCGCTTATTTACTATGCAAGGGAATCTTGGTTTGTAGAAATGACAAAAGTAAAAGATGACCTTGTAGCTAACAATGAAAAGATTAATTGGTTGCCAGAAACTATTGGTAAAGGAAGATTTGGAGATTGGCTTGCAAATGTTCAAGACTGGGCTATTAGTCGTGATAGGTATTGGGGAACTCCTCTTAATATTTGGGAATGTGAAGATGAACATAGACATGCAATAGGAAGTATTGAAGAACTAAAAGCTATGTCAGATAATTGTCCTGATGAAATTGAGCTTCATATTCCATTTATAGACAAAGTAACTATAAAATGTCCTGAATGCGGCAAAGAGATGAAAAGAGTTAAACCTGTTATCGACTGTTGGTTTGATTCTGGAGCAATGCCATTTGCACAATGGCACTATCCATTTGAAAACCATAAAGAATTTAAGGACCATTTCCCAGCAGATTTCATTAGTGAGGCAGTTGATCAAACTAGAGGATGGTTCTATTCACTACATGCTATATCTACCTTGCTGTTTAATGCACCAGCTTTTAAAAATGTTATTGTTATGGGGCATGTGCAAGATGAAGATGGGCAAAAGATGTCAAAATCAAAAGGTAATGCAGTAGAGCCAATGGAAACTTTAGGAGAGCATGGAGCAGATGCAGTCAGATGGTATTTTTCATCTAATAGTGCCTTATACCTTCCAAGTCGTTATTCTGATAAGGCAGTGACGGAAGGTCAAAGAAAGTTTATGGGTACATTCTGGAACACATATGCTTTCTACATTTTATATGCAAATATTGATAAGTTTGATGCTACAAAGCATTCTTTAGATATAGATAGTCTTTCTGTAATGGATAAATGGTTATTATCAAAATTAAATACTACCGTAAAAGAAGTAGACAATTATCTAGATAATTATAAAATAATAGAGGGTGCTAGACTACTTAATGATTTTGTTGATGATTTAAGTAACTGGTATGTAAGACGTAGTAGAGAGCGTTTCTGGGCAAAAGGCTTGGAGCAGGATAAAATTAATGCATATATGACTTTATATACTACTTTACTTACATTAGCAAAAGTTTCGGCATCATATATTCCTTATATGACAGAGGAAATTTATCAAAATCTAGTAGTAGCAATTGATGATGATGCTAAAGAAAGTATCTTCCTATGTGATTTTCCATCATACGATGAAAATTTAATAGACAAAGAATTAGAAAAGAATATGGAAGCGGCATTAAAGGTTGTTGTATTAGGCCGTGCTTGTAGAAATACAGCAAACATAAAAAATAGGCAACCTATAGGAAAAATGTTTGTAAAAGCTGATTTTAAATTTAAAAATGAAAGTGGAGAATTAGAAAATGGATTAGCTAAACTCTATACAGATATTATTGAGGATGAGCTTAATATAAAAGAAGTAATATACACAGAAGATGTAAGGGAATTTACCACTTATATAATAAAACCCTTACTTAATGTTTTAGGTCCAAAGTATGGAAAGCAAATTGGACAAATTCGTCAAGAATTAAGCAAACTTGATGGTAATAAAGTAATGGATGAACTTAATGAAGTAGGAAAGCTAAAACTAGAACTGAAGGATGAAACTATATCAATTGGAAAAGATGAATTATTAATTGAATCAACACAAAAAGAAAGCTACATCTCTGATTCAAACAATGGAGTTACAGTAGTTGTTGACACAACTCTTTCTAAAGAATTAATAGAGGAAGGTTTTGTTAGAGAAATTATTAGCAAAATTCAAACAATGAGAAAAGACGCTGATTTTGAAGTGATGGATAGGATAATTGTCTTTCAAAAAGCTAATAATAAAATTAAAGAGATTATGGAAAATAATGCAGAGGAAATAAAGTCCGAAGTTTTAGCAGATGAAATTATATTAGATGATAGCCAAGGGTACAGTAAGGAATGGAATTTGAATGGTGAAGATGTTGTTCTAAGTGTAAAAAAAGCCTCTATAAGTTGTGAATAAAAAAAGCATATTTGGTGAAAATATACCTAGAGGTGATGATAACTATGAAAAAACATAACTTGTCTAAACTTTTTAGGAACAAGAGTTTTTATGTGTTATTAAGTGTCGGGACTTTAGCAATTTTAGTAATAGCGGGCGTGGGAATATATCAATCATCAAACAAGAGAAATAATGATAATTTGGTGGAATTAGATGAGCCAATATCAGAAGTAGTGGATGAAGATAATGCCAGGGACAAAAAAGTAGCAGACAATAATAACAAACCTTCATCTTCCGTTGCAAATAATAAAGATGGTGACGATATGGCGGAGGTAAAAAAGAGTGAACTTAACAAAAACAATGATTTAGAAACCAAACCAAGAGAACCAAGAACTAATGATGAATTACTCGAATATGATGCATATGAGAATCCAAATCCAACAGAGGAATCAACTGAAACTGTCAACCAGGCAAATGACCAAACTGAAGAAGTTAGGGAAGTAATGAAGCCAACTGTATTTCACTTTAATCATGAAGAAGATAAAATGCTTTGGCCAGTTTCGGGTAATGTAATTAGAAAATACAGTATGGATAGCCTAATACATTATGCAACTCTTGAACAGTGGAAAGTAAGTCCAGCTATGTTAGTTTCAGCAGAAGAAGGAGAAGATGTAAGTAGTGCTATAGATGGCATTGTAACTTCGATAGAAGAAGATGAAGAAACTGGACTAACAATGACTACATCAATAGGAGATGGTTATAGCCTAATATATGGACAATTAGAGAAGCTTACAGTAGAAGAAGGCGATAGTATTGAAAAGGGTCAAATAATTGGAAGTGTAGCTAAACCCACAAGATTTAACTTAGTAGAAGGACCAAGTTTATATTTGCAGTTATTAAAAGAAGATAAAACAGTAGACCCAATGCTATGTCTAGAGTGATGTAATATTCGCCATATGTAAAATATTAAATTAGCGAAGACAAGAATACATCCTTGTTTTCGCTAATTTAAATAATAAATACTACAATAATCCATCACAAAAAATAATAAAATGAATATATTATTAAGAAGCAACATATTAGAAGCAAGAATAAGGGATACATATCTAGAATATTCGCAACCGATACTCTTATACCTTGTTTCTATTAACTTTAATAACGTACCAGCTTTTTCGGTTGCTTGACATAGATATGAAAAAATAAGTAAAATAATGCTATATATATTTTACTTATAAAAGGGCCAATATATTGGCCCTTTTATCAATTTAAAGATGTTTATTAATTTTTCTTTTTGCATAAGAAGTATGTAGAATTTCATGAGCTTTATGACTACCGGGTTTTTCAAAGAAATTCTCATATAGTTGCTTAATTGCAGGATTTTCATGGGATTTACGAATAGTCATAGCTTCATCCATAGTATATAATGCTGAAGATCTTTTAGCAGTTACATCAGTAGAGTTTTTGATATTAGCACTAACTTGAGGCATTCCTCCACCATTTACACAACCACCAGGGCATCCCATAATTTCTACGAAATGATAATCTTTTTCACCAGATTTAATCTTTTCCATTAATTTCTTAGCATTACTTGTTCCTGAAGCAACTGCTACATTAATGGTCATACCAGCAACATCGTAACTTGCTTCTTTTATTCCTTCTAAACCTCTTACATCATCAAATTTAAGATCAGGTAATTCTTCCTTAGTTAATGTTTCAACAGCAGTTCTTAAAGCGGCCTCCATAACACCACCAGTTGCTCCAAAAATTGCAGCAGCACCGGTAGAAATTCCAAGAGGATCATCAAATTTATCATCTTCTAAAGATATAAAGTCAATATCTGCTCTTTCAATCATTTTAGCAAGTTCTCTAACAGTAAGAGAAACATCAACATCTGGCACTCCAGCAGCATTTTGATCATCTCTACCAACTTCATATTTTTTAGCAGTACATGGCATGATTGCAACCATGAATATATCCTCAGGCTTTACTCCTATTTTATTAGCATAATAAGTTTTTGCTGTAGCTCCAAACATTTGCATTGGAGATTTACAACTTGATAGGTTGTCAAGCATATCTGGATAATAGTGCTCACAATAATTTATCCAGCCAGGGGAACAAGAAGTAATTAGAGGAAGTGTTCCATTAGTGCTAATACGTTCAATCAATTCATGGGCTTCTTCTAGTATAGTTAGATCAGCACCAAGATTTGTATCAAATACTTTGTCAAATCCTAATCTACGAAGAGCAGCAACCATTTTGCCTTCTACATTTGTTCCAATTGGCATTCCAAAAGGTTCGCCAAGACCTACACGAACGGAAGGAGCAGTTTGTACTATTACATACTTAGAAGTGTCAGCTATTGCATCAAAGACTTCTTGAGTATTATCTTTTTCATATAAGGCACCTACAGGACAAACAATGATACATTGACCGCAAGAAATACAACTTGTTTCAGCTAAGCCCATTTCAAAAGCAGAACCTATATTAGAATTAAATCCTCTTTCATTTGCTCCTATTACCTGTACACCTTGATTGTGTTCACACACAGCAGTACATCTTCTGCACAAGATACATTTGTTATTATCTCTTACCATATGAACAGCAGAAGTATCAAGATCATAATGGTGTGATTCTCCAGCAAAATAGTTTTCATCTGCTATACCGAGGTCTTTGCTTAACTTTTGTAATTCGCAATCCCCACTCCTTGCACATGATAAACATTTCTTATCATGATCTGAAAGTATTAGTTGCAAAGTTCTTTTTCTTGAATCAATGACTTTTTGAGAGTTTGTAACAACTTCCATACCTTCGCTAATTGGATGCACACATGAGGCGACAAGACTTCTTGCACCTTTTACTTCAACAACACATATTCGGCACGCACCAATTTCATTGATTTCTTTTAAGTAACATAAAGTTGGGATTTTAATATTTGCTAATTTAGCAGCCTCAAGTATGGTTGAGCCTTCAGGTGCAGCTACATCCATACCGTTAATTTTAACATTTATGGTTTTCATTTTTGTGACCATACCTTTCTTTATTAGCCTGCATATTTATAAGCAGGCACAAATTTAAGTATAAAACTTGATTGACCATGTACAATTAAATTAGAACTAGTATTACTTAATTAAGATTGCATCAAAGCGACATTTTTCAATACAAGCTCCACATTTTACACATTTATCTTGATCAATAACATGAACTTCTTTAACCTTACCTAAAATAGCATCACTTGGACATACTCGTGCACATAATGTACAACCTTTACATAAATCTGGTTCGATTACATAAGATAATAAAGCCTTACATACACCAGCAGGACATTTTTTATCTACAACATGAGCCTCATACTCTTCTCTAAAACTCTTTAGGGTAGAAAGAACAGGGTTTGGAGCAGATTGTCCTAAGGCACACAAGGAATTTTCCTTTATATGGTAACTAAGTTCTTCAAGTTTATCTAAATCTTCAAGAGTTCCATTACCATTTGTGATTTTCTCTAAAATTTCTAACAAACGTTTTGTGCCAATTCTACAAGGAGTACACTTGCCACAAGATTCATCAACTGTAAACTCAAGAAAAAACTTTGCGATGTCAACCATACAAGTGTCTTCGTCCATAACAATAAGTCCACCGGAACCCATCATAGAGCCGATGCTCACTAGATTGTCGTAGTCAATAGGAACGTCATAATTGTCTGCTGCAATACATCCACCAGAAGGACCACCTGTTTGAGCGGCCTTAAATGTTTTACCATCTGGTATGCCTCCACCAATTTCTTCAACTATTTCACGTAGAGTTGTGCCCATAGGTACTTCTACAAGACCTGTATTTTTAATCTTACCACCTAGAGCAAAAACCTTAGTTCCCTTTGATTTTTCTGTTCCCATAGATTTAAACCAGTCAACACCATTTAAAATAATAGGAGGGATATTAGCATAAGTTTCAACATTATTTAATATAGTAGGTTTTTCAAAGAGTCCTTTTAAAGCGGGGTATGGTGGACGAGGACGAGGTTCACCACGATTACCCTCTATAGAAGTCATAAGTGCAGTTTCTTCACCACAAACAAATGCTCCCGCTCCAAGTCTTAGATCAATGTCAAAATTAAAACCACTATCAAAAATATTATTGCCTAAAAGTCCGTATTCTCTAGCTTGCTTAATTGCAGTTTCCAATCTTTTTATTGCTATAGGATATTCAGCGCGAACATAGATATATCCTTGGTCTGCACCAATGGCATAACCGGCTATAGCCATTGCTTCTAAAACTACATGGGGATCACCCTCTAGTATGGAACGATCCATAAATGCACCAGGGTCACCTTCGTCAGCGTTACAACAAACATATTTTTGATCAGATTTATTAGCTTTTGCTAGCTTCCACTTAATGCCGGCAGGAAAACCACCACCACCACGGCCTCTAAGTTCACTATCAGTAATGATTTGAATTACATCATCAGGTGTATATTCGATAAGGGATCTACCGAGGGCTTCATATCCACCAGTACCTATGTATTCATCGATACAACCAGGATCAACAAGACCACAGTTACGTAAGGCTATACGATGTTGCTTTCTATAAAAATCGATGTCTTCTAAGTGTTTTATACCATCTTCCGTAATTGTCTCTTTATATACTAAACGAGTTACGATTCTTCCTTTTAGCAAGTGTTCTGAAACAATTTCTTCGACATCTTCGTCTTTAACCATGGAATAAAATGTAGCTCCAGGATATACAATAACAATGGGTCCGAGGGCACATAGTCCATGGCAACCTGTCTCTACAATAGAAACTTCTTTTGATAGATCATATTTAACAAGTTCATCCTTAAAGTGGGTTAAAAGAGTTTGGCTTCCTGAAGAAGCACAACCTGTTCCCCCACAAACTAAAACATGTGAACGATACATACTTAACTCCTCTCGCCTGTGCTATCTTCTACAGCACCTAATGTGTATTTTATAACAGGGTCTCCACCAATTAAGTGAAGTCTGACTACTTCTAAAGCTTTTTCTTTTGTCATATTAATATAAGTTACTTTGTCTTTATTAGGCTCAATAACTTCGATGATTGGTTCGTATTGACAAAGCCCAGTACAACCTGTTTGATTTACAGTAATATTGTCTAGATTATTATCTTGAACAGCTTCTGCTAAAGCTGCTAAAACTGGTCTAGCACCACTAGCAATTCCGCATGTAGCCATTCCAACAACAACTCTTGTTTGTGTATGGTCTTCGGAACGTAGGGATACTTGGCCTTGCATTTTTTCTCGAATTCTTCTTAATTCTTCAAGACTTTTCATATTATTATCCTTTCGTTATTTATAATAGAAACAATTGAATGTCTATAATTACAATTATAATATGTCAGATATATTCATCTTCATTAATAATATCATGCTGTTTCATTAGATATTCTTTAATAAATCTAGAGACTTCTGTAGCATTAAAAGAAATATCCCCTAAAATATCACGCAAATCATTTGTATTTAGAGAAAACTCCTTATCATTTAATTTGTATTTATAAATAAAATTAATGTTTGGATTCATAGTTATTAGCAAGTGAATTGTGCTAACTATATCTCCAAGAGGCATTCTGTCAATGTGAGAAAGGACAAAGTTGGCGAAAATTACAGTCCTCTGTCCAAGCAGAGAATCAACTGAGAAATTACCACCTGTACACTCGGCTGCTTGTTTAAAAAACGGAATACCAAGACCAACCTTTCTAGTTGTACGAGTTGAAAAAAATGGATCATTTACTCTTTTTAATTGTTCCTCAGACATACCTTTTCCATTGTCTTCAATTATTACATTTAAAAAATCCTCATTTGCATTAATATTAATGGATATTATTATGCGATTAGCTTTAGCTTTTATAGAGTTTTGTACAATATCCATGATATTTAAAGAAATCTCTTGCACGGTGCATACTCCTTAATATATAGTTGCAATCATAATAGATATTATATACATTAGTTGTTTTACTTGTAGCTGTCTAAAATACCTTCTACATCATCAACAGATATGCGCCCATGAACATCATCATTAACCATCATAATAGGTGCAAGTCCGCATGCTCCTACACAACGGCAACCATCTAATGAAAACTTTCCATCAGGCGTACATTCTCCATCTTCAATATTAAGTATTTCTTTAATTTTATCATGGATGTCTCCAGCCCCCTTAACATAACAAGCTGTACCTAAACATACAGATACTTGATATTTTCCCTTAGGACTTAAATTAAATTGTGAATAAAAAGTCACGACTCCATAGATTTTTTCAAGAGGCATAACTAGTTCATCAGATATTATAGTTTGTACTTCTATTGGAAGATAACCATATATATCTTGAGCCTCTTGTAAAATGGGCATTAGTGCTCCTTTTTCCCCTTTGTGAGCAGCAATAACCTTAAGCAGTTTTTCTTTTTGCTCCTTAGTACCATTGAAAGGAACTGTAGTAGTTGTTGATCCCATTTTGACCCTCCTTTTTTCTTTTATTAATGTAATTTATACACATCGATAGTATAACATTCAATTGACAAAAAATCTACAATCTTTTTGCAAAAAATGTGCTATTTAAAAATAATTACCCCTAATACCAAACATTGGTCTGTGAAAGCTGTAGAAAGTTTTTATAATTAAAGCTGTTGCGAGTAGAAAAAATTGGTGATATACTAAAAACAAAGTTAAGGAACTGGGGATTTTTAACTAACACACAAACCAGGAGGTATCATGACAATACAAGATATTAAAGACATTTTAGGAGCAAAAGTCATATATGGAGAAGCATTTTTGCAAAAAGAAGTACATAATGCATGTGGATTAGATATGATGAGTGATGTTAAAAAAAACACTAAAAAAGATGAACGTGAAGCCTGACATTGTAAGAAAAGTAGCAATTTACTTGTATGAAGAAGACTTGTGTCGTGGGTGTATTAACTGCATAAACTATCTAAAGATATATCAATGTTAGATACTCATAAAAAAATAAAAAGGATTAAGAAATCAAGCAATGAAGTTACGGGTGTTTTTTCTTGGAAGGGAAGGTTAAGTTATGACAGTTCAAGAATTATGTGATGCAAAAGTATTTAAAGTGGCTAATGAAGGAGAATTAACAAAAGAAATTTCCAATCCTTTTTGCTGTGATTTACTAAGTATAGCAATGAGTAAAATCCCAGCTTATTCAGCCTGGGTTACTATTATGGGGAACATGAATACTATAGCAGTTGCTTCATTAATGGAAGTATCTTGTATAATTCTAGCTGAGGGGATAGAGCTAGATGATGATTCTTTGAAGAAAGCTAAAGAACAAGGAATTACGATATTTTATACAGATATGCCAACTTTCCAAGCAGCGTTAAAGGTTTATCAATTAATTAATCATGGCTAAGTTATATTATGACCTAAATATTCATTCTTCTTTATCCCCTTGTGCGTCAGACGATATGACACCAGGGAATATTGTTGCTATGGCAACAGTTAAAGACTTAGATGTTATAGCTTTAACAGATCATAATAGTTGCAATAATTTAGCAGCATTTTTAAAGTTTGCAAAAAGGTATAATATAATCGCAATACCAGGGATTGAGCTGTCTACAATTGAGAATATTCACGTGATAGGCTTGTTTTCAACTTTGTTTCCATAAGGGAATTATGATACCAGCACATATTGATAGACCTGCAAACAGTTTAATTTCTAACTTAGGTTTTGTTCCGGAAAACTCCAAGTTTACTTGTGTGGAAGTAAAAGATAAGAAAAAAGAAGAAGAAATAATAAGTAAGAATCCTTACTTAGAAAAGTGTAATATTATTTATAATTCCGAAGCACATTACTTGCATGACATTAATGAACCAGAACATTATATTGAAGTAGAAAGTGAAACTACAGTAGATATATTAGATACTTTGATTACAAAAAAATAGTTGTAAACATTTTTTCGTATGGTATACTTGTTTAATAGTTAAATGTAGTGATAGAGATAAATATAGGCAAAGGAGTAAAGTGAAATGGAGCTAATAACAATTCGAGATATCTTTAAAAACAAAGATAAATATATTGGGAAAAATGTAAAGGTCGGAGGTTGGGTTAGAAGTATTAGAGATTCTAAAACCTTCGGATTTATTGTTTTAAATGATGGTACTTTTTTTGATACACTTCAAATTGTATATCATGATGAACTTGATAATTTTGATGAGATATCTAAGTTAAATGTAGGTTCAGCTTTAATTATAGAAGGTGAATTAGTTGCTACACCAGAAGCAAAGCAACCTTTTGAAATACAAGCTACAAATGTTGTAGTAGAAGGAAGTTCAACACCAGACTATCCTCTACAAAAGAAAAGACACACCTTAGAGTACCTAAGAGGAATTACTCATTTGCGTCCAAGAACGAATACTTTTCAAGCAGTATTTCGTGTTAGATCACTGATTTCATACGCAATTCATAAATTTTTTCAAGAAAGAGATTTTATATATGTTCATACACCAATAATAACAGCTAGTGATGCAGAAGGTGCAGGAGAGATGTTCCATGTAACAACTTTAGATCTTGAGAATGTAGCCAAAACCGAAGATGGAAAAGTTGATTATTCAGAAGACTTTTTTGGAAAGAATGTTAACTTAACGGTTAGTGGACAACTAAATGGAGAAGCTTATGCTATGGCCTTTCGTAATATATACACATTTGGACCAACTTTCCGTGCAGAGAACTCAAACACAACACGCCATGCAGCAGAGTTTTGGATGATAGAACCTGAGATTGCATTTGCAGACTTAGAAGATAATATGAAACTAGCTGAAGATATGATGAAGTATATAATTAAGTATGTATTAGAACATGCACCAGAAGAAATGGACTTTTTCAACAAGTTTATAGACAAGGGCTTAATAACAAGATTAGAGAATGTTATGAATTCAGACTTTGCTACTATTACTTATACTGAAGCAATTAAGATATTAGAAAAGAAAAATGATAATTTTGATTATAAAGTAAGCTGGGGCATTGACCTTCAAACAGAACATGAAAGATACTTAACTGAGCAAGTTTATAAGAAGCCAGTATTTGTTACAGATTATCCTAAGGACATAAAAGCTTTTTATATGAAATTAAACGAAGACAATAAAACTGTTGCAGCAATGGATTTGCTTGTTCCAGGAATAGGTGAAATAATAGGTGGTAGTCAAAGAGAAGATGACTATGACAAATTATTAGATAGAATGAATGAACTTGATTTTAAGAGAGAAGATTATGAATTTTATTTAGACCTTAGAAAATATGGATCAGCAAGACATGCTGGATTTGGTTTAGGATTTGAGCGCTGTGTTATGTATTTAACAGGTATAAGTAACATAAGAGACGTGACTCCATTTCCAAGAACAGTTAATCATTGCGAATTATAATTAAACAAACGATGTGTGTTCGAGACCTTCCACACAATAAACAAAACTAAAGGAGACTATAATGAGAGACAAAAAGATTTTATTTATTACACAAGCCGCCATTATTGCAGCAATTTATGTGGTGCTGATTTACATTTTTAATCCAATTAGCTTTGGACCAGTACAAGTAAGGATTGCAGAGGCATTAACGATACTTCCGTATTTTACGCCCGCAGCAGTACCTGGAGTGACTATAGGTTGTTTCTTAAGTAATTTACTTACAGGTCAAGATGCCTTAGATGTTATATTCGGAACTTTTGCAACTCTAATAGGTGCCATAGGTTCATACAAGTTACGTCACAACAAGTTTTTAGTAGTTTTACCACCGATTTTTTCAAATACAATCATAATACCATGGGTTATTAAGTTCGCATATGCAGAGGCAACACCAATTCCCCTTATGATGATTACTGTGGGATTGGGAGAAGTAGTATCAATAGGTATATTAGGAATGATACTCTTGTTTGCATTAGAAAAGCATAAAGATGTTATATTTTAATTTAATAAATAGTAATAGAATGCCCTTATCTGAATGTACAGTTTGGATAGGGGCTTTTTGATATTTATTAGGAGGGTAAAGGAGTTAATGTAAGACGTGGAGAATTAAAAATACAGAATAGATAATTGATAAACTTGAGAGAAAATGGTATTATATCAAGTAATATTTAGAATTTATCAAGTTAAAATATTAAAATCATCTACGATTAATTCGAAAACTAGATAGAATTCACAGACTGGTAAACGTTACGACCTTATTCTATATTAGAGACATCTTGTAAGGATCGGCATCTAACTTATTCGTAAACTTATTTACCAGACAAAGGCATCACTCTTTCTAATAAGATATTCACACAAAAGGATAGAAATGACAAGGAAATGTCAAGATATAGACGAAATACTATTGGATTTGTATTTCAAACCTTTAATTTAATTCCCTTATTAACTGTATGGGAGAATATAGTTATGTCAATAAAATTGGATTGTGGCAAAGTTGATGAAGACTACATAAACAAATTGTTAGTTCTACTTGAAATTGATGAAAAAAGAAATAGTATGCCAACAAAGTTATCAGGTGGACAGCAGCAAAGAGTTGCAATTGCAAGGGCTTTAGCAAATAAACCAAAAGTAATTTTAGCAGATGAACCAAGAGGTAATTTAGACACAGAAACAGGAGATAAAGTGATGGAGTTATTAGTTTCTGGGGCTAAAATATTTGGACAAACATTAGTAGTAATTACACACAATAATGATATTGCAAAAAAAGCAGATCGAATTATATATATAAAAGATGGTCATTTATATGAATAAGTAAATATGTTTTTAAACTGAACTTTAGGCGTAAGGTGGAAAATCAACAGACTGCAGTAGATGAGTAAACATAAGGATGAAACAAATTGAAAAGAATAAATCAAGTAGCATTAGCGTATTTTCTTTAGATCTTATTAGTGCTATTGTGGTATACATAAAAGTTTACAAAATCCAAAGTAAAAAGATGTGAAAGTAAATTAAATGGAGACTATAAAAGCAGATGTGATTGTGCTTACAGGTGATTTAATAGATATTAAGAATACAGATAAAGATATTGATATAACAATGGATTTTATTAATGGCGCCACGTCTCTTGCACCTACTTATTATGTAACAGGTAATCATGATGTGTGGTCCTTACGATATCCAGAATTTGAGAAGAGATTAATAGACAGTGGTGTTATTATATTAAGAGATCAAGTAAAAGAAATTACTAAGAATAATGAATTAATATATTTGACCGGATTAGATGATCCTGATAGTAAAGATATTCCCTCAAACTTATCAGTATCAGACAGACTTTCAAGTTTAACTAATGAAACAGAAGCTTATACTATTCTTTTGGCTCATAGGCCGAAGACTTCGATAAATATGTGAATGAGGTCAACTTAGTCTTAAGTGCTCATAGTCACGGTGGATAAATTCGTTTTCCATTTATAGGAGCCCTAGTAGCTCCTGATCAAGGCATCTTTCCAAAATACTCAGATGGCCTCTATAGTAAAGATAAAACTAAGATGATAATTAGCCGTGGACTTGGTACAAGTGTTATACCTATAAGAATAAATAATCCACCAGAGATTATTGTAATAAAGCTGAAGTCGTAGTAAGTGAGGAGGTTTTACCATGAAGTTTATTCATTTAGGAGATGTTCATCTTGGTGTCAAGCCAGACGCATCATACCCATGGAGTGAAGAAAGGAAGCAAGAAGTATGGGATAGCTTCCGTAACATAATAAACATTTGCAATGAAGATAATATTGACTTACTGCTTATTTCTGGAGACTTTTTTCACAAACAACCATTAGTAAGAGAATTAAAAGAAGCAAACTATATCTTTAGCAGATTAAAAGAAACTAAAGTTGTAATAATAGCAGGAAATCATGACTATATAAGTCCTAGATCTAATTATATAAAGTTTGAATGGTGCGACAAAGTACATATGCTTATAAATGAGCATATGGATAGTGTCTATTTTGAAGATATTAATACAGAGGTTTATGGTTTTAGTTATCATCAAAGAGAAATTAAGGAGTCTCTACTTGATAATGTTAAGATTCAACATGGAGATAGAATTAATATTTTATTGGCTCATGCAGGAGGCCCTACTAATATTCCGTTTGATTTAAATTTGTTAGAAAGTAAAGGTTTTGATTATATTGCTCTTGGTCATATACATAAGCCAGAGATATTAGGGAGGCGAATAGCCTATGCAGGTTCCATAGAACCAATTGATAAAACGGATATAGGTAGGCGAGGATATATAGCAGGTGAGATAAAAAAAGATAAAGAAACTCAAGAGGAATCTCATATTGAGTTTTATTTAAAAGGGCATTCTCATAGGCAATATATTAATATCGAAGTTAAAGTTAATGATAATATGACTAATGGACAAATGCATGACCTGACTAAAGAAATATTAGCCGAACAAAAAAGCACAAATATTTTTATAATTACTTTAAGTGGCTATAAAGATCCAGATATAAAGTTTGATATTAAGAGTATTTATACTTTTGCTAATGTTATAGAAGTAATTGATTTAACAAGAGCAAATTATGATTTTAATCAATTATTTAGAGAAAATCAAGATAACATCATAGGAAGCTATATATCACGTGTAGAAGACTACAGGGAAGATGAGAGTATAAAAACCAAGGCCTTATATTATGGAATTGAGGCTTTGCTTAATGCTAAAGAATAGTCTTATATGATTTTATAGAGGAGGAAAAGAGTTTGAAGCTATTAAAATTAAATATAAGCAATTTTGGCTTATTTCATAATAAAAAAATAGAATTTTCTGATGGCTTAAATCTCATATATGGTGGAAATGAATCAGGTAAGTCCACAATACATTCTTTTATAAAGGGAATGCTTTTTGGAATAGATAAAAAACCAGGTCGTCCTACTTTTAATGATATGTATGACAAATATCAACCTTGGAAAACACCAGGATCTTATGACGGAAGCTTAGAGTTTGAAGTTGATAAGAAGAAGTATCATATATATCGCAATTTTGACAAGAATAACAAAGAAATGATAGTAACCCATGTAGATACTGGACGTAGGCTAGACTTATCTCAAGCAGAGTTTCAAGAACTAATTGGAGGTATAAATCAAGCAGCATATGATGGAACTATAAGTATAGAACAGTTAAAGACAAAAACAGATGATGATTTAATATATGAGGTCCAAAATCACCTAACAAATTTATCAATGACAAAAAGTGAAGAAATTGATGTAAAGAAGGCTTTAGATGATCTTCTAGAAAAACGTAAGGAATATGATATAAAAGGCTTAGATGAAGAAATAGAAGAAATAGAAAGAAAAATAAAATACGGAGATCAGCGAGAAGAAATACTAGAGGTTAAATCGTTACAATTATCAAAATTAGTAGAACAAGAAGAAAAACTTACAAAAGAAAAAAATGAACTTATTAACAATGATTATTATTCTATTGATGAATTAAACGGATTATTTATCAAGTTTCCTGTTATAAAAACAAAGTATGGCTATTATTTAGATCGTCAAGATCAAATTGAGGAATTAAAACATAAAATTGTTTCTACTCAAAAAACATTAGAGATTAATGAAGAAAAAAACAATGAAGATGTAAGAAGTTTAAGAAAGAGTATAGAAAATATAGAACATTATAAAGAGGAATATAGTCAGATTGACAAAGAAAGATTTAAGCTTATAAATAGTCAAGAAGAAGCACATCAAAAAAATAGAAGCCGGAATTTAAATATAATGGCTCCATTTTTAGTAATAGGTGTAATTTTTGCTTTAAGTAATTATAATAAGAATGTTTTTTTCTTTTATATGGGTGTTTTTACTGCGCTTACTGGCATTGTAATGTTTCTTGTTTTGCAATTATATGAATATAAAAACAAAAAAGATTATCAGTTAGAGAATAATAAAATAAATCAAACTCTTGAAGTTAAGAAGAAAAACATAATAAAAGAACTAGAAACACATAAAGTACAATCTGAATCCGAACTTAGAAACAAATATGAAGACTCTCTAATACAACAAGTAACCATTTCTCAGTTAAAAAAGGAACTTGAAGAAAACCAAGATAAACACACACTTCTACAAGAGAAGGCAAAACAATTAGAAGATGAGATTCTTAAGTACCTTAAGAACTTTTATTATATATATAGAGAAGATCAAAAACCAAAGGATAAATTAAGTGATGAAGTAATAGGAATATTAGATGAATATATTACAGATGAAAACATGAAAATAAATCATTATGAAAAGACTATAAAACCAGAATTAAGTGACTTAAAAATAAAAAAGGAAAAGCTTAAGTGGGAGATAGAACTACTTGAAGAAAACGAAGAAGAACTCCTAGAAAACAAAGAATACTATGAGGAATTAAGAGTAAAGAAGGAATCATATAAGAAAGAAATCCAAAGTATAAACTTAGCCATAAAAACTATAAAAGACTTATCTATAGATATACATGATAGTTTTGGAAGAAAATTAAATACCATAGTATCAAAGTTAATTAAGAACATCACAAAAGGTAAATATCAAAAGTTAAATGTAAATGAAAAGTTAAAGATAAAAACAGAGATAGATGATAAGTATCAACATTTAGAAAGACTCAGTACAGGGACCATAGACCAGTTTTACTTGTCCCTTCGCCTAGCCATTGCTGATCTTATTTATAAAAAAGGGAAAGTACCTATTCTATTAGATGATAGTTTTGTAAACTATGATGATCAACGACTTAGATCAACTTTAGAGATGTTATTAAGAGAAAGGAATAGACAAGTTCTGCTCTTTACATGCCAGAAGAGAGAAAAGGAAATTCTAGATGAACTGAGATTTGCTTATGAATATATAGAGATATAATATATTAGGGGGAGGTTTCATTTAACACACAAATGAAATCTCCCCCTAACATATTAACTTTCACATTTATCTTCTAAATTTCCACTTTCATATTTCCTTACAAACTTTCTGATACGGTCTGTTGGGCTTAGAAGTTTACTAATAGACTTATCATGGTTAAGTGTATCAATTAATAGGGCAATATATTTACTCATATCAACACTTGCATACCAAGGACGATCAAACAATTCCTCAGGTTGATATATTAAGTTAGTAGTCATTACCTTATCTATAATTCCTTCTTCGTAAGCTTTATCAAACTTTTCTAATCCACTTGTGAATAATCCAAAAGTAGTAGCGCAATAAATCCTATTAGCTTTTCTTTTGTACATTTCTTTTGCAACTTCAATCATGCTACCACCAGAAGAAATCATATCATCAATTATAAGTATGTCCTTACCTTCGACATCAGCTCCTAGGAATTCATGTGCCACAATTGGATTCTGTCCATCAACAATAACAGAATAATCACGACGTTTATAAAACATACCAATATCAACTTCTAATACATTAGAAAAATAAACTGCCCTTGACATAGCACCCTCATCAGGGCTTACTACCATTAAATTATTAGGATCAACCTTAATGTCTTTTTGACAGAGAAGTAATGTTTTTATAAATTGATAAGTGCATTGAACTGTTTCAAAGGTTTTTAAAGGTATTGCATTTTGAACTCTAGGATCATGAGCATCAAAGGTAATTATACTTTCAACGCCCATATTAGTAAGTTCTTGCAAAGCAAGAGCGCAGTCTAAGGATTCTCTTGTGTTTCTTCTGTGTTGCCTACTTTCGTATAAGAAAGGCATAATAACAGTTATTCTCCTAGCCTTACCTCCTACTGCAGCAATAATTCTTTTTAGATCTTGATAATGATCATCAGGTGACATGTGATTTTCGTGACCACGTACAGTGTACTTTACATTATGGTTGGTCACATCAACGAGCAAATAAAGATCATCACCTCTAACCGAGTCCTTAATTACACCCTTAGCCTCTCCTGTACCAAACCTTGGACAATCAGCCTCAAGCAAAAAAGAATCTCGACTATATTCAGAAAATGTAATGTTGTCTGAGTGTACATGTTCTCTTTCTTTTCGCCATTTTACAAGGTAGTCATTTACCATTTTGGCCATTCCCTTACTACTTTCTAAAGCAATTATTCCAAGGGGACCTACAGGAATAGTTAAATTTTTATCTATATCACTCATGTTTTCCTCCAAACAGTATATTTGATAATTGATTTCCATTAATTAAATATAATTCACATAAGATAATACTAGTTTAAATAATACTCGTCAAGTATAAATAAGAACATTTTCCATATATTGAAAAGGTAGTAACATTATATGTTTTTTGCAAGTCTAATATCTGCGCCTACAATTTTCAACAATGTATAGTTACTAATTATTCTTGAAAAAATTCTTTCGCTATATTTGTCGTTTATATTATCTAGTGAAAGGTTAGTAGAGATAATAGTTGATTTTTCCCTTAAATATCTTTCGTTAATACATAAATAAAGTTGAGTATTAATAAAAGAATTGGTTAACTCGGTTCCTAAATCATCAATGATTAACAGATCGCAACTTAAAATAAAGTTGAATTGATTTTGTACCTCTTGGCTGTCATCATCCTTATTAAACTTGTTCTTTTCAAGAATATCAAAAAGTTGAAAAGAAGTTAAGTAAATAACAGTATAAGACCTATCGAGTAATTCCCTAGCTATACAATTGCTGAGAAATGTCTTTCCCACACCAGTGTTTCCATAAATTAGTAAGTTCTGAAAGTCTGAAGCAAAGTTATCAATAAAGACTTTGCTTTGCTTAACTACCCTTTCTATATTTTGTCGAGGAGATAGCCCAATAGATTCGTCAATATAGTTATCAGGATAAAAATCAAATGAAAAGTTTGTAAAGTTTTCCTTTTTTATAGCAGTTCTAATGTTTGATTGTGAATAAAGTATGCTAACTATTGATTGTTTAAAACAGTGACATTTTTCGTTATTAGTATAGCCAGTATCTTTACAATTCTTGCATTGATATTGTATGTCTAAATAATCTTTTGGAAATCCATGTTCAAGCAATAAAGTTTCTCTTTTTGCTTTAGCAAGTTTAGCAGTTGTTTTTAATTCATCAATAGGCATTTCCATATCAGAGTTTGCCAAAAGAGTCTTAGCATTATCCATAGCAGTAGCAATCATAGTATTATCAATTTCTTTTAGCTTAGGGATTTTTTCATAAGCTTCTTTAACCCGAAGATCTAAGTTATACTTGTTCTCTAACTGCTTCCTGTCATAATCTCTAAGTATTTTATTATATTGGTAGTTCTTTAAACTCATGACAAGACTCCTTATTTTTTATGTAATAGTTTTTGTTCCATAGCTACATAATCCTCTTCAGAATAAACTCTTTGAGGAAAAGCATTAAATTTATTGTTGCTTGTAGCTTTTAAATTCTTACTATGATTGGCATACTTGCCTTTGTCTTTTGAAGACTTTTTAGCATGTTCTTTATCAAGAGCTTCTATTTGGCTTAAGCTTGTAACAGAGTTTTTATGCCATCTTTCAATAATCTTATGAGCGTATTTAAAGTCTGGCTTCTGAATAGTAAGAAGAGTACGATTACATGCTTCAACAATAATATCAATAGGTAAGTTATAATCTTTAGTCCATGTATTGATATACTGTTTTTCCGCATGTCCAAGAGCCCTATCTAATCCAAATGCTTTCTTAACTGAATTATAACTTTCATTAAAAACAAATGTTGCCTTTTCTGCCTTTTCTAGAGTATCAATACCATCATTGGCCCATGAAAGAGCTACGGCTTCGACATATGAAGGATGTGTTTTGTTCTTTGAAACACAGTATTCATAAAGATATAATATTAATTCTCTAGAAAAATCTAAACTCTCATATAGATATAAAATTAATTGTAAATCCATAGGCTTAATTAATCGTTCTAAATAAAGTTCTATAATGTTGAGCAGCCACTTAACGTCTTTGGAGTCTGTAAGCTGCTTAATCTGGGCATCGGAGTAAGTTGGCTTGTCAAACTGAGAATTACCCTTGTTTTGTATATGAACTTCTTGTTTTGTTTCAATTGAAGTTGCTAATTCATCTTGCATATATGTTGACTTAGCATATACGGAATTAATATCATTTAATATGATAGAAGTAATATGTTTTTTGTCATCTTTAACAAGAGTAATTAGACCTGCTTTTTTCCAATAGCATAAAGCACGGATTATGTCGCTTTCTGTGTTTTCTACATGATCTGCAATTGATGAAATTTCAATTTCTTTCACACTATTGTTACCCATGCAAGATAGCAAATAGAGATAAACCTTTACATAAGCTCCATTAGCAGCAGGCATATATTTATCGATAAACAAATTAGATACAAATGTACCACTTGGTACGTAATTTGATTGTAGTAATATACTACTCATATAAATACCACCCTTTTTCTTATCTTTGACATTATTATAGCATAGGAAATTTAAGAATGAAACAGAGGAGCTAACATAAAGTATACACATTTTCAATTTGTGGAAGAAGTGAATATTGTGGATAAACAAAAAGAAAATATAAGCATAATGTGTATGATTATGATGAAAAGTGTCATAAAAGCTATAAAACAAAGGAAGTTTTAACATTTACTTAATCGAAATTTAACAAATAAAAATCCACAAGCTTATCAAACCACAAATGTTGATAAGCCTGTGGATAATGTGGATAACTATATGCCCAATAGAGATTCTCCTATATTTACAACGTCTCCAGCTCCCATAGTTATCAACAGGTCACCGTGAGTACATTTTTCTAAAATTAAATTTTCTATACCATCAAAACTTTCAAAGTAATAGACTTCTTTTCCAAGATCTTTCAGTTTTTGCATTAAATCTCTAGAGGAGATGTCGCCAGGATTCTTCTCCCTAGCAGCATATATATCTGTTAAGATAATAACATCAGCTAGTGAAAGTACATTAGCAAACTCATCTAAGAAAGTCTTTGTTCTTGTATATGTGTGGGGTTGAAAAACACAATAAATAGATTTGTGAGGATATTTTTTTGCTGCCTTTAGTGTTGCTTTGACTTCTGTAGGATGATGAGCGTAATCATCAATTATTGTTACACCACAAATTTCACCTTTATACTCAAATCTTCGTTCTGTACCTGTATAGGCGAGAATCCCCTTTTTAATTACATCTATTGGAATACTAAAATAATTAGCCAGGGCAATTGATGGAAGAGAATTAGAAATGTTATGAATGCCAACTACATTAAGTGAAATAGCATCAACATATTTTCCATCTATAAGCAAGTCAAAAATACCCTTACCATAATCATCATACTTAATATTAGTAGCAAAATAATGCGCAGTAGCATTATTAATAGGGCTAGATTCTTTTTCTAAACTGTAGGTTATAATATTGCATTCTAAATCTTCCGTAAAGTATTTGACATCATCAATATCCCCATTAATTATCAATAAACCATCTTTAGGAATGCGACTGACAAAAGACCTAAAGGAAAGGCGTACATTATCAAGGCTTTTAAAATAATCCATGTGTTCTGCTTCAACATTTAAAACAACCCCGATATTAGGATTAAACTTTAAAAAACTGTTAGTATACTCACAGGCTTCTGTAATAAAAATATTACTTTCACCTATGTGAATATTACCACCAATGTTGTTTAGGATTCCTCCTAAAGAAATAGTAGGGTCCAAACCACCCTCTAGTAATATAAGTGAATTCATTGAAGTTGTAGTAGTTTTGCCATGTGTACCTGCAATGGCAATAGAGTTAGAATAATTCAACATTATCTGCCCCATTAGTTGGGCGCGATCAATAAGAGGAATGTCTGCTTCTAAAACAGCTTGGTATTCAGGATTATCTTCCTTTACAGCAGCTGTATATACAACAAAATCAATATCTGGAGTAATATTATTGGCCCTTTGACCATATATTATATCGACTCCGATGTTTTCTAAGTGGACAGTGTTTTTACCTTTTTTAGAGTCAGATCCTGAAACCTCAAATCCTTTATTATGTAATAGTTCGGCTAGGCCACTCATGCTAATTCCACCGATTCCTATAAAATGAACTCTCTTAGGAACATTTAAACAAACTTTATACATAGTTCACTTCCAATCTTAATTAATATTTAGGTATAAGTTATAAAAAACTATTAAATATAATCATATCTATTTATAATACTTGATAAAAGCATTATATATCACCACTATATTATAACCATATAATTGCTATTATAACCCTTAAAATGAACTCTCTTAGGAACATTTAAACAAACTTTATACATAGTTCACTTCCAATCTTAATTAATATTTAGGTATAAGTTATAAAAAACTATTAAATATAATCATATCTATTTATAATACTTGATAAAAGCATTATATATCACCACTATATTATAACCATATAATTGCTATTATAACCCTTTTAGATTAAAATACAATTGTTATTTTACAATGATTATAAAGCCATAACCCATCATTTACCTATAAATTGCTTAAAAAAACTTTTTAAATATTAAAAATATCTTAAGTTTGCATTAAAAACGCGAAAAACCTAAAAAAAACTGATGAAATAGTTTCTTTTTATGGAAAGAAATGTTATACTATATGAGTAGTTCATATACATGCTAGGAACTTCTGTAAGATTAAACACATAAAGGGGGATCATAATATGGAAATTACAGACGTGCGTGTACGCAAAATAAGTAAAGAGGGTAAGATGAAGGCGGTAGTTTCAATTACATTTGATGGAGATTTCGTTGTTCATGATATCAAAGTAATTGAAGGTGAAAAAGGCTTGTTTATCGCAATGCCTAGCCGCAAAGCAGGAGATGGAGAATACCGTGATATTGCACATCCTATCAACTCAGAGACAAGGCAAACAATTCAAGATATTATCTTAGAAAGCTATATGAATGTATCTGAAAGAGTTGAAGAAGAAGTAGTAGTTTAATTGTAACTATTATTGCCACCAGACAAGATATCATCCTGAAAAGGATTGATATCTTGTTGTTTTTATTATAAATGTTGCTATAAATAACTTGTTATCTTATAATATTGCGTGAACATAACTATATTTATGATTAGATTAATAGAATAAATTAATACTAATAACGTTTACCGTAAAGTATATGGTCGTTCTCTATATTTCGACATATTATACTTTATGGTAATTAGTTATGTCAATAGATAAAAAAGACAGATAGAAGTATAGATGAGTATAATATTAGAAAGGACAAAACAATATGTATATAATAGTGGGCTTGGGCAATCCTGGCAGAAAATATACGGCAACAAGACATAATGTTGGGTTTGATGCAATCACAAGATTATCTGACGACTATAATATTTCTTTAAACATAAAGAAACATAAAGCGATATGTGGTAAAGGCTATATAGAAGGAGTAAAGGTTCTTCTTGCTCAACCACAAACCTATATGAACTTAAGCGGTGAAAGCGTTAGAGACATGGTTGATTTTTACAAAGTGCAAGCACAAAACATTATTGTTATTTATGATGATGTTGATTTAGATGTAGGACAACTTAGAATTAGGAGAGAAGGAAGTGCTGGTGGTCATAATGGAATCAAAAGCATTATCTCACATCTTAAATATAAAGATTTTCCAAGAGTGAGAATAGGAATAGGCAAGAAGCCAGCTGAATGGGATTTGGCTGATTATGTTCTTTCTAAGTTTTCAGATAGAGAGAACAATATTATAAGAGAAGGAATAAAAAAATCTTCAGATGCAGTGAAAACTATTATTACTAGTGATATAGACAAGGCAATGAATATATATAATAGAAAGCAGAATGTTGATAAGGAGTAAGAAATTGAAAACTTTTACCAGTCCACTATATGAACTACATGAATTTAATGAAATTTTGGAGAATTTAAAACAAAAGAATACTCCTATAAAAATAACTGGTTGTATTGATTCGCAAAAAAGCCATCTTATGAATGGTTTAAGTGAAGGTTATCGGTGGAAGTTAATAATTACTCATGATGAATTAAAGGCAAAAGAAATATACGAAGATTATCAATTGTTTGATAAAAATGTTTATTTATACCCTGCTAAAGATATTATTTTTTATAGTGCAGACATTCATGGCAATGCAATTATTAATGAAAGATTAAAGATACTTAGGAGACTTATTGAGAAAAAGCCAACTACCATTATTACCACTATAGATAGTGGAATGGATAAAATATTGCCCATAGAAATTCTTGAAGAAAGTGTTATCAAAATCAACGAAATGAGTAATGTTAACTTAGAAGAATTGGCCAGACAACTAGTCAAAATGGGATATGAAAGATTAGGGCAAGTAGAAAGGCCTGGGGAATTTGCCATAAGAGGTGGAATTCTCGATGTTTATTCTTCTACTGAAGACAATCCAGTTAGAATTGAGCTATGGGGAGATGAAATTGATTCAATAAGATACTTTGACATTAATAGTCAAAGGTCAATTGAGAAAACTGAAGAAATTAATATATTTCCAGCTTCAGAATATTTATTAGATACTGATACAATTAAAAAAGGGCTATCAAAGATAGAAAAAGAAAAAAACAGACAAGTTAAAATCTTAAGAGATGAGATGAAAACTGAAGAGGCCTATCGTCTTAAAAGTACAATTGAAGAATTTGCCAGTAATCTAGAAACCTATACAGGCCTGGTTGGAATCAATAGTTATATTGATTACTTTTATAATGAAACTGTTTCTCTTTTTGAATATTTTAAAAATGATGATTCTATAGTTTTTATTGATGAACTTGCTAGGGTTATTGAAAAGGGAGAGGCTGTTACAACAGAGTTTAGAGAAAGCATGATTAATAGGTTAAAAAAGGGATATATTTTACCAGGTCAAATTAATGGAATATATAGTTACAAAGAACTCTTAGCTATGCTAAAGCAAACAAATCTATTGCTTATTAGTACTATGGAAATAAAGCAAGAAACGTTTAATGTCAAAGTAAAAAATGATTTTACAGTACGTTCTATCAATTCTTACAATAATAATTTTGATTTATTAGTAAAGGATCTTAAGGATTGGAAGAAGAATGGATATAGGGTTCTATTATTATCAAGTTCAAGAACTAGAGCTATGAGGCTGGATGATGACTTAAGACAAAACGGTTTGAATTCATTTTTCACAGATGACTTAGAAAGAACCATAAAAGATGGAGAAATTATGGTTTCATCAGGGAGTATACACAAAGGCTTTGAATATCCTCTTATAAAGTTTGTTCTTGTTTCGGAAAGTGATATTTTTGGTAGGAAAAGAAGGAAAAAGAGAAAGAGATACAAAGAACATGAAGGGAAGCAAATAAAAAGCTTTACTGAATTAGTGGTAGGAGATTATGTTATCCATGAAAATCATGGGCTTGGAATATATCAAGGTATTACTAAGCTTCAAGTAGATGGTATAGAAAAAGACTATATTAAAATTGAATATGGAGATAGTGGAAATTTATATATATTAGCTACAGCTTTAGACCTTTTACAAAAGTATTCAAGCAAAGAAGGTCGAAGACCAAGGCTTAATAAGTTAAATTCGGCTGAATGGAAAAAGACTAAGAGTAAAGTAAAAGGTGAAGTAAAAGAAATTGCAAAAGAGCTTGTAGAGTTATATGCAACAAGGCAGTCTAAAGAGGGATATCAATTTAGTCCGGATACTGTATGGCAAAAAGAATTTGAAGAAACCTTTCCTTACGAAGAAACAGACGATCAATTAAAAGCTATAGAAGAAACTAAAGCGGATATGGAAAGTAAAAAGATTATGGACAGACTTATTTGTGGCGATGTGGGCTACGGAAAAACAGAAGTTGCAATACGTGCGGCTTTCAAGGCAGTGCTTGATGGTAAGCAAGTAGCCTTTCTTGTACCAACGACCATACTCGCGCAACAACACTATAATACTTTTTCTCAAATAATGAAGAATTATCCAGTGAATATTGATATGCTTTCACGGTTCAAGTCTAATGCAGAACAAAAAAACATAACTGAAAAATTGAAACAAGGAAGAATAGATATTGTTATTGGAACTCATCGTTTAATATCAAAGGATGTCAAGTATAAAGATTTAGGATTATTAATTATAGATGAGGAGCAAAGATTCGGTGTCACTCATAAGGAGAAGATAAAAAAGATAAAGGCTGATATTGATGTCCTTACATTAACAGCCACGCCAATACCTAGAACTCTTCATATGAGCTTAATAGGTATAAGAGATATGAGTGTGCTAGATGAAGCACCAGTAGATCGTCATCCTATTCAAACATATGTTTTAGAAAGGAATGATGAGATTGTAAGAGAGGCCATAAATAGGGAAATGGCTCGTGGTGGGCAAGTCTACTATGTATATAACCGAGTAAAAGATATTGATGAAATTGCATCAAAAATAAGGTACTTAGTTCCTAACGCAAACATAGCAATAGCTCATGGTCAAATGAATGAAAGACAACTAGAGAGTATAATGCTTGATTTTATAAATGGTGAAATAGATGTGCTTGTTTCTACAACAATTATTGAGACAGGACTTGATATTCCTAATGTAAATACAATTATAATTGACGATGCTGATAGGCTTGGTTTATCCCAGTTGTATCAACTTAGAGGTAGAGTTGGGCGATCAAACAGATCTTCCTACGCATTTTTAATGTATAGGAGAGATAAGGTTTTAAAAGAGGTTGCAGAAAAACGGCTACAAGCAATAAAGGAATTTACAGATTTAGGTTCGGGAATTAGGATAGCTATGAAGGACTTAGAAATTCGAGGAGCAGGAAATATTCTTGGGGCTAAACAAAGTGGACACATGGAAGCAGTAGGCTATGATTTGTATGTAAAAATGCTAAATAGTGCAATTCGGTCTATGAAAGGCGAAATATCTGAAGATGATATATTTGAAACTGCTATAGATATGAATATAGATGCCTTTATTCCAAGTAAGTATATTCCAATGGAATCTGAAAAATTAGATTTCTATAAGAGGATAGCAGGCATTGAAAATCAAGAAGAATTTATGGATATGCAAGAAGAACTCACTGATAGATTTGGCGACATTCCAGAATCCGTCAATAACCTATTAAAAATTGCATATTTAAAGACAATAGCTCATTCGGCTTATATTACAGAGATAACTTATAGAGATAATAAAATAACAATGGTTATGTATAACAAAGCGAATGTTAAGGTTGAAAAAATACCAGAGTTTGTTAACAAGCACAAACCATATTTAAAATTTCATCCAGAGCAAGCACCTTACTTTACCTACACATTTGATAAAAACAAAAAACAAAACAATACAAAGAGTGGAAAGGTGTTTAGCTTAGTGAATGATTTACTAAAAGATATTAAAGACTTGCTGTTATGAGAAAAATAATTTATAATTTAGAAAACCCTTGACATATAGTTGTTTTACAAAAGACATGTATAGATTCAAAGCCCTAGGAATGGAGAGAAAGATGAAATTTAGTAAGAAAAAAAGGACTAATCTTTATATATTAACAATCTTAATTGTATCTATAATAACAATAACAGCCTGTGGGAAAAAGGATGAAGAAAATAAGAATTTAAAAACTAGCGAAGTTGAAGATATAGATGAAAAAGACACAGAAACTATAAAAGATTCACAAGTTACTGCAAATGATGATAAAATAATAAAGGCAGATAACGGAAATCCTTTTTTAAATGAGATAATTATAAAAATTGATAATGAAAAAGTTTCTTATAGTGAAGTTATTTTATATCAAAAATATATCCAATCATATTATGAAAATATATTTGGAGAAGATATATGGGATTATAATCTAGGTGAAACAACAATAGGTGAGTTAGCAAAAGAAGATGTGATTGATACTATAATAGAAAGAAAGATTATAAAGAAACAATGGGAGAATTATGGTATTGTTATCACAGAAGAAGATGAAATTAAGATAAAGGATGATTCGGCAGATTACTTAAAGAATATAACACAAGAAGACACTGAATATTATGGATTTACTTTCGAGGAAGTATATCAATTTTTCTTTGATAATTTAATGGCAGAAAGAGTTTATGATGCGGCGACCATGGATGTAGATACAGATGTTCCTGATGAAGTAGCCAAGCAAATAACCATACAATATTTGCTTGTTAGTACAAGAAAAACTGATGAAAATGGCAATATGATTGAGCTAGCAGAAGAAAAGAAGAATTTGGCTTATATTAAAGCTCAAGAATTACTAACAGAGGCAGCAACAGTAGAAGATTTTGCATCCTTTTCAAAGTCAAACACTGATAGTGTTGAAGTTGAAGTTACAATTGGAAAAAATGATTTGGAAAAGGTTGTCGAAGAAGCTGCATTTGCACTAAAAACAGGTGAAATTAGCAATATCATTGAAGCTAGCGATGGTTATTATATTATTTATTGTGTAGATGATTATAATGAAGATGCCACACTTGAAAAGAAGGAAGAAGTTATAGATGAAAGACAAAGTGAAAAATTTATTGAACTTTTTGAGCAGTGGCAAAAAGATATAGAAATAGAAGTAAACGAAGAAACTTGGGATCAGATAAAGTTTGACTAGTTTTATGAATATAAAGTGCAAAAAAATTAGTCTGTGGACATGTCCTCGGACTAATTTTTTGTCTTTAGATATAGAATAAGTTATCGCTTGGAAATACTGGATCACAAGTCAGGTCTATTTCTAATTGGCGAAGTATTTGCTCGCTATTTTTATTTATAATCACTGTTGAATGAGCCTGCACAACTTTTAAGTCGCTTATTTTGTCATAAGCAAGTTGAGCAGTAGGGTTGGTTACAGCTGAAATGCTTAAAGCTATTAATATTTCATTTAGATTTAATGTTGTAATTTTATTGCTTAATATTTGTGATTTGTAGTTTTGGATAGTTGTAAGTATTAGAGGGGACAACAGATATATTTCATCTGCGATTCCTGCCAAATATTTTATAGCATTTAATATACCTGCAGAACAATTATCCATTAATTTTGATTCTTTTCCTGTTATTATGGTTCCATCAGGAAGTTCTAAGGCAATTACAGGTGGCATCTCATTATCATCTGTTCTTTTACTTTTGGCATATTCCCTAGCAGGTAGTACAGATTTTCGGTCTTCTTCCTTAAGCTCCAATTCTTCCATTATAACTTTCATACGGTTAACGCTTTCCTCTTCAATTAGTCCTTTTTTAAATTCACCAAGAGTATGAAAGTATCTACGTATTATTTCCTGCTTTGCAGCAGCTGAAACAATCTCATCATCAACTATTCCATATCCGACACGATTAACACCCATGTCTGTTGGTGAGTGATATGGACATTCTTTGTCAGTGATTCGCTCAATAATACGTTTTACAACAGGGAACATCTCTAGGTCTCTATTATAGTTTATTGCAAGTTCATTATAATAATCATAATGAAAGGAATCAATCATATTTACGTCTCTTAAGTCAACGGTAGCAGCTTCATATGCTATATTAACGGGATGCTTTAGAGATAAATTCCAAACAGGAAAGGTCTCAAACTTTGCATAGCCTGCTGAACGTCCTAATTTATGTTCGTGGTATAGTTGGTTTAGGCAGGTTGCAAGCTTACCACTACTTGAGCCAGGAGCAGTTACTACAACTATAGGCATGCTTGTGGGGATATAGGGGTTTTTCCCATACCCTTCTTCACTTACAATGCAATCTATATTAGTAGGATATCCATCAATAGATCTATGTTTATAGACCTTAATATTTCTTCTTTCTAACTTGTTAATAAATACTGAAGTTGCAGGTTGATCATTATAACGAGTAATTACCACGCTATTTATTTTCAAGTCATAAACTCTTAAATCGTCAATCAGACGAAGAACTTCCATATCATAAGTAATGCCATAATCCTCACGTATCTTATTGCGTTCAATATCACCAGCATAAACACAAATTATTATTTCAACTTGCTCTGTTAGTTTACACAACAGCTTAATCTTAGCGTCTTCGTCAAAGCCTGGTAAGACGCGCTTAGCATGTTTGTCATTAATGATTTTACCGCCAAATTCCAGATATAATTTATCATAATCATTTACACGCTTCAAAATATATTTCGACTGTTCGTCGATATATTTTTGCGGATCAAATCCAATTTTCATAACTTACTCCTTTTCAACCAACATTAATATATTCGAGACATATTTTAACACAATAAAAAGGAGTATACCATAAAAAATGATAGAATAAAAGAAAAACATATATTTAAATAGCTATAATTTAGTAAAAATGTGCTGTAACTCTCAAAAACTGTCTTGACTTTTGTTGAAAACACTCATAGAATATTATTGGAAAATTAAAATGTAGTTTATATTATTTAAGTTTATATTTATTTAGGAAGGATTGAATGTAAAACAAAAAAATACAAAAAATAATTAATTATTCATATGTTTGTAAGAAAGGAGTTATAAGGATATGATAAAGGAATTTAAAGAGTTCGCTCTTAAGGGAAACATGATTGATCTTGCGGTAGGAGTTATAATTGGTGGAGCCTTTAATTCCATTGTTAACTCTCTTGTTAATGATATTGTCATGCCAGTGCTAAGTATTTTTACTGGTAAGTTAGACTTTACAAACCTTTTTATTGCATTAGATGGAGAGCATTACGAAACACTCACTAAAGCTCAAGAACTTGGGGGTGCGACTATCAATTATGGAAATTTTCTAACAGGGATAATTAACTTCTTAATTATGGCATTTATTGTCTTTTTAATTGTACGTGGAATTAATAAGATGAGAAAAAAATATGAGCCAGCAAAACCTGTGACCGTTAAAAAATGTCCTTATTGTTATTCCGATATCCATATAGATGCATCTAAGTGTTCTAATTGTACATCTGAATTAGAGTAATTAAAAATAAAACTAACCAATCCAACCTTTTTAACGTATAAATTCATTCTATTTACAAATAATAAAATTACAGAAATTATAACTTACTATGATTATCAGACAAAATGGAGGAATGCATCATGAAAGCGACAGGAATTGTAAGAAGGATAGATGATTTAGGAAGAGTAGTTGTTCCAAAGGAAATTAGACGTACTTTACGTATAAGAGAAGGAGATCCACTTGAGATATTTACAGATAGAGAAGGTGGAGTTATTCTTAGAAAATACTCACCCATAAGGGAACTAGGAGAATTTGCACAACAATACGCAGATTCAATGGCGAAAGCAACAGGCTATACAGTGGCTATATCCGATAAAGATCAAATTATTGCATCAGCAGGAGATTCAAGAAAAGAACTAATATCAAAGAAAATATCTTCTGAATTAGAGGAAGTTATTGAAGAAAGAAGCACTATTTTAGCTAAAAGTGAAGATAAAAACTTCATATTAATTACTAATAATGGATTGGGTTTTGCACAAGAAGTAATATCTCCAATTATTAGTGAAGGTGACGTTATAGGTTCTGTAGCAATTTTATCAAAAGATACAAAAGAAAAGTTTGGTGAAACACAGGTACAACTTACAGAAACAGCAGCCTCTTTTTTAGGGAGCCAAATGGAACAATAAAGGAATTTCTTAATCCGTTTACTTTGAAGAATATAAAGTAATATATTAATAAAATAGTAGAAAAGAACCATGTTTTTATTGGAAAATAGCAGTTTCTTAAGATATTACAAGCAAAATGCAGAAAATTCCTTGACAAATGCTAGCAATAAGTTTATAAATAGACTTGTAGAGGTTGAAATTCTTGTAAGTTAGAAAGAATAACTGTACATGAAATATCAATATATGAGCTTATACTCAAAGGAGTATAAATGCTCTAGGGGACTAAAAGTATCCCACTAAAAACATAATATTACTTTAGAGGAGGAGTTAATCCATGAACAAATCAGAATTAGTTACAGCAATTGCAGAAAAAACAGGATTCTCAAAAAAAGATTCCGAAATAATGGTGAAAGCATTCACAAACATTGTAACAGAAGAACTAGTAAAAGGTGAAAAAGTTCAACTTGTAGGATTTGGTACTTTTGAAACTGTTCAGAGAGCAGAAAGAAAAGGAAGAAATCCACAAACAAAAGAGACAATTACAATACCTGCATCAATAGCACCAAAGTTCAAACCAGGGAAAGCTCTAAAAGACTCAGTAAACGGAAGATAATTTGACATAATTGAGCGATGCTGTTATAAAATGATTGAAACCAGTTTGTTTGGTTAAGATAATTTTATAACAGCTTTTTTTATTATTATTAAGAAAGGTTATTAATTATGAGATTAGATAAATATTTAAAAGTATCAAGATTAATCAAAAGACGTGCAGTAGCAAGACAAGCCTGTGATGGTGGCCGTGTAGTAGTAAATGACAAGCTAGCAAAAGCATCTACTAAGGTATGTATTGATGATATTATTGAAATTAATTTTGGAAATAAATTAGTTAAAGTTCAAGTTTTAAAAATAAAAGACACGTCAAAAAAAGAAGAAGCAGAAGGTTTGTTTAAATACCTTTAGGACTATTTCTAAGATTTAGGCATGAAAAATGAAGTCTTCTAATATAATAAAACAAATGGTGCATGCACTGTTTATCTTATATAGGAGGTTTTATATGGATGATAAGATGCTTGCAAAAAAACCGATTGGCATACATAAGGTTCAAGTAACTTCAAGAAGTCACGCAAGTATAACAGGTGTTAAAGATGTTTTATCCTTTGATGCAGGTGAAGTCCTTTTGGAAACAGGAAAAGGTATACTTATGATTCGTGGGCAAGAGCTTCATGTTAATAGACTTACACTAGAAAAAGGTGAAGTGGACATTGATGGCAAAATAGATAGTTTAACTTATTCAGAAGATTCTGCATATACAAAATCGACAGAGACATTCATTAATAGGCTGTTTAAGTAGAGCATGAAAATTTAGTTTATTATGAAGAAAGGTATGATTAATACCATGAATGATGCGATTATTGTAGAATTACAATTCTTTCTTGTTTCAATCTTATGGGGTAGCTTAATAATAGTTTTTTATGATTGTTTAAGAATAATTAGGAAAGTGATCAAGCATAAGGAGTTTTTTATTGCTTTAGAAGATGTTTTATATTGGGTTATAAGTAGCCTGCTGATTTTTAATATGATGCACAAACAAAACAATGGAATAATTAGGACCTTCTCAATAATAGCTATGTTTATTGGTATGCTTTTATATCATAAATTATTTAGCGAGTTATTCGTGGAGCTAACTTCATTTATAATAATAAAAATAAAAAGATTAATCTTCAAAGTTTTAACTTACTTAATGAAGCCACTTTCTTGGTTAAGAGGTGTTTTTAATAAGACAATTGGTAAAACAATCAGAAAAATCTTTAGGAAACTTAAAAAAGTTGTACATATTCAAATAAAAGGATTGAAAAATAAAGTTAAATCTAGTAAAATACCATTAAGTGACTAGGAGAAGGTGATTTGTTTGAGAAAAAGAAAAAGCAATAGAAATAAAAAAAGAGGGACAGGCCTAGGTCTAATCTTTTTATTAGTGTTGTCAATGTGTGGTGTTGTCACCATAAAAAAACAGGGCTTAAATCAAGAACAAATCATCGCAAAAGAACTTTTTAACGAAATTGAAGAAGAGATAAAGACAGAAGAAGAATTAACAAAAAAACTAGAAGCTCAGGCAGCATATATGCAGACGAACAAGTTTAAAGAAGAAGTGGCTAGAGACAAATTTGGTCTTGTTTATGAGGATGAATATATGCTAAAATCCAAAGAGGAAAAATAATAGAAAGTTTTTCTAGTTGACAAGCATAATAAAGTTAGCTATAATTAAATTCGTTGTTTTGGCGAAGTAGCTCAGTTGGCGAGAGCACGCGGTTCATACCCGCGGTGTCGGCGGTTCAAATCCGTCCTTCGCTATTTTTATATCTTTTTAGGAACAGTAGACTTGCTGTTCTTTTTTTGTTTTCATAATATGCTCTCTTAAATAACCTTCTTAGACTATTAACTTTCTTTAGTTTTTATACTTTAACTTCTTAAATAAGTTAAGGTCTGTCGATTCGATAATATAGGGCAAAGTATAAATTTCTTGTCAAAAAGTTTTTAGAATTCAATCCGTTGTTTTGACAAACATTTTATTAAGTCAATCTTATAATACTAAACACACTGTTTTTGAATTATAAGACACGGAGGAGGATTTTAAAATGATAAGAAAATGGAACAAATGGGAAGTACTATTACAATTTACAGGAATACTAGTTGCAAGAGCAGCAGTAGGAGGTAGTAGTCCACTGGCTATCGGTTTTTTTGCAGCTATGTATTTGAAAAGTGACAGAAAAGTATTAACGGTTATATGTGTTTTGCTGGGTATATTAAGTGCCTTACCAAGGCTAGCATTTATAAAGTATTTTGCAATAATGATTACGATAATGTTTCTTGTTAACTTGTATGTAATTAATTATAAGAAAATTAGTATAATGTACTTAGGGGTCTTGTCAGGCCTTACAACTTTTTTTGTTGCTTTAGCAAATAATCTTATAATCTCATTTATAGATATTGCTGTTATTTTAGCTTTAGCTGAAGGACTTGCTGTATTTGCATTTACAATTATTTTAAACAAAGGGATTGAAGTTATTATAGCGAATAGGAAAGGGCACACATATACTAACGAAGAGATGGTTAGTATTTCAATTATAATAGCAACTGTTGTTTGCGGATTGCCAAAGCTTGGAGGAGAATCTTTAATTCTTCAAGTTTTTATTAGCTTGTTTTGCGTTTTATTTATTGCTTACAAATATGGAGCAGGCTATGGTGCAATTATCGGTTTTGCTTGTGGTACAGCATCAGCCATACTAACTAGTAACTTTAGTCAGATTGCTGTGTTTTGTATGCTTGGTATCTTAGCAGGAACCTTTAGAGAGCTAGGAAAACTGACAGTGACAATAGTTTACTTTACAGCTACTATAGTTTTTCTTGGAATAATTGTAGGAATGGCTCCCCAACTTAATTTAACACAGGAAAGCTATGCGGCAGTAGGGAACAATTCGTCAAAGATGGTTTTTGAAGCATCACTATGGCAAGGCTTTGTTCCTTTAGTTGCAGGATCTGTTTTGTTTTTAATTTTGCCAGAATCTATTGTTTACAAAATATACAATAATGATAGTATTATGGAAGAAGAAGCTTTTTTAAAACAAAACCTGCATCTTTTAACAAGGAATAGATTAGAGGAGTTCTCGGAATCTTTTTATAACTTGGCTGAGTCATTTCAAAAAAAGTCATATAAAAAAAGAAACATTAACGATGTGGATAAAAACGAGATATTTAATGAACTATCTGAAGAGCTATGTAAAGATTGTAAGAATTGTAATATTTGTTGGGAGAGGTATTCAAAAGAAACATATCATGGAGTGAATGAGCTTATAGATATTGTAGAGTTAGATGGTACAATTTTTATAGAACAAGTTCCAAAAGCATTTCGTAATAGATGCATAAAAACGGAGAGTTTTATAGCTGAGGCTAGAAGGATCTTTGATATAAAAAAGCTAAACATTGCTTGTAACAACAAATTAGAAGAAGGAAAAGATGCAATAAAGGAACAATTTAATCAAGTTGGAAACATATTAGAGGATTTTGCTAATAACATATATAAAACAAACCCTGCTACAAAGGACGATGAAAATAGGATAATAAATGGACTTAGATCCAAGTATATTTATGTTGATGATATAGCAATTTTTGAAAAGCATAATAAAAGAAAAAAAATATTCCTATATGCTCATACTAAGGGTAATCATTGTGTAACAACTAAAGAAACTTCACTAATTATTGCAGAAGTATTAGAAAAAAACATAATACCTTCAGAAAAAAACAAAGCAGTAATATCAAAAAATTCAGAGATGTATGTTTTTGAGGAAGGCGCAAGCTATGTTCTTTTAACAGGATTAACTAAAATGAAAAAAGATGGCTCATTAGTTTCGGGTGATAATTATTCATTTATATACCCAGATTCAGGAACAGTAGTAATGACATTATCAGACGGTATGGGTACTGGTGAGGCTGCATTTAAAGAAAGCGAATATGTTATTAATTTCTTGGAACAATTTATAGAAGCAGGCTTTAGCAAAAAATCAGCAATCAAACTTATTAATTCAGTTATGTTAATAAGATCTGAAGAACAAATATATTCAACAATAGACATGAGTGTGATAAATTTACACACTGGAGTGTGTGATTTCATAAAACTAGGAGCTTCAACAACATTTATTAAAAAGGGAGAAGAAATTGAAATTATACAATCCAATGACTTGCCAATAGGAATGATAAACCAGGTAGATTACGATGTAAAATCAAGAACTATAGATGATGGGGACTTTATTATTATGGTAACAGATGGGGTTATTGATAGTATACCTTCAGATAATAAAGAAGAATTATTATCTGATTTTATAGGGTCAATTCAAACAAATAATTCAAAAGAAATTGCAAATTCTATTTTGAATTTTTCCCTAGAATCAAACAATTGGACTCCAAAAGATGATATGACTGTCTTAGTAGGAGGATTCTGGGAAAGGCCTTAGGGCTTGATATTTCTTGCTCATAAGGTTAAAATGTATAAAAGTTAGATAAACTAGGAGTAAAGAATGCTAAACAAAGTACGGTCGTATGTTTTGCAACACAATATGTTGTCTTTAGGAGATAGAATTGTTGTTGGGGTTTCAGGTGGCGCAGATTCTGTCTGTCTTTTTGATGTTCTAATAAAGTTGTCTAAGGAATATAATCTTTCGTTATTTGTTGTTCATGTAAATCATGGAATACGAGAGGAAGAGGCTAGTATAGACCAAGACTTTGTAGAGGAGCTTTGCAAGAAACATAATATTACATATTCTTGTGTAAAAGAGGATGTGCCAAGTATTGCAAAAAAAGAAGGTCTTAGTGAGGAAGAAGCAGGACGTAATGCTCGTTACAAGGCATTTAATAATTCTTATATAGAGAATAAGTGTACGAAGATAGCAGTGGCTCATAATAAAAATGATAATGCAGAAACATTTTTATTTAATTTGTTTCGAGGTAGTGGTATTACAGGATTAACAGGGATACCACCCGTAAGAGATTCTATAATTAGACCTCTTTTGTGCCTAGAAAGAGAAGAGATTGAATTATATTTAAGTAAAAACCATATTTCGTATAGAATAGACAGCACAAATCTAACTCAAGAATATAGTCGTAACAAAATAAGAAATAAAATTTTAGCATATGGAAAGAAAGAAATCAACAATGGTATTATAGAACATATTTCAAACTCAGCAAGAATGCTTAAAGAAATTGAAGAATTTATTTTGAATAATATGGAAAATGCGTTTGAAAAAATTGTTTACGAGGGAGAAGAAAAATATAGCATAAATACAAATGAGTTTAATAAATTAGATATAGTTATCAAAAAGGAACTAGTAAGAGAAGTTATTAAGCGCTTAACAAACAGCCTAAAGGATATAGATTCTACTCATATTAAAATGATTATTGCTTTATCTGATAAGCAAGTAGGAAAGAGTATAGATCTTCCTTATGGAATTGTTGCCGTAAAAGGATATGATAATATTGTATTTAGGAAGAGCTATAAAGATAAGGAGAAGGACCAAAAGGGAGAGTTTGAGCCAATTACCTTACAAGTTCCGGGGAGTATTTCCATGCCACATTCTAATAAGATTATTATCGCTAAACTAAAAAAGTACCAAAAGGGTATGGGAATTCCTAAAGAAGGCTATACGAAATGGTTTGATTATGATAAAATAGACAATGCTGTTTTATTGAGAACGAGGCAAGAGGGAGATTTTATTCAAATTAATAGTCAGGGAAGTAGAAAAAAGTTAAACTCTCTATTTATAGATGATAAGATACCAAAAGAAAACAGAGACGCAGTTCCTTTAATTACTGATGGCTCTCATGTTATTTGGATTATAGGTGGAAGAATTAGTGAAAAGTATAAACTGACTGAAGACTCAAAAACAATACTAGAGATAAGTATGCATGGAGGATATAATGATGGAAGATAAGATTAGTGTATTAATTTCAGAAAAAGAATTAAATGAAAGAATTGAACAACTTGGTAAAGAAATTGAAAAAGATTATGAAGGTAAGAATCCTCATTTAATATGTATATTAAAAGGTGGAGTATTTATGACTTGTGAATTGGCTAAAAGCATCTCATTGCCTCTTTCTTTGGACTTTATGTCTGTATCTAGCTATGGCAACGAGACTGTTTCTTCAGGTAGAGTTAAGATAGTTAAAGATTTAGATGATTCTGTTGAGGGTAAAGATGTACTAATAGTAGAAGATATCATAGACTCAGGTAATACTTTAGCTTATTTGCTAGATTTATTAAAGAGTAGAAAGCCTAACAGTATAAAGATATGCACCTTACTTGATAAACCTGAAAGAAGAGTGACAAATGTAAAAGTAGATTATACGGGGTTCCATATACCAGATAAGTTTGTTGTGGGATATGGACTTGATTATATGCAAAAATATAGAAATCTACCATATATAGGTGTAATTGAAGAAGTTTAAGGAAGGAGGTCGAGTTGTGAAAAGTAGATTTAAAGGATACAATTTTTATATAGTTCTTATGCTTATAGTTTTTGCAGCTATACTATTATTGAGTAGGTTTGATATAAATCAAGTTGAGAACTATACTAAAGCACAGTTTATTATAGATATAGAAGGGAACTCGATAAAGAGTATTGATATTTACCAAAATGAAGAGGTTCCAACAGGTGAAGTAAAAGTAAAATTTAATGATGATAAAATAGAAAAATTTTATGTAGCAGATGTTAGAGAAATTGAAACTTTGGCTATTAAAAATGAATTCAAACCAGTTGTTCACGATATTTCTAATGTAAGTTGGCTTTTATATATTATCCCTATAGTTATAGGAATAATACTATTATTATTTGTAATGTCAACCTTAACTAATCGAGTAACTGGTGGTGGTGGAGGAAGTAATAATAAAGTAATGAACTTTGGAAAAAGCAGAGCCAAAATGACTACGGACAAAGATAAGCAGCTTTCATTTAAGGATGTTGCTGGTCTAGAAGAGGAAAAAGAAGAATTATCCGAAATAGTAGATTTTTTAAGAACTCCTAAGAAATATGTGCAAGTTGGTGCAAGAATACCTAAAGGAGTTTTGTTAGAAGGACCACCAGGTACAGGTAAAACTCTTTTAGCAAAGGCTATAGCAGGTGAAGCTGGAGTTCCGTTTTTTAGTATTTCTGGTTCTGATTTCGTTGAGATGTTTGTAGGGGTAGGAGCCTCTAGAGTAAGAGACTTATTTGAAAGTGCAAAAAAACACTCACCATGTATTGTTTTTATAGATGAAATTGATGCAGTAGCTAGAAGGCGTGGAACAGGTATGGGTGGAGGACATGATGAGAGGGAACAAACCTTGAATCAACTTCTAGTTGAAATGGACGGATTTGGTGTAAATGAAGGAATTATTGTTATTGCTGCCACTAATCGTGTAGACATATTAGACCCTGCAATTCTTCGTCCTGGAAGATTTGATAGGAAAGTCGAAGTTGGAAAGCCAGATGTAAAAGGCAGGGAAGAAATATTAGAAGTTCATGCAAAAGGGAAGCCACTTAGTGATGATGTTGACTTAGAGCAAATCGCAAGAACTACTGCAGGCTTTACTGGAGCGGACTTAGAAAACCTACTTAATGAATCAGCAATTAATGCGGCGAAAGCAGGCAAAGGTTATATTGTTCAAGAAGACATTAAGAAAGCATTTATTAAAGTGGGCATAGGGACAGAGAAAAAAAGCAAGATTATATCAGAAAAAGAAAAGAAAATTACAGCTTATCATGAAGCAGGTCATGCAATATTGTTTCATGTTTTGCCAGATGTTGGGCCAGTATACACGGTATCTATTATACCTACAGGAAGAGGAGCTGCAGGCTATACTATGCCATTACCAGAAAAGGATGAAATGTTCCATACTAAGGGAAGTATGTTACAAAATATTACTGTAATACTAGGAGGAAGAGTTGCTGAAGAAATAGTATTTGATGATATTACTACTGGAGCATCTTCTGATATAAAAAAAGCAACCCAAATAGCAAAAGATATGGTTACAAAATATGGTTTCTCAGATTCAATTGGTATGATAAATTATGACAATGGAGATGAAGTTTTCATTGGACGTGACTGGGGACAAACAAGAAGTTATAGTGAAGATGTAGCTAGAAAAATCGATGATGAAGTAAAGCTTATTATTGACAAGTGTTATAAGCGTGCTAAAGAAATCATTAATGAAAATTCAGACGTTCTTCATAATGCGGCAAATCTCTTACTTGAAAAAGAAAAGATTAATAGAGAAGAATTTGAAATTTTATTTGAAAAACAAGATAATAAAGGTGAAATATAAAAAAAATGAAAAACAATATCAGCTTTTGTCAAAGTTTTTTGAATTACCATTTTTTATAAACTTTTGTCTTGGCAAAATTAACAAAAACATTTTCTTATATTTGTGAACTTTGTGCACACTTTTTATAGATGAGATGATATAATATTTATTGTAAACCCCAATACATTATATAGTTTTTGCTACACCCCATAAGTAACAAAAATACCTTCTCCAAAAAAGGACAGCAATCGTGAAGCTGTCCTTTTTTATTTTTAAACAATTTTATGTTTTAGCTAGTTGATGTTTTGAAAATATTATGCTATAATCAGACATTGTAGCTATAAGGTTATTGCCTTGCCGGCGTGGCGGAACAGGCAGACGCACAGGACTTAAAATCCTGCGGGACTCAACCTCCCGTACCGGTTCGATTCCGGTCGCCGGCATATCGATTGGAACAACTAGATATTAAGATATAATTTATTAATTTACGCGGGTGTAGTTCAATGGTAGAACACTAGCCTTCCAAGCTAGATACGTGGGTTCGATCCCCATCACCCGCTTTTTTTGTTACATTTCTTTAAATAGGAGAAGATTATGAAAGTATTACTTGTTGCTATTAATTCAAAATACATCCATTCAAACTTGGCTGTTTATTATTTGCGGGAATATGCAAACAAATACAAGTTTTCTCAAAGTGAAGCTAATAAGATGGAGGCTTCTATTACTATTGTTGAATATACGATTAATCATCAGGTCGAAAAAATATTTCAATCTATCTATAAAGAAAAGCCAGACGTGTTAGCTTTTTCTTGCTATATATGGAATGTTGAAATTATTGAGAAGCTTTGCGTGGAGCTAAGAAAGGTTTTACCTGACACAAAAATTTGGTTAGGTGGTCCTGAGGTAAGTTATGATTCAAAAGAATACTTGATAAAGCACCAGGAAGTAGACGGAATAATGTTAGGTGAAGGCGAAGAAACTTTCACTGAAATTATAAACTACTACTCAAAAGAGTCTAAAAATAAGCAAACACTAGAAGAAATAAAGGGGATTGTGTTTCGTAAGGAGGCCCAAAAGCAAGAAGTTAATGAGCTTATTTATACAGGTTTAAGGCCCCTGCTAAATTTTAATTCAATACCATTTCCATATGATAATCTATTAGATTTTGAAAATAAAATTATATATTATGAATCTAGTAGGGGCTGTCCATTTTCCTGTAGCTATTGTCTTTCATCAGTAGATAAAACAGTAAGACTTAGGGATATAGAATTAGTTAAAGACGAATTAAATTTCTTTTTGAAGCATAAGGTCAAACAAGTTAAATTTGTAGACAGGACATTTAATTGCAAAAAAGAACATGCTCTTGCAGTATGGAAACACATTAAAGAAAATGATAATGGAATAACTAATTTTCATTTTGAAATTGCAGCAGATCTTTTGGATGATGAACAAATTAAATTACTAGGAACAATGAGAAGTGGACTACTTCAATTAGAAATTGGAATACAATCAACAAACCTTGATACACTTAAGGCAATAAACCGAAAAACAGACCTTAAAAAGATAGCTTCTAATGTTAATGCAATACACAAAACTAGAAATATACATCAGCATTTAGATTTAATTGCAGGGCTACCTCATGAAAGTTATGAAAGCTTTTGTAATTCATTTAATGAGGTCTATGCTCTAAAGCCGGATCAATTACAATTAGGATTTCTTAAGGTTTTAAAAGGAACACCTATGGCAGATTATAGCCAAGAATATAAAATAGTATATAAAGATATACCACCCTATGAAGTTTTGTATACAAAATGGATTAACTATGATGAAGTTTTAGAATTAAAGCTTGTAGAGGAAATGTTAGATGTATATTATAATAGTGCTCAATTTGATGCAAGTATTAAGTTTATGGAACATTTCTTCAATACACCTTTTAATCTTTATAAGGAGCTAGGAAAATATTATCAAATTAATAAGTTATTAGATGTAAGGCACAAAAGACTAACAAGGTATGAAATATTGTTAAAGTTTATGCAAGCAAAACTTTCTAATACAGAAGGCTTTAAAGAAATATTAATGTATGACTTATGTTTAAGGGAAAACTTAAAAGCTAGACCTAGGTTTATAGCTGACCAAGAAGAGCATAAAGAGCTTTATGGAAAGATATTTGCAAATGAAGAATTAAGAAAAAAATATTTGGGAATTAAAGAATCAAAAATTAGTTTGGGTAAGGCCAAGCAATTTTTTCATATAGAGCATTTTAATATTGATATAAGAAAAAGTGTAGAAAAAGGGGAATATATATATGATTCTCAGTTTATATTGTTTGATTATAAAAATCGTAACCCCCTAGACTATAGTGCTGATACTAAGGAAATTACTGAAAAACTGATATAAGTATTAAAAGAAGGTGAATACTTTGAGTAAGACGAAAGTTTCAAAGAAAGAACAAGAACGGATAAAAAGGATTCTAGATCTACTAGATGAACATTATTCAGAGCATCAAACAACATATTTAAACCATGACAATCCATGGCAATTGCTAATTGCAACTATATTAAGTGCCCAGTGTACTGATGATAGGGTTAATCAAGTAACGAGTAAATTATTTAAGAAGTATAAAAGTGTAGAAGATTTTGCAAATGCTGACATAAAAGAATTAGAGCGAGATGTTTTCTCTACAGGTTTTTATCGCAACAAGGCAAAAAACATTATTGGGGCGACAAGGATGCTTCTATCAGACTTTGACGGAGAGGTTCCTTCGGACATTGAATCTTTAACAAAGCTTAGTGGAGTAGGAAGAAAGACAGCCAATGTAATTAGAGGGAATATATATAATATACCGAGTATTGTTGTTGATACTCATGTAAAAAGGATATCAAACAGACTTGGACTTGTAAGTTCAGAAGATCCTGAGAAAATAGAATTTGAATTAATGGAGATTTTGCCAGAGGAAAACTGGATCGAGTATAACTTACAAGTAATTGCTCATGGCAGAAGCATTTGTACTGCAAGAAGTCCAAAGTGTGAAAAATGTTTTTTTACTTCTTTGTGTCCCTACTATAGTAAGAAAATATAACAAACAAATAATGAAAAAAATTTAAAAAATAACTTGAAAGGACTTATGAAATATCATAATATATATTATATCCTTGAAACGGTTTGTGATATATCATAAGATATATTAAATGCCCAGATAACATATGATATTTTACAGCAAATATGAAGAATATTTTAATTCTTTTAGGGAGTTTATTATTTTATTTTTTACCATGGTGTCTAGGGTTTGGGCTATTTGAATTAAAGTATCAATTTTATCTGCTTGATCAGAATCAATATATATTTCAGCAAGCAGGGTAAAGCTTTTACTTACGTCAGATCTTTGATTGATAGCAACTTCTAATATTTGCTGAGCCTTTTGATTTTGGTTTTGATTATAATAATATAGTCCCCACTCGTACATAAGTGTGGCGAATGCTGTAAAGTTTGTATCGCATTCAATTATATGATTTATGTTTCCTACACCGTACTTTAATTTCAAGTCAGTATTTGAGTATCCTGTAAAGTTTGCAATAGGTTCCTTGGAGAGTTTTATGATTTTGGATTGAATATATGCAAGTTCACTATCATTTGTTTGCTCTACAATAGGCAAATCATCTATAGGGATTTGAATATAATCTATATCAGATATAGATTTCCTGCTAGTTAGATTTGCTTTTCTTTCTTTGGTCCAAAAATCATCTCTGATTTGCTCCATTGATTTGTTGTTTTTTGATTTATGTATATAAAGAAACAAGTTTATAATTAAGATTGAAACGATAAATATAGCCATAGGGTCCTTTCTATATAAAGCGAAGTATTATTATAATGAATTTAAGAGATAGGAGTTGATAAAGTATGAAACGTATGAGCAAAAAAACAAAAAGAATTATTTCAAAAATTATTATAATTGTCGTTGTGTTGGCGATGGTTATACCAACAATTTCAGCTGTTATACTAAGTGTACTTAGCTAAGAGAATAAAATCAAGCATAAAAAAATATTTTTAAAACCAGTAATATAAGAGTAATTTTATTCCTGGTAAGGAAGGAGTAACATCATGAATAATCGCTTAAACATTAAACTAATTATTTTTATGGCCATATGTGTTTTTTCTTTGTTGAGCTATAAAGATGTCTCAGCGATGGAAGAGAAAACACTAAAAGATGGCGTGTATATAGATTCGGTCCATATAGGTGGAATGACTATTGAAGAAGCCAAGGAGGCAGTAAACGACTATATTGAAGAGTTAGAAAGCAAAACTATCACTATAGAAATCGAAGAAGATACGGAAGAAGTTTCTTTAGGTGACTTAGGACTTAAAAGTGAGGACTTTGACTTTCTTGAAGAGACAATTCAAATTGGTGAAGTAGGGAATGTAGTTAGGCGTTATAAAGAAATTAAAGATGTTGCTCATAACAATTTAGTTTATACATTGGAATTTAATATAGATAATAAGACTGTACGTGAATATGTTGAAACTAAGTTAAGTTCTTATGATATTCCTGCAAAGAATGCATCTCTAAAAAGACAAGATGGAGAATTTATTTATTCAGATGAAGAAATAGGTAGAATTATTGAAGTGAATGATACAGTTAAACATATAGAAGATGCAATTACTAATGACTGGGACAAAGAAGATATTAAACTTGAAGCAGTTATTAGTCAAGATGAACCTGAAATTACAAGAGATATGGTTGAAAAGGTAGATAGTAAACTAGGTTCATATACCACTAATTATTCAAGTTCTTCATCAAGTAGGGCGGCAAACCAGACAAATGGTGCGAAGTTAATTAATAATACTGTTTTATATCCGGGAGAAGAGTTTAGTGCATATGATAAACTAACCCCTTTTACAATTTCTAATGGATATGCAGTAGGTGGTGCCTATGTTCAAGGTAAGCTTGTTGATAGTATAGGTGGTGGAGCTTGCCAAGTAACGACAACCCTTTATAATGCTGCTTTATATGCAGAACTTGAGATAACTGAAAGAGCCGAACACTCCATGACAGTTAGCTATGTTGACCTAGCAAGGGATGCTGCAATTGCAGGTACTTATAAAAATTTAAAATTTAAAAACAATACAGAATACCCTATTTTGATACAAGGATTTACTAAAGGTCGTAATATTACTTTTACCATTTGGGGTCATGAAACAAGGCCAGATAATAGAAAAGTAAGATTTGAAACAGTTGTATTATCAACAAGAAAACCTCCAAAGGATGTAGTTAAAAAGGACTCAACTCAACCGAAATCATATGAAAAGACCACTCAATCTGCTTATACAGGATATGTCGCAGAATTATATAAGATTGTTACTGTAGGTGGGGAACAAGTGAGTAGGGAAAGGGTTAACAAGAGTTCATACATGGCAGCTCCAAGGTATGTTACAGTAGGAACCATGCCAGAACCTTCGCCTACACCTACACCTACACCCACACCCACACCAGAAGTAACATCAGAGCCAGGTGAAGATAATACAGAAACACCAAGTCAAGGTGAAGAACCATCAAAACCTGTTTTGCCAAAACCTGAATAGGAATAGATTAATTCTATAGTAGGAGTAATTATGGAAATAGGAAAAGTTTCAGAATCAATTTTAAAAAGAGCAGTGTTTAGACAGATAGGGCAAAGGAGAGATGAGGTCCTTGTTAGGCCTGGAGTAGGTGAAGATTGCAGTATTATAGAATTGGCAGACGATGAAGTTGTAGTTTTATCAACTGACCCTATTACTGGTACTACAAAAAACATGGGAACTTTAGCAGTCCATGTAACAGCTAATGATATTGCAACAAGTGGTGCTGAACTTATAGGGGTTTTACTAACAATACTACTCCCGCCAAATACTTATGAATCTGAATTAGCAAAACTAATTGAAGAAATCGAAATAACTAGTAGTGAACTTGGTATAGAAGTACTAGGAGGACACACGGAAGTAACAGATGTAGTTAATCAACCACTTATTTCAGTAACAGGAGTTGGGAAGACTAAAAAAGACAAAATGATTAAAACAGCTGGAACAAAGCCTAATCAAGATATAATTATGACAAAGTGGGCAGGCCTAGAAGGAACTTCAATTATAGCTAATGAAAGAGAAGAAGAGTTATTAGAAAGATTTGCAAAAGACTTTGTAGAAAGAGCAAAGGGTTTGATTAATTATATTTCAGTAATAGAAGAAGCAAAAATTGCATCTGACATGGGTGTCTCATCTATGCATGATATTACTGAGGGTGGAGTCTATGGTGCCTTATGGGAGGTAGCAGAAGCATCATCAGTAGGAATAGAGGTGGATATTAGCAAGATTCCTATTAAGCAAGAAACAATAGAAATATGTGAATTTTACAATTTGAATCCTTATGAATTAATATCCAGTGGTTCTTTGTTAATTGTTTTAGATAAGGGTAATGACTTAGTAGCTAAGCTTAAGGAGAAAGGCATAAGTGCAGCTGTTATTGGAAAAACAACAACGGGACAAGATAAAATAGCGACAAATGGTGAATACAAACGTTTTTTATCACCTCCTAAGAGTGATGAATTATATAAATTATAAGAATTTTACAACTCAGAAAGGATAATGATTATGAGAAAAAAGATTCTAGCAGCCATTGATAGAAATAGTAAGTTAACAGTAGAAGAATTGGCAATTATGTTAAGTAGCACTAAGGAGGAAGTCACAGCCCTTATTGATGAAATGGAAAATGGAGGAGTTATATGTGGCTATCCAACCTTAATTAATTGGGACAAAATAGAAAATGAAAAAGTGACTGCTCTTATAGAAGTAAAGGTTACTCCACAAAGAGGACAAGGATTCGACAGAGTGGCCGAGAGAATTTATAAGTTTGAAGAAGTTGAATCAGTTTATCTTATGTCTGGAACCTATGACTTAACAGTTATGATTGAAGCTAAAACAATGAAGGAAATTGCCCTTTTCGTGTCTAGCAAGTTAGCACCAATGGATACTGTAGAAAGCACAGTAACTCATTTTGTTATGAAGAAATATAAAGAACATGGTATTCCTTTAATTAATAAGAAAAAGGATGAAAGGATGTTGATTACGCCTTGAGAAACCCGTTATCTAAAAAAGTAACCGAAATTGAACCTTCTGGGATAAGAAAATTTTTTGATGTGGCAAATGAAATGGAAGATGCTATTTCACTTGGAGTTGGAGAGCCTGACTTTGATACACCTTGGCATATAAGGGAAGAGGGGATATATTCCCTAGAAAAAGGAAAGACTTTTTACACCTCTAATTCTGGCTTATCAGAGTTAAGAGATGAAATTGTTAATTATATTAAAAGAAAGTATGGGGTGGAATATAAGGCCCAAAGTGAAACTTTAGTTACTGTAGGTGGTAGTGAGGCCATAGATATAGCTTTAAGAGCCATGGTGGATCCAGGAGACGAGGTTTTGGTTCCTCAGCCAAGCTATGTATCATATGTACCATGTGTGAGTTTAGCAGGAGGAACACCTGTAATTATTGAACTTGAAGAAAAGGACAAATTTAAGTTAACAAAAGAGAAGTTAGAAAAAGCTATTACCGAAAAAACAAAAATATTAGTTTTGCCATTTCCAAATAATCCAACAGGGGCTATTATGGACTATGATGATTTGGCTCAGATTGTTGACCTAATTAGAGAAAATGATTTGTATATTATATCCGACGAGATATATTCAGAACTTACATACGGGAAAAAGCATGCTTCGATAGTATCTTTTCCTGGGATGAAAGAAAGAACAATTTTGATTAATGGATTCTCTAAATCATTTGCAATGACAGGTTGGAGATTAGGATACACACTAGGACCCAAAGAGATTATTCAGCAAATGACGAAGATTCACCAGTATGCGATTATGTGTGCACCAACAACTAGTCAATATGCAGCTGTTGAAGCCTTGCGAAATGGTGATGAAGATGTTGAATTTATGAGAAATGCCTATGATCAAAGAAGAAAATATCTTGTAAATCAATTAAGAGTTATGGGTTTGGAATGTTTTGAACCAGAAGGAGCCTTTTATGTTTTTCCGTCTGTTAAAAACTTTAACATGACATCGGATGACTTTGCCACATCCTTACTTAAGACTGAGAAGGTTGCTGTTGTTCCGGGAACGGCCTTTGGAGCATCAGGAGAAGGCTTTTTAAGAATCTCTTATGCATACTCAATGGAAGACCTAAAAATTGCTCTAGAAAGAATAGAGCGTTTTGTAAGCACTTTGTAACAAAAGTATAAAAAGGTCTGCGCTAAGCGTGCAGACCTTTTCCTAGTTGCTTATGTCTTATGTAAAACTATAAGAAGAAAAAAACATAAGAAGGGAGATATTAAACATGAATATAGTGCTTTTAGAGCCGGAGATGCCTGCCAATACTGGGAATATAGGTAGGACTTGCGTGGCAACAGGAACAAAGTTACATTTAATTGAACCTCTAGGATTTAGACTTAATGATAAGTATATAAAAAGGGCTGGCTTAGACTATTGGGATGATTTGGATGTGAGTGTTTATGTTAATTTTGAAGAGTTTTTAGAGTACAATAAAGGTGCTAAATTATATATGGCAACTACTAAGGCTTTAAAAACTTATGCAGATATTAAATATGATGTAGATAGTTTTATTATGTTTGGTAAAGAAAGTGCAGGGATTCCTGAGGAAATCTTAAATGATTACAAGGATACATCGGTGAGAATTCCCATGAAAGAAGAAACACGTTCTTTAAATTTGTCGAATTCTGTGTCCATTATATTATATGAAGCCTTAAGACAAAACAACTTTCTTAAGCTTTTATAAAAAACCTTCAGTTCTTTGTAGGGTGAAGATAAATTCAGTTCCGACACCCTCAGTACTGATTACATTAATATTTTCATCATGACCAGAAATGATTTCTTTAGTAATTGATAGGCCAAGACCAGTTCCCTTTTTGTCTTTACCTCTAGAAGGATCTGTTTTAAAAAAACGATCCCAAATCTTTTTAAGGTCATCCTTGTTGATTCCTACGCCACTATCCTTTACAGAGACAAGAACCTTATCACCTTTTTCCATAACACTAATATTAACATCAGAATTAACTGGACTAAACTTAATGGCATTATCTATCAAGTTATATAGTACTTGCTGGATTTTGCTTTGATCAGCATCCACAAAGGACTCCCATGCAAAAAAGGAAAGTTTCAAGGTGATCTTTTTTTCGCGACATATTACTTCAAAACTTTCGGAGGTTTTTTTAATAGTTTGGTTTATATCGAAAGAAGTTATATTGAGCATGCCTTGTTTGTTTCCTAGATTATTTAAAACCAGTAAACTAGAAGTAAGCTTATTTAAGCGCTCGGTTTCAAAAATAATTATATTTAAATATTTATCTTTAACTTCATAAGGGATTGTTCCATCTAATAGAGCTGTTGCATATCCTTTTATAGAAGTAAGAGGAGAACGAAAGTCATGGGAAATGTTTGCAATGAACTTCTCCTGGTATTCATCTAAATTCCTAATTTCTTTTGCCATATAGGTTAATGAATTAGCTAAGTCTTGAAACTCATCTTGTCTTTTCAAATCTACTTCATAATCATAGTTAGCACCTGCATATTCAGTAGCAGCATACATCAGTTTTCTAAGTGGAATTACTGTAATATAATATATATATATTAAACCCACACCTAAAATTAAGACAAAAATTAATACTGAGAGATTAATAGTATCAATAAAGATTGTAGCTTCTTTGTGTACTTGGCTTAAAGGAGTGTGTAGAACAATATATCCTCTTGTTCTATAATTTTGGACCACAGGAACGACTACACTAAGGGATGCTTCTGTTATGATTTCTGGGATTATCGTATTCTCAGAAAAGGTATTGTTTAAAAAATCAGGGTTGACCTCGTGGATATTTATAGTGATATCATTTGCATCAGCTCTAGTGTCTGTAATTATATAGCCCTTGGAATTTAAAATCCAAATTCTTGTTTTTAGTAGAGAATCCATTAACTCCAATTCATAAGTAAGCTCACGTAATGTGGTTTCTTGATTATAAAAGCTTTCCATATATTTTGAGGCTAGGGAAGATGCTTCATTATATAGTTTTGTTTTTTGGTTTTCTAATAATTTATCTTTAATTCTATTTACACCATATGTATTTAGTATAACAAAAATAAACACTATAGATAGAATATAACCAAGCAATAATTTAAACCAAAGTTTATGCCTCATAATCTTCACCACTTTCTATTACTTTTTACTTTCAAACTTATATCCAATCCCCCACACGGTTGAAATGCTCCAACTTGGATGATCATTAATCTTCTCACGCAATCTCTTGATATGCACGTCAACTGTTCTGGTATCACCAATATATTCATATCCCCAAATATGATCTAGTAATTGTTCACGAGTAAAGACTTGATTCGGGTGAGAAGCCAAGAAGTAAAGTAATTCTATTTCCTTTGGGGGCATCTCAACCTTCTTCCCCTTATAAACCACAGAATAATTAGTCATATTAATAATCAATTCTGCATATGAAACATAGTCTCCGACTTCTCCTGTAATATTATTTGTAGTACGGTCTTCTACACTTGCTGGAGTAAAACGTCTAAGAACAGCTTTTGTCCTAGCTACTAGTTCTTTTGAATCAAAAGGTTTAATCATATAATCATCTGCACCCAACTCTAGGCCAAGAACTTTGTCAAAAGTTTCGCCTTTTGCAGACAACATAATAATTGGCACATTTGAAGTTTTGCGTATTTCACGGCAAACTTCATAGCCATCAATACCTGGTAGCATTAAATCCAATAAGACTAAATTAGGTTCATATTCCTTAAAGGCCTTAATTGCACTTTCACCATCAAAAACTAATTTAGTATCAAAACATTCCTTTGTTAGGTATAGTGAAATTAACTCAGCAATATTTTCATCATCATCAACTATAAGTATTTTTTGTTTTGTAGCCATTATGTGTTTCCTCCTATTGTTTAAATTCAGCTATGGTAACTCCAGCATCACCTTCTCCAAATTCCCCAAGGCGATAAGACTTTATATACTTTGAGCTTTTTAAATGGGAATGTACTGCTTTCCTTAATGCACCAGTACCTTTACCATGAATAATTTGAACTTCCTTTAGATGAGATAAATAAGCATCATCTAAATATTTGTCTAGCTCAGGTAGGGCTTCGCCAACAGTTTTACCAATTAGATTAATTTCAGGCTTAATGGTAGACATTTTTGATGTTTTTATTTTACCGGCAGTTGTTTTGTCTTTTGTGTTATTTTTTGATTTTGTTTCTATTAACTCTAAATCATTTATATTAAGCCTGGAAGATAAGATTCCCATTTGAACAAATAAATCACCCTTTTCATTAGGCAAAGAGGTAACAATACCATCTAAACCCAAACTTATAACATATACATCATCACCCAAACGAAAATCAGATATTTTATTTTTCTTGCGAGGCTTTCTTTTTTCACCAAGATTGCTTGTTGGTTCAACTTTAGACAGTTTATCTCGTAAGGTTGTTCTTTCATTTTCCATCTCCTTATGAAGTCCAGACTCCTTACTCCACTTATTGTACTTTCTAATTGTCTCATCAGCATATTCTTTTGTTTCCCTAAGTAGCTTATTAGCCTCTTTTTTTGCGGAATCAATAACTTGTTTTTTATTTTTTTCTAGTTGTTTATTCTTGCTTTCTAATTCACTGCGTAGCTTGTTGATTTCAAATTGAGTGCTTTTAATTTCTTTTTCTGTCTTTTCTATAACTCTTCTTTTGTCTTCTAAATCACTAATTAGGTCTTCAAAGCTTAGGTCTTCTTTGCCTAGCTTGTCTTGTGCATTATCAATAATAAAAGCAGGCATTCCTAACCTTTTAGAAATAGCAAAAGCATTACTTTTGCCTGGAACCCCAACCAATAAGCGATAAGTCGGACGAAGGGTTTTAATATCAAATTCACAAGCGGCATTAGAAACTTCAGGAGTAGATAAGGCATAAATTTTTAATTCACTATAATGTGTAGTTGCCATAGTTCTTATATCTTCTTTACGAAAGTAATCAAGTATGGACATTGCTAATGCAGCACCTTCAGTAGGGTCGGTTCCTGCGCCAAGTTCATCAAAAAGAACAAGGGATTTATGGTTAGCTTCCTTAAGTATAGAAACAATATTAATCATATGAGATGAAAATGTACTTAGACTTTGCTCAATACTTTGTTCATCACCAATATCCGCATAAACTTGGTCAAAGACTCCAAGACTTGAACCTTGCAAGGCAGGTATGTGTAATCCTGCTTGTCCCATAAGAGAGAAAAGACCTACTGTCTTTAAAGAGACAGTCTTACCACCTGTGTTAGGTCCTGTAATTATAAGCATGTTGAAATCTTCTCCGAGAACAATATCAATTGGTACAACATCCTTAGGATCAATTAATGGATGACGTCCTTTCTTTATAGAAATAACTCTATCGAGATTAAAGCTTGGCTCAGTAGCTTTCATATTCTTTGATAAGAGTCCCTTTGCAAATATAAAATCAAGGCTTACTAAAATATCAAAATCAGCTTCTATAATATCCGCATTCTCAGCAACTAAATTACTAAGGACTGCTAATATTTTTTCTATTTCTTCTTGTTCTTTTAGGGATAGCTCTTTTATTTCGTTATTTAGCTTTATAACTGCCATTGGTTCTATAAAGACAGTAGAGCCAGTTGAAGACTGATCATGAACCATACCTGGTATATTCGAACGATATTCTTGCTTTACAGGAAGGCAATATCTACCGTTACGAAGTGTAATTAAGTTATCTTGTAAAAAGTTCTTATTGTTAGCAGTAGCCATGATTTTATTTAACTGTTCATGAATCTTGCTATTAGTATTATTAATGCTACGTCTGATACTCTTAAGAGTAGGGCTAGCATCATCAGAAAACTCATTATCCCCAATAATACAACGCTCTATTTCCTTTCTAACGAAAGACAAGGGTTCTAAAGAATCAAAATAATGGGATAAGGAATCCTCCTCCATAGTATCTTCAAACTCCTTGGATTTGCCATAGTTTTTCGCGCCTAGTGCTGTTTGAAGGACAGAAGATATATTAAGAAGCTCACCTGATCCTAAAGTAGAACCAATCGCAAGTCGCATTAAAGAGGGCTTTATATCATTAAGGCCATGAAAGTTGATTCTTCCTTTTTTGAAGATTCTACTTGAGGCATCAGAAGTTTCCTTTTGTCTTGATTTAATTTCATCGATATTACTACTAGGAGTAAGTTCCCTGCATAAGGCCTTGCCTTTAGGGGAGTTAGCTAAATCAACTAACATATCAATAATTTTATTATATTCTAAAGTATTAAAAACCTTTTTATCCATATAAGAGATCATACCTTTCTAGCTACAAATATTCATAAGAAAATGCTATAATTACATTGTACCTTAAAAATAATAAAAGTAAAACACGAATTTATAAGCTTTAAGTCCTGTTTTTGTTAACAAATCATTCATAGGATGTTCATAAATAACTGATAAAATTATGCTACAGCAAATTGTCAAAACAGATTGTCCTTAAGGAGAATTAAAATGGCTAAAAACAAGAAGGAACACAGTAGTGAACAAGACTTCAACTTTATACAAGAAAAAGTTGTTTGCCGAAAAAGGCAAAAGATAAAGAAAGCGATTATTACTGTTATTATTACCATTATTTTAGGAGGCATCTTTGGTTTAGCTGCGTGTGTTACCTTTAATTTAGCTGAGGAACCCTTATATAGATTGTTTGGAAAAAACAAAAAAGTAGTTAAGTTTTCATCAGAAGAACAAAAGCAAAATGATAGTGAAAGTCCGTCAGATGAGACAAGCACTGAAGAAGATGACACTTTGCCAACAGAGACAGAAGAAGAGACAGAATCAAAAGAAGACGTATCGAAACCTGTAATTTTAGAAAGGACCATTGCGGCAGATATAAATGATCTTTCTAATATATATTCACAGATTAAAAAAATTGCTGATGAATCTTGTAATGCAATGGTAGAAGTAACTAGCACTAAAAAGAATAAAGACTGGTTTGAAAATGAAATTGATATTCCTAACGAAACAATTGGTTTAATTGTTGCTAATAACAATGTTGATTTGTTGGTTTTAGTCAACTATGATCGTGTTAAGGGGTCTAATACAATTATGGTTTCGTTTTGTGATAATAGCAAAGCTGAGGCAAGATTGCAATCTTTTGATAGTGAACTAAACATTGCTATTATTGCAATACCTTTAGAACACCTGTCTGAAGAGATTAAAGGTTTAGAAGCTGCTTATCTAGGTGAATCAAGTTATTTACCTGTAGGAACTCCGGTTATTGCAATAGGAAGTCCGAATGGTCATATAGGTTCCATAGAGTTGGGTATGGTTAATAGTGGAGGTACTAATGTACAAGTCACAGATTATCAAATAGATTTGTTCCATACGGATACAAACTTTGTAGAAGAGTCAGAGGGGTACATAATTAATACAAGGGGTAATATTATAGGAATTATTACAACTCATTTAACTGATAATAGAAGTGAAAAAGTAAGTACATCCATAGGTATTTCGAGTGTAAAACCAATAATTGAAAGTCTGGTTAATAATAAAGATAGAACTTACTTTGGCATTAAATCAATGGATATAACAGGTGAAGCCCTAGAAGAGTTAGATATTGAAAATGGTATAGCAGTCACAGAAGTATTTGCTAATTCACCAGCATACCAAAGTGGCATACAAGTTGGAGATATTATAGTTAGTGTTAATGGTGAAGAAATAGCTACAGTTAAGGATTTTCAAAAGATGCTATTAGAAACTGAACCTAACGATGTTCTTAGCATAAAGCTCCAAAGGGGATATTCGAACTCTGAAGAGACAGATAATAATGTAATAGAAGTAGAAGTAACTCTAGAGACAAGAAAATTATAAAAAACATACAGATAAGACAAGGACGAAAGGAACACTTTTTGTGAAATCCATCGTCCTTATTTTGTTGAATTCTTTTTATATTCTTCTAACTATGCTATACTGTAAGAAAGAAAAATTAAGCAAGATAAGAGCTATTAGAAAGGCTGGTTATTAATAATGAATTATATTAACCAATTAAGAGAAGGCGATAGAGTTCAAGAAATATATCTTTGTAAATCAATGCAAAGACTAAAAACTAAGGCAAATAAAAGCTACATATCCTTAACCTTGCAGGATAAAACTGGATTACTAGACGGGAAGATATGGAGTGAGAATAATGCTATAGAAGAATTTGATCAAATGGACTATATAGAAGTTACTGGAACAGTTAATGTGTTCCAAGGTTCCCATCAACTAAATATTATTCGAGTAAGAAGATGTCAGGAAGGAGAATATAATCCTGCAAATTATCTACCTACCACCAACAAAGATATTGATAAGATGTATGAGCAACTTTTAGGATATATAGAGAGTGTAAAGCAACCATACCTTAAGAAGGTATTAGAGAGTTTTTTTGTAGAGGATGAAGAATTTATAAAAATCTTCAAACAACACTCAGCAGCTAAAAGTGTGCATCATAGTTTTGTAGGTGGCTTATTAGAACATACCTTGAGCATAGCAAATTTATGTGATTTTTACTCAAAGCAATATCCGATTCTTAATAGAGATTTACTTATAACAGCGGCTTTATTTCATGATATGGGAAAAACAAAAGAGTTATCTAGTTTTCCAGCCAATGATTATACTAATGCAGGCCAGCTACTTGGTCATATATACATGGCAACAGAGCTATTAGGCAGTAAGATAAAGGAGATTCCAAACTTTCCAGAAGCACTGGCATTAGAACTACAACATTGTATACTAGCTCATCATGGAGAATTAGAATATGGTTCACCAAAGAAACCAGCAATTATCGAGGCTCTTGCACTGAACTTTGCTGATAACACTGATGCAAAAATGCAGATTATGATAGAGGCCCTTGAGGAAACCATTGATGATACAGAATGGTTAGGATATAATCGTTTTATGGAGAGCAATATAAAAAGGACTACTAATATTTAACAGAATATAACCCTTGGAACAGCTTTTTAAAAGTGTCCAGGGGTATTTTTACACAAAAATCAACAATAATATTAATACTAGAAATCTAATAGAAAAGGATAAGACATGAATATGGATGATAAGAAAGATATAATTATAAAAAAGAATGATGAATTAATTATTGAAATTCATGACATTGGACAACAAGGGGAAGGTATTGGAAAGTATAAAGGCTATACCTTATTTGTTAACAACTCCACCCTTGGAGACAAAGTAAAAGTAAAAGTTATGAAAACGAAGAAAAACTATGGCTTTGCAAGACTTATAGAAATAATAGAACCATCACCATTTAGAGCAAATCCTAAATGTAAAGTTGCTGATAGATGTGGTGGATGCAGTATTCAACACGTTAATTATGAAAAACAGCTTGAAATCAAGCAAAGCAGTGTAATAGCTTGCTTGGAAAGAATTGGTGGCCTTGACTTATCTTCTGTGGAAGTAGCCCCAATCGTTGGAATGGAAAATCCCTATTATTATAGAAATAAGGTTCAACTTCCTATAGGAAAAAATAAAGAGGGCAAGATTATAATGGGATTTTACGCTAAAGGGACCCATTCTATTATTAATATGGAAAAATGTTATATACAAAAAGATATAAATAACGATATTTTCAAGATCGTAAGAGAGTTTTTGAAAAGAAACAAGATAAGCATTTATGATGAAAGGAATCATGAAGGTCTTGTAAGGCATATTATAACACGTGTTGGATTTGCAACAGGAGAGATTATGGTCTGCCTAGTTATTAATGGTAAAAAACTAGCAAGGCAAGAAGAGCTAATTGAAGCCCTTATAAAGATTCCAGGCATGACCAACATCAGCCTAAATTATAACCTAGAAAATACTAATGTAATCATGGGGGGACAAACAAAAACTATATGGGGACAAGATTATATTATCGATTATATAGGAGATATTAAATATCAGATTTCTCCTATATCATTTTATCAAGTCAATCCTATTCAGACAAAAGTAATATATGAAAAGGCTCTTGAATATGCTGACCTAACAGGCAAGGAGACAGTTTGGGATTTGTATTGTGGCATAGGAACTATTTCATTATTTATGGCAGGGAAAGCCAAGCAAGTTTATGGTGTTGAAATTGTTGAAGAGGCGATCTTAGATGCTAGAAGAAATGCTAAACTTAATAATATAGATAATGCAGAATTCTTTATTGGGGCAGCAGAAGAAGTCTTGCCTGAAAAATCTAAGGAAGATTTAGTTCATGCTGATGTAATAGTTGTAGATCCACCAAGAAAGGGTTGCGATAAAAGTTTGTTAGATACAATAGTTGAAATGAAGCCTGAAAAAGTAGTATATGTATCCTGTGACCCAGCTACCTTGGCAAGGGATTTGAAATATTTGACGGGGTGTGGGTATAAGCTGGAGAAGGTGCAGGCGATAGATCAATTTCCTCATACGGTGCA
>CAZJCV010000006.1:80743-85503 GCA_964544535.1 uncultured Lachnospiraceae bacterium | reverse complement strand
CTGCGGATGGTGGGAGTCGAACCCACACACTGTCGCCAGCGTCAGATTTTGAGTCTGATGCGTCTGCCATTCCGCCACATCCGCTAAAGAACAAGTGTAATTTTATCATAATATTTTGTTTATTGCAAGATAGTAATTTTAATCATCGTGTTCAGGGAATTTCTTCATTAATAACTGAATTGAAATCATTATTCCTGCACCTAAAATCAAGGCAATAATACAAGTGATTTTACCTTGTGTTGCTTCTGGCCAGCCTATGTATATCTCGCCAAAAGATCCAAGTATAAAGCCTAGAATCATAAGATATGTAGGTGTGGCATGTTCCTTCAAGCAATATTCTAAAGCTTTCGTTGTTAATAACACACCAAGCACTACACCAATTCCTAGAGGTATTAAGAATCCCATGTCAAACTCTTGAACTGCTCTTAAAAAATCTTCATACAAACCTAAGGCAAGTAGTAAAAAAGAAGTTGAAATACCTGGTAAAATCAAGGCAACAGCTATTATTATACCTGCAATTAATATCATTATTAACTTTCTTACCATTGAACCACTAAAATCAAATAATGCTGAAGATTCTCCATATGTCATGGCAACTGCAATTGCAATTCCGGCAAATAAGAACAAGATATGAAATGATTTAAATTGATCCCATCTAATTCTTTTAAATATGGCAGCTAAGCCTACTAAAACTATACCCAAAAATAAAAATGACATTATAAAAGGAAAGTCTTCTATTAACCATAACATTGCTTTAGAAAACAATAATAGTCCGAGTACTCCACCAATTATTAGCTGAATCATTAGCTTTTTATGAATAATTTTGCGGCTAATGAAAGCACTCACTGCCTCAATACTTTTATCATAAACCCCCAGAATTATCATCATTGTACCACCAGATACTCCTGGAACTATAGTTGCAACTGCAACTAATATACCCTTTAAAATATTAAGCATAGTTACCTCTTTCTAATATTTTGTAATCATTCCTGCAATTTCATCGTAAGATGAGCCATAATAAACATCAAAACTTCCAACTCTTATTTTAGTTGAGTATTTATTCCTTACCAAATAACGATTAAAATCATCTGCATTATCTATAATATTATTCTTAGCAAGGGTCCTTGCAACATCCTCTGAATTCATACCTGACTTTATAGTAATTCTGGCATATCCATCTGTGTTTTGTGAAGTTTCAGAATCTTCTGTCTCTGTCTCAGCTTCATCCGTTTCAGTCTCTTTTGTTTCAGGCTCTTCTGTTTCAGGCTCTTTTGTTTCAGGCTCTTCTGTTTCAGGCTCTTCTGTTTCAGACTCTTCTGTTTCAGACTCTTCTGTTTCAGGGTCCGATTCCTTTGGATCTTTAGTTTGTTCCTTTTCCAATAAATCATCTATGCTTACCCATGAATTTGATTCTTCTACTAAGCCAAGCTTTTTAGCTTCTTCTATTATCTCTTCATCAGAAGGTTTATAAGTATTAGAGAAATTAAAAGCTATAGACAAAACAACAACTGTTATTATTACTCCAACTCCAAAGCCTCTCATAAAATATCCTAGTTTCATTCTCGTCTCACCAACTTCTTGTTAATATCAATATAAAGTTTAACTTCCCCTTGTCCTAGGCTTAAGGTTTTTGATATCTCAGTTATAGAATTCCCTTGATTATATAATCCTATTATTTTTTTATACTTTTCCTTTTTATCTTCTATATCGAATTCTGCTTCATTAGAGTCATCTGTATAGGTAACTTCTTGCTTTAGATTCTCTTTTGATGACTCTTTAATATCTTTTGATTTTACAATATTTAATGCCTCTGCTTGACCATATTCAGTTTTTTGTTCCCTAACATTAGTTGATATTGATATGTCAGACTTTCTTAGTGTGTTTTCTTTTTCATTTAAGAGTTGATAAAGGAAAAAAACTTCTTCTCGATTATTTTTTATATCATCTATTAATTGATCTGCAAACTCTTGTATGACTATCATTTTTTCATTTGTTGTTTGATTTAATTCTTTCTTAGTATCTTCCATATACTGCTCGTTAATACCTTTTATAGATTCTTCAAATTCGTTTTTCTTTTCAATTATTGATTTTGCAATAATTTCATCGTTAGAATCAGAAACAATCATATTATTAGAATTTTTCTCTTTAGTATCTTCATTTGATTTAGCTACTAATAAAAAACTAACAACTGTAACTATTGTTCCTATTAATAACAACAATATTTCCAATGTATTCATATTTATAATCATGCCTTTCCAAAGCAACGAGTGTCGCTATTATCAAACTTTATTTAACCTGATTTCACCTTTTTCACGAATGAATTTTGTACTTTGTATATCGCTTTCTACTGTGTAACCTGATGGCCCTATAATTATTTCTACACCTGGGTAAGCATGTCTTTCAACAATAATTGACCAGTCTGATATTCTAGCAAGTGCTTCTTCGTGAATGTTTTTACGATATTCAAGTTTTTCTGTTAGTTCTTTAATTTCATTGTTGTATTTAACACATTCTTGTGTTGTTTTTTTAAAATAGTCAAGTTTTTGTTTTGAAAAGTTTTCACCATTTTTAATTTTATTATTATAATGATTAACAATAGTAATTAATTTCATAAATTCTTTTTTCTTTTTCCCAATTTCTTCACTTAGATTTTGAATACCTTCAAGTAAATCAAAATCGTGACTAACTTCTAATAAAGTTTCTGTACCCATTACTGATCCAGCAGTTCTTGTGGAAATCTTTTTTTCAGAACGTACAACACTACCTGTTATTAATCCTTTACCTCCTAAAACAATAACTTCTCCTTTTGCTGTAACCTTACTGTGAAGAAGCTCTTCACAAATAAGATTTCCATCTATATAAACTTCAGAATTCTCAATAAACTTAGAGATTATGTTGCCTCCAGCCTTTAAGAAACCTGTTTTTTTGCCTTTCATTCCACGCTGTAATGTAATATTACCACCAGCTTCTATATGAGCACCTTCAACTATACCATTAACAAAAACATCTCCAGTTGCATAAACACTATATCCTGTAAGTATGTTGCCAGGTATATGTACACTTCCATTATATCTAATGTCTCCCGTTGATGGATCGACATTTTCCTTTATCTCATAAATATCTGAAACCGTTACCCTACCCCCCTCAAGTTTTACATGTCCATTGGTTTTAGAAAGTATGGATAGACCATCTTCAGATAAATATGTGTTTTTTCCGGGTTTTAGTATTTTCTTTTTAACAGCTTTTGGTACTATTAACTTTCCGTATACATCTATTCCTGAAATACCTTGCTTTTCTGGTTTTAATTTTGCTAAAACTTGATCCTTTTCAACAGAGTTAAAAAGGTTTAGTTTGTGGAAATTAACAGTTCCATTTTCATTTAATTCTGGTTTTAAACTTATATCTTCTTTGAAAAAATATAAGATTTTTGCATCTTCACCTTGACTTGGTTTTTTCCCTCTTGCAACAACAACATCTTCACAATATTTTCTATTTGCTAAATACAAATATATGTTTTGCATGATAATACCGCTTTTCACATTCTTGTCTACAACATCCATGATTTCATGCTCTGTTAGAGTCCTTCCCTCAGTTGAAGGAGAATAAAATCTAGCTATCGCCATTAGTTTATCCTGTGAAACATATATTTTTAACATTTCATTAACTGCACCTATATTTGATGAGTTCAATTTTACCTCTTGATATTCCTTATAATTTTTAAGTGCATTTTTCAAAACATTCGTATCATAATTAGTTATGTTATTCTCTGTTAAGTATTCCCTTAACTCCTCAAATCCTATTGGAATCCCCCCACCTTTAGCAGGATACAGTCTTAGATATGTTCCATCATACTTGTTTGATAATTGGAAATATCCATTCATATTAGTCATAATTTTCATCCTTCCCACTTTGCTTGAAACAATTTTAAAAATTATATATTCCCTATAAATAAACCTTCAATCTGGATTCCTAGCCTTTCCTTCATCTTTTCCAAGGCTCTTCTATGTAATTGTGAAACCCTAGACTCTGTAATATCTAATATATAACTAATTTCTTTAAGAGTTAATTCTTCAAAATAATAAAAAGTAATTACTTCTCTTTCTCTTTTTGTTAAAGTATCAATTACATCAGCTAAGGATTTTTTTAATTCTTGGATTTCTATATTTTTTTCAGGAGATGTGAATTCTTGATTTGATTCTGTTGATGACAAGTATACCGTTCCTTTTTCCATATATTCGTCTAATGAAGAAATAGAAGATAGTTCAATCTGACTCCTTAAATCGCTTAGTTCTTCGCTAGAAATACCCAACTCATTTATGAGTTCATCTTCTGTGGCTTTTCTTCCTGTTTGTGTTTCGATTTTAGATATAGCCTTTTTAAAATCTTTTTGCTTCTTTCTTACCGTTCGTGGAACCCAATCTAACTTTCTTATTTCATCAATAATAGCACCACGAACCCTAAAAGATGCATAGGTTTCAAACTTTACACCCTTTTTATAGTTGAATTTATCAATGGCATCTATTAAACCCAAACTACCATATCCTATCAAATCATCATACTCAACATTATTGCCCAAATACATGCTAAGTCTTCCAGCAATAATTTTGACTAACTCTATATATTCTAATATTAATTTCTCACGTGCGCTAGATGTTCTATATTTTGTATATTCTTCCCATAGTTTCTCTTTTTGGTTTTTATTCATACTATAGAACTCCTTTATTAAATGTCACTGTTTATTGCTTCTTTATCATCTTCTT
>CAZJCV010000006.1:0-80643 GCA_964544535.1 uncultured Lachnospiraceae bacterium | reverse complement strand
CTTCTTTATCATCTTCTTGAGTCTTTTTCTTATTTGAAGGTTTAGTGACTTTGCTTATTACATAAGTAACTATCCTCCCAATAATATAAAATACCACTAAGGTAATAAGTAATCTTTCTAATGATTCAGAAAGTCCAATTTTATAATATAAATTACATATACTAATTATGGCACCAGCTGTTAGCATGATAACAGGTGCAATATACCTTTTTTGCATTTTTCCCACCTAAATAGTTTTGATTGGTTTTCCTACAGCTTTTATAACTAGTTCACCGGTTTCTGGGTAAAACACAATGGTTCTACCGTAACTTTCGCCTACATCTTCGGCAATAATAGGAATATCGTGTGCTTTTAAATTCTTTTTAGTTGCAATTACATTCCTCTCTCCAACTCGTAGGGTGTCATTTTGAGTTCTGAAACTAAACATTTGAGCCCCGCCAGCTATTTTAGACACCAAACGACTTTTTTTTATATCATATTTTTCTTCCATAGATTCTATTAAAGTTTCTATAGCTGTATCTGCAAATTTAGCTTTATTTTGATTCCTTGTTATTTGTGTACTGTCAGGTAGCATTATATGAGCTAAGCCTGCGACTTTTAATAAAGGATCATATAATACTATTCCTACACAAGAACCTAAAGCAACAGTCGTAATACTATGCGGGGAACGACATATATTTAAGTCAGCCATTCCCACTAAAATTATCTCTTCCATAATCTCTCCTATAGTCCTAATGAATTCATGATTATTTCATAGGAATTTAAGGTTGGAATTAAAATGAAATATCCGCTAACGTCATATTCATCCTTCCAAAATTTAGTTTCAATAATAAGTGCATCGTCTCCAAGTTTGCCGAATTCTATAGCTGGTACACTTAGGATAGCGCCTGCCATATCAACTGATAAATACGGAATACTTGGCTCTATTGTAATATTTAAAAGTTTTGATAAAGCTCTCAGATATGCACCTGCAATAATATTACCTGACTCTTTTATAGCAGATTCATCTAGTTTGTTTTCATTTATAATCTCTTCATCAATATCCTTTAATAAGATGTTTGCTAGATTAGTTGCTGAAGCGTCATCAAGCATAAACATCATCATACCATCAATGTCTCCCTCTAGTGTAATAAGAATAGCGGTAACTATTGTCTCTGCACCACCAACTATATCTGAAATATTTTCAATTTGAATTAATTCTGCCTTAGGCTGCTCCATATTAACTTTGTCTTGAACCAACTGAGCTAATGCAGTTGCAGCGTTACCAGATCCAATATTACCGACTTCTTTTAATACATCAAAATGCATACTATCCATTTGGTTATAGTTAAACTTTGACATTGATTTCATCTCCTTACTTGCACGACTACATTTTTAATCCAATATAACCTTTTCTACATCTAGTAGGGATATTAACTTGTCTTCGTGCTTTCCTATACCATAAACATAGGAACTACTATCATCTTCAGTAACAGTCTTTTCAATGTTTTCCTTACCTAAAGTTATAACTTCAAGAACATTTTCGACTATAATACCTATAGAATATTTGGGTTCTAGTTTCATTATAATTATTCTAGTCTTCTTATCAAAGACATCATCTTCTAATCCTATCTTTCTTCTTAAGCTCATTACTGGAACAATTTCACCACGAAGATTGATAATTCCCACAAAATAGGGTTGTGCTTTTGGTACTCTTGTTATTTTTTGCATTCTTTCAATGCTATTTATATAGCTGATGTCTATGCCATAATATTCTTCGTTAAGATTAATTGTGATAAATTGTTTTACATCAGATAAAACTTTCTGTTTATCCATAATATTCCTCCTATAGTAACGAATTCAATTCAAGTATTAAGGCAACCTCACCATTTCCTAAAATAGTTGCACCACCAATAATCTTGTCATTATTAATATATTTACCAATAGATTTAACTACAATTTCTTGCTGACCAATTAATTCATTTATAACTATACCAATCTTTTTATCACCTTTGTAAATAATAACAACTGTTAGTTCCTCGTCGTAAGTGACTTCTTCTTCTAGTTTAATTACTTCATCTAAGAATATAATTGGTATAACCTGACCCCTTAAAGTAATTACCTGTTGATTTTGAACTTGCTTCAAATCCGATACCAATATGTCTTCAACAGAGTTTACATTACTAATGGGTATTGCGTACTCTTCAGAACCAATTGATATCATAAGGGCTTGCATAATTGCAAGTGTAAGAGGTAGCTTAACAATAAATTTCGTACCCTTTCCTGCATATGATTTTGCTTCAACAACACCACTTAAAGCTTGTATGTTTGTTCTTACAACATCTAATCCAACTCCTCTACCTGAGACATCTGTAATTTGATCTGAAGTAGAAAAGCTTGGTTGGAATAGTAAATCAATGATTTCTTCATCTTTTAAAGTAGCTGCCTGCTCTTTAGTGAAAAGACCTTTTTCTATAGCTTTATTTCTAACCCCTTCAATATCTATTCCTGAACCGTCATCAGAAACTTCTATTACAACATTGTTACCTTCTTGATAAGCCAGCAAGTTAATTGTTCCTTTTGCTTCTTTTCCTAGTTTAATTCTCTCTTCATTAGTCTCTATACCGTGGTCTGCCGCATTTCTAATCAAATGCATTAACGGATCACCAATTTCATCAATAACAGTACGGTCCAATTCAGTTTCCTCGCCCGATATATTTAGGTCTATTTTCTTATTTAACTTCTTCGATAAATCCCTAACCATTCTTGGGAAACGATTGAAAATATTCTCAAGAGGAACCATCCTAACTTTCATAACAGATTCATGGATGTTAGTTGTAACTCTTTCAAGATATTCTATTTGTTCGTTAAAATCTAGTAATTTATCCTTAATTGAACGGTTTCCTAGTGATACCAAGCCATTTTTTGAAATTATTAATTCACTTACTAAGTTCATTAATTCATCTAGCTTTTCAATATCTACTCGAACAGATCGGCTTGTAGCTCCTTTGCTTTTTCTTGACTTTTGTGCGGAACTACTCATTTGACTTTTAGTATTAGAAGCAGGTGAACTCTTTGCACCCCTAGATAATACTGCATCCTCATCCAAGTCGAAACTCTCTATATTAAATGATATACTACTTATTTTTTGCTTATCTTTAATTTTATCACTGGTAATTTCTTCTATAGCAACTGTTTCTATTTCAGAAATTCTTTCTAAAACAGCAACTATATCATCTATATTGCTTTTTGTAATAAATACCATTGAAAAATCAAAGTCAAATTTTTCATCTTCAATATCAGGAACTGATGGATCTGATTTGATAATTTCTCCAATTCTCCCCAAACTCTTATAAACCATAAATGCTCTTGCTGCTTTTAGAAGGCAAGACTCTGCAAGGTATATAGTGATGCCAAATACATTAAGTCCTTTTTCTTCTGCTTTAGCAATTGCATTAATTTCAAACTCTTCATATTTTAAATCTTTATGTTTATACTCTTCCTCAAGCTCATCTTCCAATATGTACTCATCAACACCTTGTTGGCTATTTGTCTCAGCTTTAGTAAAAGGTTTTGATGATGAGCTAGCTTTTGTTGCACCTTTTGTACCTTTCTCTAGTATATTATCAAGAGTTTTGACAATATCTTTACTATCAATATCACCTTCATCACCTGTCTCTATGACATTATCAATAGAAGATTCAAGACTATCTACCCCCTGAAATATGACATCAACTAATTCCTCTGTTACTACCATGTTTCCAGTACGGATTTCCGAAAATACATTTTCCATATGATGGGTTAACTCTTGTATTTTTTTATAACCCATAGTTCCAGACATCCCCTTTAAAGAATGTGCTGCTCTAAAAATTTCATTAATAGTATCAGCATTGTCTGGCTCTTTTTCCAAAATAAGTACTTGTTCGTTTAATACTTGTAAATGTTCTTTTGATTCCTCAATAAAAATATCGAGATACTGACTTAAATCCATAAATATCACACCTCCAGGTTTCTAATAATTGAATTCGCTATGTCTTGAAGCGGAACTATTTGATCTAAGAGTCTTAATTGGTCCATATGTTGGTGTCCCCCTTTTCCCTCTGCCTTTGCTTTCGTTGTTCGTAGAAAATAAATCTGACAATACTTTCTCTATCCTCTTTGGAAATGTTAACAAATTGCACTCTATTTTCATAAACATTCTTATCATCATAAATCTTATTAAAAGATTTAGAGGATTCTATAACTCTTGCCTGAATGTTATATTCTTTTATCATTGAATTAGTATCTAGCGAAAAATGCAAATTAATAAAATCATTCTTTTTTAGTTGATTTTTTGATTGAAAGCGCATACCTCCACCACTAATATCTAAGACTAATCCTTTATTTATATTCTCTTCTTGAAAGTCAATTAAAATATTTATAAGCTTATCTCTTTCTTCTTCACTAGCGACTTTATCTTCTAATAAGGTTCTAAAGACTTTTAATTCCCCACTAGTATATACATGGAATTCTATATCAAAATTAATATTCAACCTATAATACTGCCTTCTTTGTACCTTTACTAATTCACTTAATATTTGAAATGAAATCACTGAAATCTTTTTTTCATAGCCCCTACTTTCTGCTAAAACTCTACACATATATATGCCTTTTTGGGTATATACATAAAGTATATACTCCTCTCCAACAGTTAAAGGATTAAGTCTACCCTTAGAAATTGGCATTGAAGCTTTGATTTTATCTACATCAATAATATCTAGCAACTGGCTAATATATTTCTTTTTATGAATAAAGTCATCAATATCATTATAATATATTTTTTCTATTTCAATTTTGTCACCAATAGATGCAATATATATATTCATATATACTCCTTACTTGTAATATTATAAACTAGTAAAAATATTCTTTAATCATTTATTATTCTTATTTGTTTTGCCTTTAATAAAATTATAAATCATTCTTACAATTCCTCTTGATGACTCATCATTTTTTTCTTCTTCATCTGCTTTAAGTATCTTTTTTGCTAATTCTGTAACGCTAATAGTAGCAGGAGAATCTGGAAAAGCAGTTGAATAAGGTTCTTGCTTTATTACAGCTTTTGGTACGGATTCGTCATAGGGGATTATCCCTAGGAAGTTTAAATCAAGTTCTAAAAACTTGCTTGCTACTATACTCAATTTTTGAAAAATTTCATATCCATCATTATAATCTTTTGCACCACTAGCAATAATATTAACTCTTGTGTTTTTTTCCGAAAAACCGGGGTTTTTGTCAATATTCTTAAGTAGAGCATAGGAATCTGTTATAGAAGTAGGCTCAGGTGTAACAACTATTAAAACTTCAGAACTTGAAACAATAAATTCTGTAACATTTTCACTTACTCCTGCTCCTGTATCTATTATAATTATATCAGCCAAATAGTCCAATTCATATAGATTTTTTGTTAAATTAAGAATCTGTTCTTTTTTTAGATTCATTAATTCAAATACTCCCGAACCACCTGAAATGAAACCAATGTTATTAGGTCCATATGTTATTATATCTTTAATAGACTTGTCTTTGTATAACAAATCTGATAGATTGTGTTTTGGTCTTATACCTATAAGTATCTCAATATTAGCTAGTCCTAAGTCAGCATCTAAAACAATCACTTTTTGACCTAGTTTACTAAGCTGTATAGCTAAATTAATCGTGGTGTTAGATTTACCTACTCCACCTTTTCCACTTGTTACTGAAATAACTCTTGCAGTTTTTTTTCCTATTGGGGAATTATTTTTATTTTTTATAATATTGCGTAAATTTGATGCTTGATCCATCACTCTATCCCCCCAATCAACTGCTTTGCAATACTTTGTGTATTTATTACAGATATGTCATCAGGAACAATTTGCCCAGTTGTAACATATGATAAATCTGCTCCTGTGAGCATCTTTAGATTTAATATACAACCTAAGTTTGTAGTTTCATCTAGTTTTGTAAATAATATTGAATATTCTGATAGTTCAGTATAGTGTTTTGCAATAGTGATAAGGTCCATATATTTTGTTGTTGTACTTAATACTAAATATATCTCTCTTTCTTCTTTTTTTATAATATTGATATAATTATTAACTTCATCTTGCTTTTCCTTATTCTTGTAAGACATACCTGCTGTATCTACTAATACTATATCATAAGAAGCAAAGTCATCTTTTACTTCTTTAAACTCATCTGTAGAATAAACAACTTTTATTGGTAGCTCTAGTATGTTAGCATATGTTTTGAGCTGTTCTACAGCAGCAATACGATATGTATCTAATGTCATTAAAGCCACCTTTACTCCTTTGTAAATACTTAAATGAGAAGCTATTTTGGCTATGGTCGTTGTTTTGCCAACACCTGTTGGTCCTAAAAAGAATATGAACTTACATTTATCATTTTCAACTTCTATCTCCTTAGACTGTCCTAACTTTAAAACAATCTTTTGATATATGGCAGATAAAGTTTGTTCTAAAGACATTCCATTTCCAACTTGTACTTCAGATATGATTTTTTTCGCATATCTTTCTTCTACACCATTCTTGATTAACTGCTTATATGTTAATTCTATATAAGGATTTTCAAAAAACATTTCCTCTTCTTTGTTTTTGTTTATTACAAGATTATCTTCTTGAATTTCGTTTGTTTTTTCTTTATTTCTTTCTTCTAATTGCTTTTCCAATAAAGATTGGATGCTTTGAATTCTCTCTTCTATAGCAGAATCAACTGAATACATATTACGTGTGGAGGCTGATACATCATCTATGGCAGCTGTTATTTCAACTGTAGGCTTACGAAAAAATTTAAATATCCCCTTTGGAATTACTTTTTTAATATTTGTAACTATTGCATCTTTTCCCAAGTCTTCTTTTGCCAACATTATAGCTTCAGTTTCATTTTTACCATAATACTTTTTTATGATCATTAAATAGTCACCATCCCTACCGACTGTAATTCTACTTCTCCATCAATTTCATTGTAAGAAAGCACAGTTAAATCTTTAAAATAATCTTGACTTAGTTTTCTAAAATACATTCTAACAATGGGAGATGTTATAATAATAGGCATTTTACCTAGTTCTTCAAGCTTTTTTGTTTCTTCTTGTACAGATTTCATAATGGATTCAGTTTTGTGTGGTTCTAATGTTAAATATGCCCCTTGTTCAGTTTGTTTAACTGATGCCATAATATCCTCTTCAACCTTTGGATCCAAAGTTATTACGTTAGTCACTTCATTATTAGGGAAATATTTGTTTGATATAGCTCTCTTTAGACTTTGTCTAACATATTCTGTTAATACATCCTCATCTCTAGTTGTTGAAGCATAATCAGCTAATGTTTCTAAAATAGTAGTTAAATCTCTGATTGAAATACCTTCTCTTAATAAGTTTTGTAAAACTTTTTGTATTTCACCAACATTAAGCAATTTAGGAACTAATTCAGATACTAAAGTCGGATTTTTCTCATTGATATTATCAATTAAATTCTGAACATCTTGTCTTGTTAGTAGTTCATGTAAATTAGATTTTATAATTTCTGTTAAATGTGTGGCAATTATTGAGGGTGTATCTACTACTGTATATCCAAAAGATTCCGCCTTCTCCCTTTGACTTTCAGTAATCCAAATTGCTGGCAAACCAAATGCTGGTTCACTTGTAGGTATGCCTGCTATTTCTTGCTCAACATATCCTGGATTCATAGCCATATAATGATCAAACATAATCTCTCCATTACTAATTGGAACACCCTTTATTTTAATTACATATTGATTTGGGCTAAGTTGAATGTTATCTCTTAATCTGACAATAGGTACTAGCATACCTAGTTCTAAGGCAATCTGTCTTCTTATCAATACCACTCTGTCTAATAAGTCTCCACCTTGATTTATATCTGCTAATGGAATAAGTCCATAGCCAAATTCAAGTTCAATTGGGTCTACTTCTAACAAGGCCGCAACATTTTCTGGTCTTCTGATTTCTTCTCCTTCTACTTCTTCCATTGTTGCCTGTTCTTCAATTTCATCTATTTCAATTTGATTAGCAATCGTTCTTCCCACTATTATAAAAATTAGACCATATACAACAAAAACTAAGTTTCCTAAAGGAGTTGCTATTCCAAGAAAAATCATAGATGCACCTGTAATATATAATACTCTTGGTATGGCAAATAATTGCTTAAGAAGCAATTCCCCAGTATCAATATCAGAAGATACTTTAGTAACTAAAAGCCCTGTAGAGAGAGAAATACATAATGATGGAATCTGGCTAACCAAACCATTACCTATGGTTAATATAGCATATTTATCTAATGCCTCAGTTGCAGAAAGACCACCCATTATACCAATTACAATTCCACCTGCAAAATTAATTATGGATATAAGAAGCCCTGCGGTAGCATCACCCTTAACATACTTAGTAGCACCATCCATTGAGCCAAAGAAACTAGATTCGGATTGGATTTTTTCTCGCCTTTCTCTTGCCATAGCTTCTGTAATTGCTCCAGTATTCAAGTCTGCGTCAACAGCCATTTGCTTTCCTGGCATTGCATCTAGCGTAAATCTTGCTGTAACCTCTGCAATTCTTTCAGAACCTTTATTAATAACAACAAATTGAACTAGTATCAAAATAGTATATATTATAATTCCCATTACAGGACTATTACCAGCAACAATCTCTCCAAACCTAAATATAACCTTACCTGGTTCACCAGTTACTAAAATTAATCTAGTTGCTGCAACGTTAAGTGATATTCGGAAAATAGTAGTAACTAGCAATATTGTCGGAAAAGTAGATAATTCCAATACTTCTTTTGCAAAAAGAGCATTGAACAAAATTATTAACGATATAGCCAAATTAAGTGCAAGTAATGCATCTAATATAAGTGGACTTGTGGGAACAATAAGAAATATTAATGCAGAAACTAAATAAAGCGCAACTGCAACGTTTTTTCTTTTCATAATTAAAATCCCCCTCCCTTATTTAGACTGTATACGTAAGCTAGTACTTGAGCTGTCATCTCATATAATTCAGGAGTAATTTCTTCACCTATATCTACATTCGAGTATAGCATTCTTGCAAGAGCTTTGTTTTCAACAATAGGAACCTTGTTTTCTTTAGCTATTTCTTTAATCTTTTTTGCTAAAAAATCTGCTCCTTTAGCAATTAAAATAGGTGCATCAGAAATTTCAGTATCATACTTAATTGCAATAGCATAATGGCTAGGATTCGTTATAATAACATCTGCTTCTGGAACACTTTTCATCATTCTTTGAGTAGAAACTTCTCTCATTTTGCTCTTTTGTCTATTTTTGATTTGTGGATTACCTTCTGTTTGTTTAAACTCATCTTTTACTTCTTGTTTAGTCATTCGTAATTCCCTTTTTAATCTGAATTTTTGCCAAACAAGATCGAGAATGCCTAAGATTAAATACATAAGCCCAATATTTATTCCTAATCTTATTATTAAATCACCAGTATATATTATTGCTTGATTAAATCCCATATCATAAAGATTTAACATAGCAGACATTTCTGAAATCAAGGTGCTATAGGCAATATATATTATTAGTATTACTTTTATTACATCCTTAATTAATGTAACAATTTTATCTTTAGAAAACATTCGCTTGAATCCACTAATGGGACTAAAGTTACTAAGTTTTGGCTTTAAAGGCTTTGTTGTTATTTCTAGTTTGACTTGCAATAAGTTAACAAGTGCTATTAGAAAAAATATAATTCCAATAACAGGCAAAACAGTTTTTGCTGAAACAAAAAACATTTCTCTCATCAGCGAATTAGCAATAGGATTTGTAATTTCCTCTTTAGTTAGTACATCAAAGTTTCTATAAAACAAATGAAAGCTGTCAATTAAATTACCAGATATGTATCCAATAAAAACTCTAAGTAGAAAAAAGAAACCTATCAAAGTTGCACCTGAAACAAGTTCCATACTTTTTGCAACTTGACCTTCTTTTCTTGCGTCTGCAATTTTCTTAGGTGAAGCTTCTTCTGTTTTTTCGCCACCTGGTCCATCCTGTGCAAAAAACTGAAGATTATAAGTTGTTAAATATTTGCTCTTCCTTTTTCTTAGAGAACAATCAGCTTTATTATAATTGCAATTGTTTCCCTTTATCATTTTAAAACCTCAATTGCTAACCTCATCATATCTAACATCTCCTCAAAAATGAAGTTCGATATAGTTGGAAGCGTTCCCACTAATATAAATAACATAAGTAGACCAATTAATATTTTTAACTGAATCCCTATTACAAACATGTTGAGCTGTGGAACCACTTTAATTAATATGGCTAAAATAACATTTACAACTAGTATCGCTGCAAAAAATGGTAAGACTATTCTAAATCCAATTACAAAATAATCTCTCATAAAGGCAATTAGAACTTCGTAAATTCCCATAGACATGCTTGTACTACCCAAAGGAATAACTTTAAAAGTGTCTACAATAGCAACTATTAAATGATGATGAAGATTTGTAATTAACATCATCAGAATAACCATATAAGAATAAAAATTACCTGTAATTGTCGTTTGAATATTGGAAGTAGGATCAAGTTCATTTACCATTGAAAACCCAATTTCCATATCAATTACTTGCCCAGCAAACGATAAAATATAGTAGCTTATATTTGTAAAAAAACCAAGTGTTAGGCCTGTAATTGCTTCTTTTACAACAAGTATAGCATATCCTAGTACTGTTTGATATTCTATACTAACTTCAGGACTAATCTGAAATATTATAATAGCTAAAAACAGTGATAACCCCGCTTTTACTTGATTAGGCACTTGTTTGTAACTGAAAAAAGGAGCTACAGCTACAAAAGTTGAAATCCTCACAAACATTAAGAAAAATCCCGTTAAATTAATATCTATGGTCATAATAAATTGATATAATAAGCAAAGTTAGAGTATAGTTCCACTGCAAAGCTTTTTACTTCAGTCATAATCCAATTACCACTTATCATAATAACTAAAATAATTCCAATCAATTTGGGAACAAATGTGAGGGTTTGTTCTTGAATTGAAGTTACTGTTTGCAAAACACTGATAATAAGCCCAATTACCATGGAGACTATTAAAATCGGAAATGAAACTTTAATTACAATCCATAATGCTTGTCTGACAATATCAATTACAATTTGCTCATTCAAGGTAACAACCATGCCTTTCCCATCAGGAAAACTTTATTTTCCTTAGCAAATTTGACTCTCGTCAAAGTTTGTATGTTAGTATTTATGCTTCTTATATAAAAGCTTAACTTACGCGAAGTATAGATTAATAAAATGTTCTAACTAGCTCACCTATTATTAAATTCCAACCATCCGCCATAATAAACAATAAAATTTTAAAAGGCAAAGAAATTGTTGTAGGTGGTAACATCATCATTCCCATTGACATAAGTGTAGAAGCCACAACCATATCAATAATTAAAAAGGGAATATAAATTAAAAATCCAATAACAAATGCTGTTTTAAGTTCACTAATAATAAAAGAAGGAATAACAACAGTAGTAGGTATATCATCTATTGTTTCAACTTCTCCTATTTCTGAAATATCCATAAATAACCTTAAATCTTTTTCCTTTGTCTGTCCTAGCATAAAGTTTCTAATTGGTTTTAGCCCGATATCAAAAGCTTCTTCTTCTGTTATTTGACCATTTGCTAATGGTTCTATTGCATTTTCATTTATTTCAACAAATGTAGGTGACATTATGAAAAATGTTAAAAAGACTGCTATCCCAATTAATACTTGATTTGGTGGTGTAGTTGAGGTTCCTATTGCCGACCTGACAAAATGAAGAACCACTAATATTCTAGTAAAAGATGTTACCATAATTAAAATTGATGGTGCTAAGGCTATCAATGTTATAATTATCATTATTTGAAGAGTCGCTGGTAAACCTTGACTCTTATCGCTACTATTTATTTGAAAATCTATTGGCCCAAGCCTTCCATCAACATCTAAATTAGAATCAAATTCATTATTATTGATTCCAGTTGCATAAGCAACTTCACTTGATGAAAAACAAACAAAACAAATAAATACTAAGATAGTTATAATTAAAAAGTTTTTGATTCTTGATGAACTTGTTTTGCATTTTTTTTTGTAAATGACGTCATGGTTTTTCATATTTTCAACCTTTGTTATCAGTAGTATGGTTACCATCTTTCTTTCTACTCATAAAATTGCTTAAGTATTCAGAAAATTTCGAATCTTTAAAAGTCATATCATCTTTTAGTAGTATTTCGTCTTCTTCTAACTGGGTAATAAAAGTAATCTCATCCTTTCCTAAAGCAACTACAAAGTACTTTGAGGAAACTTTGATTATCTGTAAATATTTGCCTTGACTTATCCTATAGCTTTCAATAACTTTAAAATTACTTTTTTTCATTTGATTGTTTTGAAAATTACCAACGAATCTTGTTGTATAATATGTTGCAAAAATTATTATGACAAACAATATTATTAAACCAATTAATTCTAAAACACTATCAAATGTTGTCATTCCAGTCGTTAAAAACATTATCCCACCACTTTTTGTACAGCTTCAACTACCCTTTCCGCTTGGAAGGGTTTTACTATAAAGTCTTTTGCTCCTGCCTGAATCGAATCTATAACCATTGATTGTTGACCCATAGCAGAACACATAATTATTTTTGCTTCAGAATCTGATTCCACTATTTTCTTTAGTGCAGTAATTCCATCCATTTCTGGCATCGTGATATCCATTAGCACTAAATCTGGTTTTAATTCATTGTACTTTTCAATAGCTACAAGCCCGTTTTCAGCTTCACCAGCCACCTCATAACCATTCTTAGTCAGAATATCCTTAATCATCATTCTCATAAATGTTGCATCGTCACAAATTAATATTCTTTTTTCCATCTGTAAAGTCTCCTTGTCCATATATTAATTATTTAATATTTCTGAAATACGAATTCCAAAGGATTCATCTATTACAACTACTTCACCCTTGGCAACTGTTTTATTGTTAACTAAAAGATCAACCGGCTCTCCAGAAAGTTTGTCTAATTCAACTATGGTTCCTGGTGCAAAACTCAAAATTTCTTTAATAGATTTGCTTGTTCTTCCTAGTTCTACTCTAACTTCTAAAGGTACATCCATAATTATATTAATATTTTCTTGATTGTTGTCCTTATTGTTGTAAGATGTAAATGGCTGAAATGAAGCTGAATGAACATTAATATCTTCTCTTTGGTTTGAAGAGTGTTCATGGTTGCTTACTGGATGCTGATTACTAGTATTTGGCTGGCTATTATTAGTTTGATTATTAACATCCATTGCTATATGATTATCCTTTAATTGCCCATTATCTACTGGGCTTTCTTCATGTTCATTACTTGATTCCTCAAATACTTGAACAAATTCATTGTAAATATCTTGTGCAAACTCAAATGGATAAAGTTGCATTATATCTGTTTTAACTTTCTCTCCAATATTCATATCAAAAGATACTCTCACAAATCTTTCTTTTAAAAATGAGGCTATATCTAAATCTTCAACACTATCATTTAAGTTTATTAAAATTGATGTTGGTGGCGTTATATCTACTTTTTTGTCTATAAATCTTGACAGTGATGTGGCTGCTGTTCCCATCATTTGGTTCATCGCTTCACTTATTGCACTAAGTTCTAGTTCACTTATAGTTCCCTCAATATTACTTCCGTCACCACCCATCATAAGATCTGTAATATACTTTACATCCTTATCTTTAATAAGTAATATATTGCTTCCATCTAAACCTTCTTTATAATATATCTGAATAAATACACATGGCCTATCATATTCAGTTGATAATTCATCCCAGGTTGAATATGATACTTTGGGCGCAGTAATCTCGACTCTATGACTAAGTAAAGAAGATAATGTTGTTGATGCTGCACCCATTGCAATATTAGACACTTCTCCTATAACATCTTTTTCTTCTTCAGATAATTTTTTCATTTGATCGGTGTCATTTAAGTCACTTGGACCCATACCGTCTAATAGAGCATTAATCTCTTCTTGAGATAAAATATTATCCATATTCTTTACTCCTCTCTTAATATTGTTGAAAGCTGTACTGCATAATACTTTGAAAAAGTACCTGGATATGCTTTAAATTTTTTTATGTTACCAATATATATATCTAATTCCTGTCCCGTTTTTGAATCTAAACGAACGATATCGCCTACCTGTAAGCCTAAAAAATCTTGAACAGATATAGTACTTTTCCCCAGAATTGCTCTAATAGGTATTTGGGTTCTGTTAATAGTGGTTTCTATAATCTCTTTATATTTGCCTTCTTCATTTTTTTGTGCGCTTGAATACCAATATCTTGTATTAAGCTTTTCTATAACATTTTCCATAGTAGAATAAGGAAGACATACATTTATCATACCATCTACATTACCTATGCTTAATTTTAATGTGACAATTGCTGTCATTTCATTAGGTTCAACAATCTGTGCAAATTGAGCATTTGTTTCAATTCGCTCTAGTCTCGGTTCTAATTCAACTACGTTTAACCATGGATCTACAAGTAAATTTACAAAGATATCAAAAATCCTTTCTAAAATAGTTATTTCAATCTCAGTAAACTCCCTCTTCCTACTAGTTGAATCACCAAAGCCACCTAATAATCTATCAATAATAGAATAACCTAAATTGTTGCCTAATTCAATTAATATATTTCCTTCTAAAGGATTAAAGTCAATAACACTAAGTAAAACGGGATTAGGTAATGAGTTGGTAAATTCCGAAAAAACTATAGCTTCTGAATTCATTACTTCAACCTGAATGTTTTTTCGCAGATGACTTGTCAAATTATTTACTAACAACCTACCATAATGTTCGAAGATTATTTCTAAAGTTCTCAAATGATCTTTAGAAAACTTCAAAGGTCTTTTAAAATCATAATCTTTCACATGTTTTTCTTCGTTTTTCTTTAATTCTTCTGCATCTATTTCTCCACTACTTAATGCACTAAGCAGGCTATCTATCTCTAGTTGAGATAAAACATCACTCATCCTCATACCTCCAAGTTCTTATGTAACTAAAACATATAAATATTAACACATATTCTAATATTTTTCTATCTTAGTCAACAACAATTTTTCCTATAGACATATCTACTATGAAATCTGAGTCAAATTTATCTTCTAGCCTTGATAAAATTCTTTCTTTTATAATATCTTTATCCTCCATAACATTTTCTGCAGTACTCTTAGAAAATTCATCTGTTATAATTTCTGTTATATAGCTTTCGTATTTTTTCATATCTGAACTTAATTCCTTGTAGTCCTTATGTGTTTTGTTCATTGATAATGATACTGTAAGTTGGGTATAGTGATTTTTTGTGTCTCCCTCTGATCTCTTTAAGTTTATAGTTAATTCTTCAAGAGGATACATCTCAATGTCTTTTAATGGAACTTTTTTCTTTTCATCGTCTAAAGCAACTGTAGACTCGATTTCTAAGTCTAAATTAGATGCAACCTTAGTTATTAGTTTGTTACTTTTTGATGCTGAAGGCACAAGAGTAAAAACAATTAAAATACTAAGGATCAAATTAATAATTGAAACTGCTAAAGCTATAACTGAAAACATATTCTTTTTCATCTTAATGATCACGCCTTTCTATGGACATCTTTTTATTTTTAATGAACATTATTATGAACCTTTATTTCTATTCTTCTATTTCTAGCTCTTCCTTCTGGTGTTGTATTTGAGTCAATTGGATCATACTCCCCCCTACCTGTCCATTGTAGGTTTTCAGGATTAAAGCCCTTATCTTCAATTAAATATGTTGCTGCATTAATAGCCCTTGCGGAAGACAATAATTCATTAGTTCTATATTCACTCCTTGATATAGGAACATTATCCGTGTGCCCCTCTATTTCAATTATTTGTTCATCATTAAAGGTTTTTAGAATATCGCCTATTCTACTTAGTAGCGAATAAGCTTCTGCTTTTATGTCTGCATCACCAGGGTCAAATAAAATATAACCATCTAAAGTTATTTGTACATATCTATAGTTAGGGTCTATATTAATATTAATATTATCATATATATCAAATGCTCTCGAATCTGCTACTATTTCTTCATATAATTTTTCTGTAGCTTCCTTATTTTTCGTATATAACTCTTCATCAAACGAAACTGACCCTTCTAATGCCGATTCGCCTTTTCCTTCTTCAAAACTATACCTTTCCAAATCTTCTAGTTGTTTTATTCCACTAGAAATAATTTTTCCACTATCGACAACTGTAGTGCCTGAATTAAATATACTAAAACCAGCACTCAGTGATTGAACCATTTCTTCATATTTTCCTTCATCCACGCTTGACATTGAAAAAAGTAACACAAAAAAGCATAGGAGTAAATTCATTAAATCCGCAAATGTATTTAACCAAGGCGATCCCGCACTTTCTGGTGGTGTTTTCCTTTTTCTAGACATTTACTTCCTCACTTTCAAGCTGTTCATCTGTAGATAACCTAAATCTTTCTGATGGTTTAACAAAAGCCTTTAACTTTTCTTCAATTACTCTTGGATTTTCTCCTGCCTGAATAGATAAAATACCTTCTACAATTATTTCTTTTACCATAATTTCAGAAGCATGCAAGCCTTTTAACTTGTTATTAACCGGAATACATATTGCATTTGCAATAAAGGAACCATAAAAGGTAGTTATTAGAGCTACTGCCATGTTAGGTCCAATAGAAGCCGCATCATTAAGATCCTTTAACATATTAATCAGTCCTATTAAGGTACCTATCATACCCCAAGCAGGACCCATAGCTCCAAGAGAATCCCAAAATCCTGACACTTCGTTATGCCTTTCTTCTATACAGCTAAGCTCAGTATTCATTATTCCACGTACTAAATCAGGATCCGTTCCATCAACTATAAGAAGAACCCCTTTTTTTAAAAAATTATCCTCAATTTCATTCGTTGCTTCTTCAAGTGCTAATAAGCCTTCTTTTCTTGCAACATTAGAGAGGGCTATAATAGTACGTATCGTTTCAAATTCATTGTTCATATCATTTCTGAAAACTAGTCTAAAGGTTGATAATTTGTAAAAAAATGCCCCTGCACTTCTTTGCATTACTAACATTGCAAATAATGAACCACCAAAAGTTATTAATATTGCGGGAACATCCCAAAAGTTCATTATCAAGGAAAAATTAAAGCTACTTGTATCCATTACAAAGGTAATGCCAAACACAGTAGTTAAAAATGTTAGTAATAATCCCAATAAAGATGCTAAATTCATAAATTCACCTACTTCTCTGTAGTATCAAATATTTGTCTTTTATAATCAATTATTAAATCAGTAATTTCCTCTATACTATCTTTAACTATAAGTTTTTTTCCTGTAGATAAGGTGATTACTGTATCTGGATTTGCCTCAATTGTAATTATAAAATCACAGTTTATAGTTATCTTCGAATTATCCATTTTTCTTAAAGTTATCATGATTCACCCTGTTGTTTTCTTTGCATATTATAATATCTAAATCAACTTAAAAGTTAATGCTAAGATTAACTTTTAAGTTGATTTACTTAATTAATAAATTAACGCTTCAAATTAATTAACTCTTCTAATAAGGTATCAGAAACGGTAATTATCCTTGAGTTAGCCTGAAAACCTCTTTGAGTCGTAATCATGTCAGTAAATTCTGATGCCAAGTCTACATTAGACATTTCTAGAGCTCCTGTTGTGAAGGCACCACCATCACTTGTTATATCTTGTCCAATTCCATCAAATTCACCAGAGTTTTGAGTCTGTATAAACATATTGTTACCTACTGCTTCTAGTCCTGACGGGTTGGAAAACTTAGCAACTGCAATTTGACCTAAGAGTCTACTGTCACCATTATCATATCTTCCATAGATTCGGCCAGCTGTATCAATTCCAATACCTGACAAATTACCCACTTGTCTACCTGCTCCCATTCCATCTATGCTACCCTTAGCTGCTTCTAGTGATGAATTACCACTAGTTGAGTACATGGTAAGCGATGAAAAGTCTATATTAATTTCTTCATAAGCCGTTGGCTCCTGATGAATTGAAAAGTTAAGACTATTCAATAATTCCCCATCATTTCCTGATACACCAGAAAAAGAACCATCTTCTTTGTTAAATGAAAGTGTTGCTGATGGTAAATTATCTCCCGTAAGAGTGTTTCCTTCTGCATCTTCACTACTTAAAGTAAGACTGCCGTTATCAGGATTAACATTAACATTATAAGTAAAACCACCAAAGTCAAATGAGTTTATTTCTGTTGGAACATAAGATGTCATTCCAGAATCATCTACTATTTTATTAGCAAATATTGATCCTCCATTTTCATTAGTGATGTTCATTAGTGTAACTGAGTATTCATTTTCAACACCTTCTAATTGCTGTAGCTTGATCTGTCCTGAGTATGCATAGCCCATACTATCATAAAATGATATACTTACTGTTTTTCCTGTGTTTGAAGCTATTTGCGTATCTTTACTGTCAATGTTACCCGAAATATTTACATGGGTTGTTGCAACTGGTGAAGCAAATTGATTTTCAGGTGACATAATCCTAAGTGGCGATACATTATCTGCCATTGCTTTTGATGGGTCAAGTGGATCAACTTGCCATCCCATAACCAGCGAACCATCAGGTGTGGCTAGGTTACCACTTCCGTCAATTCCAAAGGCTCCTGCTTTTGTAAAATAGTTTGTTCCTCCATTATTTACAATGAAAAACGAATTACCATTTATCATCACATCAAAAGGATTATCTGTTCTTTGAGTTCCTCCTGTTTGTTCAATTGACTTTGTCACACTTGCAAGGTTTGTACCCATACCTATTTGAAGAGCATTTCTACCAGCAGCACCTGTCTCAGCATTAGGTCCTGTTGCACTTTGTGTCGTTTGATAAAATACATCTGCAAAGTTAGCTGAACTTGCTTTATATCCTATAGTGTTAACGTTGGCAATATTATTACCTATAACGTCCATTCTTGTCTGGTGAACACTTAAGCCCGAAACACCAGAATTTAATGATCTCATCATAAAAAATAACCTCCTTATTTGGCTGTAACGGTCTTATCAATCAGTCAAAGACCTACGCTTCCTATTAAGGTCCAGCATTACATTATTACAGCTCCATCAATGTTTGTAAAAGTTTTTTCTTCTGCTTCATTTACTGCAGTAACTACAATATGTTTTTTAGTATTTACGATAAATGCTATGTCATCAACTATAACTAAAGAATCCTTTACACCTTTTTTGTTAGCGATTCTAGCACCTTGTTCTAGTCTCTCTACTTGACCTTTTGTAAGGTCTATGTTTCTACTATTAAGTCTTTGTGTTGCATGTTTAGAAAATTTTAATTCACTCTGTTCTACACTCTTTGCTACATTACCTAGAATGTGGGAAAACGATGGCTGTAAGTTATCATTATTAGCACTTTTTTTAGTTTCTGGCTTCTGCTTTAAATATTGATTTCTTATCTGATTAATGGAATTAAAATTTGTTTTACTTATTTTGTTCATGCCATCCTCCTTTCTAGATATCTAAACTTCTTTAGTTTCATAATTATCTTGATCATCTTGATTGTTTTCTGTTTCTTCTGGCTCTACTATCTCTTCAGGTAAAAAATCACTATCAACTACTTGATATAAGTCTTCAATACTATAATCGTTACCATTAACTGATAAGTACGTGTCTTTGCCTTCTACTGTTACATAGTCAACTTTTCCTACTGTAAACATAGCATTGCCTGAGCCTGTCTCGAATTTTAGCACCACGTGCTTTCCAACTAAATTTAATGCTTGAGCATTGCTATTACTTTGAGTTAAGTTCTGAAGAGCTTCTAATTGAGAAAAGCTTGCTAATTGTGCAATAAATTCTGTATCTTGGCTTGGATTCAACGGGTCTTGATGTTTAAGTTGTGTAACAAGTAATTTTAAGAACGCATCTTTGCCTAAAGAATCGTCACCTAATTTTTTTGTGCTTTCTTCTTTCCTCATATCAGGAATTTTACCATCTATAATATTTTGAACATGATTTATTGTACTCAATTTGATCACACCTCCTTACTTTTACTATGCCGAATAGTTAACTGTGTTTACATTAACACCATCTAAATCATAAGATATTAACAAATCATCTAGTGTAGTATTCTCTGTGGCATCGTCTTCTTCAATATCTGTCCAAAAGTTAGAAAGATTATTTCGTCCCTGATTTTGCTTTGGTCTACTTGAGTTTGAATTACCATTCTCATTTGTAAAGAATTGAGAAATTCCAACTTCCACTTCAAGATCTTCTACTTTTAATCCTTGTAAATTAAGTTGTTCTTTTAATACGTGAAGCTGACTTTCTATGATTTCTTTTGTCACTTCATTTTCTGTAGTAAAACTTGCTGTTAAAATACCACTTTTTGTACTGACTTGGAATGCTAACTTTCCTAAATGCTCTGGGTACAATTTCATTTCAATTGATGTTTGGTCTGCTTGTAATTTGAGCTTTATTTGCTCTATAATTTGTTTTGAAATGTCAAATATACCATTTGTTGAACTTCCGTTTGAATTAAGTATTTCGTTATTAATTGTAGGAGAATTCAAGTTGCTAGAAAAGTTGTTCATTAGTCCGTTTTGGGTTTGGTCTAGTGTGCTAGCACTTTTTTCATTATTTTTTGGCTTTTGATTGTCAACTATAAAGTTAATTGAGTCACTGTCTTTTTGACTATTGATTTGATTTTCTCTAAGCACTTCTGAGTTATCCTGTTTGGATAAATTGCTATCAGCGCTCATATCAACTTGTCCGATTTGATCTTGCATGTTTGTACTGCTTGTTTGACTATGTAAGGATCTGTTTTCATTTTTATCAATCAAATTCTCAAATATCTTAGCAAAATCTATATCCTGATTGCTTCCTTTTAACTCCTTAACTATAGCTTCCACATCAATATCTTTAAACCCTAACAATTCCCACATATCATTATTTAAATTTTCTCGCATATCTTTTAGTAGTTCCATAAATGAATTATATTGTGACATTAGATCTTCATTCGTAATTAGATTAGTCAGGTTAATTTCTTCATTTACAATTAGGAATAAACTTGCTGCATTATCCTTGTTAAGTAGGTCTAAAGACGTAAAGCCTAAGGTTTTTAGCATTTCTTCTAGTTCTTCTTTACTAATATTTAGCTTAGCGGCGACTTCTTCTTTAATTGAATTGGATAAATCCCAAAAAATCATTGCTGCCTTTTTTAGTTGGTCTGAAGTTACTTCTTTGCTTTTGGGACTTTTCATCTTTTCAAGTGGAGATCTTTTATAATCCACTTTCAAGACTTGTGTTTTGCTAGTTTCTTTGTCTGCTTCTAGGTCTACTTTCGTCTTCATGAAATCGCCAAAATTAGTATTGATATTACTAGATTTGTTATCAACCTTTTTGTTATTCACACTGTCACCATTAACCTGGTTTAATAATATGAATTCTGTTTTCACTGGTTCTTTTCCTCCTTCCTTAAATTATTTATTTATATATAAATGAGTATATACTCACTTATTATCAATTGAACAATTTTTTAGTTAAAGTTCCTGCTAATTCAGGATTCATCTCACTTAATATTTCTGAGGAGCTTGATTTATTCATGTTGGATAATATCAGTAATAGTAAATCAGTGTCATTGGATAAAGTTTCAAAGATTCGAGCTGCTGCTTTAGGATCCATATTACTATATATATCGACCTTATCCTGTATTTCTTGTGAGGCATTTACGTCATAAATTACTTGTCTATAAATTATTTCAGCATTGTCTGGATTAATAGATTCGTAATAGGTTTTATATTCCTCAATCTCTGGAGCTTCATCTGCAAACACAACATTTCTATCAAATTCTAAAACTCTTTGATTAAATGCTTCATCTTTTTCTTTTATTTCACTTAATGTTGCCAATTCTTCTTCCAATTTACTGGAATTGTTTTTATATTCTTCAATATTCAACTCTAATTCTTCATTTATTTTTTCTAATTCATTTATCTTTACCATCGCTTCGGCTAAAGAAGCATAAGGATAGTTCTCTTCTTCTGCTAGCTCTTCATCTGTTAGTACAGGTAAGACTTTATTAATAATAGGAACATCTTTAAGTAGAGGTCTTAAGGTTGTTCCAAATCCACCTATATCTAGCTTTACTAAAAGAGCAAAAATAAGTATCCAAACAAATAATATCATTAATAAAATAAATATACTAATAAATTTACTAGATCTTTTTTTTGTTACTTCATCTCTTTTATCCGGCATTTATATCCTCCTTGTTTTGGACAAGGATCCCATATCGATAACTTGTGATTTCGTCGATTTCCTTTTGTTGCCAAGCTTCATATTCATACATATACTCTTCCTTAGCCTTTTCCTTAAGCTTATCATGAGTCTTTCTTTCAATCATAGCTTCTTGTAATTTTATTCTAGCTATTTCTTCATTGTGACGCGCTGTTGCTAACTTCTTTTTTTGTTGCTCTATATATTCTTTATATAATTCATTTGCATCTTTGCATTTTTGAATTTCTAAAAGATCAATCTTTGATGTTATTAAGAAGGTCAACTTCTCCTGGTAAACATTATATTCTAGCATTAATTTTTTAAGTTTATCTTCTTCCATTAATAGTATCCTTCTAGCATTACTATACTCCGTTTTAGCTTGGTCTTCTAACTGTATTTTAACTTTTAATATATCTTCCATTTTATAAACAAATTTTGTCATTGGTAAACACAGTCCTTTCTTTGTAATAAAATGCAAATATACTTTTACTAACTATCTTCGAAAATTTCCTTAAGTAACTGTAAGGATTCTTGTATGTCAAAATTTGCTTCTACTCTTTGTTTCAAAAAGTCGTTTACTTTGTCAATTTTTGAAATTGCATAGTCTATATCTTTATTTGAACCTTTTTTATATGCCCCTATATTGATTAAGTCTTCCGCCTCGTTATATGTAGCTAAAACCATCTTTAATTTATTAGCATATTCTTTGTGCTCGTCCGAAATAATAGATGTCATAACTCGAGAAATGCTTTGTAAAACATCAATTGCTGGATAATGACTTTTATGAGCAAGCTTTCTTGTCAACATAATGTGTCCATCAAGAATTCCCCTTGCCGTATCAGTGATGGGCTCATTAAAATCGTCACCGTCTACAAGAACTGTATATAAACCAGTAATTGAACCTTTGTCTGAACTTCCAGCTCTTTCTAAAAGTTTTGGCATTTCTGAGTACATACTAGGTGGATATCCTCTAGTCACAGGTGGTTCTCCTGAAGCAAGGCCTATTTCTCTTTGTGCCATTGAAAAGCGAGTTACTGAATCCATCATTAAAAGCACATCTTTGCCCTGATCCCTAAAATATTCTGCAATTGCTGTTGCGGTTTGTGCGGCTTTCTTTCGAATTAAGGGAGGCTTGTCTGATGTTGCAACTACTACTACTGAACGCTTAAGACCTTCTTCCCCTAAGTCTCTTTCTATAAATTCTCTAACTTCTCTGCCACGCTCCCCTATTAATCCTATAACATTTACATCTGCTTGTGTGTTTCTTGCAAACATTCCTAGTAAAGTACTTTTACCTACTCCACTACCTGCAAACACACCCATTCTTTGCCCTTTTCCAACCGTTGTTAGAGCATCTACCGCCTTTACACCAAGAGGAAGAGCTTCTGATATAATTGTTCTTTTCATAGGATCAGGTGGGTTTGCTACAACTGGATAAGTTTTTCTTACCTTGTATTCGGAATCATCAAGGGGAAATCCTAGACCATTTAAAACTTTCCCTAATAAATCTTCTCCTACGGGCACTTGTAAAGGTTCATGAAAAGATTCCACTTTACTGCCTATACCTATTCCATCAACACTTTCAAATGGCATTAACAAAATTCTATTATCTCTAAAACCTACAACTTCTGCCATTACAGTGTTTTTATCATCTTTTGATATAATCTTACACAAATCATTTAGATTTGCCTCTGGACCAATGGATTCTATTGTTAGACCTACTACTTTTACAACTTTGCCCAGATTCTTTTCGTAGGTATTATCTAGTAGTTTTTCATATTTTTTTATATCAATAGTAATATTATTACTCATTTATAATTCCTTTATCTTAAGTTTTTGCTAATAATCTAATGCTCTCATATAAATTATTTAATTGAACATCTAAGCTACAATCTATAATTCCACTGTCAGTCTCTATTAAACACTGGTTTTTTTTAAGGTTTTTATCTATGGCAAATTCTATTTCAGTGTCTTTACCTACTATCTCTTCAAATTGCTCTTTGTGTTCATTTATTAGCTTATATTCTTCTTCACTTAGCCTTATAAAATAACTCTTACTCTTGTCTGCTCCTAGAAGGCTTTGACGAATCAAATGCTCAATAACTTGATTGTTTTTAATAATAATTCCAGTAATCTTGCCTAACAAATCAATTATAATACTTGCTACTTGAGGTTCTAAGTTTTTTATAAGTTTTTCATATTCTGCTTGATGTTGTTCAAGTTTTAAGTTAAGTTCATTTTCTAACTCTTCAATTTTTAAAGATGCAGCTTTCATTCCATCTTGATAGCCACTTTCTTTGGCTTCTGAATAAATTGTTGTAGATATCTTTTTTGCATCACTTTCTGCATTTTCAATTATACTTTTAGCCTTATCTTTTACAGAATTCATAAAAATGTTATTTGTTTTATTCTTTTTAGTGACTTCATTACTGCTTGTGGAGTTTAAATGCTTTCCTGCTTTTGATGAAAAAGCAAACTCAGGATTAATTTTTTTAATGTTTTTTTCGTTTAAGTATACATCCTTTGATTTAATAACATTAGACAATAATCTCGTCACCTCCACCTCTTGAAATAATTATTTCTCCAGCATCTTCAAGTCTTCTAATGATATTAACAATTTTTTGTTGTGATTCTTCAACATCTTTTAGTCTTACAGGTCCCATAAATTCCATATCTTCTTTTATCATGGTTGCAAGTCTTTGTGAAATATTATTGAAAATGACAGTTTTAACGTCTTCATTAGTATTCTTAAGAGCTAAAGCTAAATCATTATTATCAATTTCTCGAAGAACTCTTTGAATTGATTTATCATCAAGAGTAATAACATCTTCAAACACAAACATTTTTCTCTTAATCTCATCTGCTAATTCTGGATCGTCTAATTCTAGATTTTCCATTATGTTTTTCTCAGTTCCTCTATCTACAGAATTTAAAATATCTACCATTGAATCAACGCCTCCTGCAATAGTATAATCCTGATTTGTTAAAGATGAGAACTTTCTTTCAAGTATTTTTTCCACTTCATGAATTACATCTGGCGTTGTTCTATCCATTTGTGCAATTCTCTTAGCAACATCGGCTTGGTTTTCTAGTGATAACTCAGATAATATAGCACCAGATTGAGCTGGCGGTAAGTAAGCTAGTATTAGAGCAATTGTTTGTGGATGTTCATCTTGTATAAAACTATTAATTTGGCTAGCATCTGTTTTTCTTGCAAATTCAAAAGGTCTAACTTGTAAGGATGCTGTTAATCTATTGATAACACTAGCTGCCTGACTTTCTCCTAGTGCCGCTTCCAACAATTCCTTAGCATAAGCAACGCCACCTTCAGAAATAAACTGTTGCCCTAGACAAACCTCATAAAATTCATTAATTACTTCTTCCTTGGTGTCTGGTGACACACTTCTAGTGCTTGCAATCTCCAATGTTAACGCCTCTATCTCGTCCTCGTTAAGGTGCTTAAAGATTTTTGATGACGTTTCTGGTCCTAATCCAATTAATAAAATCGATGCTTTTTCTATTCCTGTCAATTCATATGTGCTCAATTTTAATTACCTCTATTCCCATTCGTCTTCACTTAACCAGTTTCTAAGTAATCGTGCTACTGATTCAGGATCTTCATCAACTAACTTTTCTATAACCCTTTTGGGTCCTGACTTTTCACTTAACTTTATATCGGATAGTTCTGGTTCCTGTGTTGTAGCAAGTAATTCTTCTACTGATAGTTCTGGCTCTGTTTCCATAACTTCTACAGGTTTTGTTCCTTTGAAAACCACTAATAAAAGCAAACCGATAATAAATGCTACTAAAATTATTTGAAAAATCAATGTACTATTAATTGGAGTACTAATTTTTGGAATAAACAAAGGTTGCTCATAAGCCATTATTTGAATTCTGTTTTGTGGTACCCCTGTTGCCATTGATACTAAATTGTATATTTCTTCAGATACTTCCATTTGTATTCGCTCGTCGTTAGCCTGTGTATATTCTTCAAAGGAAATACCATCAAGCAATCCAGCGGCTTCTAATTCAGTTTCTTCATATGTTACTACTTTTGTACATATAATACTTCCAGATGATTCTCCTGGTATAACAGCCCCAACTTCATATTCTGTATTAGTTACCCTTTCACTTGGTAAGTATTCAATTTGCGTAGTGTTTACATTACTTCCTTGATTTATAATCCCTTGGTCAATATTATATGTAGTATCATCATTACTATCTGTTCCAGGTATGCCAGATACTTCTCCTGCTGTGTTTTCTGCTTCATAGGAGTAATAGTGTTTATATAGACCTTGTTCTTGACCATCAGCAGGAATTTGTTCAGTATATAATTCTGTTACCTTATCCATATTAAGAGACCAATTGAACATAGATTGTACATCATCAAATCCTAAATTCATCATTAATATATATATATTATTGTTATATGTGTTTTGCAATTTTTCTCTATAATCTAATACGGAATTAACGTTACCTGTATACAGGTCATCCTTGCCTCCATAAAGCAAATTACCATTTTGATCAACAACTTTAATTTTGTCTGTAGATTCGTTGCCAATTGATGCTGCAACATACTCTGCTATGGTTTGTGCACTTGTTAACTCAAAGTCCGAAGTAATAATCAATGCAACACTTGCAGGATAATCTTCTCTTTCAGAAAGGATACTATAACTATTGTCTTGTGGTACATAAGTAACTTGTGCGTCTGTTACACCCTTCATATTGAGTAAATTTCTTCTTATTTCAGTTTGTATATACAAGTGATTCTTTAGATTTCTTTCGCTACTGGTTGTGTTTAAACCATTGTCTAATAACTCATCTATAGTTAATCCAGTAGTAGGAACATCACTACTATATACTAACAATACTGCATCTGAGTACTTGGAAGTGTCTACAAGCAAAGAACGATTATCACTGGCCAATTTGTATTCGATGTTTTCTGCCTCAAGTAAGGATGCTACAGTACTAATATCTTTTGTATTATCACTAACTAATAATGTTTCATAATTAGTTCTCTTTGCAAAAAAATATAAAATAATAAAAGCCAAAAAAACTGTTGCAACAATACTTATTACAGCGGTTTTTTGTGTTCCTGTTAATTTTTTCCATTTGTCGGTTACTGTTTTGAGGAATTCCTTTAGTCTATCAGTCATTTAATAAGCAAACCTTTCTAAAATTGAATATTCATAATATTATTATAACTTTCTAATATTGCATTACGTATAGATAAGGTATATTGAAGTGCAATGTTTGCCTTTTCTTGAGCTATTTGTAAATCATGAGTACTATTTGTTAACCCTAAGGCATAAGAAATTTCAGCTTCTTTTGCTGCATTAGATAATTGATTTGTTTCTTGAAGCACAGAAACTGCCGACTCAAAAATATCTTCAAATGTTTGATTTCTACTTGCTCCTATTTTAGAAGCAACGTTATTATTTAAGTTTTGTATTTTATGTATTTTGCTTAAATTATCAATTCCTTTTATTTGCATAATAACCATGCCTTTCTCAGCTTAAATTACTTACCAACTTCTAGACCTTTTAAAGTTATGCTTTTTGATGCATTAAAGGCTGTTACATTCGCTTCATAAGCTCTACTTGCATCAATTAAGTTAGTCATCTCTGTAACTGTATTTACATTAGGATAAGATACATACCCTTGCTCATCAGCATCTGGATGAGATGGATCATAAGCCATAGTCATTGGGGTCTCATTATCTTCAACAATTTCTGTAACTTTCACTCCATAACCACTTGGCTTATTAAGTGCACTAGAAAATACTTGCCTAAAATTTGGAGTGTTTTTTTCTGCAAAAACTACAGTTTTTCTTCTATAAACGTTACCATCTTCATCTCTAGTAGTATTAACATTAGCAATGTTTTGGGCAATTGTATCCATTCTTAGTCTTTGTGCTGTCATTCCTGTAGAGCTAATATTCATTCCATTAAAAAATGCCATAAGTAAATCCCTCCTATAATCCATTTAAAACCGTTTTTAACCGATTAAATTCATGGGATACAGATTCAATAATTGCATTGTATCTAATTTGATTTTCTGCTAAATTAGCTCCTTCTATGTCTATATCTACATTGTTACCATCTAATCTATAACTCAGCTTAGAATGATCTTTATACGTAATAGGATTTAAATTACTTAAGTTAACATTTGCAACTCTTTTATCAAGAGACTCGCCACCTTGTAACTCCCTTCGCAGGACACTTTGAAATTCCACATCACTACGTTTATAATTAGGAGTACTTACATTAGCAATATTATTTGAAATAACTTCATTTCTTAGCCAACTAGCATCTGCTGCTTTATTCAATACATTAACATAATTAAAAGCATTTGCTGTAATCATATAATTCCTCCTTGATTAATTGTACTTTATTTTATATATATACCTACATTATAATCAAACATTGTCAAAAGTACAATGAAAAACTCGAAATATGTTGTATTTTCTATATATAATTATTTTTTGACTTAAACAATCGAATTTGTCTAAATACTTACATGAATTTTATTATAAGAATTAAAAATCAACCACAATATAAAAGTGGTTGATTTTTTGATTTATTTATAAAAAAAGTTTTTTATTTTTTTTCAATTTTTTCTTCTTTAATTTTTTTAAGCTCAGGAAATATTAGATCATTAATAACCTTAATATAAGTTCCCTTCATTCCTGAAGACCTTGATTCAATAACTCCTGCACTCTCAAACTTACGAAGGGCATTTACTATAACCGATCTTGTTATCCCAACTCGATCTGCTATTTTACTAGCAACTAATATACCTTCGTTACCATCTAATTCATTAAAAATATGAATAATCGCTTCAAGTTCAGAATATGATAGAGTACTTATGGCTGATTTAACAATTTGCATCTTCCTATTCTTTCTAGCACTTTCTTCACTAATAGAACGCATCATTTCTAATCCAATAACGCTTGTTCCATATTCACTAAGAATTATTTCATCTATTGTATATTGAGCTTGTGTTTTATAAGCAAATAAAGTTCCTAGTCTTTCTCCTGCTATATCAATAGGAGCAACAATAGCAATAAAATCATTTATTCCTTCAAATTCAAATCCTAATGTTAGTAGGTTTATATTCTCCTTTGTAGATAAAATATTTAAAAAGCGTTCATTTAATAATAAGTCTATTTTTTCACCAACATCATTACTAATTAGTTTGTCAATAACTTTTGCTTCCTTTTTGTTCTTAAGTCCCAACACTTTACCTTTTTTACTTATTACTATAACGTTAGAATCTAGAATATCACTTAAAACGTCACAAATATCATCAAAAACTATTTTATCTGTATTTGTATTATGTAATAGTTTATTGATTTTTCTTGTTTTATCAAGTAAATGTACACTCATTTAAATCCTCCTGAATTCCCCCAAATCATTACACATATATATTTTATTGTTTTCCTTAAGAATAAACACTTCTTAAATCTAACTGTCTTCCATTTCTTCTAGTTTATCTCTAGTTACCACATATCCACATTCTTCGTCATGGCAAACTACTTTCTTGCCCTTCTCTAACATATATCCCTTACACTGAGGACATTTGCGTTTTGAAGGTTTTTGCCATGTCATAAAATCACAATCAGGATTATCTTCACAGCCATAATATCTTCTTCCCTTTTTTGTCTTGCGAACCACAATATCTTTTCCACATTTCGGACATTCTACACCTATTTTTTCAAGATATGGTTTTGCATTCACACATTCAGGAAAACCCGGACACCCTAAAAACTTGCCATGACGGCCGTATTTGATCACCATATTTCTTCCACATTTTTCACAAAGTACATCAGTTACTTCGTCAGCAATTTCAATCTTTTCAAGGTTCTTTTCGGCACTATCTACAGCTTTTTGTAAATCTGGATAAAAGTTTCTAATCGCAGTTTTCCATTTTATTTTTCCATCTTCTACAGCATCTAGTAAAGATTCTAAATTTGCTGTAAAATTTACATCAACAATAGATAAAAATGCTGTTAACATAATATCATTTACTATTTCGCCTAGTTCAGTTACAAATATGTTTTTTTCTTCCTTAGTTATATACCTCCTATATATTAGAGTCGAAATAATAGGTGCATATGTGCTTGGCCTTCCTATTCCTAATTCTTCTAAGGTTTTAACTAAGGATGCTTCATTATAATGAGCGGGTGGCTTAGTAAAATGCTTTGAATATTCAAGCTCATTAAACTTTAGTTTTGAATCCTTATTAAGAGTTGCAAGAACTTCATCTGTTTGTTCTTCCTTTTCTACCTGTTTGTACACAGACAAGTACCCTTTAAACACAAGTTTTGAAGTCGAAGCTGTGAAACGATAGCCATTAGCATTCACCTTTATAGCTACTGTTTCATATTTTGCAGCTTTCATTCTACTTGCTACAAACCTTTCCCATATTAGTTTGTATAAGCGATACTGATCTCTAGTTAAAGACTCTTTGATTACTTTTGGTTCTATGTCCACATTAGCAGGCCTAACTGCTTCGTGAGCATCTTGTGTTTTTTTAGTATCCTTTGATTTTGTTTTTGATTTACCCTTATCTACATAATCATCACCATAAGTTTCTTTTATATACTCCTTTACATTTTGATCTGCTGTATCTGAAACACGTGTAGAGTCTGTACGTAAATAGGTAATTAAACCAACTGCACCATGTCCTTTTATATCTATACCCTCATATAGTTGTTGGGCGATTGTCATAGTTTTAGAAGTTGAAAAATTCAAACGTTTTGATGCTTCTTGTTGCATTGTACTCGTGGTAAATGGTAGTGGTGATTTTTTTCTTCTAGTAGTTTTTTTAAGTTCCGAAATAGTAAATTCCTCATTCTCTATTTCTTTTAGGATTTTATTAAGTTGTTCTTCAGATTCAATATCTATAGCATTACCTTCTGCATCTCCTAGAAACTTAACCTTCAATGTTCCTTTGCTTTCTGCCACATCAAGTTCTACATAAAGGTTCCAGTATTCCTGAGGTAAAAACTCGCTTATTTCTTTTTCTCTGTCGCAAATAATCCTTAATGCAACCGACTGTACTCTTCCTGCACTTAGTCCTCTTTTAACCTTGCTCCATAGGACTGGACTTATTTTATATCCTACCATACGGTCAAGTATACGTCGTGCTTGCTGTGCATTCACAAGGTCCATATCAATTTCCCTAGCTTGATTTATTGAGTTTTTTACTGCATCTTTTGTTATTTCATTAAAGGTTATTCTTGAGTACTGACCTTCTTCTAATTTTAAGGCTTTAGATAAATGCCAAGATATAGCTTCTCCTTCTCGGTCAGGGTCAGTAGCTAAATATATATTATCTGCTTTTTTTGATTCTTTTCTTAATTCAGCTAATAGTGGCCCCTTTCCTCTTATTGTTATATATTTGGGCTCATAATCATTCTCCGTATCAATTCCTAGTTGACTTTTTGGTAAATCTCTAACATGTCCATTTGATGCCATTACTTTATAATTACGACCCAAGAACTTTTTTATAGTTTTTGCCTTTGCTGGTGACTCAACTATAACTAGATTCTTTGGCATATAAACCTCCCCTTAATCTTTTCTTTTTTCATTATGAAATGTAAGAAAAATAATTTTTTCTTATCTCTTTTATCATGTTTTTTAGCTCCAATTGTAATAATATTTCACTTAACTCTTCTATAGTAAAACCTGTCTCTTCAGCTATACTATTCATGTGTTTTGGCAAACAACTTAAACAAGCATACACTATTTTTTCTTTTTTTTCAAGCAATTTATCTTTTTGAGCTATATTGTCTTTACTATTGATGTAATTGTACTTATAATCCTCAAGTATATCTTGGGAGTTACTAACAATTTTTGCTCCCATTTTTATAAGGTTATTAGTTCCTTCACTTAACTTACTATATATATTACCTGGAATAGAATAAATATTCTTACCTTGTTCTAATCCGGAATCTGCTGTTATTAAAGAACCACTTTTTTCTTTTGCCTCAACAATTAATATCCCATCGGACAAGGCGCTTATTATTCTGTTTCTCATGGGAAATTGGTAAGCAATTGCTTGCCTCCCAATTCCATATTCAGATATTATACCACCTTGTTTTCCAATGTCCATATATATATTGAAATTTTCTTTAGGATAACATATATCTATTCCACAACCTAAAACCGCAAAAGTCTGACCTTTCGCTTTTAAGGCACCGGCATGGGCAAAACTATCAACACCATGTGCTAAGCCACTTATTATTTGTACACCCTTGCTTGCAAGTTCTCTTGAAATGTTTGTTGCCACTTCTCTTCCGTAATCTGAGCAAGCTCTAGCTCCAACTATTGCAATACTAAGTATATTATCTTGAGGAAGACTCCCTCTTACATACAAACCAAAGGGAGGGTCATAAATATTTTTTAATTTATTAGGATATTTTTTATCATCTTTTGTAATTAAAACTATACTTTTCTTATGTAATTTATTATAATCCTTTTTAATTAAATTTATGTCTTTACTCTTAATAATATTTTTTCGATCTTCTTCCTTTAAAATCCCAATTTGTTTAAGCTCTAATTCACCTCCTAAGAATGCATTCCTAGGTGTTTCATAAAAATCCAAGATAGCTTTTGTTTTTTTAATTCCTATGTTTTTTATATTTAATAACCAATGCCAATATTCTTTACTTGTCATATACATAACCCTAGCTCCCCCAATCTTTTTTATCAAAGCTTCTGTATCTAATTGCTTCACTTATATGTTTCACTAAAATTTTATCAGATTGATCAAGATCAGCAATTGTTCGCGACACTTTAAGTATCCGATGATAGGCCCTGGCGGAAAGATTAAAATTATGAAAATAATACTCTAAAATTTCCTTTTCTTTTTTTCCTATCTTGCAGTACTTTTTAATCATTCTTGTAGTGAGTTGAGAGTTGAAATCAATACCTTCTTCCTTATATCTTTTTATTTGAAACTCTCTACCCATCATTATCCTTTTTCTTATACTTGCAGAGGACTCCGTTTTGACTTTTCCCTCTAAATCTTTGTACAAAACAGAAAGTGCCTCTACACATAAGTCAATTCTATCTATAAGTGGTTTGCTTATCTTCCCAAAATATCTATTAATTTGACTTGGCGAACAATTACACTTGTTCCTATCTGGATAATAACCACACTGGCAAGGATTCATTGCCATAACCGTCATAAAGTCCGAAGGAAAACGATAGCTTCCTAATAGCCTTGTAATTGTTACTTCATTATCCTCAAGAGGTTGTCTAAGTGTTTCGATTGTACTGCGTTTAAATTCAGAAAGTTCATCAAGAAATAAAACTCCTAGATGTGCCAAACTAATTTCTCCGGGCATAGGAGTTCTTCCTCCACCAATTAAAGCGGTTGTAGTTATAGTGTGATGGGGTGAACGAAATGGTCTTTTTTTAATTAGATATTTATTATTAGATAATAATCCTGATATGCTGTATATTTTGGAAATCTGCAAACTTTCATCTAAGGTTAGTTCTGGCATTATACTTGGTACTCTTTTAGCAAGCATTGTTTTTCCAGAACCAGGTGGCCCAATCATAAGAATGTTGTGCATCCCACAAGCTGCTATTTCTAATCCTCTCTTAGCTGTATCTTGCCCTAGTACATCAGAAAAATCTAACTCTTCAGACGAGTTGCTTGAAAACAAACCCTTATTTATATCCAAAAAATGAGGCTCTAAATAAGTTTCATTATTAAGAAACTCAACCACTTGTCTTATACTACTTACACCATATATGTCTATTTCATCTACGATAGCAGCTTCGTTAACATTACTTAATGGAACAATACATCTTCTAAATCCTTTTTCCCGGGCAGCATAAACTATAGGTAAAACCCCGTTTACCTTTTTTATATCTCCGTTTAGGCCTAATTCTCCTATAAATAAAGTTTTTTCTAAACTATCTGGGTGTATAAGTCCGAATGCCGTTAGAATGGAAATGGCTATGGGAAGATCAAATCCCGTTCCTTCCTTTCGAATATCAGCAGGTGATAGATTGATTGTTATTCGTTTTGGTTCAATAAGAAATCCAGAGTTTTTAATTGAAACACGAACCCTCTCTCTTGCTTCTCTTACTTCAGAGCCAAGATAACCTACCAAATCAAACATAGGTAAGCCATCGCTTACATCTGCTTCAACAGAAATGATAAATGCATCAATACCACATATTGCTGCACTTAGTGCCTTACTATACATAAATTACTCCTTTCATTGTCCCTCTCAATGAAAGAAGCATTCATCCAAAAGCATTGTAACAAGAATATACATTTATTACAAGTATATTGTCTTACTTTTAGTTGTCTAATAATTTTTTAAGTTCATCCATAAAAGTGTTAACATCTTTGAACTCTCTATAAACTGATGCAAACCTAACATAAGCAACTGCATCAAATTCCTTTAATTTATCCATAACAATTTGACCAATGGTTGAACTTGGTATTTCTTTAAGTTCTAGACTAAATATTGTGTTTTCCACATCATCAACTAGATTTTTAATTTGTTCTACAGATATTGGCCTTTTATGACAGGAATGAAAAATACCACTCTCAATCTTAGACCTATCGTATGACTCCCTAGTGTCATCCTTTTTAATAACTACTAAAGGAAGTGCCTCTACCTTTTCATAAGTTGTATACCTCTTCTTACACAAATCACACTGACGCCTTCTACGAATACTTTTACCATCATCAATTGGCCTAGAGTCTATTACTCTAGTATTTTCATCATCACAATATGGACATCTCAATTATTATTCCTCCTTAGTAAAATACAACTATATTTGTCTTTATTATATTGTATAGATAATTAAAGTCAAGAAATCATTATAATTATTTTTATTCATATTATATATTAAATAGTAGGATATATTCTTTGGTAGGTGATTTAGTGATGAGAAAAATGAGGTTCTCTGATTTCAAAGATAAAGAAGTGATAAATTGTAGAGATGGTGCAAGATTAGGCTTTGTTTGTGATATAATTTTTGATGCTAAAAATGGTAATATTATAAAAATAATTGTTCCTGGCCCTTGTAAAATCTGGGGTATGTTAGGCCGGGAGAATGAATATGTAATAAGCTTCTGCTGTATAAAACAAGTTGGCGAAGATATTATACTTGTAGATATAGATGCACAAAATTGCCTAATAAAAATACCTTTTTAAAACAGTCAGCCAAAAGGTGCCAGGCACCTTTTTGGCATCTGCCTTTTATTTCACACTTGATTTAATTCATTTCGCATGGCTTTTAGTGCAGACTTTTCTAACCTTGATACTTGGGCTTGGGAAATATTAATTTCTTCAGCCACTTCCATTTGAGTTTTTCCTTTATAAAAACGAAGATTAATTATGTTTTGTTCTCTTTCTGGAAGTTTTTTTATTGCGTCCTTTAAACTAATATCCTTAATCCAGTTTTCTTCTTTACTTTTTTTATCACTTACCTGATCCATAATATATAAAGTGTCTCCGCCATCATTATATACTGGCTCATGTAAAGATATAGGGGTTTGAATAGCATCTAGGGCATATGCAATATCTTCTTTACTAACTCCTATTTCTCCTGCTATTTCACTAATTGATGGTTCCTTATCGTTCTTTTTCATTAATAATTCTTTTGTGTAAATCGCCTTATATGCTGTGTCTCTTAAAGAACGACTAACTCGTATACTATTATTATCTCTTAAATATCTTCTTATCTCCCCAATTATCATGGGAACTGCATAAGTTGAAAACTTCACATTATGTGAAATATCAAAATTATCTATTGCCTTAATTAAACCAATACAACCTATTTGAAATAAGTCATCTATATTTTCTTTGCTATTAGTAAATCTTTGTATAATACTAAGTACTAGTCGTAAGTTACCATATATATATTTCTCTCTTGCCTTTGTATCACCTTCTAGAATGCGGTCAAATAGAACTTTCTTTTCTTCATTTTTTAATAATGGTAATTTTGATGTGTTTACTCCACATATCTCCACTTTGTACTGAGCCATATAATAATAACCTCCCAAATCATTTCTTACATTTTAATGATTCACTCTTAAGTTATTCTTTATACGGTTTTTTAAGATGAAATTAATTCCACTTGTTAAAAGCCTGAATATAGGCATAATAAATTAACATTATTTTATTATTGGAAACGTATCATTTCTTTTTTTAATCTCTTTATAATCTTTTTTTCTAATCTTGATATGTATGATTGTGAAATGCCCAAATAATCTGCTACTTCTTTTTGTGTATGTTCATTTCCATCTTTTGTGTTTAATCCAAAGCGTAACTGAACAATCATTCTTTCTCTTTCATTTAATTTGGATACTGCTTTATTAAGAAGACTTTTATCAACCTCTTTTTCGATATTTCTAGAAATTGTATCTTCCTCTGTTCCAAGAATATCTGAAAGTAACAACTTATTACCATCCCAATCCACATTCAAAGGTTCGTCTATTGATATTTCCATTTTAGTTTTATTATTTCTTCTAAGAAACATTAGTATTTCATTTTCAATACATCTTGATGCATAGGTAGCTAGCTTTATGTTTTTGTCTGGCTTAAAAGTATTAATCGCCTTAATTAGTCCAATTGTTCCTATAGAGATTAAGTCTTCTACCCCAACCCCTGTATTATCAAATTTCTTTGCTATATATACTACCAGTCTTAAATTATGCTCTATTAATATGGATCTACCTTCATTTTCTAGTTCAGTTCCAAGTTTGGCTATCTCTTCTGCTTCTCTCTCTCTATTTAAAGGTGCAGGTAGCACATCCGAACCACCTATATAGTGAATTTCACCTTGTTTGCTAAAAAACATTTTTCTTAAATCTGGTATAATCCTAAATTGTATCTTGTTTGGAATATTAATTTTTAGTAACATTTTTTACCTCCCTTTATATTAAATCTCTATGTAAAATTAATTGATATTTGTTTTCTCGTGACAGCTGCCCATTCCAAATAGCGGTTAATACTTTTTTATTGCTAATCTTTTCATCATCTTTTTTAATCACAAGTTTGTTAATTGTTATAGCTGGTAATAATCCCTTTTTCTTTCCTATTGACTGAAAAGGTATCATGTGTATAAAAATATTATCTATATCCTTTGAGTCAATCTTTAGATTATGCTTATCATTTGCAATTAAACTCTCTATATACTTTTCTTGCTCATAAGATAACAAACCTTTTAAAGAAGAATATTCTATAATAATCACAGGTTTCCCATAGATCGGATCAAATAAATTATTACCTGTGTCTAATAAACCTGTCAAACTAATAGTTTTATCTTGAAAAATTAAATCTGTATCAAACAAACTCACTTCCCTTCTGTAGATTTTGCTTATTGTTTTAACTAATACAGTCCCTACTATAATGCTTAGTGCGCCTAAGATAGTAATTATACTCGTTGATAGTTCTTCAAATAGCCTCCCGTTAATTAATTCATGCATATAATATCCAAACATCGAGTGGTAATATAAGGAGTTAATTAGTCCTCCCAATAAAAACGTTGCAAGGTAGAGTAGAATTACACCCTTTAAAGCTGTTTGTAAACTCTTTGGCCTATATGTAGCAAAAACAATAAGAATACTTAAAAAAAAATAAGATATTATAAATTGAACAAAATTACTTGATAGTGAGACAACAATTAAAACACAAATCCCCACTGCTCCAATTGTTGCTCCTAATACCCTTCTTAATATACTTGTTTCGCTTTTTAGAATCATCTTTACAATCGTTAGTAAAATATAATCCATAATAAAATTAATAATAAAAATAATATCTAGATATACTTCAAGATACAAAACCTCCCTCTTTTCTATATTGTTTATACTATTATAACTTCTTAGCTTTGAAATTTTTGTCAATACGTGGAAACAGAACAATCTTTTTATTTACTATTTCCTCTAAAATGCAAGATAAAAAGACACAATTCATATAAAACATAAAAAGCTAGGCAGATGGTTGTGATTTAATCACAACCATCTGCCTAGCTTTTTATGTTTTATTCATATCCTTATATCTTTAGTTTTTCTTTTTTTCTCTATTCTTTTGCAAGAATTCTGGAATTTTAATACCTCCTGAATCCGAATTATTAAAACTTGAACTCATGTTGTTCTTCTTGTTAACTGTATGACTTGAATTTGAAGCTGCTGTCTGTGAGCTTGTAATATTAGAACTTCTACTTGTGTTGTAAGAAAATTCTGATGAAAAATCACTTCCAACACCAGGAGATTTTTTTAGGAATGAAGGTGTTTTAAGATTACCCTCAGCTTTTTTTAATAATGGTGCTTGAGAATCTAACCCTGTTGCAATTACTGTTATAGTAGCTTCATCAGGTTGAGAATCTTCATATACCGCACCAAAAATAATATTTGCTGCTTCTCCTGCTAATTCTTGAACCATTGTGGCAGCATCATTAGCTTCTATTAAACTAATATCACCTGATATGTTAATTATAACATGACTTGCCCCATGAATTGTTGTCTCAAGTAATGGACTTGTTATTGCTTCATTAACTGCATCGATACATTTGCTATCGCCCTTGCCCCTACCTATACCAATATGAGCAACTCCTTTATCCTTCATAACAGTTTGCACATCGGCAAAATCTAAGTTAATTAATCCAGGAACATTAATAAGGTCAGTTATACCTTGAACACCCTGCTGTAATACCTCATCTGCCTTCTTCAAAGCTTCTGGCATAGTTGTTCTTCTTTCAACTATCTCAAGTAGTTTATCATTAGGAATGACTATAAGTGTATCTACATATTTTCTTAATTCTTCAATCCCATTTGTTGCGTTTTCCATTCGTGTCTTAGCTTCGAACTTAAAAGGTTTTGTAACAATACCAACAGTAAGTATGTTCATATCCTTTGCAATCTGTGCAATTACAGGTGAAGCTCCAGTTCCTGTTCCACCACCCATACCACAAGTTACAAAAACCATGTCTGCGCCCTTTATTGTTTCTGTTAATTCTTCAATACTTTCTTCTGCCGCTTGAGCTCCTATCTCAGGTTGAGCACCAGCTCCTAACCCCTTAGTTATCTTTTCCCCTATCTGGATAGATAAAGGAGCTTTACACGCATTCAAATGTTGCTTGTCCGTATTCACACAGACGAATTCAACACCCTGAATATTCTCTTCTATCATTCTGTTAACGGCGTTATTACCTGCACCACCCACACCTATCACGACTATTTTAGCGGTTGAATTATTTTCATTCGTCATTATCTCAAGCAAGGTACATCCTCCTTCAATTTCTAATGTTCTTGGATAAAATATATATAAATGTTTAATTTCTTAAGATTATATAAAATCAAAATATCATATATATAATAATATATATAATCCATCAAATAATCAAGCATTATTTCATATTAATCCTTCTTCTTTTTATTCTATAGGTATTGCTATGATTTTATCTTGTCCTTCTTTATAGTTTTTCATGTCTATAAGTAATTTCTTGTCTTTTTTTCCAACATCACTTCCTTCTTCAATACTGGCTAATAAGTTAGGTAATTGAGCAAGTTGTTCATCATAATTACTTCTTCTTCCCAAAAGTATACGGACATCTTTGCTATATAAAACCACCTCAAGATCACTATTAAAATTAATTATATTTACATCGATGTCATAAGTATGTATTAGTTGAGTCAAATTTAATATTACTTGAAACACATTAGGCTTGTCCACTTCTATAGGCTCATGAAGAATTAACTTACTAAACTCAAGACCCGTTATAATAGGTACATCTGGCAATTTTTCATTTGAAGTTTCCACAATAATTCCATCCCTATCAATGTACAAATATGAACCCATGTATTGAATACAACCAGTAACAACTTTTTCATATACTTGTATATTAACAGTATTCTTATCTATAAGGCTTATATCTATTTTTTCAACAAATGGAATCTCTTTAGTTTCTCCGTAATTATAACGTAAATAAAAAAGTAAAGCGTTTTTATCAGTATCTTTATAAAACAACAATTCTTGTATTTCTTCTTTGGAGTAATGATTACTTCCTTCAACGGTAACATTTGTAAGCTTGGTACTTAAAAACAAGACACCTCCCATTATTAGTAGCACAAATACAAACAACAGAAATTTCATTACCCCATTAAGGATTCCTAAATTATTATTTTTTCTTTTGTTTCTTTTACGCTTGTTTTTAGTCATTCTTCATTTACTCCACATAGTATATTTCTGCTCCAAGCTGTCTGAAGTCTCTACATATATCTTCGTAACCTCTTTCAATATGTTCTGGATTATATACCTTAGTAATGCCATCAGCCATAAGTCCTGCTATAACTAATGCTGCACCACCTCTTAGTTCTGTAGCATAAACTTCATTTCCTTTTAGGTGTGAAACACCATAAACAGTAGCAATTGAGTCCTTTACTTCAATGTTTGCACCAAACTTTTTAAGTTCATCAACAATCTTAAATCTTCCTTCAAAAATTTCTTCTGAGACTTTACTGCTTCCTAAGGCCTTCATAAGAACTGTCAATGTTTGAGACTGCATATCTGTTGGAAAACCTGGATATGGTTCAGTTTTTACAAAATCAATACAATTGGGGGTTCCTGTAGCAGAAATTAACATGTTGGTCTCTTCACATATTATACTACAACCCATTCTTCTGTAGAGTTTTATCACTTCTTCTAGTATAGCACAGTTAGTGTTTTTTAATGAGACACAACCTCCAGTAGCTGCAACGGCAGCTAGATATGTTCCAGTAACTATTCTGTCCGATGGAATGGTATATGAAATTTCATGCAGTTTTTCAACTCCACTTATTTTTATTTCCTTAGTTCCATATCCAGAAATTTTTGCACCAGCCTTATTAAGAAAGAGACATAAATCAATAATTTCAGGTTCTTTTGCTGCATTCTTGATAATTGTTTCACCTGAAGCTAAAACTGCTGCTAAAATTGTATTTTCAGTTGCTCCAACACTAGGAAACATAAACTTTATATCTGCACCTTGTATTTTAGATGCAGAACAAACAATCAGCCCGTCCACTTCTTTTAAGGAAATATCCATCTCTTTAAAAGCTTCTAGATGAAAATCAATTGGTCTACTACCAATTAAGCAACCTCCTGGGTAAGTAATTGTTACTTCTCTTGTTCTTCCTAATAGAGCTCCCATCATAATAATTGATGAACGCATTTTTTTAACATGTTCTGCTGGAACTGTCGATGTCTCTATGGTTGATGAGTCAATAATCAATGAAGAACCTTCCCAATGTGTCTTACATCCTATAGCCTGCATAATATTAGTCATATGAATTACATCTGATATTTTAGGACATTTGTCTAATCTTGTTACTCCATTTATAAGTACTGTTGCTGCCAATATAGGTAAAGCAGCATTTTTAGAACCTTGAACATCTACTTCTCCACTAAGTTTCTTGCTGCCAACTATATGAAGATATGCCATAACCCACCTCAAATTTCAAAATATATAATTATCATATGTTTAGAAATTAATTTGGTGATGAAAACTCTTTCACATTATGACTTTTCATACTTGATTTGATTTGAAATATTTAAAGCTATGCCCATCTCAAATAGTAAGAAAATAAGAGAACTACCACCATAACTAATAAAGGGCAGGGGAATTCCTGTGGAAGGAATTGTGTTTGTTACCACAGATATATTAATCAAAACCTGCACTGCAATATGTATCAATATTCCTGTAGCTATTAAACCTCCAAATAAATCTGGTGCATTAATTGAAATAATAAATAATCTCCATATAACAAGTAAATATAATAATATAATGCATATAGCGCCAAACAAGCCTAACTCTTCACATATTACAGAAAAAATCATGTCATTGTGGGACTCGGGGATAAAGCCAAGTTTTTGCATACTTTGACCCAGACCTTTACCAAATATCCCACCTGATGCAATAGCATAAAGTCCTTGTAATATCTGGTGTCCTTTTGGATGAGTCTCAACATTTCGCCATATCTCAAGACGCTCACCTCTATAATCAACACCAAATATAAAAAATGCACCAGCAGCAGCTCCAAGGATTCCTGCTAGAATAAAATATAGCTTTTTCCTACTTGCAACAAAACATATTATTACAACTATAATTCCCATAATCAAACCAGTACTAAAGTTAGGTATTACAACCAGTAGAAGCATCGGTGCTACAAAAAATATCACTCTTACGAAACCCATAAATTTATCTAATCGTCTAGGAGCTAATTGAATTATGTAAGCAGTAAATAAAATAAGTGCCACTTTTGATAGTTCAGAAGGCTGAAATCCCACAGGCCCTAAATTAATCCATCTCTTTGAACCCTTTATCGGATCCGTAAATAAAATTACATATATTTGCAAAAAGATACATATTGTATAAAACAAAGTGACAGGCTTGATTTTTATAATTGGCAATGGTTTTATAAGTCTCCTATAATCAAAAGTTGAAGAGACAAAAAGCATTATAGCAATTCCTATTAAAGCAAACGCTCCCTGCCTTGTTAAGTAATGGGCTGAATTGCCAAATTCTCTTTCTGCATTAAAAGAACTTGTGCTATATATCATTATTAAGCCAAAACCAACAAAAAACAGGGTCAAAAAGAGAAGGCTATAATCATAATATGAATGAAATATTCTTTTTCTGCCCTTACCTCTATCAGACCTTTCCATCTCCACAATCCTTTCCTTATTCAATCACTTAGCATAACTTATATATTATGAACACATTCTTTAAATAAAACACCTCGTTCTTCATAGTTTTTAAACATTCCCCAACTTGCACATGCTGGTGAAAGTAAAACACTATCTCCCTCATTAGCATTTCTAGCTGAAACGCTAACTGCCTCTTCTAATGTATCAACCATAATAATATTGGTAAATCCATTATCCATTGCTGTACTTGCAATTTTGTCTTTTGTTTCACCTAATAAAATCAAGCATTTTATCTTGTCTCCAAAGGATTTAATCCATTCATCATAATCAGAGCCCTTGTCATAACCACCTGCAATTAATAAAGTGGGAGTTTGCATTGATTCAACAGCTTTTAATGATGCCTCTGGATTTGTTCCCTTAGAATCATTATAATATTTGACTCCATTTTTTGTCGCCACATATTCAATTCTATGTTCAACTCCAACAAACTCTTTAATTGCATTCCTTATTATGTTCATAGGTACTTTGGCATACAAAGCAATTCCAATTGCAGCCATAACATTTTCATAGTTATGTTTACCAAAGATTTTAAGTTCATCTATCTTGCACACTGTAGTTTTTTGATTTCTATTGCTATAAATTATATTGCTATTTTCAAGATAAATACCACTATCTAAACACTTACTACTACTAAAATAAAATACCTGACTTATTAATTTTTCTCCTAATTCTCTTAAAATCTTATCATCATAATTTAATATACATATATCATCCTCAAATTGATTCTTTGTAATATTGATTTTTGTTTCTATATAATTACTCATCGTATGATGGCGGTCCAAGTGATCGGGAGCTATATTTAAAATTGCACTAATATTAGGTCTAAAATAGCGTATTGTTTCTAATTGAAAACTACTTATTTCAGCCACTGTATATGAGTGTTCGCATGTAGCACGAACTAACTGAGTATACGGAGTACCTATGTTACCTACTACAAATATATTATCATAGTGAGCTTTTAGTATTTCTCCAACTAAAGTAGTTGTGGTTGTTTTGCCATTCGTTCCTGTAATAGCTATAACTCTTCCCATTTCAAAAGCATAGGCAAGTTCTACTTCTCCCCAAATTGGAATATTTAGACTTCTTATTTTGTTTAATATTTCAATATCTGTTGGAATTCCTGGACTAAGAATAACTATATCAATTTTCTCAATAATTCTAGAAGGAAGTTTGCCCAAAACAACTTCACCCTTAAATTCTTTAGGAAGTTTTTCTATAATTGTAGTCTTATCTAGGTTAGCATTGCTATTGTATAAAACAATATCTGCATTAGCATAGTTTAATAAATTCACAGCAGAAATTCCGCTAAGACCTGTTCCGAAAACTAATACTTTTTTATGAGTAAATATCATAAGAGTCCCACCTTAGTAATTTATTTTGTTTCCAAATGCTAAACATAAAATTTTAAAGCTATTAAGCAAAAATATTACAAGCCCATTAGTGCAGTGATGCATAAAATCGTAGTAATAATTGAAAATATAGCTACTACCTTCGTTTCTGGCCATCCACTTAATTCAAAATGATGATGTAATGGAGCCATTTTGAAAATTCGCTTTCCACCTGAAATTTTGAAGTATAGAACTTGAATTATTACAGATAACACTTCTACAAAGTATATAAACCCAACAATGGGTATAAATAAAGGTATCTCTAGCATATAAGCCGTTGAAACTACAAAGCCTCCAAGAGCGAGAGAACCTGTGTCCCCCATAAATACCCTGGCTGGATAAACATTATATACCAAAAATCCTAATAAGCTTCCTGCTACTATACAAGTAATCGGTGCTACCCCACTATTAATTCCTATAGACACAACTGCAAAAAATGTTGCTACTAACAAAGTTATACTACTTGCCAAACCATCTAATCCATCAGTAAAATTAACTCCATTAACCGTTCCTAAAGTTACAAAAAATAAGATTGGAATAAACAAATATGAAACTTCAAGAAATTGACCACTTTCAAAACCACCAGTAAATGGTATTAGCATTGTTGTACCAACATTGGTATAATTAACTAAATAATATCCAAATATAGCTGTTACCATAATTTGTCCTAGTAATTTTTGAAATGGAGAAAGTCCCTCTGACCTTTTCATAACTACTTTAATATAATCATCTAAAAAACCAATAATTCCAAATCCTACTGTGCAAAACAGTATGGGTAGAATATATGGGAAGTCTTCTAAGTAAAAAAGCGAAACTATAACTATTGTAATTAAAATTATCACTCCACCCATTGTTGGAGTGCCTGTTTTCTTAAGATGAGACTGTGGTCCATCATCCCTTACATATTGCCCAAACTTCAATTTTTTTAAAAATGGTATCATAATTGGGCACAATATTACACATATAATAAATGATACTAAAACTGTTATTAATATTTTAAAATCCATTATAATTGTTATACCTTTCTTCAAAAGTACTCATACTATCTTCCTAAGTAGGTTATAGCGACTCCTCCTTAGACCAATGAGAATATTATATTCTATTGTAAGTATAGAATCAAGTCACTACTTTTATTAACGTTTTCTCACTCTAACTCTTCTTTTTCCTCAGAAGTATATTGCTCCTCTATTCCTAGATATGGAATTATATTGTCAAAAACCTCTGCTATAACTGGTGCTGCTATTGTTCCCCCATAATAAATTCCTACAGGTTCATCTATTAAAATTAATCCAATTATTTGAGGATCGTTTGCTGGTGCAAAACCTATAAATGAAGAGATATATTTATTTTCACTTCTTGGAAGTTTTTCCGATGTTGCAGTTTTGCCACCTATACGAACTCCTGGCAAGTAGGCTCTATTACCTGTTCCATCTCTCACTACCGCTTCCAAAAGCATCTTCATCGTTTCTGAAGTTTCTTTTTTAATAACATTATCTGTTTTTTTATATTTTAAATCCTTGATTTTTTTTTGCTCAGAATTTGTAACTTCCTTGCCAAAATGCGGTGTTACAAGTGTTCCACCATTAATTGCTGCACTTGTAGCAACTAATAGTTGCATAGGTGTAATTTGAAATGATTGACCGAAAGAAATTGTTGCTAATTCAACTTGGCCAACATTTTTAGCCTTATGCATAATAGAACTTGCTTCTCCAGGTACATCTATATTCGTCTTGTTGAACAAGCCCAGACGTTTAAAATATTTGTACATATTATTTATTCCAACTCTAGCCCCTACTTCCATAAATACAGGGTTACACGAATTGAGGGTTCCTTCATAAAAAGTTTCGTTTCCATGTCCTCCGACTTTGTGGCAACGAATTCTTCTATCTTCTACTATTTTGTAACCTGGACAAAAAAATTCATCGTCCAAGTCTACTACCTTTGTTTCTAATGCTGCCGTGGCTGTTACAATTTTGAATGCAGACCCTGGTTCATATGTATCGCTGATACATGCATTTCTCCACATGTTATTTAACAAATCTTGCTTTTTAAAATCTGATAAGGAATTAAGGTTAACTCCTTCAGTCATATTATCAGTTAAAACAAAAGGTTCGTTTAAATTAAATTCAGGAACGTTAACCATGGCATATATCTCACCATTTTGTGGATTCATAAGAATCAGTTTGACATTGTTTGCACTCTTAGCCTCTAAAACTTTTTTAGCGGCTTGTTCTGCATATTGTTGAATATTAATATCTATTGTGCTTATCAAGTTATTGCCTGGCTTTGGTTCAATACGACCTTCAGCTGCATTTTTTATTTCAACTCCATAGGCAGTTGTTAAAGTTAAAATAGTACCATCAACTCCCTTTAAATACTTTTCATATTCAACCTCTAAACCAATTATACCTTGATTATCTCCACCTGTGAATCCAATTACTTTTGATGCCAAATCATCATATGGATAATATCTCTTATAATCCTCATCAACCATAACCCCATCAAGTTTTAATTCTCTAATTTCATCGGCAAGACTTTTATCAACATTTGACTTAATTCTTTCAAGTGATGAATCCTTTTCTACTCTTTTTCTAACATATTCTTCACTAAGGCCTAATTTACTTGATAAAACATCTATAACTTTTTCTCTTTCTGTTATTTGGCTATAGATTACGGAGATAGTACATACTGGTTTGTTTGTAGCAATAATAACTCCATTTCTGTCATAGATTAAGCCTCTAGTGGCCTTTATAGGCCGTTCTCTTTCATGAAGATTTCTAGCTCTATTTGCATATTCTTGAGATTTAAATGTCATTAGATATGATAAACGACATGTTAAAGTTATTGCCGTTATCAATATGCAAATAACAACTATAAAAACATTTCTTTTATTATATGTTTTATTTCTAGCCATATCCAACCTCATAATACAAATACTCATTGTTAGATTTTATTATAATCTTTACAAGGTTATGATATATCTTATCTTAATATTTAGAAATTAATATTTAACTACTCATTCTCTAGGCTATCTGTTTCCTCTTCATCCATTGAATCTGGTATTGCATCAGGAGAAAAAACATCTTCTTCTGTTTCAACTTCCGTCTCTTCTTCTACAGCTTCAGTCTCTTCTTCTACAGCTTCAGTCTCTTCTTCTACAACCTCTGTCTCATCTGTGCTTGTTTCTTGGCTAGTCTCTTCTTCATGGATAAGCTCTCGTGTAGGATATATTTCAAGAAAAGGTAATACATCTTTTAAAATAGCGCTGGCTAATTCAGTAGCTAGGCCACTATTAGCTTGAGTGTCAACATTTTCTGCTTCATCAATTACCACAAATACTACCACTTCTGGATTCTCTGCGGGAACATGTCCTATAAATGATACAACATATGTTCCATCGGATCTAGGCTGTTTCTGAGCTGTTCCGGTTTTTCCTGCTACTGTATATCCTGGAACTGCTGCTTTTTTTGCAGTTCCTTCTTCTACTGCTGAATACATTGATTTTTGGATAAAATCAGATGTTTTAATACTGACAGTTTTTTTCAATATTTCTGCTTCAACTTCTTTTATTATTGCACCATCATCATTTAAAATTTGTTTCACAATATGAGGTTTGTAGTAATTTCCTCCATTTACTAAAGACGAATATCCAGCTGCCACTTGAACCATGGAAACTGTAAATGTTTGACCAAAACTACTTGTGGCCAGTTCACTAGAATTTAAATTTTCTACAGAAGTAAGAAGACCTTCTGCTTCTCCAGGAAGGTCTATACCTGTTTTGTCACCAAATCCAAAAAAGGTCTGATATTTATAAAATAGATTTCTACCTTCTTTTGCAGCTATTTGCATCAATGCATCGTTGCAAGATTGACTTAAGGCTTCGGTTAAAGTAATTGTGCCATGTCCCGAACGCTTATGGCATCTGATAGTCCAACCTCCCACTTCTTCTCCACCATCACAAACAAATGTCTGGTTTTCATGGATAAGTCCTTCTTCTAATCCTGCTGCTATTGTGAAAGGTTTAAAGGTAGATCCCGGTTCAAAAGTATCACTAATTGCAAAATTACGCCATATTGCATTTAAATAGTCTAGTCTTTCTTCTTCGCTCATGGAAGCAATAGTTTCTTCTTCTAGAAATGGGCTTAAATCTGTTGGTTTGTTCAAATTGTATTCTTCATTAGAAGCCATTGCGTATATCTCACCATTTTGTGGATTCATTAATATAACACCAATATTCTTACTACCATACTCTTCGTTAAAGTTTAATATATAATCTTGAACAATTCTTTGTACATTACTTTCTATCGTTGTTACAAGGGAGTTACCATTGCTAGGTGCATGAACTTTTGATTTTAAGTTGAGTTCATTATCCATATATCCAAAAGATATTCCGTTAGTTCCATTTAGTTCATCATTATAATACTGCTCAATACCCCAGTTGCCTTTTCCATCAGCAGTTGTGAAACCAATTATATTGCTAGCTAATCCATCATTAGGATATCTACGTAAGTAGGCCTCATCAAACCAAACTCCATTTATTTTAGAATCTTTGTCCTTATTTTTTTTATTTTTTTCTTCTTTATATTCTTCGAACTTTATCATTTCATCATATGTTAATTCTTTTTTTAATATCATATATTGACTATCTGGCTTTTCCTCAATTATTTTATAAAGTTCTTCCTCACTAAGAAAGTCATAACACTCAACAAGAGCTGATATCGTTGGCTCTATATACTTACCATCTTCTCCAGAAAGAACAGCTTTGACATCAAATATTAAATTATATGATTTGTCACTAAAAGCTAATATTGTACCTTTGTTATCATAAATAGTTCCTCGCTTATAAGGAACCACTCTGCTTGTGTATGTCTGCTGTGATAGGACTCTTTTAGCATACTTGTCACCATCACTCCTATTAACATGGACTAATTTTGCAATCAATCCAATTAGTCCTATTGTAAGAACACAAAAAACAAGCAATAGTTTTGCTTGCATTTTGGGTGTGAATTTTTTCATTCTTTTAATTCTACGACTTCTTTTACTTGTTCTTCTTTGCATAATTTACCTCGATTTGTTGCTATGAGATCCTACCTAAATAAGTTGCTTTCTACATTGGCTGGAATATTATCATACTGCTTTACAAAACCTCTTTTTACACTTTCAAAGTATATTACCTGCTCATCATTTGGAACAACCATACCTAATTCATTTGTTGCAACATCATAAATTTCATTTAGATCCACACTAGCATCTAGTTGAGCCTTATAAATTCTGTTTTCATCTTTTAAATTCGAAAGTTCTTTTTCAGCTTGAATAATATTTCTGTTTAATGATGAAACTTCTGCTTGAGTTTTTATATAGTCAATACAAGTAAATAGAGTAACTGTTATAGCAAATATTAAAACAATACAAGAAGCCATATTTATACTTGATAATTCTTTTTGGGACTTCCTGCTAGTACGCGTACTTTTTCTTCTCTCAATTTCTTGACGCTGTCTTCTACGCTCTTCCCTTAGTGGATTCTCGTAAATATCTGAATCTGGACGAACTCTTCTAACAGCATTACCTTCTGTATAATAATTATCATACAGTTCTTGTTTGTTAGTTCCATTATACTTATTATTTAGTTTTCTTGCCCCCATTACTGACCTCCCATGTTTTTATTCAGACTCTATTCTATCTTGCCTGTAATTCTCCTCTTATATATGTCTTTCAAAGACTCTTAACTTAGAACTTTTTGCACGTTTATTCTTGTCCAACTCTTCTTTGGTGGGAATTATTGGTTTTCTTGTAATCACCTCACCTTTTGATTCTTTCCCACAAACACATACGGGAAATCTTGGTGGACAAGTACAAGGATTCTCATTTGTCCTAAAGTTCACCTTCACTATTCTATCTTCTAAAGAATGAAATGTTATAACACAAAGCCTACCTTCATCATTCAATAATTCAATCATGTCATCTAAGGAACTCTTTAATACTTCTAATTCTTTATTTAGTTCTATCCTAATGGCTTGAAAAGTTTTCTTGGCTGGATGGCCTGTCTTTTTTCTTACCTTCATAGGAATTGCATTTTTAATTATTTCCACAAGTTCCAAGGTAGTTTCAATTGGTTTTTCTTTTCGAGCTTTTACTATATGTTTAGCAATGTTTTTTGCAAAACCATCTTCACCATAATTACGTATTACATTATATAATTCATGTTCACTATATTTATTAACAATATCTTTTGCGGTATAATCTATTCTTGTATCCATTCTCATATCCAATGGTGCATCAAAATTGTAACTAAAACCTCTTTCTCCTTTATCAAGTTGATAAGAGGAAACTCCTAAATCAAGTAATATTCCATCTACTTTATTTATGTTTAAATCTTTAAGTGTTTCTTTTATATTGCTGTAATTACTTCTTACAATAGTTACTTTATCTTTAAACTCTTCTAACCTCTTGCTAGCAGCTTTAATTGCATCTTCATCTTGATCAATCCCTATTAGCCTTCCATTGGAAGATAATCTTTTAGCGATCTCATAAGAATGGCCACCACCACCTAAGGTACCATCTATATATGTCCCATTTGGCTTAATCTTTAATGACAGAATGGTCTCCTCTAGTAAGACTGACACATGATTAAATTCACTCAAAATAATAGCCTCCTAAAAGCTTAATCCAAACTCCGCCATCTTTTCAGCTATTTGGTCTACATCTTCATAGTTATTATTACTATTCCAGCGTTCTTGGCTCCAAATTTCTATTTTATTAATTACACCTACTAAAACTACGTCTTTTTCTATTTCTCCATGTTCTCTTAGTTTATTTGGAATTAGAACTCTGCCTTGCTTGTCCATATCACAAGCTGCGGCTCCAGCCATAAAATAACGCTGTAGCTGCCTTACTTCCTTACTACCTGGCAACCTTTTTAGTTCATCTATGAATCTTTCCCATTCATCCATTGGATAAACAAATAAACAACCATCTAGACCTGCAGTAATAACAAATTCACCACTTAGGTCTTCTCTAAACTTAGAAGGTATTATTACCCTTCCCTTCACGTCTATCGTATGATCATATTCACCCATGAACATAGCTTTCACCCGCCTACAAACATGTGTACGCTTTCACCACATAACACCACTTCACACCACTTTGCTCCACTTATAATGATATTCTACTCCATCACCATCATTTTGGCAAGTACTTTTTGGGTTTTTTTTGAATCTTTTAATGTTTAAGTAGCATACAAGATAAACTTAACAGTTACTGGTGCATCAAAAAAACACGTATATGATAGGGTTTATCCCATCATATACGTGTTTAATGTTTGTAGTTATTTTTTGTAAGTTTTTTTAATTTTTATAATATTGTATACTAGAAGCAATATTCCTATTACTATTAGTCCAACTGATAGTAATTGTGATACTGGTATTGGTGAACCCAAGAAAAAAAGTTGATCTGTTCTTAGCCCTTCGATCCAGAAACGACCCAAACCATAGCCAATAAAATATATTGTTAATATTTCTCCATCAAATCTTTTATACTTTGAATATATTAACATTATTGCAACTAAGGCAAAATTCCAAAGAGATTCATATAAAAATGTTGGATGTACTTGAATATATTTTGCTCCATCTATTAATACGGTGTTATTTCGTATTGCTAATATTTTTTCTAATGCTTCTGGCTGGTCCACATATTTTGATGCAAGCATCTCTACTGGATTTCTATAATCACTGTGGACATCATTAACATTAAGTAACATGGAGAAGAATCCATCATAATAATTTCCAAATGCTTCTCTGTTAAAGAAATTTCCCCACCTTCCTATTGCTTGTCCTATAACTAAGGCTGGAGCACATGTATCTAGAAAAAGCATGGTGTTTATTTTTTTAAATCTAGAAAATGCTAGAGCACATATAATACCTGCTAAAACACCACCATATATAGCAAGTCCTCCCGTTCTTAAATTGAAAATTTGAAGGGGCTCATCCTTAAAGCTACTCCATTCAGAGATAACATAATATAATCTCGCTCCTATAAGTGTAGGAAGAAATAAAACAAGTGCGAAATCTAAATATAACTCTGGATCCTGTCCAGAACGTTTAGCTTGATATTGAGCCACTTTATATCCCATAATTGCAGCAATTGCAATTATAATTCCATAAAAAGCTATGTCTAGTCCAAATACAGTTATTGATTTACCAAGTTTGTCAAATTCTAATCCTAGGTTTGGAAATATAATATTATTCCCTCTGTTAAAAGACATTTTATTCACCGCTTTTCTTAAACATTAAAACGGAAAAGAACAACATCACCATCTTGCATAACATATTCCTTTCCTTCTGAACGAACGAGACCCTTTTCTTTGGCCGCATTCATTGTACCACATTTTATCAAAGTATCATAAGTAACAACCTCTGCACGTATAAATCCTCTTTCTAAATCCGTGTGTATTTTTCCAGCAGCAGCTGGTGCCTTTGTACCCTTCTTAATTGTCCATGCCCTTGTTTCCTGTTCACCCGAAGTGATAAAACTCATTAGTCCTAATAAATCGTAACTAGCAGTAATAAGTTTTTCTAGCCCCGACTTGTTAACTCCTAATTCTTCTAGGAATAAGATAGTTTCTTCTTCATCTAATTCGGATAGTTCTTGTTCTATTTGCGCACAAATCACAAAAGCTTTTGAGTTGTTAGTGTTGGCAAACTCTCTAACCTGTTTAACATTTTCATTATCATCACCGTCATTTACTATATCATCTTCTGCAACATTTGCGGCAAAAATAACAGGTTTATATGTTAATAAATTACAGTCCTTTAAACAATTGATTTCATCTTCGTCTTCAACGGGATAATTAATTGCTAAATTTCCTTCTTCTAAAAATGCCTTTAATCCCTCTAATAATTTCAATTCTTTTCCAAGACTCTTATCATTCTTAACCCCTCTAGTAACTCTTTCAATTCTTCTTTCAACTACTTCTAAGTCTGCAAATATAAGTTCCAAATTAATGGTTTCAATATCTCTTATTGGATTAACTGTACCATCTACATGAACAATATTTGTGTCTTCAAAACATCTTACTACATGAATAATAGCATCAACTTCTCTTATATTAGATAAAAATTGATTGCCAAGTCCTTCACCTTTTGATGCTCCTTTTACCAAACCTGCTATGTCTACGATTTCAATTGTTGCAGGGATTATTTTCTTAGTGTTGTGTAACTTGCTTAGTACATTTATCCTTTCATCGGGAACTAAAACAATTCCTACATTTGGATCGATAGTACAAAAGGGGTAGTTTTCTGATTCTGCCCCTACTTTTGTCAACGAATTAAATAATGTGCTTTTTCCCACATTAGGTAATCCTACTATTCCTAGTTTCATAATTTCTCCTTGTGTTTAGGTCTATAATTCAATCTTTAGATTCTACTACTATTAACACACCAGAGTCAAAGTTAATTAAAGCTTCTTCTTCAATTATTTCATTACTAATCCCTATACTATTTCCTAAGTGCATATCATATTCTTCTAAAGAATACTTAAAGCCTAGTAATGTTACTTTTTCTACAAGCATGGTCAAAGGTAGCAAAGAAACATAAGATGCGAATATATCCTTTTTGTATATTTTGGTTGGTTTATTAATTATATATAGCTTGTTATGTTCGTTAATCAAGCTACATTTAATATTCTTCTTTAGTGGTATTAGCAAGTTGTGTAGGTTTGACAAAGTATGGTCAAATCTTGTACCCATTGCTCCTAATATCACAATTTCTTCTGCTTCTTGTTCTATTGCCTTTTCTATGGCAATTTGTGTGTCTGTATAATCTTTTTCAGAATCAAATTCATCTATTACATATGACGAAGTATGGGTTTCCTCTTGCTTATAACGTCTAATTAGGTCCTTAGGAACTGAATCAAAGTCTCCCAAAATACAGTCTATTTTTAGCTTTAACTTATCCGCTATAGACAAACCACTATCAGCCACTATAACATATTCAAATTCCTCTTTTTGCAAGTATTCATAGGCAAATTTTGTGGATATATCTCCACCTGAAAGAATTAAAACCCTTTTTTTCTTAACTTTCATATTTTTTAAAAACCTCTTTAAATTGGTGAACATTTCTTGATATGTCATTCTTAAAAACAGCAGTTCCAGCAACTATTACATTAGCTCCTGCATCTAAAACCAAATGAACATTATCTGCAGATAATCCACCATCAACTTCAATATCAACCTTTAAATTCTTTTTATCAATCATTTCTTTTAATGATTTTATTTTTTCTATAGTAAACGGCAAAAATCTTTGACCTCCATAACCTGGATTAACACTCATAAGCAACACCATATCTAACTCATCTAAAACATATTCCAAAACACTTAAAGGAGTTGATGGGTTAAGTGAAACGCCTACTTTTACTCCTTTTTCTTTTATCGCAGTAATTGTTCTGTGTAAATGTATACATGCTTCAGCATGAACTGTTATAATATCAGCTCCCGCCTCTACAAATTCATCGATCAAACGAATAGGATCCTCAATCATTAAGTGAACATCAAAAACAAGACTTGAAACTTTACGTAAGGATCTAATAATTGGAGCTCCAAAAGAAATGGTCGGAACATACATTCCATCCATTACATCAATATGAAGATACTCCACACCAGCATTTTCTATTTTTTTTACGTCTCGTCCAAGGTTGCTAAAGTCTGCTGCTAAAATTGATGGTGCTAGTTTATACATACTCTTCTCCTTTATCAATACTTCTGTAAACTATCAATATACTCCAAATTTAATTTGTAACTTTCATATCTTGCTCCACTTATTTTATTTTCTGATAATGCTTTCTTAACAGCACAATCAGGTTCTTTCAAATGTAGGCATCCCACAAAACGACACTTTTTATTATATTCGATAAATTCAGGAAAATAATCTTTTAATTCTTCTCTTTCTATATCATTAATATCTAAAGAACTAAAGCCTGGCGTATCTATAATATAAGTGTTTTGTTTTACGTAATGTATTTCTGAGTGCCTAGTTGTATGTTTGCCACGTTTTAGTTTTCTACTAATATCTCCTACTTCCATATTGGCATCTGCTACTAATATGTTAATAAGAGAAGACTTGCCAACACCAGACGGACCAGCAACTACTGTGGTTTTGTTAGTTAATATCCCTTCTAGTTCATCTACTCCCTCTTTAGATTTGGCGCTAACTATGATTATTTTATATTTGCCTTTTAAGTAAGGTTTTTTTATAATTTCTATACTTTCTTTATCTGTTAAATCAGTTTTATTAAAGCAAATAACTGTACTAACATTTTGCTTGGCCATCATAATTAAGAATCGGTCTAAAAGGTTAAAGCTTGGTATAGGCTCTTTCACTGAAAATATAATAACAGCTTGGTCTACATTAGCTACATTAGGACGTGTTAGAGTGTTCTCTCTCTCTAATATATTTACAATGTTTCCTTTTTTGTTCTCCTGATTAAGCACTTCAATTAAAACATTATCTCCAACTAGTGGTTTAATGTTTTGATTTCTAAATATTCCTTTTGCTTTACATTCATATAGGCCTTGGTTTTCTACATGTACATAATAAAAACCGGCAATTCCTTTTATAATTTTCCCTTGCATAAAACCTTTCTCTTTGCTTTCTAAAAAGATAAATAATTAGGTTTCGACAAAAGCTAATAGCAATAAAAACTAAAGATATCTATATTATCATGAAAATATTGCAACTGCTTTTGCCGGCCTAATTACTATATATAAGAACTGTTTGTAAGATTCTTCTATAAAACTTATAAACTTCGCTTATCTGGGACCTTCACTTATATATACTTTTATTGTTCCGCCCTTAACAAGCATAGTACCCGCCTTAGGGTCAGTTGATATTACCTTATCCTTTTCTACAGTATCGTGCGAACTAAACTGTCTCTCTACTTTAAAACCCTTATCTGTAAGACTAGTGGTTGCCCCGTCTGTAGTATTACCAATCACGTCAGGAACCTCAACTAACTCTTTTCCTAAACTAATTACTATTTGAAATTTTGTATCCTCAGTAACTTCAGTTTTTTTACCAGGGTATTGTTCCATAACTATTCCTTTTTCATAGTTATCAGAGTTCTTATTTGTTTCCGTAATACCCAGATTCAGACCCTTTGACTTATCGCGTAGTAAGTTATATGCATCATCCTTCCTTAGGCCAACTAAGTTAGGCATCTCAAATGTTTTTACAACTGGTTCCGGACCAATACTTAATATTATATTAACAGTAGTCCCTTCCTTAACCTTTTCACCTGGTTTAGGAATTTGGCTAGCCACCTTACCTGCTTCTCTAGCTGAATAATTTTCTTCATTAGAAGTTGATCCAACGGTCAATCCACTATCATTAATTTTACGAATTGCCGTATCTTTATCCATATCAGTTAAATCTGGAATTGTAATATATTTTCCCTTACTAACTATTACTTTTATTTTGTCACCTTTTGCAACCATAGAATTTGCTTGTGGAGAAGTTGATATTACATTCCCTTCTTCTATTTCACTACTATCTTGATAATCTATATCAACACTAAGACCCAAATCTTCCAGCACATTAACTGCCTCTGCTTCGGTTTTTTTGCTTACATCAGGAATTTGAAAAGCTTCTTTTCCTGCACTTATTACCAAGCGTACCTGACCATCCTCGGTAATTTTACTACCTTCCATAGGATATTGTTCTATAATCAGACCCTTTTCAACTGTGTCTGAGTAATCCTCTGTTGATATGACATTAATGTCCTCTGAGTTTTGCTTTAACAGATCATATGCATCTTCATATCTTAAGTTAATTAAATAAGGCATAGAAAAAGTTTCTACAGCTTCAGGAGATGGACTAAGTTCTGGACTTGGTTCAGGAGTAATCGTCAATTCAAGATTTGCATCTGGGTCTTTGTCGCCTCCTGGTATGGACTTGAAAAATTTACTTATTAAAACTAATATTATCACAACTAATACAATTGCCGCTACAATAGTTCCTATCAAAACAACCTTTTCCATTCTAGGATCTACAACATCAGCATCTTCTTCAAGAAAGTCATCATCATAATCTTCGTATTCTTCGTCCTCATAGTAATCATCATCTAATTCTTCATCATAAAAATCAGGATTATCTTTTGGATCCATATTGTTATATCCTCCATTTGAGTTCACTTTATTAACTGAAGCATTTTTTATAATTTCTAATTCTTCATCAGACATTGTAATAGTTGGGGATTCCATGTCTGCCACAGTTGGCATAACAACAAAATTACCACTAGGATCTTCTATTGATTTCTTTAAATCTTCTATTAAATCTGATCCTGAAAAGTACCTTCTTTCTGGCTTCTTTTGCATGGCTTTTTGAACAATACGTTCTATACTAACTGGTATATTAGGAACTAACTCCCTTAGCGGAATTGGCTCACTTTGAATATGAAGTAATGCTACGGAAACAGTATTATCTCCTACAAAAGGAACTCTTCCTGATAGCATTTCATATAGAACTACACCTAGTGAATATATGTCACTTTTCTCATCACTATATCCTCCCCTTGCTTGTTCTGGTGATAAGTAATGTACTGATCCCATAGTATTAGCTGTTATTGTGTTAGAATTTATAGCCTTTGCAATACCAAAGTCGGTAACTTTTACTTTTCCTTCTTTTGATATGATTATGTTCTGTGGTTTAATATCACGATGTACAATATTGTTGAGATGAGCTACTTCCATTCCTTTGGCTATCTGAATAGCAATTCCCACGGCTTCTTTTATCTCTAACTTACCTTTTCTCTCTATATAGTTCTTTAAAGTAATTCCTTCAACTAATTCCATTACGATAAAATGTATGTCACCTTCATCACCAACATCATAAATATTAACTATATTTGGATGGGACAAACCAGCACACGCTTGAGCCTCTTCTCTAAATTTATTAACAAAGTTCTTATCATCACTAAATTCAGTCTTTAAAACTTTAAAAGCTACGTAACGATTTAGTTTGTGACACTTGGCTTTATATACATCTGCCATGCCACCGGAACCAACCTTTTTAATTATTTCGTATCGTTCGCTAATTATAGTTCCTGGTCTTAACATTGTTTTTCACCTCTTTACAGTTTTACTATTATAATAGAAATATTGTCCTTGCCGCCCTGTTCATTAGCACGGTCAACTAATCGTTTAATAGCTATGTCTAAATTTCTTTTATTATTTGAAACTATATCCAGAATTTCTTGGTCATCAATCATATTGGTTAGTCCATCTGAACACATTAAGATAATATCATCCTTTTTTAAATCTATTTCAAAAAAATCAGGTGTAATATCATAATGAACCCCTATGGCACGGGTAATAATATTCTTATTAGGATGGATTCGTATATCTTTTCTTTCTATGGTTCCTTCCTCGACCATTTCTTCCACTAATGAATGGTCCTTGGTTATTTGCTTAATATCACTGTCTATAATATATAATCTGCTATCTCCTACATTAGCAATATATACATGATTATCATATATAGTAGCTACAACTAAGGTTGTACCCATTCCTTTTAGCTCTTCACAACTTGTGGACTTTTCAATAAGTGATGAGTTTGTAACTTCTATAGCTTTAGTAATTATTTTAATGGGTGAGCTACTTGTACATTCCTTTACATATCCAACAAATTCATCCACACTATATTTGGATGCATAATCTCCTGCATTATGACCACCCATACCATCGGCTACAATAAATAAATTAGGTAAGTTTCCGACAGGTTCTTCTGATATATAAACAAAGTCTTGATTACTTCTCCTCTTTAAGCCTATGTCTGTTATCGATAAAGCATTCAACCAAACACCCCCTTCTTAATCACGATAGTTAGTTAAATCAACATAACTCTTTCGTAATTGCCCACATGCAGCATTAATATCTGTGCCCATTTCTCTTCTAATAGTAACATTTATTCCGTATTTTTCAAGTATATTTTTAAATTTTGAAACTTGACTTGGCAAAGAATGCTTATATTCTCGCTCTTTAATCGGATTAACTGGTATAAGATTTATGTGACAATTTAAACCTCTAACCCTTTTAGCCAACTCATAGGCATAATCTTCCGAATCATTCTCGTCTTGAATTAAACTATATTCAAATGTAATTCTCCTACCTGTAGCTTTAAAGTAGTAGTTACAAGCCTTCATTATTTCATCTATACTATACTTACTAGCAATAGGCATAATCCTTCTTCTAGCTTCATCATTTGGTGCATGTAGTGAAATAGCTAATGTTATTTGAAATTTTTCATTGGCCAGTTCATATATTTTCTCTACTATACCACATGTTGATACAGTTATATTACGACCACTAATATTTAGCCCATGCTCATCTGTAAGTATTTTAATGAATTTAACTAAATTATCATAATTATCAAGTGGTTCTCCTGTACCCATTACCACTACATTAGTAACACGTTCATTAATATCTTTTTGCACTTGATAAACTTGATCAAGCATTTCTGAAGGGGTTAAGTTTCTTTCAAGTCCACCTATTGTAGATGCACAAAACTTACAACCCATCTTACATCCTACTTGAGATGATATACAAACACTGTTTCCATGTTTGTACTTCATTAATACAGTCTCAACTACCATACCATCATATAATTTAAATAAATATTTACTTGTGTTTTTTTCTGTGTTTTCAAGTTTCTCAACTTGTGTTATATTAGTAAGCCTATAACTTTCTTTAAGCTTATTTCTTAAATCTTTTGATAAATTAGTCATATCATCAATTTGACTTACTAACTTCTTGTGTATCCATTGAAAAATTTGCTTTCCATGAAAACTCTTACTTGTTAATTGCTCCATAAGTTTTTCTAATTCTTTTGAACTAAATGATTTTATGTCTTTTTTGTCCATATTTTATCTCCTGCGAATTAATTTTGCAATAAAAAAACCGTCTGACTTATGGATTCCTGGCAGTAATGTAACGAAACCATCAGCTTTAGTATTGTTGTCTTCATATATTTCAATATTATCTATAATAGAATCAAAAGGCTCTAGTTCAAAAGGAAAATGATTTGTAAACCATTCTATATTCTTAATATTCTCTTCTTTGTTAACAGTGCAAGTACTATATATTAATGTTCCACCTGGTTTTACATATTTATACACTACTTTTAGTATTTGTCTTTGAAGTTTTACCAAGTCCTTTTGTTTATCTATGTTCATATTGTATTTTATATCTGGCTTCTTAGCAATTATCCCAAGTCCCGAACAAGGCAAATCAGCAAGAAGTAAGTCTACTTTTTCTATTAAGCTTTCATCTAAATCCAGAGCATCATATACTTGTGGCTTCACATTATCAAAGCCTAATCTCTTAATATTATTTATTATTAGGTTGACCTTTTTTTGCGAAATATCTCTTGATAATACAAGTCCAGTATTGTTTAACTTTTCAGCAAGATGGAGTGACTTACCACCAGGTGCCGCACAAACATCTACAAAGAGAGGGTTGCATAAAGCTGAATCTTTTTGACTTACTGACGTTGGACACACAATCTCTCCTACTAACATTGAACTTTCATCTTGCACTTGAAACATTCCCTGTTGAAAAGCCTTTAATTTTTCAATACTATCATAATCAGATATCCTAAGAGCATAATCTAAATAGAATCCATCTTCAACCTTAACATTTTCTTCAAGCAATTCTTCCCTTAACTTTGCAACTGATGTCTTTTGCAAATTACACCTTATAGTTGTTTTCTTTTCCTTAATTGAGTCTGCTAGCATCGCTTTTGCAAGCCTATAGTTATACTGCTCTATGAATTGTGAGACTAGCCACTCTGGTGCCGAATATTTTACACTTAAATATCTTATCGGTTCCTTATGTTCCTCCGGAAAAACAACCTTTTGGGGGTTTCTAATAATATTTCTTAATACCCCATTAACGAAAGCACTTAAATTCTTAAAACCTCTTTTCTTTGCAATTTTAACTGCTTCGTTGCAAACCGCAAAATTGGCTGTCCCATCCATATATTTTACTTGATAGACGCTAATTCGCAAAAGACTTCTAATAAGGGGTTTCATTTTTTTAACTTTAATTTTAGAATAATGATTTATTATAAAATCTATAGTAATCATTCTTTCAAGAGTTCCCTCACAAAGTTTATTAATGAAAGAACGATCTTGTTTGTCTAGAAAGTCATATTTTTTAAGGGCCTTGCTAATAACAATATGACTGAATTTATTACCCTTTTCTTTTGACTCCGTAATGTCCATTATTATGTCTAGGGAAATTTCTCGAGGGTTTTTACGGAGATTCTTACTAGTCACGTCTTCTACCAAACAATAAGAGCAACCTTAGTAATTGCAAGATCATCGCTGCTGCCGCTGCCACATAGGTCAGAGCTGCCGCCCTTAGAACTTTTTTTGCACCTTCAAACTCATTACCACGAAGCATTCCCGTTCTACTTAACATAGCTAATGCATTGTTAGATGCATTGAACTCAACAGGTAGTGTTACTAACTGAAATAAAACACCAAGAGAAAACAAAAGTATTCCTATAGAAATCAATGTCTGATTAAATCCAAGCAGGACTCCTACTATAATTACTGGCCATGATATTTGACTTCCAATATTAACAACTGGAACTATAGCCGTTCTTACTTTAAGAGGAGCATAACCCCTGTTATGCTGCATTGCATGACCACATTCATGAGCTGCTACTCCAAGTGCTGCAACTGAAGAACTTCCATATACAGATTCTGATAATCTCAAAACCTTATTTTTAGGATCATAATGATCAGTTAATTCACCATTAACTTGTTCGATTCTTACATCGTATATTCCTTCTCTTTCTAGTATCTTTGCAGCTACAGAAGCCCCTGTTTCTCCAGATGAACTTCCTATCCTAGAATACTTTTTAAAAGTACTTTTTACCCTTGCTGAAGCTATCAATGTTATAATAACACCAATAATAACTAATAAATAAGTTGAATCATAAAACATATAATAAGACATAACATTCCCCTTTCTAAAAAAACATCTAATAGTATAATTATAAAATCATATTGTAGTAACAATTATTGTCTGTTTCCTAAAACAGTTCCAAGTTCAATAGAGTTACCTCTTAAAAACTGAGAAACTTGCATTCTTTTTTTCCCTGCCATTTGTATTTCCAGTACTTTCAAGTAGCCCTTACCTGTCTTTACAATAATTCTATCACTAAGTATCTGAACTACTTCTCCTGGTTTTGCATCGTTCTTTTGAAACTCTTCAAATACATCAGCTTGCCAGATCTTTAGACTTTGTCCATTTAAAAATGTATATGCACTAGGCCAAGGATTTAGCCCTCTAATTCTTCTTTCTATCTCCACGGCAGTCATGGTGAAATCAATTTCACCTATAGTTTTATTAAGTGTTTTTACATGGGTCGCCTTTGTATCATCTTGTTTGACTCTACTAGCCTTTCCTAGCTCAAGTAAGTCTATTGCTTCTAATACTAACTTGCCTCCGCAAACAGCCAGTTTATCATGGAGAGTTTGGGCAGTTTCTTTCTTGTCAATAATAACTTCTTTTTGTAATATAATATCCCCTGTATCTAAGCCGATATCCATGTGCATAATTGTAACACCTGTTTTTTTATCACCATTTATAATTGCCCACTGAATTGGTGAAGCTCCCCTATACCTAGGTAAAAGAGAAGTATGAACATTAATACAACCGTATTTTGGTAAGTCTAAAATTTCTTTTGGTAAAATTTGCCCAAATGCTGCTACTACAATAATATCCGGGCTATAGCTCTTAAGTTCTTCAATAAAGTCTTTATCCCTAGCTCTTATAGGTTGCAGAACTGGTATTTTGTGACTTATGGCTAATTCTTTTACTGGACTATATACAAGTTTCTTCCCTCTACCTTTGGGTCTGTCTGGTTGAGTTACAGCCGCAATAATATTATGCTTAGAATCTAGTAAGCTTTCAAAAACTGTTCTAGCTAAGTCTGGTGTTCCCATGAAAATAATGTTCATCTATAATTCCTCCTGATCTTCTATAGGCTCAACATCCTGTAGTTCTCCAATCACCTTATCTACATAGAGTTCTCCGTTCAAATGATCAATTTCATGACATAAGGCACGAGCTAGAAGTTCTTCACCTTCTATTGTTACTTCCTCCATATTTTCATTATAAGCTTTTACCTTAACATGGTTTGGTCTTTTTACTTCACCTGTTTTGCCTGGGACACTTAAGCATCCTTCTAGTCCTATTTGTTCTCCATCAACTTCAGTAAGCTCTGGATTAATTAGAACAAAAGGAGCATCTCTTTCTGGTGAAACATCAATAACAACTATTCTTTTTAATACTCCAACTTGGGGAGCTGCAAGTCCTACACCCTCCGCCTGATACATGGTATCAAGCATATCTTCAATCAAAACTTTATCCCTAGATGTTAATTTTTCAATTGTCCTAGATTTTTTTTCTAGAATCTCGTCTCCAATAACTCTAATATTCCTAATTGCCATAATAATCATTCCTTCCAAAACAAAATTTAAAATTATATTTTAATAACTATTTATGGGGTTAAAATCAAAGGATATATTACAAGCTTTTGTATGTTCAGAAAAATTTATATATCCTTCTAGATAATCTTTTAGTAGTATCAACTGTTTATAGTTTTCTTGTTTTACATATATTATAAATCTATAGAAATCTTTAGCTTTTGCTAGCTTGGCTGGTGCAGGACCAATAATATGTGACTCACTATTAACATTATTCTTTTCTTCCCATTCCTGAGTGGCACCTACAATAAGTTTTGACGCTTTATATGCTTTTTCTTCTTCTTCTGATAATATTAAAATTGCCAAAATGTTGGATATAGGAGGATATGCAAGTAAGCTCCTATATTCAATTTCTTTATTATAAAAGTCTATATAGCTGGATTTGCTCGCTTCTACAATGCTATAGTGGTCAGGATTATAAGTTTGTATGACCACTTCACCAGGCAAGTTTCCTCTTCCAGCCCTGCCTGAGGCTTGAACCAATAATTGAAAGGTCTTTTCTGCTGCCATATAATTTCCTGCATATAAGGACAGGTCTGCTGCCAAAATCCCTACAAGAGTGACATTAGGAAAGTCATGTCCCTTTATAATCATCTGGGTACCAATTAATATGTCTGCCTGACCTTTTGCAAATTTTGATAGGATTTCCTGATGAGAATTTTTCTTTCTAGTAGTATCCGCATCCATTCTCAAAACCCTAGCACTTGGAAAAGCTTTATTCACATAAGTTTCTATTTTTTGTGTTCCTGTGCCAAACGCTGCTATATATCTTGAACCACAGTTAGGACACAATTTGGGTGTTTTTTCTTCATATCCACAATAATGACATATGAGCTTTGCATTATTATGAGATGTAAGCGAAATGTCGCAATGAGGACATTTCATAACGTGTCCACAACTTCTACAAGATATAAATCCTGCATAGCCTCTTCTATTTATAAATAAAATTATTTGTTCTTTGTTTTCTAAACGCTCCTTGATTAAAAGAGCAAGTTGTCTACTAAATATGGATGTGTTTTTTTCTTTTAATTCCTCTCTTAGATCTACAACACTAACATTTGGAAGCCTTCCGCCTCCCACCCTATCTGGCAAGTTATATAACTTATAATTTCCATCTAATGCATTCTTGTATGAATTAATAGATGGAGTTGCAGAAGCTAGAATAACACTTGAGTCCGTAAGGCTCGCTCTTTTTATGGCAACTTCTCTTGCATGATATTTAGGTGATGTTTCACTTTTATAACTATCTTCATGTTCCTCATCTATAATAATAAGTCCCAAGTTGTTAAATGGTGCAAATAAGGCCGACCTTGGTCCTATAACAATATCAACTTCGCCGTTTTTAATTCTTAGATACTGGTCATATCTTTCCCCTTTAGATAGCCTTGAATTCATAATAGAAACCCTATCACCAAAATATTTATAGAAACGAGAAACAGTTTGATATGTAAGTGCTATCTCTGGAATAAGTACAATAACTTGCTTGCCTTCTTTTATAATATTTGAAATAATTTCTATATAAACTTCTGTCTTTCCACTACCCGTTACGCCATGTATTAAATAAGTCCCACGTTTTTTCTTCTTATAGTCAGATACAAAGTCATTTACAATAAATAATTGCCTATCGGTAAGAGCAAAATCACTATTATGTGGCTGATTATATATTGCAGGTGTTCTATATATAGTTTTCTCATCTATGTCTATAACCTTTTCTTTTGATAAGCTATTAAAAGTAGAAGGATGTATTTTAAACTCTTTTCTAACATAATTATAATCTAATTGCTTAGGCTTTATTAATGCTTCTAGTAACCGTACTTTAGCAACATGTTTCTTTTCTTTGCATAGTTCTATATATTCCTTGGCTTCTTCTTGAGGCAGGAGTAAGCGAACTGTCCTTTTTGTTTTAGCTTCTACTTTCTTCTTTACTGGAATTACTGTCTTTAGTGCATCATTCATAGTTGAGCCAAAGTTTATCTTTATCCAATAAGCCAACTGTATAAGATGTCCTTCAATAACAAGTGCATCTGATACCAGGGTTTTAATGGCTTTAATTTTGTCTGTTGGCCATTTTGCTTGATATGTCATTCCAATTACATAACCATTAATAAGTCTGTTTCCTCTTCCAAAAGGAACCTCTACCATTGAACCAATTACTATCTTTTCCTCTAAATCCTTTGGTATAAGGTATTGATATGTTTTGTCTAAACTTTCATGGGATATATCAATAATAACATCCGCATATAAATCACGCTTTACCACATCAATCACCTTTCTTATAAAAACGCATTAACAACCTCTTCTGTTTTCATACCTCGAGAACCCTTAACTAACAGGGCATCTCCTGTTTTAATAGTTTCTTTTAAATATCTAATTACCTCATCATTATTTTTAAATGAATTAATAATAATATTTTTATTATTATTAGAAACTCCTTGAGCAATAAACTGTGCTTGGCTGCCTATTGTAATAAGTTCATCAATATTTTTATCTGAAATATAGATGCCCACTTCTTTATGACACTTCTGTGATATAGAACCAAGTTCTAATACATCAGCCAAAACAGCTATTCTATGTTTTACACCCTTTAAAGAAAGTAACACATCAATTCCACTTTTCATGGAATCAGGACTTGCATTATATGTATCATCAATAATAGTAATGCCATTTACTTTTTTTATCTCGCCTCTCATGGCTATAGGTCTATATTCCTCTAATCCCTTTTTTGCAATAGAAGCAGGTATATTATAATAGTTGGCTACAGCTAATGCGCAAAGTGCATTAGTAACATTGTGTTCTCCCAAAGTATTTAATACTATTTCTTCTTCTGTATGCTCTAGAGAGCTTATTAAAGTAAAGTGAGTCTTGCCATTTAAGAATCTGATATTTTTTGCTCTATAATCAAAATTACCCTTTATTCCAAAAGTAATTACTTTAGTTGTTTTCATTTTAGATTGGGTTTTCTCATATAAGTATATGTTAGCAGATTTTTGTGAATATTTATTGTCCTTTATGTCTCTTAACAAAGGATCATCAGCGTTAATAAAAAGATAAGAATCTTCTTTAGAATTATTTATTATACACAATTTTTCTTTTCTGATATTTTCTTTTGTTTTTAGTTGCTCTATATGAGACACACCAATATTAGTTAGAACTGATAGGTCTGGTCTAGCAACAGATGATAATCTTTGCATTTCATTTTCTTGACTAATACCCATTTCAATTACAGCAATATCATGGTCTTTTTCAATTCGAAACATCATTAAAGGAAGTCCCACTTGAGAATTCATATTACCAGTAGTTTTAAGAACCTTATACCTTGTTGCAAGTGCTGCACTAACCATTTCTTTTGTGGTTGTTTTTCCTACACTGCCTGTGATACCGATAAGAGAAACATCAAATTGATTCCTATAATAACTAGCTAAATCTTGTAGCGCCCTAAGGGTGTCTTCTACCTTAATACAAACTATACCTTTGTAATAGACTTCATCTTTTGATGTAAAACAAGCCACAGCACCATGCTTATATGCATCCTCAATAAAATCATGAGCATCATGTACTTCACCTACTATAGGTACAAATAAGGCTCCATTTTCTAGCTCCTTGGAGTTTGTACTTACAGATGATATATATACATCAGTACTACCATGTATTATAGTTCCATTTACTGCTTTTGCTACTTGTTTTACATTCATTATTTCCATATACTTTTACCTCAGATTCAAATACATCTAAATTATTTTTATTCCCTCTTCCGTCAAGTTTTGAAGAATTTTGCTAATTAAGGTTCTTTCATCCATCTGATACTTAATGCCTTCGATCTCTTGGTAACTTTCATGACCTTTTCCTGCTAATACTATTAGATCACCTTCTCTAGCATTCTCAATACTATATCTTATAGCTTCTTCACGGTCTACTATTGTTATATAGTCTCCCTCTCCTTTTTTTACACCTATTAATATATCTTCAATAATATCTTTTGGTTTTTCAAACCTGGGATTGTCCGAAGTAACAATAGTTAAATCTGCAATTCTAGAAGAAATCTCTCCCATTTCATACCTTCTTAACTTTGAACGATTACCTCCACATCCAAATAAACATACAAGCCTTTTTGGTTTGTATTCTTTTAAGGTTGTAAGAAGAGTTTCTAGACTCATAGCATTATGAGCATAATCAATAATTAATGTGAAGTTCTTGGAAATATTGACCGATTCTAGTCTTCCTTTAATCTTAATTTTTTCAAGACTCTTTTTTATAATCTCTTGCGGAATATCAAAATGTCTACATATAGCAATTGCTGTTAAAGCATTATAGGCACTAAATCTTCCCGGAATATTAAGATGGAATCTGCCTTCTTCTAAGCCTGTTAATTTGAAATCAATTCCTAATAGTCCATCATTTATATGTAAGTCCAGATTAGTAACTTTTAGGTCTGCATCTTCTTTAATCGCAAATGTCTCAATCTTACAAGTGTGCCCTTCTAGAACTTGTTTAATATGTGAATCATCCATATTAACTATTCCCGTTTTACACTTTTTGAAAAGCTTACTCTTTGCCTTAAGGTAATCATCAAAATCTTTATGCTCTGTAGGACCTATGTGGTCCGGTTCAATATTAGTAAACACACCATAGTCAAAGGTAAACCCTTCCACCCTCTTCATCATCAGTCCTTGGGAAGAAACTTCCATTACAACGCATTTACAGCCTTCATCAATCATCTTGCTAAAATATTCTTGAATTACATAAGATTCAGGCGTAGTATTGTTTGAAGAAATAACTTCATCACCTATAACTGTTTCAATAGTTCCAATAATTCCTGTTTTTATACCAGCATCTTCTAAAATAGATTTAACCATATAAGATGTAGTTGTTTTTCCTTTTGTTCCTGTTATACCTATTGTAGTTAACTTTCTAGCTGGATGATCAAAATATATAGCAGACATATTAGCTAGTGCTAATCTTGTGTCATTTACTCTTATAATATTAACATTATTAATTGGTTCTATTTCTTTTTCAGTTATTATCGCCACTGCTCCATTCAAAGCAGCCATATTTGCAAAAGAATGCCCATCACGAATCATTCCTGAAATACAAACAAATACGGAATTTTTTGTAACCTTCCTAGAATCATAAACAAGACTTTCTATTTCAACATCAATATCACCCTGCTCACAGATAAATTCAGTGTTTTCTAATAATTGTGATAGTTTCATAAGTTATTCCTCCATAATTAAAGCCTAATCTATTTTAATCTATTATGCCAAATCTGTTGAGTGGCCATATTCGAAAAATTGCTCTTCCTTCTATTTCACCAGATTCAATTACTCCGACCTCCTCGTACCTACTATCAAGGCTTACTTGCCTATTATCTCCTAATACAAAGTATTCGTCTTCTTTTAACTCTATACCTTCTGCCGCAAGACCTAAGTATCCATTATCGCTTGTACTTCCGTAATCTTCTTCTATTACTTCTCCATTAATATATATATTATCAGCAGACATTTGTACATGTTCACCTGGCAGTCCTATTATTCGTTTAATATAATATTCTTTATTATCTTTGCCATTGGGATAAAAGGCTATAATATCAAAACGATTCAACTTGTTAAAACGATAGCTAATCTTTTCTACAATTAGGCTTTCACCATCGATTAGTGTGTCATCCATTGATAACCCATCTACTATATTACGTTGTATAATGTGGCTAGTTATAAGTTTTGTCGCTATCAATATTATAATGACATAAATTAGTGTTTCAAGAATTAGCAAAGGAGTTCCCGAGACATTATTAACTTTAGTTTTTTTTTCTTTTGGCTCAAGATTATCATCTTCAACTTCATTTTCTATATGATTTATATTCATTTGAATTCCATCTCCTTAGATCCCAAAACAACTTATTAGTGATCTAATATTTCAATTTTACTTAGAGGCCAGATTCTAAACCATGCACGACCTATAATAGTATCTCTTTTTACTGGCCCAATAGATTCATTTCTACTATCGGTGCTGTTGTTACGGTTATCTCCTATAAGAAAGTATTCATCTTTCTCTAAAAGAATCTCTTCTTTAGCTATACCTGACCTAAAGTCATCAATTGCCTCCGTACCGTAATCTTCTTGCAAAGCTTCACCATTAATATAAATCTGCCCATCAATTATTTGAATTCTTTCTCCTGGCATACCAAGAACTCTTTTAATATAGTATGTATCTTTCTCTTCTTTTGTTTCATAAGGACGAAATACTACAATTTCAAATCTTTTTGGTTCTCTAAAGTGATAAGAAACCTTCTCTAGCATTAAATGATCTTTATTTGATAAGGTGTTCTCCATAGACGAACCATTTACTTCTATATGTTGTCCTACAAAACGTTGAAACAACAAAAATATAACAACTATTACAATAAAATATATGCCCATTTCTAGAATTTCTTTAAAAACATTAAAGCTATCATCAGCATTTTTATTGTTTGTATCATTTTCTAGTTTTATATCCTTTTGTAATTGATTATAGTCATTATCCATTGTATTAGTATGCCTTTCCAAGTTAAAAACTTGTATTTTATATTGATTAAAAAGCTGCTGCAAGCAAACAAATTAATCTTCACCTTTATAATAACATCTATAGGTAAAATAAAAATTTATATAGAACTGCAACAGCTTTTTCACTTACTTGATTTAATTAATTTTCCTCATCATGTATTATCTTAACATTCTTCTTGCTAAATTCTTCTACTGCTGTAGATAGAGCTTTATTAGAATCCAATAGTTCTGATTCTACAAGTGGTTGTGCTCCGTTTATTATTTGTCTTGCTCTTTTTGCAGTTGCATGAACGATGGAGTAACGACTTGTAACTACAGGGTCTTCACCTGCACCTGTCTCACTATTAACAATTTGCATTAAATCTGTATAGGATGGACGTAACATATAAGAACTCCTTTCTAAAAAACACAAAATTATTTTGAGTTGATGTTTGTATCTGGGTCATCAAATGTATTGACCCTATGTAGGATTGTTTCTGGAAGTAATGCCGATAAAAACAAATATCCAGTATCCATTACAATGACAGCCTTTGTCTTTCTGCCACAAGTGGCATCTATTGCTGTTCCTGTGTCTTTGGCATTTTGCACCATTCTCTTTATTGGTGCAGCACTAGGACTAATAACTCCTAAAATTCTATTGGAATTAACCACATTACCATATCCAACATTTATAAGACGGGTCAATTTACTACCTCTTTTCGTATTTTATTCTACAATTAACTTTTAATATAGATTAATATTTTAATTTATTCAATGTTTTGAATTTGTTCGCGAACTTTTTCCACTTCTGTCTTAAGGTTAATTGCAACATTGGCTACTTCCAAGTCATTTACCTTAGAAAGAATTGTATTGGCTTCTCTATTCATCTCTTGAGCAATAAAGTCAAGCTTTCTACCTATTCCATCTTCTTCATCAATAGTATCTTTCATATTTAATATATGACTCTTCAATCTTACAATCTCTTCATCAACACATACCTTATCTGCTAATGTGGCAACTTCAGTAGCTATTATACTCTCTTCTATCTGTGTATCTCCTAAAAGATCAGCAACCTTTTCTCTTAATCTATTATAATAATCTTCAACAATTTGAGGTGCTTTATCCTCTATAAATGATAAATAATTAGATATTTCTTCTAATTTAAAAAGGATATCTTTTTGTAGGTTTTCACCTTCTCTTAACTTGCTTTCTATTAGTTCCTTTGTCGCAGTAGCGACAACCTCTTCAATCATATCCCATATTTCATTATCTTCTAAAGTTTTTTCTTCTAAAGTTATTACCTCCGGAAAACTCGTTAAAGATGAAACTCCAACATCATTCTCTATATGAAACCTTTCTTTAATTCTCTCAAAAACGTCCATATATTCCTGTGCTAGATTATCATTATACTTAACACTTACATTTTTAGAGGTGTAATCTGAAAAGTTTATAAATACATCTACTTTTCCTCTTATAACTTCATGTTTGATTAAATTCTTGATTTTTGGCTCAAAATGCAAAAAAATCTTAGGTAGTCTAATATTGATCTCGCAATATCTATGATTAACTGACTTCATCTCTACAAGTACTTTAACTTCTTCATTAGACTTTTCGCATCTTCCAAATCCTGTCATACTCTTTATCATGATAGCCTATTCCTATTCTTTTTTTATAGAAAGCTGTTGATAAATCTACATCAATTAATTATAATGTAAATCAACCCACAAGTCAACATTGGCTAAGGAAAAGTTTTATAAAGGAGAAACACTATGGCTTTAGATGGTTTTGTGATATCAAACCTTACAAAAGAATTAAATGATAAATTGGCAAATGGCAGAATATCTAAGATTCACCAACCTGAAAAAAACGAACTTATGATTTCCATAAATAACAATAGAAATACTTACAAATTATTTATGTCTGCAAACCCCTCTTTACCTTTGCTATCTTTAACAAATACAAACAAACAAAATCCTAAGATTCCACCAGCGTTTTGTATGTTGTTGCGAAAGCATATAAATAATGCCCGCATTATAAGTGTTATTCAAGAGGATCTAGAGAGAATAATTAGAATCAAAATTGAACATTTTGATGAGCTTGGTGACTTAAGCTTTAAATTTTTAATAATTGAACTTATGGGCAGACACAGTAATATTATTTTTTGTAATGAAGAAGATATGATTATAGATAGTATTAAAAGAGTCTCTCATGCTGTTAGTTCTATAAGGGAGGTCTTGCCAGGAAGGCAATACTTTCAACCAGGGCAACTTGAAAAAATTAGTCCATTTTTATTAGACTATGATGTCTTTTGTGAAGGTGTCCTTAATAAACCCCTTGCATTATTTAAGGCAATCTATACTTCTGTCACAGGCTTTAGCCCACTTATGGCTAACGAATTATGTAATCTTTCATCTGTAGATCCTAACTTGCCAGCTCGCGAATTATCAACAGAAGAAAAACAAACTCTTTTTGATAATCTTAAAAATCTTATTAGTCGGGTAAGTAATGAGGATTATGAACCTAATATAATTTATAAGGATGATAAGGTAGTTGAGTTTTCTTGCTTTTTACTTAGCATATATGAAAACCATGAAATCAAAAAGTATTCTTCTATTTCAGAAGTTCTAGAATCATACTATGGGTCAAGCATAAAAACCAATACAATAAAGCAAAAGTCAGCCAACCTAAGAAAAATTGTTTCAAATGCTATAGAGCGCACTTCAAAAAAACTAGATTTACAAAGAAAACAATATAAAGACACAGACAAAAAAGAAAAATTCCGTATATATGGCGAGCTAATCAACACCTATGGATATAATATAGATCCAAAAAAGAAGAAGTTTACAGCTATCAATTATTATGATGGAAATGAAATAGAAATCCCTCTTGATCCAAACTTATCTATGGTGGAAAATGCCCAAAAATACTTTAAAAAATACAACAAATTAAAGAGAACTTTTGAGGCTTTAACCCTACAAATTAGAGACAGCAAAAACGAATTAAAGCATCTAGATTCCATACAAACTTACTTAGAGATTGCTGATAGTGAGTCAGATCTTGCTGAAATAAAAGAAGAACTAATGGATTTTGGATATGTAAAAAGAAGAAGTCAAGCCAATAAAAATAAAAAGAAGAATAAAAATGCTAAAAGCAAACCATATCATTATATTTCTTCAGATGGATTTCATATGTATGTAGGGAAAAACAATTATCAAAATGATGAGTTGACTTTTAAGTTTGCATCTAACGATGATTGGTGGTTTCATGCTAAGGGTATAGCTGGCTCCCATGTAATTGTAAAGTCAGCCAGAAAGAAACTAACTAAAACAACTCAAGATGAGGCTGCAAGACTTGCTGCTTACTACTCAAAAGGTCGTGACAGTGGTAAAGTAGAAATTGACTACACACAAAAAAGGCACCTTAATAAACCCAAAGGTGCAAAACCTGGCTTTGTCACTTACCAAACCTACAATTCTGTAGTTGCCAGTACAAATATTAAAGATATAAACACCAAGTAAACATAAGGGTACGGTTTTTCCGCGCTATTATGTTTGATGGTGGTGTACATATCAGTGAAAATTCCAGAGACCGAAAAAACGAATCATGCTGGCACGCTAGACACCAGTTTCAGTGCTTTCCTTGGCACTTACATCTTCTATCTCATTATTGTTCCACCGCCAACTACGATATCCTTGTCATAGAAAACTATGGCTTGGCCCGGAGTTATGGCGCGTTGTGGTTCATCAAAAATACATTCGATTTTATCATCTGCAACTTTACGAATCGTACATGTTGAACCCTTGTGACTATAACGGATTTTACCAGTTACTTTCATGTCACCTTCTAAGTCTGGAATTGACATAAAGTTTAAATCATTCGCATATAGCTTATCACTATAAACCTCGTCTGAATTACCAATAACTACTTCGTTAGTTTCTGGTCTTATAGCAAGTACAAATACAGGATGTCCCATACTCAGATTTAGACCTCTTCTTTGTCCAATTGTATAGTTGATTATTCCCTTATGTCTTCCTATTACTTGACCATCAGAATTTATAAAATTACCTTCCTCTTGCTCCTTTTTAGTATATTCACTTATAAACTTAGCATAATTGTTATCAGGAATAAAACAAATTTCCTGGCTGTCTGGTTTATTATGAGTTCTTAGGTCTATTTCTTTTGCAATCTTTCTTATCTCATCTTTTGTATATTCTCCAACTGGCATAAGTGTATGGGCTAGTTGGTCCTGGGTTAAATTATATAAAGCATAAGTCTGATCCTTGTCAGCCGTAACTGATTCTTGTAATGTATATCTGCCATTTTCTAGCTTTGTAATCTTCGCATAATGCCCTGTAGCAATATACTTTGCACCAATACTTAAGGATCTGTCTAATAAGGATTCCCATTTGACATATCTATTGCATGCAATACATGGATTTGGAGTATAACCATTTTGATATTCTTCTACAAAATAATCAATAACAGAGTTCGTAAATTCTTCTTTGAAATTCATTACATAATATGAAATGCCCAATTTGTTTGCAACTCTTCTTGCATCATCTACGGCACTTAGTCCGCAACAACCCGAATTGGCTGATTGAACTTCTATGTCCTCGTCTTGCCATATTTGCATGGTTACTCCTATGACATCATATCCAGCCTTTAAAAGTAAGTAGGCTGCCACTGAAGAGTCTACACCTCCAGACATGCCTACAACTACTTTTTCTTTACTCAATCTGCCACCTCCTATTAGTATTTTATAATCTATTAATAAACTATCTCTTCCTCTTCTTCATGAATATCTGACTTTGGCTTTTTTAAACCTTCTATTTTTATATTCTTTTTCTCTGCATAATCCCACAAAGCTGCATGGATTGCCTCTTCTGCTAATATTGAACAATGTACCTTTTGTTTTGGCAGACCTCCTAGTTCTTCTACAACTAATTTGTTTGTAACTTTCAGTGCTTCTTCTATAGTTTTTCCTTTTACCAAGTCTGTAGCAATACTGCTAGTCGCAACTGCTGCACCACAACCAAAAGTTTTAAACTTAACATCATTAATTATTCCATTATCATCTATATCAAGATACATACGCATAATATCGCCACACTTTGCGTTTCCTACTGTTCCTACTCCACTTGCATCTTCTATTTCCCCCATGTTGCGGGGGTTTGCAAAATGCTCCATAACCTTTTCTGTATACATTTTATTCCCTCCTATTTATAATAAATCGTCTTTGGAAAATTGTTCGGCCAAAATTTAATTACCTTGTAATTTTAATATTGTTTTTCTTTATAAAATCTTCATATAGGGGAGACATTGAACGTAGTTTTGCAACTATTTCAACTATTTTCTCAACTACATAATCTATTTCTTCTTTAGTGTTTTCATAACTTAATGTTAATCTTAGTGAACCATGGGCTATCTCATGTGGAAGTCCAATAGCCAACAAGACATGGGATGGATCTAGACTTCCCGAAGTACATGCAGAACCACTTGAGCCTGCAATTCCTTGCATATCTAGCATAATGAGCAAAGATTCTCCTTCTATAAATTGAAAGCCTAAGTTTATATTATTAGGTAAACGTTTTGTTCTGTGTCCATTAAGTCTAGTGTAAGGAACTTCTTTTATAGCCTTTTTGATTAGATAATCTCTAAGTTCAATTTCCCTACTTGTACGTTCTTCCATAGTAGCCAAAGCAATTTCTACCGCCTTAGCAAAGCCTACAATTCCTGGTACATTTTCTGTACCTGCCCTACGCTGTCTTTCTTGCGCTCCTCCATGGATTAATGATCTTAATCTTAATCCCTTTCTTATATATAAAAAACCAACACCTTTTGGTCCATTTATCTTATGAGCACTTGCACTTAACAAATCAATGCCCAGTTCCTCTGGATCTATAGGAATTTGACAATAGGCTTGAACTGCATCTGTGTGAAAAATGATATTATTTTCTTTTGCAATTTCTCCTATTTCTTTTATTGGTTGTATTGTCCCTATTTCATTATTAGCATACATTACAGAAATCAAAATAGTAGTTGGACGTATTGCTCTTTTTAATTGTTCTAAGTTAACAACACCATACTCGTCAACGTCAAGGTAAGTTACCTCAAAACCATTCTTTTCTAACCACTCACATGTATGAAGAACTGCATGATGTTCTATCTTCGAAGTTATTATATGGTTTCCTTTTTCTTTATAGGCTTGCGCAGTTTCTTTAATTGCCCAATTATCAGCTTCAGAACCACTTCCGGTAAAATAAACATCTTGAGTTCTAACATTAAGACTGTCTGCTATAAGCTGCCTAGCTTCATCTATTGCTTTTTTGCTCTCAGAAGCCAAGTCATATACACTTGATGGATTGCCATAAAGTTCTGTAAAATATGGTAACATAGCCTCTACAACTTCAGGTCTTGTTCTTGTCGTAGCTGCATTATCCATATATATTCTCTTATCCATGTATGTCATCTCCTATTAATTTATAATTTAAACTTCTTACTAGCTATTTTTATCTACATATAGGTTTTTCTATAAGACTTTCATCATCATATATATCCGAGTTAACCTTCCTGCCTTCTTCAATTAAATCAGAAAGCATTAATGTATCTACAGCACTATTAATACTTTCAGAGATACGCTTCCATACATGCTTAGTTACACAATTATCCGAAGCACTACAGCTATCTCCTTCACCTGTTATTTCAGAGCACTTTACAGGATCTAAATCCCCTTCAAGTGTACGAAGTATTTCTCCTACTGATAAGGTTTTTGGATCTCTTGCTAGTTTATAGCCACCTTGAGCTCCACGTATACTTGTTACTATACCTGCTTTTCTTAGTTTCGATATTAATTGCTCTAAATAACTCATAGAAATATTTTGTCTAATTGCTATTTCACTTAAAGGAACCACTTCACCTTTAGCATTCAATGCTAAGTCTAAAATTGCTCTAAGGCCATATCTTCCCTTTGTTGATAACTTCACTAAAAACACCTCTTATTCCCACTAAATCATTTCCCAGTAATTCACTGGGGATTGCTATAATTGATATTAACACTTCACTTTTATTTTGTCAAGTTGTTTTTTAGTTATTCTTTATTATTTCTTGAATATATTCTAATAATACTAGTTGAGGAGTCTTTATGAGCAAATCAACCTTATTAAAAGGCACTGCCATTTTAACCATTGTAGGTGTAATTACACGTCTACTTGGTTTCTTTTATAAAATATTTTTATCAAATATATTAGGCACTGAAATGCTTGGGGTATATCAATTAATCTTCCCTGTATATAGTATTTGTTATAATATATATGGTACTGGTATTCAAACCACAATATCTAGATTCGTTGCTGCACAGTTGGCAAAAAAAAACTATAAAAATGTTCCTAAAGTTTTATTTATAGGTCTTTTTCTATCAATAAGTTCAGCAATCATATTGAGTTTGATAGTTTATTTTAATGCTGATTATATAGCATGCAACATTATCCATGAGCCTAGACTCGCTTCTTCCCTGAAAATATTGACTATAGTTTTCCCTTTTTGCGGAACAACCGCCTGTATTAATGGATATTATTATGGGTTGACTAAATCTGCTATACCTGCAACAAGTCAATTACTTGAACAAATAGTTCGTATTTCTATAGTATATGCTGCAGCAGTATTTTTTGGAAATGGAAATTTGAAATTAACAACAGAATTAGCAATCGCTGGTTTGGTTATAGGAGAGATATCTTCTACCATTTTTAATATTATCTCTTATAAAACCACATATGACACAAGACGAATATCTAACAATGCAAAACGTAGCACTATTAAAGCCGACAAAACAAAAAGTATGTCAAAATCCATATTAAAAATGAGTGTTCCTTTAACCTCAAATCGCTTGATAATTAGCCTTTTGATAAGCGTGGAAGCTGTAATCATCCCTAGTATGCTCAGAAGATATGGCCTAAGCAATACAGAGGCTTTAAGTATCTATGGCATAATAAATGTAATGGTAAAACCTTTTATAATGTTTCCATCCACAATAACAAATTCTTTATCTGTTTTGCTACTACCGACTATTTCAGAAGCCGCTGCTACAAACAATAAAACTAGCATTAAAAGATCCACTAATTTATCTATAAAGTATAGTCTTCTTATTGGCATTCTAAGCACTGGTATTTTCCTTGCCTTTGGCCAGGAGCTTGGACTTCTTATATATAATAATGATTTGGCTGGCAAATATTTGACAACATTTGCCTGGCTTTGTTCCTTTTTATATATAAGTACAACATTTAATAGTATCTTAAATGGCTTAGACAAAGTGCATATATCATTTTTTAGCTCCGTCGCTGGTTTATCTATAAGAATATTAATAATACTCTTGCTAACTCCTATAAAAGGTATCTCTGCTTATTTTTTTGCCCTGCTAATTAGTCTTCTTTTTACGACAATATTTGAGTTCTTAATTATATATAAATACACAAACGCAAATCTTAATTCATTAAATATAATTGCCAAACCAGGATTAATAGTTTTAATATCTGGCTACATAGCGAGAAGTATATATAATTATTTTAAAAGAACTTATAATGGAATAATATTAATTCTTTTGTTTTGTTCTATTCTTTGTTTAATGTATATAGTGCTCTTAGTTGTTACGAAGGTTATAGATAAAAGGGATTTTAGATAAGTATGTGTCAGGGGGACCTTTATTTAACACACGAACCCCTGACACACTATATCACACTATACACTATACCCAACCGCGAAGTTTAACTGCCTCAGCAACACGCTTTATAGCAATTACATAAGCAGCATCTCTCATATATAAGGCATTCTCCTCTGCAAGATCATGAACTCCATGAAAAGCAGTAGTCATCTTAAAATCAAGTTTCTCTAAAACTTCTTCCTTAGGCCAGAAATAGTTTTGATTACACTGAACTTGCTCAAAATAACTACAAGTTACTCCACCTGCATTACATAAGAAGTCCGGAATTAGATAGATTCCTCTTTCTTTAATAAGTGGATCTGTCTCTGGAGTTGTAGGACCATTAGCTGCCTCACATAAGACCTTAACTTGAGGACTAATCTGTGCAAAATTATCCGGGTTGATTTGATTTTCAAGAGCTGCTGGTATTAGTATATCAACATCTTGTGAAAGCCAAGCATCACCATCTAGCCGTTTACACCCAAGAGCAAGAGCCTTATCTTGATCAATCGTTCCATATGAATCTTTAATTCCTGCCATCTTGTCAATATCAATTCCATCAAGGTTTTGATATGTATATGATTTTTTATCTGTATTATCCCAACAGGATATAGCCACAACCTTACCTCCTAATTGACTGTAAAGTCTTGCTGCATGTTCTGCAACATTGCCAAATCCTTGAATACTTACAGATGTAGTTTTAATATCAATATTAAGTTTTTTAAGTGCTTCTCTTAAGCAATATATAACTCCATAGCCAGTAGCTTCTGTTCTACCAAGAGAACCACCCATTCCAACTGGTTTACCAGTAATTGCGCCAGGATAAAGACCACCATGTATTGCTTCATATTCATCCATCATCCAAAGCATATGCTGTGCATTTGACATAACATCAGGAGCTGGTACATCTTGAACAGGACCTATATTTTTTGCTATCTGTCTAACATATCCTCTACACAATCTTTCTTGTTCCGCCTGTGACATCTCGCGAGGATCACATACTATTCCTCCCTTTCCACCACCTAGAGGTATATCTACTACTGCTGTTTTCCATGTCATCCATAAGGACAAAGCTTTAATTGTATCAACTGTTTCATCAGGATGAAAACGAATTCCTCCTTTAGCTGGACCACGAGCATCATTATGCTGAACTCTATAGGCATTATAGATATTTGTTGTCCCATCATCCATCTTTACTGGAATTGTAAAATGGTACTCTCTGCTTGGCTGTCTTAGTAATTGTCTAATAGATTGTTCTAAATTAAGTTGATCTGCAACATTATCAAACTGAGTTTGTGCTGCATGATATGCATTATAAGAATCGTTCTTCACTTTTATTAGCTCCTTTTCTTCTTATCAATTTATTAACATTATTTATACTTCTTCAAATTAAAGTCATAAACTTTATTATCAATTTTATACTTTAGAGCTAGTTCTGTCAACATTTTAACTTTAT